>NZ_JBXWOK010000006.1:0-216586 GCF_059610845.1 Ruegeria sp. CDSC021
AGATCAGACATGTTCACCGCTCGTTTTTGAACCGTGAATCACGCCGCAAAACGGAAATCAATGGGTCCTGACCCTAGCGCTCACCTGTAGAAAACTTGACAGTTACCGGGTTTGCGTCTTTAACGCGCAGCTCCGCCACATGGTCACCTGGCTTGGGTACATCGATCCAAGCATCCAGATCTTTGGCGACATTCTTGCCGTCCAGATACCATTCAACGGATTTTGCTTCGGTGCGGCCAGTGAATGTACCCCAGAGATGCAGCGGTCGGTCCGGGCGCACCACTTGCCCCTCAGAGGGGTGAATAATGGCGAGTTCGGGTGGCGCTAGTGGCAGTTTAACTTGCTTGGTGTCTGCCGTTGCGGTGAAGTAACCGTCATGAGCAAGGACCCTAATCCAAACCTTGTCGACCGGAATGGTGTTGGGGTCGATCTCAACGCTGTTACCTCTCGCACCAACCCTGAGCCCGTTCCAGCGTTCACCATCAGAAGACCATTGCAGCCAAATATCGGGATCGTAACCACGCTTGGCACCGGTCGTTTTCCAGGAAACCTTTAGACCAGACTTGCCAATGCTGGCTTCAGCCGAAGCCAATTTAACCGGCCGTGCCGGTCGCTTGCGCTCCCATATGACTGCGTCCCCCTGGCAGATGCGGATTGCAATTCCGGAGCCGACATCGCCCATTGCCGCAATGAAACTATACGGCGGTTTAGGCGGATCCTTTTTATCGCCTCCGCCGCAACCGCAGCCATCGCCATTGGCGTCGTGATTATCCATTGTGAACACCGGCGCAGATGAGATCACCTCGTCCTTGTCCCCGATCAACTGCAAAACTAGATCGGTACGCGCGCCAGACATCCGCAAGGGCCGGGTTGGAACCCGTACGAGGCTTGCGACCGAGACCTGCATGTCTTTGCCGACCTCTCCCACGATCGTCACGAAAGGACGCATCTGGTCTTGCCTGTCGACTTCCATGGCGCCTGCCCCCACCGAATTGCCGCCAGACACGCCTGTTGCCAGCGCCACCGGGTCAAATTCGGCGCGGTTCAGCATATAGTTATGCGTAAAGATCGAGACCCACCGGGGGCCGCAATAACCCATCAGATCCTCACTGTTGGCTGGCCGGTGTATTGTCCCGTCATTTGTGTCGAGGCCGTATTCGCCGATGCTCGCATCCGAATAGACAGTGTTGCCATTGCTATCGGTCGTTGTCATGCCGGTATCGTAAGGCTCGTAAAGCGGGTAGCTCGCGTTTGGCGTGCCGACCGTGCCACATGGGGCATGTGGTAAACCCGCCTGATGGCCCAACTCATGCGCCAACGTGATCGGGCTACCGGACAAGCCAGCGCCGTTGCCGCCGCTGGCGCATCCTGTGTTGCCATGCGAGCGCGGGATCGCCGCATTGACCAGTCCATAGTAAAGCCAATCGCCCTGATTACCGTCATTCGTGCGCGCGTTAGCCACGAAATTCAGGATCGGCGTCCAGTTGGGATCGCATCCCCCCGCTGGGAAATTGTTGTTTGTCAGACCTTGTGTTGTTGTCTGACTGTCGATGATACGCACATTGGGCGTACTGCCTACCGGGAAAACCCGAAGGGCAAAGCTGGTATCAGCGGCAACTTGTGCTGCGTTGGGGGCAGGCAAGGTAATATTGGCGCCGCCGCCCATCGGTGGACCGTTATAGCCAATTGTGACGGCTGCAACGCGCAACTCTTGCTCAAGATCGACATCAACAAGCTGTTGGGCCGTGCCGCTGCCTCCATAGCAATCGTCTGGCGACGAGACAGTGATAGAAAGGCGCAAGAGCCCGGTCATTACGTTGGCAGGGATAATGAAGTTCAGCGTCGCATCAATGTCGCGTCTCTCTGCGTCGTAGCTTGAGAAACTGTCCTGCGCTGTCACCGGGGCATTGGTCGGAACGATATTGGCCACCGTGGACCAGATCCCACCAACCCGGCGTTCCACTTGAAGTGTGCCACTGACATTGCCGAGCTGCCCATTATCGAAATTCGGATCCTGCCCACTGCGCAGATATGTCCGCACCCAGGCCGATTTATTGGCAACAAGTTGAAGGGAGTTGTCCGGGCCGCGGTCAGCTGGATCAGTCAGATGCTGGTTGGCTCGGAAATACTGAATCGCCTGCGTTACCTCGACCCCGTCGATGGATAGATCCGGCGGGTTCTGGAAAACGAGGTCTAAGCCCTGACTTACTGTAGGAGGTTTACATTTACCGGTCACGACGATTTCGACCCGCACTCGGGTCGTTTGGTCGAAGTCAGTCTGATCGAAATCCCAGCGTCCCAGATCGGGGGCCGGTGAAATCTGCGCAATGGCAGCGCCGGTGTCTGTATTGACGATGCGCACAGTCACTGAGTCAGCGGCGCAGACCTTCCAGCGGATTTTCAGAACCTCGCCGGGTAACAGGCAGTCGTCGTTCTGATGCCCTTTGACGATAAACTTGAGAATGTCAGCGCTTGTACCTTCGAATTCAGCCAACATCGTGCCGCTTTTTCGATAGTCCAGGAAACGATCGCAGACGCTGATCGTTTGGGTCGGAGGAATGATCGCCAAACCACATCCTGCACTGGACGGGACGATCACGCAGATGCGTTCGTCTGACCACGAGGTCGGCACAGCGATCGGACCGGGGTTCATCGTGCCATGCTGGGTGAACTGCACTTGCCCCGCAATATCGCCAAACCCGCACCCGCAGATCGCAACCGTGTCACCGGGGCAGGCACGCTCTGGGTTGATCTTGGTCACGGTGTAGCATTCGATACTGCACCAGTTTCTATAGGCATCCGTGATGCAATCCAGGATGGGCTGGCGGACACAAGTTTGACAGCAAGGCACTTGTCCGCAAGGGGTTTGACCGGTGCAGATGCACATCACATATTCGAGCAGATCCTTAAAATGACGCCCTGCGTGCGGCTTCTTGCAAATCAGGTTGACAGCTGCTTCATGAAGCGCGGTCAACACCTGGAACCGGCAACGTTGTTCAAGCAGCGCGCCGACGTATTTGATCATTGTTGGTCTGTGACCACAGGATACATGCATGGCCGCAAAGACCATCAAGCTCATGTCTTTGTCAGCGATCAGGGACTTACCGGTCGGGCAGACATGGTCGGAACAGCACACCGGGTTGGGTTTGGATTTGATGGGCCTACAGCTGTCATCATTGCAGTCGTCGGAAAAAATGTCCTGCAAGATACCGCCTGCATCATCCCCGGATGCGCCGCCACAGCCGCAGCCTGTTGGCGACGTGGCACAAAGAGCATTGAGTACATCCACATAGCGCCCCTTGGCAGCGACGTCTCCGTTCAGAACACTCCAGGCATCACTAAGCGAGTTGTCAAAAATCGCAAGCGTCGGGCGGATGCACTCAAAGAAGTGAGTGCGCTTGCGCAGCAACCGATCAGCATCCGCAAGCTCAAGCGCTTCCTCAATGTCATCAAGAACGCTTTCTGGCAAAAACGGCTTATCCGGTGCAGCCCAGCTTAACGGGCGCCTCAGGTGACACGCCAGCTTCTTTGCCGGGATGGCGACGTCGATTTTAATATCGTCGGTGCAGGAACAATCCTCAATCTTGAGCCGAGCTTTATGGATGCGCACGCCATCGCGGTCGCGCAGCTTTATCCGCAATTCCATCGGACCTGCACATCGACAGTCTTCGGGTATTTTCGACGAATCCACTATGAGCACAAATCGGCCATCGGCGGCCGTCAGGACGCATCCAAGATCGATCTTACAGCCGTCTCGCTTGCGCCAGCCATCCCCAAATACCGCCTGAATCTTGACCAATATTCCGTGTACGGACTGACCGTTTTCCTGTTGGGTGACACGACCGAAAACAGATTGAATAAGACTGGACATAGCTAAAGTAAGCCTCCGTTTTAAAAATGAACTTCTGTCAATTTCTCTTGGGAATTGCGCCAAATAGGACGCTTTACACCAATCTCGACCAAGTGTGATTTGCAAATTTTGAATAGTGTTAATGCTGTTTAAATATGCTTTTATTTTGCGCCAAAATACCCAAAATGTCAATCAGATGCCACCTAGGGCGTCACCGCTCGGAGGCATTATCAGCAATGGACACCGCACTTCTTCCGCACGGTGCCAAGTGCAAAATGCCGCACAGCTCTGACGTGAAGAACAGGTTATTGTGCAATTTTACCGCGCACGCAGCCAAAAGCACTGAGCGGCCCATAAGAGACATTCGGCACCCTGCTGGCATTCTGCGGTCGCAGCCCGCATTTCGGTCATTCGCTGCAATTGCAAATTTTGGCGCTGCTCGTACTCACACATTGCGGACGAAGCTGCCGGTTGCTGAACGTCTGCTTCCCGTTAACGCTGAATCTCAGACGATCCACCCAAAGACATACCCCGCCCCAAGCGACCCCAGAACTGCAAGCAGCAGATAGAGCATGAACGGTTGCAATTTGAGCACCGGTGCGATGGCCATAGCACCCCAGATGCTGACAACACCGCCCGAGACAAGGAAAGCCATCGCCGCGCCTTCGGACATGCCGTTGTCGATCAACCCGCGTGTCAGCGGGAGCGCAGCGTAACCGTCGATATAGGCCGGGGCACCGACGAAGACTGCGGCGGGTATTGCCCACCATTTGTCTTCGCCAACATATGTTGCTAGTGCGCCTGGCGTCAGTGCGGTGTTCAGGGCATACTCGGCGGCAAATGCCGGGATCAGGCAGATCAGGATCAGCCGCGTGGTCGCCCAGAACTGTCTGCTGAAAGAATGCCTTCGTGCCTCAGACCGCCATACCCATGGATCAAAGGGTTGATCCCTTCCGCATCGTGCAGCACTCAGTTGGCGCGCAAAACCATTGTCTCGAAGCGCGCTCATTGCCCAAGGTGTCTTGGCGAATAGCCCTGTGACCACGCCCCCGAATATGCCTAATCCGAAAGCTGCGAGTGTTTTGCCGATCGCAAAGCTCAAACCCAGTGTCGCGGCTGTTGTCGCGAGCATCGCCGGATCAGTTATTGGGGAGGATAGCCAGAATGCCATGATCGGAGCGAGTGGCACGCCCGCTGCCATCAATCCGGCCATTAAGGGCAGCACTGTCACACCGCAGACCGGCGTGATGGCTCCGATGAGCGATGCAGCCAAAACCGCTCTCAGTGTCCTGCCCTCGAAGGCACTAGCGATGTGGGTATCCGCGCCGCTTGCGATGATCCAGGCTGCTAGAACGATGCCCGGAATAACAATGGGGGCAACGACAATTAGACCCCATACGACGAACATTGATGCGTTTGCGGCGTGTTCCGGCCAAGCAAGACCTACGCCTGCCAACAGAAGCAGAAACAGGCCCCACACTAAAGGTTTCCGGTTGGATGGTCGGTTGGCATCTGTCTGATCGGACATGGGATACTCCTCTGACCTTGAAAAATAGTGCGGCGCGAGGCATCTGTGAAACGCATAGTTTCAATTTCCGGTATTGGAAAAACAAATGGAAAACCTGGATAGCGATCTTCTGCGAACCTTCGTCGCCGTGGCCGATGCCGGCAGCGTCACAGACGGTGCCGCCCGCATCCACCGGTCGCAGTCTGCAACGAGTCTTCAAATCAAGCGCCTCGAAGCGATCCTGGGTCAGCCGGTCTTTGACAGGCATGGTCGCGGGGTGGTCCTGAGCGACACGGGACGAAAGCTCTTTCCAGTCGCGCAGGAGGTGACGGCACGTCTCGACGCGGCACTACGGGAGATTTCCCAGAACACTGTAAGCGGGAAACTACGTTTGGGCATACCCGACGATCACGGACGAACGAAACTCGCGGCGATCATTGCGACCTTCACCCGCCATCATCCGAAAGTCGAACTGGATGTCACATGCGCTCTGAGCACCAGTTTTCCCGAGGCCCTCGACAAAGGTTCGCTGGACCTTGCGGTCTATGAGGTCGAAAACCCGTCCAGCCATGAGGAAGTTCTTTATGAAGACCCAACTTGTTGGGTGTCGTCGGCGCGCCGCAATTTTCAGATCGATGAAAGCCTTCCGGTTGCCTTGTTCGATCATGCATGCTGGTGGCGCGACGCGGCAGTCAATTCATTGCAGGCCCGCGGAGAGCCATATCGCGTTGTATATTCCAGCCAGAGCGTCTCTGGCGTGATTGCAGCGGTTGAAGCTGGGATTGCAGTAGGTCTACTTGGTCGCTCGTCGTTTCACGCAGGTCTATCTGTGGTGAACGACGCATTGGGCTTCGGGAACACACCTGCCTCCAAGCTGGTGATGGCATCCAGCAAGTCGAAAGAACGAGGGCCTCAGGACGCTATGAAAGAGGCGATCCGAGCCGCATTTATGACCAAGCCATAAAAAGCTGACTTTCGCTGCGCTCTGTCGAATGGGCAGGTCGGACTCGGTGTTGCCGTTCTCCGCAGCAAGCATCAATTGCTGGTCGCAGCCCGAAGCA
Source organism: Ruegeria sp. CDSC021 (assembly GCF_059610845.1). Classification (NCBI taxonomy): domain Bacteria; kingdom Pseudomonadati; phylum Pseudomonadota; class Alphaproteobacteria; order Rhodobacterales; family Roseobacteraceae; genus Ruegeria; species Ruegeria sp. CDSC021. The sequence goes on from NZ_JBXWOK010000006.1 coordinate 6,419, forward strand.
GACCTTCAAAAACCGACTTTGCAATTCTCGTGTCGCTAAACAGATCTGCCGTTCGTTGCGACTCGATGTCGGTCTCCTTAGCCGTCCAGAAAGGCGCGCAGTGCAGGGATGTAACGGTCCCAGGTTGGATGGCCTGGTAAAGGCAAATGGTTGGCGCTTTCCAGTACCAAAAGTTCGGCATTGGGGATGCCAGCTGCAAGTTTTTTGGCCTGAACCAAAGGATGCACGGCATCGTTGCGACCCTGAACAATTAGCGTCGGGCATTGAATCTCGCTTAAGAGATGCGTTGTCGATGCATTGTTGGTCCTGTCTCGCATGCTCAGTGCAAAATCCCGAGATGCACTTTGCTGCATTAATCCTACCATATGCGGTATGGCCTCCGATGGGCCTTCTGGAAAATACGCCGTCGTGAAGGCGGTAGCTATGCCGCCTTCCAAGTGATCCCAACCAGCCTCCATCATGGTCTTGAGAACTTCTGGACGTCCCTCAGGCTCTCGCAGCGTTCGGCCTTCGGTATAGCCACCGACGATCACCAGTCGACTAACCCTTTCAGGGTGCAAAGCGGCCAAGGTCACGGCCTCCAAACAGGCGCCGGATTCGCTCATCAATGCAAATTGCTCGAGTCCGACCGCATCTGCCACCGAAATAATATCTTCTACATTCTCCTCGATACTGAGGGCATCATCGAATGAATCGGACAGACCGGTTCCGGCCCAATCCATTTGCACGAGCGTTCTACCTTCTCGATAGGCAGTGTAACCGTCGCGCAGAATAGGGATGTGCCAAGCTTTTTCTTTGCTAAGGGGAGGACCATCGAGTTGAAACAATGGAGGTCCCGAGCCAGACACGAGATAGGCAAGCGAGTGTCCCCTGACCGAAAAGGCATATTTGACTTTCGGAGGCTCTGGTTGATCTTTTTCAGTGGGCATGACGGCAGTAGAGGTATCCACCTGGGCGACGAACTCCAGCCCTCTGCCGTGGTGCGTGCGAATGACGCCCTGACGTTTTCCATCGTCGCCGACAGCCTTGCGAGCGGATGCAATCCGCGCACTGATGGCACTTTCCGAAACGATGCGTCCGTCCCAAACCTCCGCCAAAATCTCGTCGCGGGTCACTAGCCGCCCCGGATTTTCGACAAGTAGTCGAAGCAAGTCGAATACCTGAGGCTCGATAGCCACTTCGCTTTCACCACGCGTCAGTCGCTGGTTTGCGGTATCCAATTCGCATTCGGCAAAGCGATAGATCAAGGAAGCTACTCTTTTTGATAACTTCGCCGGATTCTAACTAAATCGAAGGGAAATCACAGGGGTTTCTAAGGAGTTTCTGCAAGAACGATGTTCAATTTCATTTCATCCTCGAGTTGACACAATAAGGAGACCCGAAGATGCAATCGCCGTTTGATCTTAACCTTATGAAGACCGTTGGGCACCACGATCCGCAAGAATTGCTCACCAAAGCCGAGACCAACCGAAAGATCTCAGAATGCAGGGCCGAGGCAATGCTGAACAGATGGGAACGCCTGCAATCAGCCTGGACAGTCCTAAAAGATCGCGTTGCCAATAAGCCAGCGGACTTGCAAAGTTGATATCTTTTTGCCCGACCCATCAAGAACTTTAGTGGTTGGCATCAAAGTATCAGCTTTTGGCGAGATGAAGTGCCACAAATGCTAAGCAACGTTGAAGAAATTTGGTTTTCGCAGTTTCTCTTCCGTTGAACTTTCAGTCTGTTTGCTCTTCTTACGATCTATTTTCAGCCCGAAGCGGATATCCAAAACCAAGCTTTGCAGTTTCCGAGATGCGGACGAAGTTGACATCGAAATTGCTCAAACTAACGGTCTCTCATCAGTGAACAGCCTGGTCCAATATAGATCACCGATTTCCACATCTCTTCCGTAACTTTGCAGTTGTCGGTTCCTCTTCCTTGGTCATCTGTTCGGTTAAGTTTTCCGAGCGCAGGTCTCTTCAAAAAAATCGGCTTTTCACGGTCAAAAAATAATCTCCAAACTGCGTTCATCATCGCTAACACCTCCAGCGAACTACGCGCCCTTGAAGACTGCACGACATTTTTCGTTGGGTGTGAGTGGCAAAACAGCTAAAAAGGGGGCAAATTCACCACTTTGGGAATTTTAGAGATGCCATTTTCGGTTCAGGTCGTTGCCAGCCCAGAAACCAGCGCCTCCAGCGTGTTTGGCCTATATGACACTTTGGTGGCCGCAGGGCGGGATTGGGAACATCTGGTGAGCGGCGAGGAGCCTGTGCCGGTGTTTGACGTCAGCCTCGTTGGCCCGGACATTGAGGGGTTTCGTTGCGGAAGTGGCGTCTGGATCGCGCCAGACCAGACATTTAAGAACGCAGACCACGCTGATATTATTGTCGTACCTGGACTGACACTTTCACCGCACGACCGGCTCGACCCCGAACAACATCCTTGTTTAGCGTGGCTTGCTAAGCGCGACTTGGCCAAGACGCGTATCGTGTCAGCCTGTACCGGGGCGGTCTATCTGGCGGAAATAGGTATCTTGGATGGGATTGAAGCGACCACACATTGGGCTTGGGAAGGCCTTTTTCGAAGGTTTTACCCAAATGTGCGGCTTCGCATCGACCGCGGCCTTTGCTTTTCTGATGCGTCCCGCGGACCCGTTACGTCAGGTGGGACAACCGGGTGGCAGGAACTCGCTACGTTCCTGATCGCGCATTACGGCGGCACGCAAAGGGCGGTACGGGCAGCAAAAGTCTGGCTTATGGCCAACCGCGGAGAACTTCAGTCACCATTCAGTTCAATGATCACTACGGCACCTCATGCTGACGCCATTATCTCACGGGCTCAGTTATGGATTTCCGACAATTACGCCATCGATAACCCAGTCGCAGAAATGGCTAAACGTTCCGGGTTGCCGCCAACTACGTTTGCACGACGCTTTCGCAAAGCAACGAGTAAGTCACCGCAAGATTACGTTTTGGCGCTGCGAATTGAAGAGGCGCGGCAGTTGCTTGAAACTACCGACGACTCCGTCGCGGAGGTTGGAGAAGCAGTCGGCTATTCCGATACGCCGTCGTTCAGGAGGTTGTTCAAGCGAAAGACTGGACTGACCCCTGTCGAACATCGCAAAATGTTCGGCCAGTCTCGACTTTCTAGCTACTCCTGATGGACGGTGTTTAAGATTGGCAATCCTATTGATCGCTTAGGGCCCGGTGCCGCCTTTCTCTGCCCTACACGTCAGTGACTGGCGGGCAGGCCGGAGCGGACATTCAAATCCGTGCCTTGCATTTACTAACATGCGCGATCAAGCTGCCGGTTTGGCGACGTAATTTTGCCATGCGATCACGGTCTGTCTCGGGTTATCGCCACTCACCGCGTACACACCAGTGGCAACAATCGGTGTTGCGGAGCGTGTCTTGTTCTCTTCTGTGAGCCCTTCGGATTGTGGGCCCCGGAATTCAGAGAGATACGCCACCCCCGAAACTCTCAAACCCGTTTGTTGTTTCGGTCACATCCGCCTCGAAATGGAGGATTAAGGGCATTACCAAGGGCTCGATGTGCTCATTCCATACCGGTCCTTTGTAGAAACTATCTTTGATCCTGTCTCGCTCCTCGAGCGACGAGAATGCCCGCATCCAGTGGACTTTGTCAGGATTGTCCAGATCCCGCAGAGGGCCAAAGACCAGCATCCCAGCGTCGCGCAATGCAATACGATTCTCTTGTTCAAAGAACTCGATAAACTCCTCACGACGTCCGGGTTTTAATATGTAGCGACGAACTTCGATAATCATGCGCGTAGCCTGTTTGCTTTGAATGTACTCTTGGGGGAAGTCTGTTGAGATTGATCCTTACCGTACCACTTAACGTACTCATTTGTGACACTAGGAACTCAAAACTTCCTGGGTTTCCGCACCCACGTCAATCTTGATAACCCATGATATCTCCCTCCGCATTATGGATGTGGTTGATACCAAATCTCTGTAGAAGTCCGCCAAGTTCGAACAAAGTCTGTCTAGACCCACTAGCCATCGATTGACCGAAATAACGGATCTTGCCGCATATGAATTTCATACGTCGAATTTCGGGGCGATGCCGCATGCATTTTCTTGATGAATCCGGTCGAACATCCGACTGCCTCCAGCCGAGGTGACCGAGCCAAAGACGCCTCTTCCTTCGAGTGCCTATTTTAAACGAAATCAGTATATTATCCAGAATCTGTACACCTCCAAAAGCGTCAATCTTGAGTGTGAACTACAGTTCAGCTTGTACTAGGGTTGAATAGTGTTCAGCGCCTTGAACCAAGTTTATTGTGGCTTTTTCACCAAACACACCCTTTAGCGAGTGAGACATTTCAACCGGCGACCAAGTGTCATTAGTCCCGTGCCAAAGGATGACGTCGCACTGCACCGCTGACATAGTTTCGCTCCAATCCGCGACATAGGCGCTGATAAATGCAAGATAGGCCGCTGGCCTCTGTACGAAGCTCTCCGATAGCGCCTTTTTCATAACGCTGACGAAGGTCTCGTCTTCTAAAAGAACTCTTTCCGTAGGGCCGCACTTTGCGAACAATACTTTGACCATAGTTTCTGGAAAAAACCGGGTCAGCAAACTTTGAAGACGCGTCAGCAACCGGAGTATCCGTGGACGCTTCATGGCCAATTCAAAAACCGGTTTTCCCGCCATCTTGGGTAGAAAATCACCTATGAAAAGTGGGGCAGCGGGCGATATCAATGTTAGTCGGCCAACCAGGTTTGGCCTGGACGCCGCAACTTTTATTGCCGCCATGGCGCCGATGGAAAAGCCAACCACATGCACACACTCGCCGTCGTTTTCCCCCAACGCTGTATCTATGGCATCACAAAGATCTGCGTCGATGGCCTTCGGATCAAAGTTCAGCAAATTCAGAGCAATGGCTTCAATACCAGGATTGGCCTTACTTAGTAGCTCCGCATCTGATGGGCTGCCAGGCATACCGTGGCAAAACACTACTTTCTTCATGATCGTATTCCCGAGTGGTTTAAATGTGGCGCCACAGATCAACTGCCAACCGTCAGATCATCTAAAGTTCCACCGTCGCGCAGGAAGTCGCTCCAAACCCAGGCCATGCGGTCTACAAACCACATCTTGCCGCCCGAGATCACAACCATGCCGAGGCAAGTGAACCCTAAGTCGAATGCCCACAGACCATAGGCAAACGGCAAAAGACCAGCGCCGCTGACAATGGCGACCGTATTTGCGACGCGCTTATGATGTTCCGCAACTTTGTCGCGATGCCACAGCCAGACACGCTCGCCGAGAACACCCTGTGCAGACCAACTGTCGAAAGTCTCCGGCCGCGAAAAAGCGCGTGGATTGATCCATATCCAGACAAGAACGACACCGACCGCAAGCCATGCCCAATAACCAATCCATGCTCTGCTCCAGATTGCCAACGCCAGAAGCGGCAGGGGTGTCAACACACGGGTCCAAACGGACCAAGGGTTTGCATGCTGCAGCCAAACCTCGTCCTTCATGCCCATGAGGCGTTCGGAAAATCGAGCTATGTCCATTTTTTCAACTCCAGGATCCACCTCTCCGAAAATGGAAAGGGTCGAATTGATTGAAGTGTATGACGACGCTGGGCCGCTCGTCAGTTGGTAGGCGTCTGGTTTCTTATTTGAACCAGGGCTTCAGCCCAGGCATTGGGTTGGTCGTACATCACCCTATGGGCAGCGCCATCGATACGGGTAAAACTCTTCGCTGGAGCCTTCAGGTGTTCGTAATATTCCTGTGCAAGATCGGCTGGTGTGTTCTGGTCTTCTGCTCCGGTTATAAAGTGGACCGGTAGATCTAGGACCGGGTGCGAGGTGAAGAGGTCGTATGCACCAACAATCTCGGGCTGTTCAATTGCTGTGCTCGATAGCTCAAGACCGCGGAGATAGTTCTTAACCTGTGCGTCCGCGTAGTAGGGGCTCTGCCCTTCTAGCACATAAGAGAGATAGCGATCCCATAGCCCTTCAGTGTGAAAGTCTCCAGCTCCATATTCTGCCAAAACTTCGCGCTGAACGGTGAGATCTGCCTCGTCTAATGCATCGAACGGCTCAATCGACTTGAGTTTCCGCTGAGTTTCAACATCGCCACGAACTTTCGCCTGATCCAGGGCCCATTCAAAACCCATGTTCATACTGCGTACCCACGCGACACGCTCTGACGTTGGGATGAACGCGTGATAGGGGGAACTATCCTCTGCGATAGTCATGAACCCTAGCGCGCTGCCCCAGGACTGGCCGGTCAGGAATATTTTTTCTTGCCCAAAGCGGTCGCGTAGGAGGTTGGTGAGTTGAAGCGTATCCACCACCAACTTGGATGGCGTGATGTCTTCTACCGTGAGATCTTCGTTGAATGAACTTCCGGCTCCGCGTTGATCCCAGTGGACAACGACAAAGCTTTCTTCCAGCAAGGGCGTGTGGAACAGATCGACCCAGGGCATCACGGCACCACCGGGACCCCCGTGCAAAAACAGCAGGACCGGTTGGGACAAATCACAAGTGCGAATAAGTATCGTTTGCTCAATCCCGCCAAGAACAATTATTTCCTGTGAAACGAAGCTTCCGAAACACTCTTTGGCTGCAACATCTTCGCCGCTGCGCGTCACGGCAATTTCTTTACGATCCTGGGCAAATGACGACCCAGCAAAATTGGCGGCACAGAATGTCAACAGTAAGAGACGGCGTTGAAGTTTGAATGAGTACATTGTTCGCTGTCCATTGGATTAAAGCATTGTGGTGGCGTCTCGAATTCGGTTGCGACCTGAACTCATTATCTCAGATAGAGATTGGGCTCGCGCTTGCCATATTCTGGGAGACCAATATCGCGACGCATGTGATTAGATAGGAATGCCAGCTCGCCATGTTTGGGTAAACGCGGGAAAACAGGACCGCCCATAAACGCTGGGCGCTTCGAGGCCATAAAAGTAAGATAACCGAGCCAGGCTTTTACTTTAAGTGGTGTTAAGTTTAGCCGTTCGGTCTTTAGAGTTGGCACGTTAGTCACCTGGCGCCTCTCCGGAATTTGAATGTGGTAGAAAAATGGGGAACCGTTTGAAGTCCCCCGCCATTTTCGAAATCTCGAATGGCTACAGCTAGAACTTGTAGGACACCCGAAGCGCGACAGAGTCAGCCGTGATATCATCACCAGACGTGTCGTACGTGTCTCGTAGGTATTCAAGACCAACCAGAACCCTGTCCGTCGCGCGATAGGTCACGCCAATACCAGCGGAATAGCCGTCTTCGCTCTTGGATCCGCCATCAATGTTTGCGTAACCAATCACGCCATAAAGGTATGTCCGGCCAAATACATGACCACCTTTGAACTTCAGGCGTACAGTATCGACTTTTTCGGCTTTCCCTCCGGACTCAACCTCAGCGCCCGCGTCATAAGTAAGTTCACCACCAATTACGTAACCGTCAAAATCGTGAAGGTAACCGGCATGGAGACCCAGGGCTGCATTTCCATTGTCGTTGTTGCCCTTGGAGACATCGATTGTGGATAGCTGCAAGCCCGCATTGAAACCGGTCCAGCTTTCATTTGCCAAGGACAAAGTTGGCATCATGGCTGCCAGTGTGATCATCGTGATAGTCTTCATTTAAAAGGTCTGTTCTCTTGATTGTACGGAAAGACCATCTGGACGCTGGGCATGCGTGATGCGCCAGCGGGAGTGATTTCCCGTTAGTGGGGGTGTTGGAATTCCCGCTTTCCGTTTTCCGTCCAGCGGTGATCCAAAACTTGGATTAGAGGATGGGTTTGGGTTTGCTGGTCATTTGAAGCAGTTTCCCTGATTGGTCATATCGGGCAGTGACCAGCACCCGGCGCGCATGTGCCACCTCCAGCGGGCCACCAACAACTTCCCAAAGCCCGAAGGTAAAAAGATCCAGTGTTCCATGACCTGCTGCTCGCGCCAGGTTTGGTTTTGTCCTGGGCTCAACATCATAGACGGCCACCCAGTCTCCATTGGCTTGTTGCTGCAATTCATCGGGTGAGCCCAACTGGCGTTCTACATTGAACCGGGTGGCCTCCTGGCTAACGACGCTCAGATCAGGGCCATCTCTGCCTGTCGCCGCCATGTTGGCGGCACATCCGCTCAGAGCGGCACCAAAGAGGAGCGCGACGAACACCGAACGCACAAACCGACCGGAGGTCGCAATGCGTTGTATTGAAAATCCTCGATTTCGACTTGCTTCAATAGATGCCGGTTTCTTCTTCCCTATTGATTTATCGGATTTTTTCATAGCCATTCCATATCCTGATTGAATTTCGAGTTGCTTTGGGGGCTTCCGCTTCAGGCAATTTGTGATCAGAATCCCGAGCAATTCGCGAATACCCGCCAGGCGAGACATTCGACGCAACTCGGATGGTGAAGTAATTCCAAAGACAAGAGCATTCATGACATTCGATCCTGCATCGTGAGAACAACTCAACCGGGTCCGCAAAGCACTACTGCCTGCGGAATTGGGCTGCGTAAACGCATCGTTAAATTCGGGTTGGCAGGTGAATTACATTGCTCTGCCAGGTGAGTCGGGGTACAAACCGACCATGGGTCTGTATTTGCAGACCGCCGGTCGGTTTGCAAGAGGAAAGTGTATGAAATCTACGAAGCGAAAGAACATGCCGCCCGAAGAACGGCGGGCTCAGCTGCTGGGATGCGCACAGATGTTGTTCTTTTCCAAAGGTTTCGAGGATACGACCATACAAGATGTGCTGGATATGGCGAGCGTCTCAAAGGGCGGATTTTATCATCACTTCAAATCAAAGGACGAGCTGTTGTTCGGTGTCTTGGACGGAATGGCTGAGGGTGTATTTTCGCAGATGGCTGTTGTTGCCTCTGATGAGGCCTCCTCTGCGCTCGACCTGTTGCACAGCTTTATCCACCTGCGAGCCAACTACTTGCGTGAACATGACTACCCTGGTCAGGTTGAATTTTTCCGGGTCATGAATCAGGACAAAAACATGGTGCTGCTTGAACAGTTCAAGCGCAGGGTCAGAACTGGTGCTATACCCGTTCTGACCGGGATCATTCAGAAAGGCTGTGATGAGGGCACATTTACTGTCGCAGATGTTGATACTGCCGCAGAACTCATATTGTTCCTAAGCACCTTTATTGATCTCGCGCTGTTGCGCGCGATTGATGCACGGGGATCTGACACCGCCGATCATGCCGCGGAGAAGTTGCAGGCGGCAATCGACATGCAGTTTCTCACACTCGACAGAGTTTTGGGCCTACCTGACCGGACAACGAATTTCGGTTGGCCGGAAGCGGTAGACGTTACAATGGCAACTGTGCCAGCAACTCCTCCATCGGCAAACTAATCTGGCCTAGTCAGCGATTACCTGGTGCAGCATTCGGTAAAAGGGCTCGCCACTGACATTCTCCGCAACACGCGTCAGCGCCGTTTCCCTAAGCCGTCGGATATTGGCGTAAGTCGCAGCGTCAAGAACATTGGGCTGATTGTGTTGAAAAACCCCGATTATCGCGAAGAAGGGTGAAAAACTTGCCCGTAGATGGCTTTTCCGGAAATTGTCGAGGAGGTCGGCCTAAGACACGCGTTGGCGATGTCCGGAGCTCTCAGCGGCCCTACCAGGCACTGGGTTTCAATTTTTCCGGCACAACAGATTCTGGCGGAAAAATGCAGCTGTCAGGTTATCGAGTTTTTCAACACAATCTCCGCGACCTGTAATTTCACCTCTCCAAAATTGCTGCGCGATAAACGAATGGCCGGTTTTCCCGCCACGCAGCGACGCCAGAACTTGCGCACGTGCAGATAAATCCGTGCTGTGTACGCACGCAGCAAGAAAATCCAATTCACGGGATGGGCTCGATGCTGACCTCGATGCCGTTGCAGCAAAGCCCCCTGCCCCGCAAAAAACTGACGTAAGGACGGCCCAGAACCGACCTTGAGTGTGTCGATAGATACTGCAATGCGGCCTCCCCTAAGCGGACTTTGGTTGTGAGCACCGAACCCAATTGGTTTATGGTGCATTCCACTCAGTAGCGAGTGGATCTGCCCATTCCAATAGCATGCAATCCCCTCCTATCGGAATAATCCTGGGTCTTTGAGAACCTTTTTGGTGCGTCGCGGTGTCTTAAGTTCAGACACTTCAAGAAAGGATTTCAGATGACTCCGGATTTTCAAAGTGCGCTGATCGTCGGCGCAGGACGCGGAACAGGTCGGGCCTTGGCAGAAAAGCTTGCAATCTCTGGTTCCAAAGTAACCGCGGTTTCGCGAACACAAAGTGATCTTGATACACTGGAAACACAGAGCCCTAACATCTCGGGACTTGTTGGTGACGGAGCTAGTGGGATTGCGTGCGATCTGCTGGACCAGGTTAAGCCCGACCTTCTTGTGCTTGCAGGTGGCATTACCCCAAAAATGGGAAGTTTTCACCTGCAGGACTGGGAAGACTTCAGCGCAACATGGAACTCCGACACAAGAACGACGTTCGAGTTTTTGAAAGCTGCACTTCAGATGCCGATGAAAAGAAACGTTACAATTGTCACCCTATCAAGCGGCGCTGCTATCAGTGGCTCGTTGCTATCTGGTGGATATGCAGGCGCAAAACGAATGCAACATTACTTGACCAACTACACCTCTCGTGAAGCGGAGAAGCTTGGATTAGGTCTTCGTTGCTTCACGGTCTATCCAAAGCAGTTCATTGCAGGAACGCAGACCGCGAACATCGCATCAAATGCATATGCTGATGCGCAAGGTGTCTCGCAAGAAGAATTCATGTCACAGTGGGATCAACAGCTGTCGCCTGAACTCTTGGCAGACCGGATCATTGACCTGATCGAGCTAGAAACGGCCAATGCGACCGGGGCATGGGGAGTGACAGGTACCACTATGGAACCCATTGATTGATGCCACTGCCCGGCCAGAACGCGAGCCTTGAGAGGTTCAAGGCAACTCTCCCCGAAATGCGGGGAGAGTTGCACCGTTATCTCGCTCGAATGACCGGATCAGTCATTGATGGCGAAGACCTTTTGCAGGACGCTCTTCTATCAGCAGCCATCGCACTTAAGAGCGGCACAGAAGTCCAGTCCTTGCGCCCTTGGCTGTTTCGCATCGCACATAACACGGCCCTGAATTTCTTTCGGGCCCGCAAACGTGAGGCGGCCATGAAGCATGATCTGATCAACCTACCTCCCACACCGCAAGCTGACCCATCTGATCGCCTTCCCGAGGCGTTGAAACCTTATCTTGAGCTTTCAACGATCCAACGTAGCATCGTGATCCTTCGCGATGTGCTGGGATACTCGACGGCTGAAGTAGCCGAACTAACGAGCAGCAGTGAGACCGCCGTCAAATCGGCTTTGCACCGTGGAAGGAAAAAGTTGATACGTGCTCGCGAATCCAACGAGGAAGTATCGAAACCGTTGAGCAATCGGCAAGCCGCCCTCCTTCATGAGTATGCCAGACAATTCAATGCCCACGATTTTGATCGTGTCCGCGAAATGCTAAGTGCTGAGGTCCGGCTGGAACTCGTCTCGGTCGAAACACGCGATGGAAAAGCGCTGGTTTCTGGCTACTTCAGTAACTACGCCAGACAATCCGATTGGCATATGGTTGCCGGTTCACTGGAAGAGCGCGGCGCAATTCTGTCTTTTGATCCGGTCAAGCCTGATACGGGCCCTAGTTACGCTATTTTATTGGATATCGGCGAAGATGGCATCAATCTCATTCGCGATTTTCGCTATGCGCGCTACGTTATTCGAGAAGCAAACTGGTCAGTGATTTGACGGCCCACACCGGACCTTCGCCCCTGCCATTAACGCAGCGGTGCGGCATCCACAGAGCGGACCTTCAGTCGTAGCGCAGCATTGTCGGGTCGTTACCTTGTAAGTCAGACCCTATTTGACTCTAACCGGTGCTCTTTATCGTCTACAACAGGTGAGCGGGCGGCCATCGGAACAGGCTTTTCTCATATTCGGTAATTGATTTTGAAAGCCACTGTATGAACAGTTTTGCCACTGGCCGAACCGGACCAGACAGCGTGACAAGGTAATAGCCGATCCGTGGTATTGGATCATCAAACAGCGCCACGAGTTGTCCTGACTTCAACTCGTCAGAGACAAAGGCCGGTACTGTCGCCCCGATACCGTCACCTCGGCGGATGCCATCCAACAGCATGTTGCCCGGCATGCGGATCACTTTCCGTTCCGCTTCGGGCGGGATGCCGGCCTTTTCCAGCCACAGATCAAACTCGACCGACGCCTGTTCCTGAAGAAGTGTGAAATCAAGCAATTCTACAGGGTTTTTGAGCACCCTGTTTCCGATCAGTTCGCGGGACGCGACGACCGTCAGACAACCAGGTAACAGCATTTGCGAGACAAGCCCTGGCCAGCGACCTGTTCCGTATCGGACGGCCATATCAATTCCGCCCGGCTTGAGATCGACAGCCTGGATCGTTGAATCGATCCTCAATTCGATATGGGGGAATTCGTCAATGAACGTCGACAGTCGCGGCATGAGGAACGCGCTTGAAAACATCGGAGTCGCGCTGACCACCAACGGTCGAACCGACTCTGCACTCGTCACCCTCTCGGTCACAGAGGCCATTTCAGCGAAGGCTTCAAGCAAACCAGCCGACAGGAATTCGCCTTGCGATGTCAGAGAAATACCGTGCCGGGTACGAGTGATAAGCCGGGTGCCGAGTTGTTGTTCTAGCCCACGGATTTGCTGGCTGACTGCGGAATGGGTCACGTTCAGTGCCTCTGCCGCCCGGGTCAGATTTTGAAACTCGGCGGCGGCGGCGAAAGCTCTGAGAGATGTCAACGAGGGAAGCGTGCGCCAATCCATAAGTTAGACCATCTAACAATATAGAAAAATTTACAACTATGTCATCTCCCCATGCCGGCGCATGCTGGTGCTGGAACTCATTGGCGGACACAGGAGGCTAAGATCATGAAACTTGCTGTATTGGGACTGGGCAACATGGGGTCAGCGCTGGCGCATTGCCTGCTCAAGTCAGGTCACGATGTCAGCGTTTGGAACCGCACGCCGGAAAAGGCAGAGGTTTTCGCTGAGGTTGGCGCCACCATCTGCTCCTCACCGAATGATGCCATCGCGGCGTCTGATTTTGTCATCATTTGTATCAAGAGCCACACGGAAACAGTTGAACTAGTCAACGGGCTGAGTCTTTCGCTAGAGGGTAAGACTATCTGCGACATGAGCACAGGCGATACCTCGGATGCCGATAGACTGGTCGCCATCCTGGAGAAACAGGGGGCTGGCTACATGCTTGGCATGATCAATGCCTACCCTTCTGGCATTGGCGGTGACGAAACCACAATCCTGACGGTCGGCAGTGCCGGTACCTGGGACCGTTATGGCAGCGTCATCGGAAACTTGGGTGGAAAGTCCGCCCATGTTGGAGAGAAGCCAGCGGCGCTTGCCGCGCTCTTCGCCGGCCTCTTCACGGTTCGGCAGGGGTTTATGTTCGGAATGATATACGGTGCACTTGTTTGTCAGAAAGCGGGCATCCCGATGCAAGTTTATGCCGACCAACTTCCTGCCACGATCAAATTGGTCAAGGACTACCATGATCTCTTTGCCAGAACCGTTCCGACCGAGGACTACGACAATGCAGAAGCCTCTCTGAAGGTTTACGCGATGGCGCAAGAGGATGCGTTGAAGACCTATCTCTCACTTAAGGCTCCCGCTGATTTCATCCGGTTGATGCATGACCGAACCAAGACGGCTTGGGACGATGGCCATGGCGACAGACAGCTGACCTCACTGGTCCAGCATATGACCGATGCCTGATGCAAAAAGGCTCTCCGCCCATTGCAGACGTTCTGCAGCTACCACGATCTACCGAACGGCACTCCGAGAGCGGGCATTCGGCCCTGTGCAGCATTTCAGCGGGTTTCGTTAAGCTAATTATGCATTTTTTTAAAAACTCAGCTCTGTAGCAAAGCGACTTGAATCGTCTCATCCCAGCCAAGATACAACACATCCCGATCGCGTATTACCGGGCGCGCCATCACCTTGGGTTGGGCCGAAATCTGTGCCTCTACTTCCGAATTTTTTAGCCAGTCATTAAGCGCTCGGTAATCGTTCGATTTTCGGTCCACCAGCAAGTCCCCGAATTCTGCAATCAGCTCAGCCAGCTCCGCTTCGGTCAGAGGTTCCGCCCTGACATCGCGGAAAGTGACTTCCTTGCCTTCTGCCTCCAACGCCTTTCGGGCCTTCTGGCAAATCGCGCAGGTGTTCAATCCATAGATCATCATGTCGCGGTCTCTTTTGCAGCCATCTCGCAACCTCACGCATCAACCCCTCCAACGCAACCATTTGATCTGGCATAGCTGCCCACATGTATCCCACGCTACGAACATTGTTCGTCGTTCCTTGAGGTTTCTGGATCAACCCATTCCAGTAAATCGCCTGACAATCGAGATACTGCGTTGCGGCCCTTCGAACCGGGCGTGGCAGTCATAGCCACCAGACTTTGGCCAATTTGCGCATTCCTGTCTTAGGGTTATTCCTCTTGGTGAGCTGAATCGCTACGATTGTAGATGAGGCAACAAGCAGGATAACGCGATGCGCAGTGCAATCTTCTTACCCGTAGCGGCAATGTTCCTGGGGGCCACAATATACGCTGCACCAGCAACGGCCGCCTCACTCGGACGATACGAGGTTTTTGGCGTCGAAGACGGTGACATGCTGAAAATGCGTGGTGGACCCGGAACAGGCTACAATGTGATTGTTGGTCTGCCAAATGGAACCGCCTTACGTGTTCACAGTTGCGAGCAAACCGGTGGCACTCGTTGGTGCCGCGTTTCTTTGGTGCGTGCGCGTGGGCTCAAAGGGTATGTCTCCTGGGCATATTTGCGAAAAATTTGATACAATGGTGATCAGCATTGCCATGTTAACAGCGACCATGAAATGTCGATGGAAATTGCCCTTTCTGTTCAATTGGCATCGTTCAACATGGGCTTAGAACTGACCTATGGGCCGCAGAGGGGTTGGCCCGTTACACTCCTTGGAAATTAGCGATAATTGCTGACGTTGGTGCGGCAATTCGACGACGCCTTGCATCAAGCGACCTACAGCAATTTACGGATAGCGCGGCATTACTTCTGATGGAGCCAATTGCGGCCACACGAAGAATGCTTCCCGCAACAGCCCCAAGGTATTAAAGTAAGGATGAAAAATCTGTTGCTGCCTGAATGTGCATGAGGCAGGCCAACTGCCCCCACCTCCTAAGCTTTAGGACAGACTTGATGTCAACCGAGACCGCATCCAGCCCTTCATCCTCGACTGCCGACAGTGCAAAGAGCGCAAGCCCCAAGAAGCTTGGGCATTTTGCTATAACGCTGCTGGTGGTCAGCGCCATGTTTGGCGGAGGGGTATTCAATATCCCGCAGAATATGGCTCAATCTGCGGCACCTGGGGCAATCTTGGTTGCGTGGATGATCTCGGGCCTGGGCATCTTCTTTCTCGCCCGCAGTTTTCAGGTCCTGGCCGATATTCGTCCCGAAATGACTAGTCAAATGGCTTGCCGCACAGGTTGATTAGCGGCCATTTGCGCGACTTGCAGCATCCGGTATTTTGGGCTCTTTCAAGACCTTGGGTGCAGCGCAGCATTTCGGTTCAAGAACCACTCGCCATCAATTTGAACGGCCCATTGCTGCCATTCACTGACGGGCATCGCCGCCGCGTTGCGGCCCGTCAGAGCCGACATTCGCTGCAAGTGCACAGTTACAAGATTAGTGGAGGTCTGGATCGCGGACATTCCTGCCGCTCACGAAATATTTCACTTAGCTAATCACGTGGATATCTACTAACGCTGATTCCATGGCTTACAATTACGACAAACTGTACGGCGAGACACGAAATGCATTGGGGCAACCAACTTCGGTTTTTGTCAAATTTTTCGACCAACTCGACCAACATAACGTTCGTGTCCTGGACGTGGGGTGCGGACAAGGCCGTGACGCTATTTTCATTGCGAGTTTGGGGCATCGCGTTGTGGGAGTGGACATATCCCCCAATGGCATTCGCGATCTAAGAGCTGCAGCGACAAAAGAAAATTTAAAAGTTGAAGGTGTTGTGGCCGACATCACTACCTACAACCCAGAGGGTCTATTTGACATAGTGCTGATCGACCGAACATTGCACATGTTAGATCGCCCATCTCGGGGCACGGTTCTGAATTCGTTGATGGACCATGTAAGCGATGGCGGATGGCTTCTAATCGCGGATGAGTCGCCCAATATTGCAGACTTTATAGCCACCGCTTTGGCCCATGGTTTGGATTGGAAAACACATTTCGCAGAACGCGGTTATCTGTTTATGCGCCGATCGTAACGAACACATTGGGCTCGAAGCCGACCTCGGGGCCGTTGCGGCAAAGTCCCCTGCCTCGATAGTAGCTGATCACGAGGACGGCCCATAGCCGACATCCATCAGCCCTTTGAAATACTGCGTTAGCAGCCCGCATTTCAGACATTCGCTGCGATTGCGAAAGCTAGTCTAGGTGAATTCTCACTCCGCGGTCGACAGTGGAATCGCTACCTCAGACTTGTCTCATTCATTGCTAGATTTCTATGGCTACAACAAACTCCAGCCAGCTATCGATGCCGGGGGTCAAGATCTGGGGCCAGGCACGAAAACAAATCTGAGGGCACATGCGAATTTGATTCTCTAAACCTTTTTACAATTGAATCGCGCCAATCAAACGACGTTCGTAACATCACAACCTTGTCTCGGGTTCGCCAACAAAGAATTTTAGAACCGATAAGTCGCGCCTACCACAGGCCCCGACTGATCAAATGTAAAATCGTTGCCGTTGATTTCATGATCGAATGAGATATAGCGATAGCCACCGCGGATCAGCCACCTGTCGTTGATTGCGTAATCTGCCGTCAGCAGAATCTGCCAGGTTTCACTGTCGCTGCGGAAGCCTCCGTAGTCGACAAAACCGGAGCCCGACCACTTATCCGAGAACTGTACCCGTGCTCTGGCGCCGATGACAGGGTCGGTCCAGCTATCATCTGCCGTTGTTGTGCGCCCCGGTGCCGCGCCGGGTAGAAGGGTAAATTCCGTTTCAGTGCTGAACCACCGGAAACCCCCGGCGACGTCAACGGTGATAGTTGGCGCTTCATACACTCTGTAGCCAACATAGCCACTTAGGTATTGTGTGGTAAATGATGTCTCCAGACCCGAGCCGACAGGTCCAGGAGCGCTGTTACTGAAAGATAAGTCTGTGTAGTTGTAATCTGCAAGTATCAGCCAACGTCCGTTGGTGGCCGAGAACGCACTCATAAAGGCAAAATCGAGGTTTTCCAACGCATCCGAAAAGCTGAGCGTACCGTCCAGAGTGCCCAAAGGTGTGTCCAATGTAGTCTCTGTTTCCGGCATGAACAGGTAGATTGTGGCCTCATATGACCAATCGGATTGTTGAGCCGAAGCCACTGTGGCCAAAGATGCAAAAAAAGCTACTCCGCAAGCGCAGCTTTTCACCCAAATTGACGAAGTCATTCTGTCCCTCCCGTCAAACAATCAAGTTTGAATAAATGGTCTTTGGTTTGTGGTTGTTTAGCCATGGGCCTCATTCTACAGCTCCTTCGGTTGCCATGGAACCGCTGCCGACACGATTAATATCAGTGTTCGGGAAGAACTCGGACCAGACATGCCAGAATGCGCCTGCGCGCAGGGTTTCGACACGTTTTAGCTGACCCTGATCTGAATGGCCCCAAAAATCGCAATGGCTCACAGGTTGACCAAAGTCGTTGTACCAAACGCCTAGGCTTTCATACTTTGGATCCAAGCTGACCACGACATCTCGTCCGCCGACATTGGAATTCACGATCCACTCGTTCTCGACGATGAAATCATCAGTCCAGCAAACCGCATCCTTACCGATCGTAATTCCCCAAACGTAGGTTTTATTTGGTAACCGATCGTCCGAACGATCCATGTTGTCCATCACGGGCGCGTCTTCCTGATGCTGGCGTCCGATGCCCCAGCCAAACGTGATCTCGGTCATCATATCCAGCAGGCGCAAAAATGGGTTCGGGGATGGCTTGTTCAGAAATACCTCACCGTCAGGATAGGCCTTCTGAAACCCGCGGAACGTCATTCGAAAGGTTGGCCAGGGCTCCATTTGCGCTTCGGGTCGAAGGGGGCAGGCAGGACCGTCGGAGTTAGGGTCGCGGTCCGCCTCGCGGAAACCATAGATGTGCTGGATCGGCTCGCCCATGTCGTTATCGCGCAGGATTAGGTTATTGCCATGCTGGGCCAAAACCTCGAGATTCAACCGTCGTCCTTCTATTCGCGGAATGTAACCCTGACCCAGATTGGCCATAGCGCAATAGGTCATGACCACGTCTTCGCCACCCAAGCCATCTACATTCCCGGCCAGATGAGGGCGCATAATCTGCGCATCCGGGTGCGCGCGGGCTTGGCCGTTGTTTTCGATGACTACGACGGGCGCAGTTGGTCCGACATATTTGCGGGCTTCTTCAATTGGAAAGTACTGGGCGTCATTGAGCTGGTTCCTTAGACCCAAATGCACCCAAACGTAGGGAAACCCATAAAGAAGAAGAGTAAGCACAGCCGCTATGAGCCAAAGCCAGAAAGGGCCAGCGCCCAAAAGGAAATGCGCAAGTGTTGCCGCTGCAAATCCGCCAAGTCCGATACCGATCAGGCGATATTCATTGCGGATAAAGCGCACCATATTCTCGCGCTTTACCTTCAGCAGCATTTGAGAGACGTCGCCAAGGTCTCTGAAATAGACAAAGCCGATCCCAAGGGATGTGATCAAACCCAGTGCAAAGAAAAGTAGTCCAATCATGTGATGATCCTAAAGGCTTTGGTGCGTCGCTGCCGTTATCGGTGTTATTGCTGCGGGGCTTGGCGTTTGATCAGGAACGCCTCAACCGCTTGTCGCGATTCTGGGCGCGTGTTTTCAATCCCTTCATAGGGCACGCCATAGGCCGGCGGACTATCTGGATATTTCTCTTTACGGGCCATGTGTCGGCCCAGAATTCGCACAAACTCCTGTCCACCCCAGGCGCCAACCTCGGTTGAGACTGAAAATTCCTCACGAGTGTCGCGATATAGGTCAAAGAATTCGGCGGCGATGGGGTTTTTGCCAGGTGGCGGCAAGATGAGTTTGAGTTGATCTTTGACGACGGCTTCGGGTTTTTTGTCTGAATAGATGATCACGTGGTCGCGGCGCGATTTTGCTTCGTCGTCGAAAAGCAATGCAGCAGATTGATCCACGCCGTCAATCAAGCGATCGCGTGGGACAAACTGATCGGCACCGGCGAAGCGAGCCATCGTTGTATAGAGATCGGAGATGTGGATGATGCTGTTGAGAAGGCCATCTGCTGTGATCATGCCGGGCCACCGGATAAATGCATCAACCCGTACACCGCCCTCGGTGGTATCGGCTTTACCGCCACGAAAGATCATCGGAGTGAACCCTGATTGCGGTGAGTACTTGGTGAAATGACCGTTGTCGCCCATTACTATAACGATTGTATTCTCAGCTAAGCCGAGCTCGTCAATTCTGGTGAACAGATCACCAAGCCATTGATCCAGCAACTGCATCTTGTCGACATAAAGTCCGCCGTTAGCGCTTTTAGGACCCGTTCTGCCGGTTCGTGTGTTGTCCAGCGGGATCATGGGCCAGTATTGCAGGAAGAATGGTTCTTCATCGCCAGCCAAACGCTCCAATTCGTCCATGGTCTTGTCCTGGAAGGCTTGGTTCATCTCGTCATACTTTGCGGCGTTCCAGCGCTCACCAGGTTCCATTCGGATTTCGCGGATCGGGCCGCCAGCTTCGCCTTCAATAACGGTCATCATGGCCGAGGCATCAGGACGGAACCACTGGTCGATGGTGTACTTATCATCGTAGTCCCGAATAGCCACCGAAACCTGTTCCTTGATCGCGTCATCATGGAAGATCGTTAGTTGCCCCTGTTGGTGGATTGCATGCTGGGCATAATCGAACCCCTGATTCATCGCCCAGCTTTCTGAAATATCCCCCATGTGCCATTTGCCAACGTGGCTGGTAGAGTATCCAGCCTGTTTTAGTACTTCCGCCAGCGTAACCTCTTCCCCTGAAAGGCCTTCCCCGGCGATATCAACCTGCGTGTTGCCCATTCCCATACGGACGGGTAGCCGCCCGGTCATTTGGGCAACGCGGGTCGGGGTGCAGGACGGTTCGGTATACATCCGAACCATACGCATCGCTTCATCAGAGAAATCATTGATGTTGGGCGTCTCATAGCCCCGGACGGCATTCAACTCGGGTATTCCCATATCTCCGAAGCCAAGATCATCGATCAAGACACTGACTATGTTTGGGGGTTGCCCCTTGTTCCTATCTCGAAAAGCCGCCAGAGCCTCATCAACAGCGATGTCATCTTGCACCCATTTATCCGCGTGTTGTGCCTGCAAAACATAAAACTCAGCATCGTGTTGGATTGGGCCTTCCTGCGCTTGCAAGGGTGGTGCCGTAACGCCTGCACAAAAAACCAGAAGCCATTGTAGTTTCATTCCGTCTCCCCCAGGTTTGAAGCCGAGCTTCGGTGTTTGATCTTAGATGCGTTAACCATTTGTAACATCGTTATATTCAAATATTTACTTAAATTTGCGACGTCACTGCCAACTCATGAATACATCACGGGTCAGTTCAGTTTCCGGACGCAGGTTTTCGATGCCCTCATAAGGGGTACCTTTGCCGATCTCTGAATGTGGATACTTGGCGATCATTTTCTGGTGGCGCTTTATCATATCCTGAAAAGATGCACCGGCCCAAAGCGAGTAGCCAACCAACGGGTGTTCCTCACGAGGGTCCCGATAGATGTTATAGGTTGGAGCAGCCGCGCCGGGTTGACCAGGGGCAGGAAGGTGCATCTTGAATTCTTGTTTAACGACCGAGCGCAAGACAGGACCTTCGTAGACATAGACATAGTCGCGCCGACCGTTCCCCTCGCCGTTCAACAGTAACGCCGTCTGGTCAATGCCGTCTATCACACGGTCCCTTGGGATAAAGGCGGTGGCTCCGGCAATTCGCGCCATTGTGGTGAAGATATCTGAAACATGAACGATGTCGCCAGCTGCAGTGTTGGGTTCGATCACACCGGGCCAGCGAATGAACGCATCGGTTCTTACTCCGCCTTCAAGATGCTGAGTTTTGCCTCCGCGATAGATTAGTTGGTTCAGGCCGGATGAGCCTTCATAGTGATACATCAGACCATTATCTGCCATCAGAACAACAATTGTGTTGTCCGCCGTGCCGGTTTCTTCAAGCTTGGCCAAGAGATCTCCGATCCATCCATCAAGCAGTTGCAGCTTGTCCGCATGAAACCCGCCATTTCGTGAAATTGCCTGATCCGGATAGACGAAGTTCAACGGGTACAGCGGCCAGTATTGCAAGAAGAACGGCGCATCCTCGGAGGCTACACGTTCGAGTTGCTCCAGCGCCTGCCGTTGATATCGTTCGTTCATCTCTTCATATTTGGCCTGCGTCCAAACCTCACCGGCTGACATGTCTACTTCCAGGGCGGGCCCACCGGCTTCGGCCTCGACACCGGTGACAAGACCATATGGCTTGAAGCGCTCATCCAGCAGGAACTGATTGTTCTGCCCCTCGGGCACGTAGCCGAGCATGGCGTTGGACCTCATTGCCTCGGGGATCATGAGGCTCAGCTGCACTTGCTGGTGTAGTGGAAATGCGGCCCAGTCGAATCCCTGATTGTGTGGGTACGATTGCTCAATGTCACCTTGGTGCCATTTGCCGATATGCGCCGTATTGTAGCCGACTTGTTTCAGTATCTCCGGCAATGTCACTTCGCTGGTCGGAAGACCTTCTCCGACCAAAGCCACTTTGACCTCTTCGACACCGGCGCGTATCGGGTGGCGCCCTGTCAGCATGGCGGTACGTGTGGGAGTACAAGAGGGTTCGGTATACATGCGCATCAGCGACATGCCTTCGGTAGCCAACTGATTGATGCTGGGTGTCTCGATCCCCATGACGTAATTCATCTTGCGGTCACCCATCTGACCAAAGCTTACATCATCGATCAAGATGTAGAGGAAATTAGGAGGCTTGCCGCCATTGGCCGCACGAATTTCGGTCAGCTTTGCGTCGACTTCAACGTCTTGCGCATCCCATGCCTCACCAAACTGCGCGCGAAGGAATTCGAACTCGCCGTCATGAACAATCGGGGTTTCCTGAGCAAGCGCGGAGCCGGCACCAATCAACAACGCAGGCAAAATGTATCTAAGTCTCATGTCAAACCTCCAAATCTTTGTTCCGTACCGATTCCGAATCAAGGCCATGCGCCTCCAGCCGTCCGTCAATACTGCTGCGCAGGTCCGAAAGGCTTTCTGCCAGATCGGCGAGATAGCGCATCTGAAGAACAGACTGCGACCTTGGCGGCACCGCCAGTTCGGCGAAGACCTCTTTGTAGTCGCGGCAAATTCGATCAAACTCTTGGTCTTTTGCCCGCAGGTCCCGCAGCAGGCGACCCGCTTCGGGAAATTGGGATTCAAAGAACTCATCATCCGTCATTGGCAGCGCCCTTCAGGCATTCGTTTGCCAAGCATGCACCCAACAGAAAATGTATTGAACGTACAAAGCCGCATGCTACCGTAGCACCATGGCGCCAAACCCTTATTGCGAAAGGATAGTTCTTTGACCGCCAGCATGGACGATCAGGAACAGAATGACATTCAACAGTTCTCGGCCGAGCAGGTGCGCGATGCGTTGGATAGGGTTCAGAAGTCAGATGAATTCAAAGGGTCCGCCCGCATGCGGTCTTTTCTGTCTTATGTTGTGATGGAATCGCTCGAGGGTCGTTCCGAACAGATACGCGCCAAAACCATTGCGATGGATGTTTATGGATACGACGCGGATGAGCTATTGAAACGCGAAGGCGTCGTACGTGTGGATGCGGGACGTGTTCGGCGAAAACTCCAAGCTTATTATGAAAGTAAGGGGATTGCTGACGAATTGGTAATCTCATTGCCTGTCGGAAGTTACGCACCCGAGTTTTTGCCAGGCTCCAATCGACGCAGCCAACCATTACGCGGAAGGCGGCAGGCTTACGCAGTCGTTATCTCGCTTTCACTTCTAGTAGCCGGTATTCTAGTTGGTGTTCTGATCGGCCGCGGTTCGCAATCTGTTGCTCCAATAACTGGCAAAGCTGCGATCTACGACGTGTCGCCAGCCCGCGTCGAAGCAATGAACCTAAGCAACGCTGGCCGGGATCTGATTTTTCCGGTTACAGATTTGGCAGGCCTTCAACCAGCGTTGTTGATATTTCAAACAGCAACTGAACGAGATCCGTTTTATTACGGGGGGTATGCTGGCGCTTCTCAGGTCGAAACCATGTTCGCCATCATGAAATCTGGCGATCCCGGTTCTGATGAGTTTTTGCACGCGGCCGACAAGAATAGTGCTTATGCTTTGGAATTGGCTCCGGATGCAGCATGGCCGCTTTCAGCGCGAGCCTGGTTTGAATTTGGGGTGGGCAATTACGATAGCGCAGTTCGATTATCCCAACGGGCCGTAGGTTTGGCACCCGATGATTCACATGTTGCTGAATTCGATGCCTTGATTTCCCTTTATACATCTGATTTAGAACGAGTTTTGTCTCAATCAGCGCGATATAGAGTCCTGGCCTCACAAGGAGGGGGACTTGTATTTGACAATGCATTGGGTGCAGCTCAGTTCCATACGGGAGACTATGCTGCCGCAATCAGGACGTTTGATGAAACAATATCGCGTGGTGGGCCGTTCGGACCAATTTCCGCAGCTTACCTTATGGCAGCCCACTGGAGGAACGGAGAACAAGCAGAGGCACAGCGGCTTGCAAAAGTATTTTCGGACACTTGGCCAAGCTTCCCTCTCGAAGCACTGAAGGCTCGAGTGTTTGTAGACCCGCAGCCAGTTCAAGAGCTGATCAGTGCAATGAAGGCTGCGGGTTGGTCAGGAACCGTCAGGCCCTGATTCTACGCAGTAGGATGTGTCACAATAAATTTGCTTAGATTGGAATGACATAAAGACCAGCATAAAAATACCAGCGCCATGCCGCGAAGTAGAGTTTGTTTGCGCCGCCCTCGGACAGCGCAGGTGTAACGGTAATAGTCATTTAGTGGCCTCCAAGCACAATCGCGCCGCATCCAGCGGGATACGGGCATCTTTGATTTCAATAGAAGGTAATGAAATCAGGCGTGAGGCAGGTCGCGGGTCAAACGCGCGGGATCGAGATCATTGCGCTCGGCAACGCGCTTGGCGATAAATTCGAAAGTTCGCGTTGCTGTGGTCTGTACGAAGCGTGGACAACTGTCTTGAATCAGAACGGACGTGTTGCTGATGCGGCAAGCTTCGCAATCAACGGTCACTGGTGCGCTGTCGCCATCTATATTTCCGCAGATGCCGCTCAACTGCCCGCCTGCCGCAATATAGGCGGTGAGTTCCGGGGTCGTAGACATGGGAGCTGTCCGATGCGCAAAGCTCAGCATTCGTGACTTTGGGCTCAGAGCCGACCTCAGATGCGGCGCGGCATCTGCCAGTTTCGCAGAACTAGCATCGTGGCAGAACGGCCCATAAGAGACATTCTACAACCGAGCGGATTACTGAAATACAGCGTTGCAAACCGGCGTTTGCTGCCAGTGCATACCCATTCGCAGCAATATCTACACTGTCCGGGAAAGACCGGAATTGGTCACGACAGCGGTCGTTCTAACATTTTGGCTGCAGACAAGCTGTCAGGCGGTACAAAAATCTCGCAGTATCGAATTAAAGAGCCCCGGCTTCTCTAAATGCGTCGCGTGAGCACATCCAGGTATCACGGCGAGGTTGGCGTCGGGAATTGATTGCCACAATTGTTCGGTTTGGCTCCATGGATAGGTCCGATCCCGGTCACCCCAAATCACCAACGTACGGGTCATGATATCCGCCAAATGTTTGGCGCCGCTCCAACTTTCCATTGCGTCGAGCCCAATTAGCATGGTTTGCAGGCTGCATTGTTCTGCAATCATAGCACAGTCCTCATAGGCCGCAGCTTTTCCCCGATCAAGAAACCAGGTTGCCGCAATACGTCTGGCCGTGGCTCTTGGTCCTTCTGTATTGGCCCGGCGCTTTGAAGTGTCGATCGTCTCAAACCGGCCGGGTAAAATGCCAATCGTTCCGGTGCCGTAAAGCACCAACCGGTCGATACGTTCGGGTGCGCGGGTAACCATTTCTTGGACGATCATCCCGCCCATTGAATGGCCGATCAGGATAAATCGCTCAATTCCCCGCCCGGTTAATTCGCACAGCGCCCACTCGGCAAATCCAGCAATACTGGTAGGGGCCTCGAGATGCGCATTCTCACCAAATCCCGGTAAGTCCAAGGCTACGACGTTGAAACCGGCCAGGGCTTCGACTTGCCCTAACCATTGTCGACTGCCGCCCAAAAATCCATGGACGAATACGACAGGTGTCATTTGCGCCCACCCTGTACAATGCGATCAAGGATCATGGCGCAGAAAAGGATCGCAAACCCGGCGAGGATGCCTTGGCCCACATTGGCATATTGCAATGCTTCCAGCACGTCCTCACCCAGCCCCTTGGCGCCAATCAGCGAGGCCACGACGACCATCGCCAGCGACAACATAATCGTCTGGTTGATCCCCGCGCGGATCGATGGGCTTGCTAATGGAAGATCTACCTTAGTGAGCAAGTACCACTTATTGGCACCGAAACTAATAGCTGCTTCGCGCACGCTTTCTGGTACACCACGCAGACCAAGAACGGTCAATCGTACCACCGGTGTGCCGCCAAAAATCATCGTGACCACAACCGCCGCTGGCTTTCCAACGCCGAAGAACGCAATCACAGGCACCATGAACACGAAGGCTGGCATGGTTTGCATGAAATCCATGATCGGCTGGATAAACGCATAGAACCGTGGGCGACGGGCAGCAAACATGCCGAGCGGAATTCCTATAACAATCGACAGACACGCCGCTGTCCCCAACAAGGCCAGCGTCGTCATGGCACCTTCCCAGAAACCCAGCAGGCCCATATAGGCCAGAAATGCGCCCGAATAGATCGCCGTGCTGATGCCCGCTGTCAGCCAGGTCAGCAGAATAATCAAGCTCGCAATCACGATCCATGGCGTCTGAACCAGTATGACCTCTAGCGCATCCAACAGAGTGCGGATGCCGAATGTCAGCCCATCAAAGAAGGTCTCGCTGTTGCGTACGCACCAGGCGATGAAATCTTCTACCCAAGTGATACTGGTCAGGCGGATGTTTGGGTCTGTCGGAAAATGGCTAAGCAGTGAAAAGCGCCCTGGGAAGCTGTAATGCAACATTGCCGCGGCGACGATTAACGCCATGAAGATTGCGCTGAACACGATCTGCGACACCGGCATGGCCGAACGGATCGAACGATCCGATAGCCACTCCGAGAAACGCGCCTCAAGCGCCCAGTTCGCCACCTGCGACTGTATGAATTTGATGATGATCAGTATGATCAGGCCGGTTAGAATGATGTAAGGACCTTCAGCTGCCATCGCCTCGGCCTCGGCACGGATACCCCCTATGTTTTCTTCAAGCGAGTCCACCGTTCGCTGATAGACATCGATCTTGTCCGAATTGTTTTCGATAGCCGCCGCCAATTGCTGACGGCGCAGTTCAAGCGTCCCTTCAATCGATGCAATACGCTCCATTGCCTCGGCTGCCAGATCGCCGAACAACCCTCGCGCAATCTGCACAAAGGCTATAGTTTCGAGGATCAGAAATGGTAACGCCCATGACCACAGACCTCGCGCACCGAACCAGACCGGACCAAACAATCCGGCCATCAGATTGAAAGTTGGTGTAAAGCGGGACGATGCACCAATCTTGTCGAAATTACGGATATAGTAGTCAGGGCTGGTGCGCACAAATGTGCGAATGCTTTCACGCCGCTCTTCGGCATAGGCAAGGGCCGCTTCGCTTTCGGTATCTTCCAGCGGGTTCACATCAGAAATGCTCATGACACTTCGGTCCCTTCGATCACGGTGCGCAACAGATCGGCACGGGTTATGACGCCAACATCCACGCCGCCGTCCTCCACAAGGATTGCGCTACTGTTGTCGATCGCCAGATTGATCAGCGTGCTCAGATTTTCGTCTTCATTCACGCGCGGGGCATCCGCCGATAGCGGCCCATGGGCCGCAATATGTTCTGGAATTGGCCGCATGACCGCATGGGCGCGCACCACTTTGAGGCGTGAAATACCTGCAACGAAATCAGCCACATAGTCATCAGCGGGGTTCATGACAATGTCTTCGGCTGTCCCGATCTGCACCACCTTGCCGTCCCGCATGATGGCGATCCGATTGCCGATGCGGACGGCTTCATCAAGGTCATGGGTAATGAAGATCGTAGTCTTCTTGAGAATCTTGCTCAGCCGGATGAATTCATCCTGTAATTGTCGCCGGATCAGCGGATCAAGGGCCGAAAACGGTTCATCCATCAAAAGCACGTCGGGGTTGGCGGCCAAGGCGCGGGCCAGGCCCACACGTTGTTGCATGCCACCGGACAGCTCGTGTGCGAACTTTGACCCCCAGGCACCCAGTTCGACAATATCGAGAATAGCAGCAGCCTGACGCATGCGTTCATTCTTGCTGACCTGTCGGATTTCCAGTGGCATTGCCACGTTATCCAACACCGACCGATGCGGCATCAGCGCAAAGTTCTGAAACACCATACCGATTTTGTTGTTGCGAAACTGCTGAAGCTCTTTTGGCCCCAAGGCCATGACATCAGTGCCTTCGATTTCGATCTTACCAGCTGTCGGCTCCAGCAATCGGTTGAAATGGCGAACCAGGGTGGATTTACCGCTGCCTGACAGACCCATGATGCAAAAAATCTCACCCCGGTTTACCGACAGGCTGACATCAGCGACACCGACAACACAGTTGTATTCGGCCAGCACTTGGGACTTGTCCAACCCGCGGTCGCGGATCGCCTGCAGCGCCACCTCGGGTCTGCCTCCGAAAATTTTCCAGACATTCGAAATTTCGATAACGGTGTCGTCGCTCATAGGTCCTCCAGAGATCTGCTTTTGGGTGGCGCCAACAGATGCCGCCACCCTGTTTCTGGAAGTGGGATCAGAGACCCAGCCAAGCGTCGACGCGATCCGGGTTCGCTTCGACCCATTCGCGGGCAACCTCTGCCGGATCGCGACCTTTGCCGCTGATCTCATAGGCGAAACCGCTGACATCATCCGCAGTCAATGCGAAATTCGCGAAGAAATCAGCAATCGCAGGTGAGCGGTCTGGCAACGTATTAGACCATGCGATCTGGACGTTCTTCAGGGCGTCTTTGGTGGCTACACTGGATTTGCTATACCAATCCGGATCGTCCGATGGCTGCACCATCACGTATTTTGCCGGGTCGAACGTCGGCTCGCTCAGCATTTGAACGTCGAACATGTACCAGACCGCGTGTGGCTTGTAGCAATAGAAGGCATAGCCCTCGCCTTTGGCGATGCTGTCTTTGATACGCGCGGTCTTCACGCTTTCTTCTGCACGCACGGGCTCGATGAAATCAAGCAGACCGTAGTCGCGCGTTTTCACCTCGTTCACATTGGCCGAAGCCCAGCCGGGGGCGCCAATCCACATCTCACCCTTGCCGTTGCCATCGCTGTCCATCAGGGCGGCGACATCAGGGCGGCCCAGATCAGCTATGTCGGTTATATTGTTGGCCTCACCAAAGTCCTTGCTGACGCAAAAACCCTGATTGCCTTCGTAGGGGTTCGAGGACAATGTTACCGTACCGGCCTCGTCGACATACTTCTTGGTAAAGCTCTCCTGATTGGGCAGCCACACATCTGGATGCACGTCGATGTCACCTTTGCCCTGATCCATGGCTTGAAAGATGGTTGCATTGTTACCGGGCACATATTCAACCGTCCCGCCGATGCGCGTTTCAACAACGGCACCCAGAAGATGAGCGATTGCCTGCGCCCCGGTCCAAGACGGCACACCGATTTTAACCTCTTCCGCCGCGAATGCGGGCATCGCATAGATACCTACCGCCGCTGCCATACCAAATGCCTTTAGCTTGTTTCTCATGATAGTCTCCTCTGTTGAATTGCGCCGTATTTTGGCGTCGTTTTTTTAGTCAATCTCATTCCCATCGCTCGGCGGTGTCGTACAAAGTCGTCTCGGGCTGCGACTTCGGACGGAAGGGGAAAAGGGGGACAAACCGCCAGGCCCTAGCTTAAAGTCTAGAGCATGAGGTTTTCTGAGGGCCAATTCGAACATTTCATCAAACTATTCCCGCAATGCATAGTTTTGAGTATGCTCGACCAATGCTTCCTTGGAAATGCAGGTACACACATTGGATTTGAACTGGCTGCGCGACTTTGAATGCCTCGCCCGGACACTGAACTTCACCCGAGCCTCCGATGAACGTAACATCACACAATCCGCATTCAGTCGTAGAATCAAAGCGTTGGAGAGCTGGGTCGGGCTGCCTCTGGTCAATCGCGCCACCTATCCTGTTCAATTGACAGAAGCAGGTCAACAATTCTTGCCGGTCGCGCTGGCGGCGATCTCACAACTGTCAGAATCCCGTCAATCGCTGCGGGATGCCGATCGTGGGGATAGCCGTTTCATCCGGTTTTCGGTCCTCCACACGATCGCGGTTAATTTTTTGGCAAGTCGCATCGAAGAGTTGCAGATGCAAATTCCCGATCTGCGCACTCGTGTATTGTCCGATTCCCTAAGCACCTGCTGTGACCTGTTGGTCGAGGGCGCAGTGGACATTCTCTTGTGCTACAACCACCACTCGGTTTCACCGATGATTGATGAAACCGCATTTGAGCGAAAAGACCTTTTAAAGGATCGTCTGGTGCCAGTGGCTACAGCTGATTCAGCGCGTGCCATGGGTTGGAGCCTCGCAGAGCAGGATGGCCCACCCATCCCCTATCTGGCATATGACCGTTCTTCGTTTTTAGGCATGGTTGTAGAAAATACCATAGACCGCAAACCCCTGAACGCCGAGACGATTTATGTTGATAGTCTGGTTGAGACAATCAAGAGACGCCTGATTACCGGAAGCGGCTTTGCCTGGATGCCCGAAACCGCGATTTCGCCAGAGCTGGACGCAGGATTGCTGGTGCCAATCGGCGATGACGCGTGGTGTGCCACCTTGACGATTTCCGCATTTGCCAATCCGGCGACCTTTGATCAGACAGCGCAACAGCTTTGGGACCAATTATGAACAAAGGTATCTGTTGACTTACAGATTGCCTCCGAACGCTGTGGCGCACTTATTCAATCGCCTAAACTTGCCCTGCGTGGGAAAATTCGACAATCGCCTGGACAAGCAGGTCAATCGTATCAATGGCATTGACCTCGGCCGCAACACTATCAGCGATGAGCGAGAATTCTGAGCAAGCCACAAGCTGCAGGTCGGCCCCTGCGGCAACAAGTTCTTTCGAGGCAACTCTTAGTGTTTCGCGCCCTTCATTGCACGGGCCGTCAGTCTTAATTTTTCGGATCGCTGCAAGCATTTTTTCATCGTCTGCCGGCCAAACAACCGAAAGCCCGAGCGTTTGCAGCGTTGTCTCGAATAGATAAGTACGTTGTACGGCTGGCGAGGCAAGCATTCCGATACATCCCCCTGACCCAAGCGTCCGAGCTGCATATTCAGCTGCCAGTTCGATCAAGTTCAGCAAGGGGATGTCCACGGAATCCGTAATCGCCTTGGCATAGTGATGGGCGGTGTTGCACGGCATCGCCAGCGCTAAGGCTCCAGCATCTTCAAGCCGACGCGCCATAGCGGCAAGCGTCGGCCCCGGATCCTCTCCGACGCCCTCGAGCAGATGACGAACCCGCGACGGCACCTGCGGGTTCATGTCGATCAACAAAGGTATGTGGTCTTGGTCATCAGTTGCGGGTACGGCCGCCACCAGCTTGCGCTGGAGGAGGATCGTCGCTTCGGGGCCCATACCGCCAAGAATTCCAACCGGGCGCAGTGTCATGGTTCAGACAGTCACCCAGCGGTTTTGATGATCAAAGGCAAAATCATACCCCCCAAGGGCTGCGGCACCCCCTGTGTGCAGGAACACAATCCGTTCGCCGTTGAACTCACCCTTCCGTGCAAGATCAATCAGACCGGCTGCACCCTTGGCGGAATAGCACGGATCGAGAAGGATGCCTTCGAGCTCTGCAAACATCTGGATCGCCTCTATGCCGCTTGTCGTTGGCAGGCCATAACCCTCGCCGACATAGTCAGTATTGGCCTTCACGTCTTCGCGCTTGACCACACCTGCGCAGCCCAGTTTTTCAGCAGTTTTGCAGGCGAGGTCAAAAACCATCTGTTCTTGCTTGGGCTGAGGCGCCCTTGTGCCGATGCCCAGCACGGGCACCTGCGCATTCATGGCACACATGCCCGTCACCAATCCGGCCTGCGTTCCTGAAGAACCGGTTGCATGCACCAATCTGTCAATTTGCAAACCGCTGTTATTTGCTTGTGCCAACAGTTCAAAGGCCGCGTTAACATAGCCAAGCGCGCCGGTCGGGTTCGATCCGCCGCCAGGAATGACATAGACATTGTGCCCTTCAGCGCGCTTCTTTTCCGCTGCCTTTTCCATCTCACCCGGCATGTCGTGGCCGCCGGGAAACTTCTCGGTGGTTGCGCCATGCAAATGATCTAGCAGGACGTTGCCGTTCGTATTGTAGTTTCCATTTTGGTAACCGGTGCGATCCTCCAAAAGGATGTGACAATCAAGCCCCAGCTTGGCGGCAAATGCAGCCGTCTGCCGACCGTGGTTGGTTTGCGTGGCCCCTTGGGTCATCACCATGTCGGCGCCCTGCGCCTCGGCCTCAGCCATTAGGAATTCAAGCTTACGCGTCTTGTTGCCACCGGTCGACATACCGGTGCAATCATCGCGTTTGATCCATATTTCGACCCCCAGCTCCTTTGACAATCGAGTCATGGGTTCAAGCGGTGTTGGAAGATGGGCAAGATGCAGGCGGGGAAAACGGGCAAGGTGCATGTAGTGGTTCCTAATATTTGCTTTTGTCAACTTACTACGCGCTGAGGCGCATTCCTAATTCGAACTTCGGTACATAAATTGCAGGAATTGCATGTTGTCACGAACTGCACTATCGATCCGCCATGCGTCTTGAGTGGATCGATGACATATTAGCCGTGCTTGATAGCGGCTCTCTCGCCCGCGCCGCTGAAAAGCGATTGCTGACGCAATCTGCGTTTACTCGGCGGGTGCGGCTTATCGAAGACAACATCGGCGCAACGCTGTTTGATCGCCGCCGCAAGCCAGTCTCTTTGATGCCAGGCGTGCGGGAACTGGAATTTGAATTACGTGAACTCAGCACCCGGCTGCATGGGCTTCGGCACAGCCTAAAAACCGCGAGTGATCAGGCCGGCAAGTCGCTGTCTTTCGTTTGCCAACACGCCCTCACAACGACGGTTTCCCCCGAAATTGTGCGTGTTTTGACTGAAGATGGCGAAACCTCGGTTCGCGTGCGGTCAGGAAATCAAGACGAGTGCCTACTGCATCTGATTTCGAAGGAGGTCGATTTTGCCATCATGTACGCGGTGCCTGATGACAAGATGCAAGAACCCGTCAACGTATTTGAAACCAAAACGCTGGGGATGGATACGTTAATTCCCGTCTGCGCGCCTGCTGTGCGTCCGCAAGTGACGGAAGCCGCAATTCCAACAATCAGCTACCCGCCCGAGGTTTTTCTCGGGCAGGTCTATTCCCGGATGATCGCCCCGCGTTTGCCTGAAGGTAAAACCGCAATACCCAAGGCCGAAACCGCGCTTACATTGGCCATTCTAGAATACGCCCTGAATGAAATCGGAATTGCCTGGCTGCCCCACTCGCTGGTCGCGACCCACCTTTCTGACGGCAGGCTTATGTGCATCGAAGATGTGCTGCCCACTCAAATTCTGGCAATCAGGATGGTCCGCTTGGCAGAATCTCAGCCAGATCATGCAGAACAAATATGGAAACAACTTGAAGACATTTTAAGTTTCTAGTTTTCCCGCTGCACTCTCTATCCCAAATGGCAAGCCGCCCCTAAACAGAAGGGCTTGATTTTCCCTTACACACCCTTCGCCAGACCGAAAAAAACGAAGCCCACACGCAAAACGCTTCGTTATCGGAAAACTGCTACATCCTAAGCACCTGATCCTGGCAGCAGTCGTCTCTCGAACAAAGCCGCCCATGCCGGTTTGGATGCGAACGTCTGCTATTCATCCCAATACAAATAAGCCCACACCCTTGACCAAGCGCCCTAGCACATTTAGGCAAAATTGATCTGCCCGCCGGGACGGCCCGGCCAGGAACGGCGCTTAGTCAGGACGACCTGATAAAACTGAGGTCGAAGATGACAACCAAACACAAAAATGCAAAGAAACTAATCGAGGGTCGACCCGCCCTAATCGTGATCGACATTCAGAAGAGCACGTTCATTGATAACAGCGCAATCCGCTCAATCGACAATATGCCGGGCTATAGGGAACGAATGATCGCGGCGCGCGATTTGGTTGACGCTGCACATCAAAACAATGTGCCCGTCATCTTCATTCAGGAAGTTCATCGTTCCGACCGGATCGACTTCGGCCGGGAGCTGGATGGCGATGAGGACATACACTGTCTCGAAGGTGATCCACGGACAGAGGTTGCCAAAGAAGAGATGGGATATCGCACTGGTGACTATTTAGTTCCGAAGCGGCGTTATTCTGCGTTTTTTGGAACCGATTTCGAAATTCTGCTACGCGGCCTGAAGGTAGATACTCTGATACTATGCGGAGGGTTGACCGATGTCTGTGTGCACTACACGTTCGTTGATGGCCACCAATCAGACTACTTTTGCCGCGTTGTGGAGGATTGCGTCGGCGGGTCATCGCTCCAAGCCCATGAAGCTGCGCTTAGAGCAATGGAGTATTTGCAAACCGGCGCTGTTCAGAACCGTGAAACAGTGATCAACGCGATCTCTTTACTCTGATCCGAAATGGCTTCTTTATTTCTATTTCACATTGCCTAAAGCCCAAACCAGCCATTGGAATGTGTCGAAGGCTGTTAGGTTGGGCTCAGAGCCGACCTCGGAGCAACCGCGACATCTTATTGGAGGGCTCAGATCGCGGCGATGAGGACGGCCCATACCTGCCGTTGACTCATCCACTGCCATGCCGCGAGCGCGGCCCGCTTTGCCGACATTCGCCGCACCTGCAAAATGAGATGGAAGAAGAATTCACACATCGCGGACGAAACGTGAATTAGCCGTGATTGAATGCACTTCAGCTTTCCCTCGCTTTTCAGACATTCGATTTAGGATGCCACACATCGCAAAGGTTCAGCCCGCTCTGTCCGCATTTCGGATCAAAGCGACCAGCCGTGTCACTAAGATACAAGAGGCAGCGGCGAGATAAAGCTGGCCTTAACGCCTGCGTAGGCAGGCCCGAATATTGACAGCCCCTTCTCGGATCTAAATGGGTCTGGCGCTGGCAGAATCACCACAGCGATATCTTGCCCTTCCACGACATCAGGGTTTGCAATGGGCAGGCCTGTTTGTGTGTCAAACAAGCAAATCAGATCAGGCACTGTCGCCAGCACCACATCATCCAGCCAACAGGCCATGTTTTCATTCTTGACGCTCACTGTCAGTTTGGAGCCGGCACCTGACAGCACAATCTGACCGATCGTAAATCCTTGGTCGGTCTTGTAAGTCACGGACTCTACCCTGCCAGAGAATACAACTGCCCCGTGACCCGCCTTGGCGACCAGAGCCGCAGAGTCCTCGCCCGCCGCGATTGCATCCCGACAGATTTCGCCCAAGTGCATTGCCTTTGAAATTGTTCCGGGGATCAACACATCGCGCAGATCCCGCATTGGCAGGGCATGGTCTATTGCTGCAATTGTGTTGCGGCTGACCTGACTGAGGGCGCGGACCAATGTCTCTGCGCGTTGGTCATCCTTTACTCTGTCGATAAGGAAGGATTCCCCGAATTGATTGACCGCATAGATTGGAGCGGCGGGAAGCCCTGCAAGGTAATAGGTTGAATGGGTGATCTCGGGAACTGCGCGCCCGGCTGGATCGGCGTCGATGATTTTATGTCCGTTCATAACGGCCGGGAAAAAGGCAGCCGCAGTGTTAGACCCACCAAGCTCGCAGGGGGTGGTGCCGTAAAATTCCTGCCCCAGGTGTTCCTGAAACTCGGCGTAAGCCTGCAAAAGCGGATCCATCTCTGCGTCCTGCATTCCTGCATAGACGCGTTCCTCCTCTGCGGTCATCGGGGTAATGGCACCCAACAAATAGGGTGTGCAGATCAGCGCCTCATCGGGCACATCATCCACACCTACCAGATCAAATGTCTTGCCTGCAGCAAGCGCCGTGTCGATCAATGCACGCCCTTCATTTATGTCACCGCCGCCGCCAGCGCCAAGAATGACTGCTCCAAATAGGATGTCTTCAAGATTCTGCCGCGTAAGCGTCTGCATGTCAGGTATCCTTTGATGTTCCAAAAAGTGCGACCAGATCCGTGACCCGCGACAGGATCAAAAGGATCGTCACCGTGAGCCCCACAAAGAGCATCGAAGCTGCCGCCACGACCGGAGAGTAGCCGTAGCGCACGTTGTTGAAGATCTTGATGGGCAGCGTTTCGACAACAAAGCCAGAGATCATGTTGGCGATCAGGTATTCATTCACGCTAATGATCGCGACCAGCGCAAAACCGGTGAACACATAGGGCGCGATCAAGGGAAAGACGACCGTGCGGAATACTGCAGCGGGTGTAGCACCCATCATTTGTGCCGCCTCAATCACATCATCTGTCAACGCTGCAAATCCGCGCGCGATGATCACCAAAGGCAGCGTGACAAAGAACACGCCGTGCGAAACGATCGTCGCTTCCATTCGGCCATACCAGCCGACCTCGGCCCAGAACAGGCTGGCCCCTAAGGCAAGGATAATGGGGGGCAGCATGAAGGGGCCAAGCCCAAGCGCAAATGTCAGCTTGGCAAAACCTGACTTGGTTCGCCAAAGGACATAGTTGATCGCAAGCGCCAGAACAGTCGAGATCAGGCCCGCAATCATGGCAATGAGTAGCGAGCGCCCAATGGCGGCCAGCCATTCGGTTTCGGTCAGCAGCTGTTGATACCACATCGCCGAGAACGCCTCGGGCGGAAAGGAGATGTTCTTGGAAGCCCCAACAGAGACGCCCAGCACCACAAGGAAGGGCGCGGTCAACAGAAGGGCGATCATCCAGAGGTAAAGGTTTCTCATGTCCGGCGCCCTCGGGTCAGGACGGCGGCAAGGACCAGCACAAGCATCGTCACGATCAGCATCACAACGGCCAACGCAGCCCCAAGTGGCAGATTTGCATCCCCCAGCGCCTTGTCGCTGATGATAACCGTCATGGTCCAATCTTTGGGCCGGCCCAACATCGTGGGCATCACAAAGACGCCGAGCAGATAGACAAACATCGTCAGCGTGACAGACAACAGGCTGACCCGAAAGGTCGGCAGCAGGACCTTGAAGAATACCATCACAGGAGGAGTGCCGAGTGTTACCGCTGCCTCTTGAATACTGCGGTCGCGCCGCGAGACGGAAGGATAAAGGATCAGAGAGACGATTGAGAAGCCAAGGAACACCAGACCAATCATCATCGCGCCAAAGCTGGGGGATAGGGAACGCGGATCGTTCCACACTCCAAGCCATCCCAGCAGGCGCGGGATGCCAGCACTTTCGGACATTAGGATCAGCCAGGCAAAGCCAATGATGACCTCACTCAGGCACATCAGAGACAGCAGCAAGATGATCCAGAACAACTGCCACTTGCGGCCAAGATCGGACACAAACAGAACAAGCGGGAACGCAAGGGCAACAACCAGCACCGCTCCAAGGGCTGAGGAGTAGAGCGAGCGGAACGAGACGGTGTAGTAAAAACTGGAAAAGAACTTGGCGTAATTTTCCCAAACGAAATCGACTTTGTAAAAGCCCATGGGGTCGGGCTGATAAAAGCTGACCACAATCATAAAGATCAGCGGGACGACAAAGAAAACGGCCATCACCCCAAAGGCCAAACCGCCAATCAGCCGTGGCCCATATGCCGGGGCTGCCATCATGCTGGCAGTTCCCAAGCATTGCCTTCATCCCATGCAACACCGACGGTTGAACCAATATCAAAGCTGGGCCCTGCTCCTGCGATCTCACTTTGATGAAGGGTTTGATCGCCAACTTTGATCTCACGTTCAAGCAATGCACCAAGACGGCGTTGACGCATGATTTGCCCCTCCAGACCGCCTTCGTGCGTGCTCAACATGATAGCTTCGGGACGCACAGCGATTGGTGGGCGACCCGCCCGTTCGATAATGTTGTTGATGCCGATGAATTCCGCGACAAAGCGCGTCGCTGGGCGAGAATAAAGCGCGTCGGGGCTTGCGGCCTGTTCAATCTTGCCACCGTTCATCACGACAATTCGGTCGGCCAGCGCCATCGCTTCGCGTTGATCATGGGTCACGAAAACAGTTGTCACTCCAAGATCACGCTGAATGCGTTTGACTTCCTCTTGCATCTGATCGCGCAGGGCGGCGTCTAGGGCCGAAAACGGCTCATCCATCAAAAAGATTTGCGGTTGCAACGCCAAGGCGCGCGCAATTGCGACACGCTGCCGCTGACCGCCAGACAGGGCGGCAACAGAGCGTTTGGCCAAGCCGCTCAGGCCTACCATGTCGAGCAGTCGGGTCACTTCGGCAGCCGATTGCCGGGCCGCGATCCCGCGCAGGCGCATACCATAGCCGACGTTGTCGCCGACGTTGATATGAGGAAACAGCGCAAGCGATTGAAACACCATGCCGATATTTCGTTTGTGGCAAGGAACTTTCGTCAGGTCTTCAGACCCGAGCAAGATATCGCCTTCGTCGTGGCTCTCTAGCCCCGCTATCAGACGCAGGAGGGTTGTCTTGCCGCAGCCGGACCCGCCCAAAAGGCAGATGAATTCACCGTCCTCAACAGCGATGGAAATATCACTTAGCGCCTCAAAGGAGCCAAAGGATTTCCTCAGATTCGTGATGGTCAATGCAGCCACAGGTGCCTCCGCTAAGTCGTGCGGCGGGCCGCATGGGCCCGCCCGCATTTGTCTTACTGTGCGATCATTTCCTGATACTTGGTTTCCAACCAATCGCCTTCACGCAAATGGATGTGGGTCTGAACGCGGATCGGTGTGATCTCGCTGCCAACGGCTGCAAATTCTTCCTCTGTCAGATCCATGCTGTCGCGAGGCACAACCGGGAACACACCCATTTTGCGCGCCATCAAGGCCTGTGTTTCCGGGCGGCTCATGAAGTCCAGAAATTTCTCGGCGGCTGCGATGTTTTTGGAATCGCGCGGTACAACCCAATAGGCATCCGATACGATCCCGCCTTCCTTTGGAAAGGTTGAGGCGACAGGTTTTCCGTCCCAGATCGAGAGCATGGTCACATCGTGGTAGTACAGCCCCGCGTTCAATTCACCGCTTTCCAAGGACTGCTGAAACTGGCCTTCATCGCGGTACCACAGGCTAACTTGCGGTTTCAGCTCTGCGATCTTCGCGATGACCTTTTCGATCCCTTCGCGCGTCTCAAGCACGTCGACACCCCCAAAGAAAGTTGTCGCAGTGACTTCCAAAAGACCGGAGTTCGGCGTTGTCACGATACCCAACTTGCCATCCCATTTTGGCTCCCACAGCTCTGCCCAACTTCCCGGCGCATCTGCTGCATATTCGGTATTGGTCACGAAAGTTGTGTAAAACGCCAACGCGCCCACCGCATATGCATTGCCAGCATCGGTTAGTTTCACATAACCATCTGACAGGTTTTGCGTCCCTGCCATGTTGGCGGGATCGAGCTCGGCCCAAAGCCCCACTTCATTGCCGCGAAACAGAACTTCGTCCACCACAAGGGACAAATCAGCCGGTGCCTGCTTGGCCCGCGCGGCAGCCATCAGTTGCGTCATCCAGGTTGAGTCTTCGGGTTGTGCAAGTGATTTGACCTCAATCCCCGTCTCCGCAGTGAACAGAGGATAAATCTCTGCCGCCAAGGTCTCTTCAAAAAAGCCACCCCAAGCGCTGACGGTCAGTTCTTCGGCCCACGCCGCGCCTGCCAGGCCCATAATGATACCAGTTGTAGTGAATAGTTTAGGGGTCATACCCATGTTTCGCCTCCCGATGATGTCCAGTATTAGAATTGCCTAAAAGCTAGAACCGGGTGAGCGGCAAAACCATACTGAATGCCTTATGTTTGCATAACCTGGTCGACATGGCCCTGCGTCGCTGTTTTTGTGGTGGCATGACAATGGGGTGAAAACCACGTGAAACTTTCAGATATCGACCTGCGTTTGCTGCGCGTGTTTCAGGCGGTCGCCATCGCGGGTGGGTTTGCCAAGGCACAAAGCGCCTTGGGAATATCACAACCAGCGATCAGTGCGCAGATTGCACGGCTTGAAGATCGTCTGGCGCTGCGGCTGTGTGATCGTGGGCCCAAAGGGTTTGCTTTGACACGCAAGGGTGAGCAGGTTCTGAGTGAAGTCACCGCACTTTTGGAGCAGATTGACGAAACGGCGATGCGTTTGAACGCCATCAGCGCGCCCGCTGCCAAACGCGTCCGGATTGGCGTCGTCGACTCAATGGTAACCGATCCTAACAACCCTCTGATTTCTGCACTGAGAAAACTTCGGGACGAGATGCCCGGTCTTAAGGTCAGCATCGGTATCCTTGATTATCTGGCGTGTTTCGAAGAGCTCAGGGCAAACCGCATCGATATTGCACTTCTCGGGATTGCGGGGAACGAACGTATCCCCTCTGAGGTCGAAGCACTGCCGCTGTATCGCGAAGCGAGTAACCTGTATTGCAGCCCCGATCACCCTTGCGCGGCTGTTTCCAATCCTCAGGATCTTAAGACAACTTTGGCTGCATCTGAAATCTCAGCCCATAGTTTCGTTTTCAATCCGATCGACAAGGACCTCGATCCTATGTTGCTGGATCACTCAGAAGGTGTTGCGCAAGACACAATCGAATTGACGGCCTATCTCGCGCTGTCAGGCAGTCATGTTGGCTTGTTGCCGGATCATTACGCGGCACAATGGGTACAGGCTGGCAGGCTGATATCGCTTGCTCCGTTAAGTGATACGATCTTTTCTGACTTTCATGCAGTGCGGCTGAAATCCCCTTCAAAAGACGCGATATTGGACTTCATCTGGGACTCAATGGGGGGGGAATCCGGCTGAGCCAAATCAGAAACTCACATCGCTGTGCATTTGATCATGGCGCTTTGCTTGCGCAGTTTGGGCACCAAGACGTCAAATACATATGTAACTAAGCACTGGTGCTGCCCTACCAAATGTCGGCTTTTTGCAGTTAGCCGACGCTAGTTAAAATTGCAGCATTCGGCATAATGGGCTCCCAGCCGACCTCGGATGCCGCGCGGCAATCGTGTGATATGGTGCCTCGTCAACGTCAGGTTGTCGTTGTGGGAGGGAATGGCGGATTGGAGGATCAGTCATGGAAACACCAAACCTACCTGCCATTCGCGCACTTCGCCCTGCCTGGAACAAGGGCCGCATCGTCGGGCAGAAACGGCCGCTGAAACCAAAACACGTGTGGGCAATCAGAGTCCGACTTGAGCTAGCTGAGAACCACCGAGATCTCGCGCTCTTCAACATGGCGATAGACAGCAAGTTGCGCGGCTGTGACCTCGTGAAGATGAAAGTCGTCGATGTGATGGCGTCGGGTCAAATCAAGGAACGGGCGTCCGTGCTTCAAAGCAAGACGCAGAAACCCGTTCGCTTTGAGATATCCGAAGGGACGCGTGTATCTGTCGAAAAATGGATGGAAGACGAACTGATGGTGGGCTCGGAGTACCTTTGGCCTGGCCGCTTCCATGAGCGCTTGCATATCTCGACCCGCCAATATGCGCGAATTGTTAGGGATTGGGTGACATCGATTGGCTTGGAAGCGAGCGCCTACGGCACGCATTCGATGCGGCGGACTAAAGTCACTCAGATTTACAAGAAGACCGGAAACCTTCGTGCAGTTCAGCTCCTTCTTGGACATACCAAGATGGATAGCACGGTTCGGTATCTGGGTGTTGAACTCGAAGATGCCCTAGCCATCGCGGAAGCCATTGAAATCTAACGCACTTGGGCCGTCTTCACGGACGGCCCATACCGGCCGTTGGCCAATGGGTAAATATGCTGCGGTCGCAGCCCGCATTGCCGACCTTCACCGCGAGCGCGAACCCTCGGCTCGCCGAACGCACACATCGCGGACAAAGCTGCCTATCGCGGCAGCGCAGCAAGTGCTCGCTGAGGGAGATCTGCCTGCAAAAAACCTCTGCATTCTGAAAAAAGTTGCATAAGTAGGTGTCATTTCTGTGAAAAGCAATGCGGACGTTTGACCGCCAAAAATCAGCCTGTGGTTACAGCGTTTTCTTGATTAGCGTCCCGTATCTAAGCATGATCCCGTTATGGCGGTTGAAATCGACAAATGGCTGAACGATCTCGAACTGGGTCAATACTCAGACGCTTTTGCACAGCATGATATCGACGCGCGCGTACTGCCACTACTGTCAAACGACGACCTTAAAGAGCTTGGGGTTAGTCTGGGCCATCGAAAAATCATCCTGGCAGCGGTTCAGGAATTGACTGGTCAAAAGCACTCGTCTCAATCGCCGCAGGCCGTAGACGTGGATGCAGACGAAGTCGGCCCGGTCCCCATTTCGGATGAATCGCAAGGCGTGACCTTATCCGCAAGGAAGCCTGCTTCATTAGCGATCGCAGAGAGGCGTCACTTAACAGTTTTGTTTGCTGATCTCGTCGCCTCGACTGAGTTGACTAACCGGTTTGATCCCGAAGACATGCGCGAACTGCTGCAGAGTTACCGGGATGCGGTTGCAGGTGCAGTTAGCAGGTATGGCGGCTACGTCTCGAAGTATTTGGGCGACGGTCTCCTGGTGTTTTTTGGCTGGCCTACAGCCTATGAAGATCATGCAGTTCGCGCTTTAAAGGCTGGTCTTGAGGCCGTTCGGCGGGTCAGAGATCTTAAAGCACCTGACGGTGAGCGTTTGTCGGCCAGGTTAGGTATCGCGAGTGGCGACGTGGTAGTTGGCGATACGATCGGTGAAAACACCTACGAAGAAGGAGCCATGACGGGGCCAATTGTCAATCTGGCAGCGCGGCTTCAGGAACACGCAGCACCGAACTCAGTTGTTTTATCTGCTGAGGAGACCGAAGAAACTTTGCATCGGCTATTTGAGTTTAGGTCTCTTGGACAAACCGAGCTGAAAGGTTTCAAAGAACCACGGACCCTTTTGACTGTCGTATCAGAACACAGCGCGGAAAGCCGGTTTCGAGCATCTTATAGGGACGAAAGTGGCAGCGTCATGATTGGTCGCGACTACGAAAAAGGTATCCTTTTACAATCATGGCTGCGTGCGCAGAACAGTCAGGGAGAGGTTGTTCTGCTTGCCGGTGAAGCAGGGATCGGTAAATCGCGATTGGCGGAAGAGTTTCTCGCTAATGCTGTAGCGACTAGCGAAGCTGATATTATCAGGCTGAACTGCTCTCCTTACCTTATCAGTAGCCCGTTCCACCCTGTCGCCCAGAGGATTTCTCAGGATGCTGGTGTGGGGACAGATTTTGATGACGACCAAATTCTCGACCTTGTCAAAAAAATGTTGGAAAGCCGAGAGGGCTTGGAATGGGAAAAGGTTCTGCCCGTCTTTGCCGCGCTGGTTGCGCCTCACAGTG
Source organism: Ruegeria sp. CDSC021 (assembly GCF_059610845.1). NCBI lineage: Bacteria > Pseudomonadati > Pseudomonadota > Alphaproteobacteria > Rhodobacterales > Roseobacteraceae > Ruegeria > Ruegeria sp. CDSC021. The sequence continues at coordinate 49,197 of NZ_JBXWOK010000006.1, forward strand.
CTCTTGCCCGAAGCGTTCTCGATATGTCACCGCAGGAGCAACGTGACCTCACGATTCAGACGTTAATCCACACGGTTCAGGTGCGCGCAAGCACGCGTCCTGTTATTCTTTGTGTTGAGGACGCGCATTGGATTGATCCTTCCACCCAAGCTCTTTTGGATCGCTTCAAAGCAATTTGCGCAGATCTGCCTTTGATGATTTTGATTACCCACAGGCCCGGCTGGGAACTTGCCCATGATGACGGGGAAGCGCACGTACATACGCTCCAGCTGCGTCGGTTCGATACGACCCATGTCTCGAACCTAGTTCGCCATGTTACCGGAAAAGCACCCGACGATGCTCTGATTGCCACAATCATTGAGAAGACGGACGGCGTGCCTTTGTTCGTCGAGGAACTGGCCCGGGCGATTGTTGAGGCGGGTGAACACGGGCAAGTCCACATACCCGCGTCTTTGAAGGGCACACTGATGGCACGTCTTGACGCGGTCTCGCCAGAGGCTAAACAAGTCGCGTTAACAGGAGCCGTCATTGGACGGGAGTTCGAGCCTAGCTTGCTGGCTTCCGCAATAGGTCTTGCGAGTGCGGAAATTCAATCTCGTATAGAAGAGCTGTCTCGAACGGGTTTGATCTTTGAAAGCGGGCACAATCGAGGGTATTTCGTTTTCCGTCATGCCCTTATTCGCGATACCGCCTATCAATCCATGCTTGGCTCAACCCGCAGACAACAACATGCAAACGTGGCCCGTGCTTTGATGCAGTTGCGGTCAGCTGAGATTGAACGTCGGCCCGAGTTGGTTGCCCGCCATCTTTCAGAGGCCGAAGAATGGCGTGCTGCGTTCGACAAATGGCAGACGGCAACTGAAATGGCATTGGCGCGATCCGCCAGCCAAGAGGCGATGGTCAACGCCAGGGAAACACTCAAAGCGGCCGAAAATCTTGGATCTGATAACGGTGTCGAAACGATCAAAGCCAAAATCCTTATTGGTCGCAGCCATGACAGCCTGGGTCAGTTGCCGGAGGGGATAGCGGCCTTGAAAGATGCCTCGGACGCCGCCCGTGGAATACACGATGTGGCGCTCGCCGCTGATGCTGCGAACCATTTTGCGGACTCGTGTATGATGTCGAGTAAGAGACACGGCGAGGCCATTGAACTTTGTGATAGAGCTCTGAACGACCTCCCCGACGATGACGAAGTACGGCAGTGCAGATTGATGAGCCAACTTGCACGGGCACATATGTTTGTCGGCCAGTTTTCTGAAGGCGCTCGCTATGGTCAGCAATCAATGGAACTGGCCGCGAAACTAGGGGACTATAAATCCCAATTCTCGGTGATGATGATGCATTTTGGGGCGCCATTCGTCGCGCGCAAAGGAAGAGAGGTACGTCATTGGCGTGAAAATCTTGATGCGATGCATCGAGTGGCCGAAAACCTAGGGAGTATTGATCAGGGTCGGGACCGGACACTCAGTCTTTTTGTCGGGGCCGAAATGGCCGACCGCGACTTGATGGATCATTCACTCGAATTGCTGACGGAGATTTCGGAAAAGGACAATCATCTGCAACTCTACTGGGTGCAAAAGCACGCACGCGCCATGGTTGCAATTATGGATGGCGATTTTGAGCAAGCGGAGATGCATGCCAACGAAGCGGTGAAAATCGGTCGTCAGACACATGGAGAACATGTTGAGGGCGTCTTCGGTGTTCAGATGTTTACCATCCGCCGCGAACAAAACCGGCTGCACGAAGTTGCACCGGTGATCAAGAAGCTGATGACAGATAGCCCGGAAGACATTTCTTGGAAACCAGGATTTGGCCTTATTGCCGCCGAGTTGGGATACAAGGAACCAGCTGAACGCATACTGAATGAAATGGCAGAGAATGGCTTCGATCTTCCGCTTGATGCTATGTTTTCAACTACTTTGTCTTATCTCGCTGACATTTGTGTCGCAGTCGAGCATCTGGGACATGCTGAGACCCTCTATGACATGCTGACCCCATACGAAGAGCTGACGATCACCGCTGGGGCAACAACAGTTTGCGCCGGGGCGGCAGCAAGACGTCTAGGCAATCTGGCAGCGGTGCTAAAAAACTGGGACGCCGCTGAGAGGATGTTCCATAAGGCCATCGAAATAGACACGCGCATGAAGTGCCCACCGTGGATTGCGCACAGCAAGGCAGCGTATGCATCCGCGCTAAGGCAACGGGGCCGCACGAATGATTTGAAACTAGCGTTTCAACTAGAAGGGGAAGCGTTGGCAATTTCACAGCAATTGAGTATGGTTTTCCTTAGGTCAAAGCTCGAGGGAGTAGCTGTTTAAAGTCATTTACATGCTTGGGGGAGCATTATGCCAAGGTACATAATTGAGAGAAATTTTGCCGAGCAGCTGAACGTCAGCGACGACGACAAAATTCACATCAAAGAGATCAATGACGAAGTCGGGGTCGAGTGGATTTTCTCGTTCCTCAGCGCAGACAAGCGCAAAACATACTGCCTGTATGAGGCCCCCGACGAGGAAAGTCTTAGAAAGGCGGCCGAGCGCCTTAACATCCCAGCCGATGTCATTACACCCGTGGATCAGATAGATCCCGGAATTTTCGCCTGAATATTCGCAGTTCAAAAACCTAATCCGAGGCGATTTATCTGCGGGACAACGCATCGGAAGTCACAACTACATGAGGCAGCCGCGCAAGAAGCCTGACCTGAAAACAGGGAGGCCTATGCATGTACGACATAAAAACACTCGACGGAATCACGGCAACTGTGAGTCAAGACGCTTTGGATGTGCTTAATTCCTCGCTTCGCGGCGGCGTCTACTTTCAGGGCACTCCGGAATATGAAGGCGCAAGAACAACATGGAACAGCATGTTCGAACGTCACCCTGGGTTCGTGATCCGCGCGATGGGGGCGAGCGACGTACAGAAAGCTGTAAACTTTGTTAGAGACGCCAGCCTCATAATGTCGGTCCGATCAGGTGGGCATCAAATTGCAGGTCACGCTGTTGCAGACGAGACGGTATTACTCGATCTGTCCCAGATGCAATCGGTACACGTAGACCCTGTCAACAAGACTGCTCGGGTTGCACCGGGTGCATTGCTTGGCGATGTAGATCGCGAAACTCAGGCTCATGGGCTTGCTGTCCCTGTCGGCATCAATTCGACAACTGGTATCGCTGGTCTGACCCTTGGCGGCGGCTTTGGGTGGACGACGCGGAAATTCGGAATGACGATCGACAATCTTCTGTCGGCAGAAGTTGTGACGGCAGATGGGACGATTGTCTGCGCCTCGCCCACAAGCCATCCGGAGCTTTTCTGGGCCATCCGCGGTGGAGGCGGCAATTTCGGCGTCGTGACCTCATTCGAGTTCCAGTTGCATGATCTTGGGCCCGATGTTTTGTCGGGTCTGATCGTTCACCCGATCGAAAAGGCGCCAAAGCTGCTTGCAGAATTCGCAGCCATTGCAGATGACTCACCCGATGAACTGACCGTCTGGAGCGTGATGCGAAAAGCTCCTCCTCTCCCGTTCCTACCAGAAGAGTGGCATGGGAGAGAGGTGCTGATTTTTGCAGCTTGCTACAGTGGTCCTATAGACGATGGTGAAAAAGCCTTGTCGGGTTTGCGCGCGCTAGGAGAACCGATTGCCGATGTCATCTCACCTCACAAGTTTGTAGACTGGCAAGCAGCATTCGACCCTTTGCTTACACCGGGCGCTCGGAATTATTGGAAAAGCCATGATTTCGAAGCGCTTTCCTCGGAAGCAATCACAGGTCTTCTCGAGGCGGTTTCCAGCCTTCCCGACCCTGCTTGCGAAGTATTTATTGCGCATGTAGGTGGCGCAATGGCACGCATTGAACCCCACTCAACAGCTTATCCGCAACGATCAGCACACTTCATAATGAATGTTCACACACGTTGGGAAGACCCGAGCAAGGATGATGAGTGCATTGCGTGGGCGCGGGGACTTTATAATCAGATGCGGCCTCATGCGACCGGTAGCGCGTATGTAAACTTTATGCCCGAAGACGAAGCGGATCATATGGCTGGTGCATACGGCCTAAACAGCGGGAAGCTTTCGAAAATAAAGGGCAGCTATGATCCAAAGAACCTGTTCAGGATTAATCACAACATAGTGCCTGAGTAGGGCCATCCGATTTGGAAAGGCCGATCTATTCGGACGCTTAGAGCTTATGCTTGATATTTGACAACGAGTATTCTGTTACGCGTTAAGACCACCAAATATTTTTCGCGTCAAAAATGTCGACACTGTCTTTTCCACTGTCAGGCGAATTCCGTGTTCCGCTGCGACGGCAGGGATTTGTTGACCAATTAGCCGCTTTGGGCTCGATGCTAACGCCGGAGCTATCGTGGCATCTTTTCGACTGCCTGACCTCGCTCAGGTGTGAGCGGCCCAAACCGGGCATTGAGCTTGAACCATGATTAACTAATCAGCTTCCTGAAAGCGGCCATTCCGACATTTGCAACATTTCCATTGCTTCGGTGGCCGAGATGGGAACATCTCTGCCGTCCTGTTAAGCAAGCAGTACACTTCGCAGTGCATCTTCCCAGAGAGTTCACAGGGGCTCGCGTACCCAGCACATGCTGCCTTTCGCCAACAGAAGTCTGGATTTAAGCTTTGACGCTCGGTGGAGCGCTTCAGAGATCGAACGTCCTGACGATTTCGAGGCGCATATGGAGTGCCAGAACAGTAAGGCCTATAAATCTATCCAGCGCCTTGGCACTACACTGTTGATTTATCGCGCTGACCAGCCGGATGATCCGAGCTAAGTGGGCCGTGCTCGCGTGTGCATGAATGCAAAGGGCATCATCCGTAAAGAATTCCAGTGACTTCTATTACATGCTCTCTAAACTCCGGGCAGTTGTTAGTCAGAATTGACGTGGGAGTTTGGGCGCAGTTGGGCGACAAAAAGGCATCAGGGACCCCTATAAGTCCTGCGCCATCATCTGCGCCAAGTTCGGAGTTAAGCGCAGCTGATCAACAGGCGCGGTTTGAAGCCACCGCTCGCGTGATGCAGGCGATCTCTGTGACCAAGGACGACGTACAGCCGGTTTGCGATCTGATTGTCGCGCTTGCCAAAGACCTTTGCGACGCTGTTTTTGCTGGCTTGGTTCTTGGACAGGAAGGCGACGCTCTTCAGCGGCTCGTGGCCAGTGTTAACCTGCACCCTGACATTCAGCAACTCTGGCGCGACGGTAAATACACGATGGAGCCGGGCAATTCTCTGGTGACTGAAACAATCCTCAGCGGCGAGACCAAACGCGTTGTGGATATGGGAGACACTGATTTCCACAAATCCGGCGATGAACGGTTCAAGTTGATTGTCGACAAGCATGGGTGCCGCAGCAATCTGTTTGTTCCTCTAAAGGTGGACGGCGGTGCAATCGGATGCTTGATGTTGGCGCGAGACGAGGTGCGGCCCTATACCGACGATCAGGTTAAGCTCGTCGAAACTTTTGCTGCTCAAGCTGTAATCGCCATTGAGAACGTTCGCCAATTCCGCGAATTGCAAATCCGCCTGGCACGCGAAGGCGCCTCGCGTGAAGTTCTTGAGACAATTAGCCAATCACGAAAAGATGAGACGCCGGTGTTCCAGACGATCCTGGAAAACACCGCTCGGCTTTGCGAAACAGATGTCGCCACATTGAGCCTTTTGAATGAGGCTGGAACCCACCTTGAATATGCGGCCCATTTTGGTGATCAGTTGGCGACCTACGAGGTTGGCGTAGATCGTTGGTCACTGGACTCACATCTCCAGATTGCGGAGTCCGTGCGCGAGGCGCGCGTTGTTCACAATGTCGATTTGCGCCTGACTGACCAGTATATCAAGGGCGACCCATGGCGCCGTCAACTTGTAGACGACGAAGGTGTCCGGTCATTTCTGACGGTCCCATTAATGTCGGCAGATGGTACGCCCGTGGGCGTTATCGGGATTTACCGACGTGAGGTTCGGGCCTTTACAGACGACGAGATTTCTCTGGTTGAGGGCTTTGCCGCGCAGGCCGTGATCGCCTTGGACAACACACGACAATTGAATGAGCTGCACACGCAATTGGAGCGTCAGACGGCAACGCAAGAAATTCTAACGGTCATTAGCCAAAGCCGTGATGACGATGCGCGCGTCTTTGATTCAGTGCTTCAGCAGGCCACCAGGGTATGTGATGCAGATCAGGCTGTACTTATTCTTATCAACGCTGCCGGGACCCACGGGCGGTTGGCCGCGAATTGGGGACATCAGAGAACCGGATTTGATGTTGGAGACGAGTGGCAGTTGGACGAATCGATTCCCATAGCCATTGCGATACGAACAGGTAAGGTTGGTCGCATCGATGATTTGACCGACACGGATTTTTATCGCTCGGGCCATCCTACAGCTGCCATGATGGTTGAGATCGAAGGCATTCGGTCACGCGTTACAGTCCCCCTGATGCAAGGAGATCAGGCTATCGGAGCCATCGCGGTCAGCCGCCGTGAGGTACGGCCATTTGCTGACCCTGACGTACAGTTGATTGAAGAATTCGCCAAACATGCAGTCATTGCCATCGAAAACACGCGCCAGTTTCGTGAAGTTCAGGAACGACTTGAACGGGAAGAAGCATCGCGCGAAATCCTCGAAGTCATCAGCCGCAGTCGCGATGACGATAGCCCTGTCTTCAATAGCATACTCGAAAATGCCAGCCGTTTGTGCAAAGCGCCGCTGGCCTTCCTTTGCGTCGCTGATCACGAACGTGGCCTGGCGACGATTCCGGCCAATATCGGTGCGAGAACGGATTTTGATGAAGCCTTGAAGGGGTTCGTAGAACCATTGACGCGCACGGAATTGGTTGCAATTAGGCCGATGATCGATGGTCAGGTGATCCGGCAGGACGATATTGCTGATGATCCGCTTTACCATCGGGATCGTGATCCAAAACGTGTTCAGATGGTCGAGGTTGAAGGCGCCCGTTCGGTTCTTGCCGTACCGCTGATGAAAGACGGCACTGGTCTTGGGGTGATTGTTCTTTATCGCCGTGAAGTTGCGCCTTTTTCGGATGACGACGTCGCGCTGGTCCAAACGTTTGCAGCTCAAGCCGTGATCGCAATGGATAACGTACACCAGTTCCGCGAGGTTCAGGAGCGTACGGCGGAAGTCACACAAGCCTTAGAGTATCAGACATCAACATCCGAAGTGCTGCGTGTGATCTCAGCGTCTCCCAATCAACTGTCGCCCGTTCTGGACGCCATTCTTAAAGAAGCGTCGCGCATCTGCGAATTGCAGGATGCCTATGTCGCAATGCTCGACCCGGACGATGGGCTTTTTCATGTGCACTCGACGCTCACACAAGACACGGCCTTTGCAGAGTACGTCAAAGCTCACCCGATTTCACCAGCGGAGAACGGTGTAAGCGGGCGTGCAATCTTGTCGAAACGCACAAGCTATGTCGAAGATGTCGAAGCGGATGACACCTACACCTGGTTGGAAGAAAGCGGCGTGGGTGATTACAAATCATTGCTTGGACTTCCGCTTGTCAAAAACGGCGAAGTCGTAGGCGTTATCTCACTTGGGGCGCCAATGGTCTCGGGTTTTTCCGCCAAACAGATCAAACTGCTGGAAACTTTTGCGGATCAGGCGGTTATCGCGATTACCAACGCAAACCTTTTCCACGAGTTGGAGGAGCGGACAGAAGAAGTCACGCAGGCGCTGGAGTATCAGACCGCCACGTCAGACGTATTGTCGGTGATTTCGCGATCTCCGAATGAGCTGGAGCCGGTGCTGACGGAGATACTGAGAGTCGCCAGCCGGATCTGCGAGCCAAAATATGCGGCGATCTCGATCCTGAATCCACAAGACAACCTTTACCATACTGACATCATGCTCGACTTTGACAGTGATTTCATGAAGTTCATGAAGGCACACCCAGTGCCGGCAGGTCATGGGAGCGGCATTGGCCAAACAGCTGCACGAGGAGAAACAGTCTACTACGAGGACACTGAAGCTAACGAATACGCCTGGAAGGAAGCCGCACGTATTGGCAAGTATCGCTCGCTTCTGGGTGTCCCATTGGTCAAGGATAAGGTTGTGGTCGGTGTGGTCGTGCTCTGCCACGACAAAGTTGCACCATTCAATTCAAAACAGATCGCGCTCTTGGAAACGTTCGCCTCCCAAGCGTTGATTGCTATCAATAACACTCGGCTTTTTGAGCAAGTTCGGGCGCGCACGGCCGAGGTCGAAGAGGCATTGGTGCGCGAACGTGCCAGTGCTGAAATCTTGCACCTCATCAACGAAGCATCGTCCGACATCCAGCCTGTGTTTGACCTTGTCGTGCAAAAATCCGCCGAGCTTTGTGGAGCGCAGTTCTGCGTCCTCGAGCGCTTTGACGGTAATCTCTATCATTTCTGCGCACAACACGGGTTTCCGCAGACTACTTTGAAGGCGCTGACTTCGGATTATCCCTTGGAAGCTTCCAAGGGTCATCTGGCTCCATTGGTCGTGGAAAGCGGCGAAGTCCAGCATCTAGCAGATGCACGGGGGCCCGAGTATTTCAGCCCAGAGCTTGCCCGAAAGGCTGGGTATCGGCGTTTGATGGCCGTTCCTATCAGGGCAGAAGCGCGGATTTGGGGCGTCATAATTGTCGGTTGGGCCGAGACCGGACCGCCGCAACAAAACAGCGTCGAACTCGTTCAGGGTTTTGCCAATCAAGCCAGCATCGCCATCGAGAACGCACGGCTATTCCGGGAAACTCAGGAACGCACTGCTGAAGTCGAGGAGGCGCTGAAGTATCAGACGGCGACGTCCGAAGTGCTCGACGTCATCTCACGCTCACCGAACGATCTTCCACCGGTTTTGGATGCCATCCTGGAGGTTTCGTCGCGTATCTGTTCACCGGAATACGCGTTCTTTGCAATGAAGGATGCTGACGATGGCCTATACCGCGTGGCCATGTCCCACAATGTGAGTGATGCTTTTCTCAAATTCCTGTCCGACAACCCTATCGCGCCAGAAGAGGGGTCTTGCATCGGGCGCACGGCTCTGCAAGGCAAGACGGTCTATATAAAAGACACCCGTAGAGATCCGACTTACACATGGAAAAAAGCGGCTGAGATCGGGGACTATCTTACTACTCTTGGTGTCCCTTTGGTCAGCAATGGCGTAACCGTTGGCGTTATTGTTATGGCGCATCGGCAGGCAGCTGCGTTTAGCGACAAACAAGTCAGCCTACTCGAAACCTTCGCGTCTCAGGCCGTGATCGCCATCAACAATACGCGACTGTTCAAAGAAGTGCAGGCCCGCACTGCAGAAGTTGAAGAGGCACTGGGGTACCAGAAGGCGACATCCGAAGTGCTCGAGGTTATTTCCCGTTCCCCTGACGCTTTAGAGCCGGTTTTGGAAGCGTTGGTAGCGGTTTCGTCGCGCATCTGCCGCCTACAGGATGCTTTTGTGGCGCTAAAGAAACCCGAGGACGGAAAATTCCATTTCTTTGCCGGGCACAATCTCACAGAGAGTTTTGCCAAATTCCTCGAGTCGCATCCATTTGAGCCAGGGGAAACGTCGGCGACCGCCCGGGCGCTTTTATATGGGCGCGCCGACTACGTTGAGGATACTCAAGCGGACCCTAACTATGATCCGGTCCTTAGGTCCAACTTGCAAGGATACAGGTCGGTTCTCTCTGTACCTTTGATACGCGACGGTGACACGATTGGTGTCATCAGTATGGGCAGCCGAAATAAAGCCGCCTTTGAGGACAAGCAAATCAAGCAGATGGAGACTTTTGCCTCGCAGGCGATCATAGCGATTCAAAACTCTAAATTGTTCAACGATACGCAAGTCGCACTCTCTCGCCAAACGGCAAGTGCGGATGTTCTCAGAGTGATCTCGGAATCCCCGACAGATACCAAACCGGTTTTTGAGAAGATTGTCGGACTGGCTACAGCTCTCATCGATTGCGACTTGTCGATTGCCATGCAGGCTAACAAAACTGAATACTGGCAAGTGGCGGCCGCAACTCCGGATGGTTTAGAGGAAATCACTTGGACTGAGCGCCTGCCAATTGATCCCGACGACAACCTGCCATCCCGCGTCATCCAGAGCGGCAAGACGCTGCAATTGGATGAAACGCGCTTTGATGAACTATCTCCGCGGGACACGGAAATCGTTGAGCGACAAGGATTCAAGTCGTTCTTGATGGTACCCTTGATGCGAGGGAAAGACTGTTTCGGCACTCTCGTCTTTATTCGGAGAACGTCGAAGGCTTTCAGTGATGACGAAGTAGCCATTGCCGAATCTTTCGCGGATCAGGCCATCATCGCGCTGGAAAATGTACGCCTGTTCAATGAAACGCAGGCATCATTGGCACGTCAGACTGCCAGTGCTGATGTACTGCGGGTGATCAGCCAATCGCCTTCAGATACCACACCTGTTTTTGAGGCGATTGTAAATTCCGCGACACGGCTTGTTTCATGCGACATGGCAGGCGCCGCTTTGTCAGATGACAGTTTCTGGTGGCAAGTGGCTTTGGCGACGCCAAAAGGCCTATTTCGTGATTTCGGACGAACCCGACACCCGTTGGACCCGAAGGATAATTTTCTGTCGTCCGTGTTAATGTCCGGGAAAACCATGCATGTACACGATTTGACGTCGCAGGGCTTACCGCGCTTGGCAAAGAAGCTTCACGAAGAAAACGGATTTGAAGCTTTTCTTGGCATACCGTTGATGCGCGGAGACAAGTGTTTGGGCGGGCTCTATTTCATCAGGAAATCAAAGACACCGTTCTCGGACGACGATATTGCAATGGCTGAGTCTTTTGCAGATCAGTCTGTTATTGCCATCGAGAACGTGCGCCTTTTCCGCGAGGCCGAAAAGGCCCGTGAGGTGGCCGAGTCTGCTAACGAAGCAAAAAGTGCGTTCCTCGCCACCATGTCTCACGAAATCCGTACACCGATGAATGCCGTTATCGGAATGAGTGGGCTCCTGATGGATACCAAGTTAGATGCCGAGCAAAGCGATTATGCCAACACGATCCGCGACAGTGGCGACGCACTACTGGGCATAATCAACGAAATCCTCGATTTCTCAAAAATCGAAGCCGGGCAGATGGACATCGAGAACCATCCGTTCGATTTGCGTGAATGTATCGAAGGCGCGCTTGATCTGATCAGCGGCAAGGCCGCCGAAAAACAGCTCGATCTGGCCTATGAATTTGACGACGCTTTGCCCCTTGCGATCAGCGCTGACCTGACCCGGTTGCGGCAGATCCTGCTGAACCTGCTTTCCAACGCCGTGAAGTTCACTGAAAGCGGCGAGGTGGTTCTCTCTGTCGAACAAACCGCCAAGAAACGCGGATCGCTTGAGATGACGTTCAAAGTCCGCGACACCGGCATTGGCCTGTCCGACAAGGGGATGAGCCGTCTGTTCCAGTCCTTCAGCCAAGCAGACAGTTCAACAACCCGCAAATATGGCGGCACCGGTCTCGGCCTGGCGATTTCCAAGCGTCTTGCGGAACTTATGGGCGGCAGCATGTGGGCAGAAAGTGACGGCGAGGGGCTTGGTTCGACCTTTTCATTTACGATCCAGACCAAACCCTCCAAACCGGTCAAATCGACGTCGCGCGATTTAGTGGGCGTTCAGTCCGAACTTGAAGGCAAACGCATTCTTATGGTGGATGACAACGCCACCAACCGTAAAATTCTGTCGCTCCAGACCGAGAAATGGGGCACTAAAACCACTACCTGTGAAACCCCGTCCGATGCTCTGGCCACGCTCGAGGAGGCTAAAAAGTTCGATCTGGCCATTCTCGACATGCACATGCCAGAAATGGATGGTGAGGAACTCGCGCAGAAAATTCAGGCCAAGCACCCGGACTTGCCGCTGATCCTCTTTAGTTCACTTGGTCCACGTGAAATTGACCTCGAAGACGGCCTCTTTGCTGCCAACCTCACCAAGCCGCTGCGTCAGTCGCATCTCTTCGACACTCTGGTCACACTGTTTTCGACCGAAGATACCCCAGTGAAACCAACCAAACCCGCGGGCAAGCCACAGACCGATCCAGAGATGGCCAAACGCCACCCGCTACGTATTCTGCTTGCTGAGGATAATTTGGTGAACCAAAAACTTGCGCTTCGCCTGCTAGAACAGATGGGCTATCGCGCTGATCTGGCCAGCAACGGCGCTGAGGCGGTCGAAAGCGTTAACCGGCAAACATACGACGTCGTATTGATGGACGTGCAGATGCCAGAAATGGACGGGCTCGAAGCCTCACGCCGCATAAACAAAGATTTCCCCGGAGAAGACCGACCGCATATAGTAGCCATGACTGCCAATGCCATGCAAGGCGACCGCGAGATGTGTTTGGATGCCGGGATGGATGACTACATCGCCAAACCGATCCGCCTGCCTATTCTTATCGAAGCCCTTTTAAATGTTCCCAGGAAAAGCAAGTAATCCATGACAAACGGCCCAATTGATCTTGATATCTTCGCTGAACTCAAGGACGCGACTGGTGACGAATTTGCCGCCGAGCTTGTGAACACCTTTCTCGACGAAGCCCCCGGCATGATTGCCGAATTGAAATCGGCAGCCGAAGCATCAGACGCAGATGGATATCGCCGCGCAGCTCATTCCATCAAATCGAATGCAAACACCTTTGGTGCAACCGCGCTAGCGGAGTTGGCAAGGAAAATCGAGCTCGGGGACATACCCGCAACTGGCGACCTTATGGATGCGAAAGCTCTGGAGGCCTCTTTCGCCAAAGCTGCCGCGGCCCTGCGGATCCTGAACAATGACTGATGCACCTGGCCATCTCCTTATCGTTGATGACAACAAAGTCAATCGGCTACTCCTGTCTCGCAATGTTGAACTGTTGGGGCACAAAGCCTCTGTCGCGGAGAACGGCCTCGTAGCGATGGAGATGTTGTCGAGTCAATCTTATGACCTGCTTCTACTCGATATCGAAATGCCGGAAATGGACGGGTTTCAGGTTCTGGAAGCAATCAATGTAGACCCCGACCTGCGCGAATTGCCGGTGATTGTGACCTCCTCTGTCGAAGGGCTCGACAATATTGTGCGCTGCATCGAGTTAGGCGCAGAAGACTATTTGCCCAAGCCGGTGAATAAGACGCTTCTCAGCGCCCGCGTCGCCAGCGGCCTTGAAAAGAAGCGACTGCGGGACGAACAAAGACGCCTGCTCGAACGCTTCGCAACCACCGAGGTTGCGCAAGACCTGCAAGAGTCTGGCTTTGCCATCGGTGGCAAACGTGCAAACGCGTCGGTTCTTTTTTGCGACATTCGCGGTTTCACAGCCCTTTCAGAAAACCTGGCGCCCGAAGCAACAATTGATCTGCTCAACACCTTCTACACGTTGATGTTTGAGGCGGTAACCAGCAATGGCGGCATAGTCAGCCTGATGCTGGGTGACGGGTTGATGGCTCTCTTCGGTGTTCCACAACCTCTGAACAATACCGCGCAAAGTGCGGTAGCTACTGGGCATGAAATGCATAACATGATCGAGATGCTGAATCACGACCGGCTCGTGGATGGCGAAGAGAGCCTCCGGATCGGGATCGGTATCGCTACAGGCGAAGTCGTCGCGGGCTATGCCGGCACTGACAACCGGGCGACCTATACCTGTATCGGATCCGCGGTAAATCTCGCAGCCCGATTGGAAGCGGAAACCCAGAACACCGGAAGCCGGATTTTGGTTGATCAAGAGACCCTGGATCTGCTGGACAGGGCTGATGTACAGGAGACATTTGGCAGGACCCGTATCAAGGGCTTCTCTGAACCGTTCGACATCTACGCGTTATGATCTTCCGACACGAGTATCGTTTCTCCGATATCATTTCCTGAAAGACCGCTTACTACTAAACTCCCCGCCGTCGCAGCCACTCAATTTGGATTCGCGAAAACGGGTCGATTTTTTTGCGCCCGGCCATGGGCCTATTGCCACAGACAAAATCGGGCTTCATTCGAGGCGGGGAGAACAGATGAAGCGAACTTTGTTAGATCACTATCATCCAGGTCTTTTGAGCAGTTTGTCCGCTTCAATGACCGCTTTGCAGTAGTGTAGCATTTTCTTTGCACCGCAGCGAACGACCGGTTTCCGCCCTCCCAGCAGGTTACTGTGCACAGGCAGCAGGTTTTTCGCGTGTGCAGCAAAAGTCCGCTTGGTGGCCCCTATTGCTTTTTGTAGTTTGACAGAATGGTACAATCGCAAATGGCGACGGGCCCTCTTTCCCCTTACTTTCCCTTCGTGGGCCAGCGGCAATTGGACATGCCAAACGCCCCTGGCCGTCAGGGTGAGGGCGCAGCCCTCCCCCTCGGGCAACCCTATTAGACAGGGCCGTGTCCTCGGCTGCGCCTCCGGTCCGCACCACCCCTGTCGAATAGCATTGCCTCGCCCCCTCCCGCGTTCGCCACGTGGCAGATCAGCAGGAACAGGCAGCTTCGCTGTCTGATCTGCAAATCAGCCCTGATTTTCAAAAAAGGGAAGCCAGGTCAAACAAAGTCATTGCGGGAGTATTAAAATGGGGATTCTGGATCAGTTTAAGACGCAAAGGCCAAATTCAACTTATGGCCAACATCGGGGGGTGCCTTCCGGTGTCGAATGTTCACCCGTTTCTGGTCCAACTATGACGGTTGGGTCAGGTTCGTGTGACGTTCAACAGGAAACCAGTGGCGGACCGAGGAGGATTCGAACCCCCGACCCCTTGATTCGTAGTCAAGTACTCTATCCAGCTGAGCTATCGGTCCGCGTTGGTGAGGCGCTATGTAGACCCGGCATTCGGGACGTGCAAGTCGATTCTGTAAAAATAATTCAAAAAGCCCCATCGCCCCGCGGGAGGCGAATTTCAAAGGTGGTACCTGTTGACCCTGTCTCGGTCAGAACAAGGTCACCCCCATGGCCCCGCAACAGTTCCTGTGAGATCGCCAAGCCCAGACCCGACCCGCCTTTGCGGACGCCACCCTGAAAGGGTGTGAACAGATTTTCACGCGCTTTGGCCGGCAGGCCCGGCCCTGTGTCGCTGATCTGAATACACCAGTTGGCGTCCTGCTCTTGCCCGGACAGGGTGATCCGACCGGGCTTTCCTGATGCAACCAGCGCCTGACGGGCATTTCGAACGAGGTTCATCATGACACGGAAAATCTGTTCAGGATCAGCTCGTACGACCAACTCTTCCGACACATCATTGATGATCTCGACACAGGCATCGGCAACGGCAAGTTTCTCGCTAGCAACCACATCCTCGGCCACAGTGCGGAGCGGAACCAGTGTAAGCGACGGTGCAGGTTCTTCAGCGCGGCCAAATGCCAATGTGCTTTCGCACAGGGTTACCGCTCGGGTGATCGAGTTCACCAGCTTAGGGGCCATGCGACGCACCAACGGGTCTTCGCTGGATTCGATTCGGTCGGTAAACAGCTGGGCCGAGGTCAGAATGTTGCGCAGATCGTGGCTCACCTTGGCCACAGCCCCGCCCAGCTGCGCCAGACGCTCGCGCTGTTTCAGGGCCTGGGTCAGTTCGGTTTGCAACTGTTTCAGCGCCTCTTCGGCCTCGCGCAGCTCGGTCACTTTGGAATCCGGTGAGATGATTCCACGGGCATCTTCGGGGGCGCTGGCATAGCGCTGCATATATCCGACAACGCTTTTGATAGGCTTTACCAGAACCACCCGAACCGCAAGAAACAGGAAAAAAGCCGTGATGATCGAAATCACAAATGACAGGCCCAGAATGCGTAACCCATAATCCGTCATCGCCATACGCAACGGCATGCTGTCAGTCGTCACCTCAATCAGCAGACCTGCGCCTTTCACAGGCTCGCCAATAACACGGATGACTTCATTTTCCGGCGTGAACAACCGCACGACAGCATCCCGGATCAAAACCCATGGTCGCGCGTCACGCAGGTCATAGGTCTTGCTGATCTGCCCTGGAATAGGAGAGGACAGCATCAACTGGCGCATCTCGTCTCGCCGCAGAACCACGTTATAGACGCCCGCATTGGCCAGCAGTTCAGCCTCAAGGTCCTCGGCCAGCATATCATCGGCCAACAAAGCGAGCGAGGCGATCTGAGCGCGCTCCAGCCGGTTCAGCAGGAAATCTTCGCGGAATCGCGCAATCGAAGGGACAAAAATCAGAACCTCGGCCAACATCACGAAGACCGTCGTCAGGATCAGAAATCGGCCTGACAGCGAGTTCACATTGCTCTCCCTTCCAGGTCAGGGCATCCAGCGCTGGACGAACCTGACCACACGTTTAACCGTTTGATTCTCAAACAGCCTTGGTGAGAAATAGGCGCCCGCCACCCGTTTGTTAAGCTCTCCAATCGTCGGATAGGGCGAAACCATGGCGGCAACCTGCCCCATCTTCAGATTATTGGCCAGCGCCAGCGACCACAAGCTGATCAGCTCACCCGCCTGATGGCCAACAATTGTGGCACCCACAGGTCGGCCTTTGACGACCATGACCTTGATGAAACCATTCGTTTTACGCTCGGAAATGGCGCGGTCGTTGTGGTGATAGTCAAACCGCGCAATTTCCATCTTATCGCCATGCTCGGCGCGCGCCTGCACCTCGGTCAGGCCAACCTGCGCCAGCTCGGGGTCGGTGTAGGTCGCCCAGGGGATATGTGCGGTTTTCGCCTTGGAGGGCAGCCCAAACAGCGCCGAACGAATGATAATCCCCGCGTGATAGCCCGCCACATGAGTGAATTGCAGCCCACCCGCGACATCTCCGATCGCATAGACCCTGCGGTTCGTGGTGCGCAGGGTGTCGTCGACCTTGATGCCGGTTCGGGTGGGCTCGATCCCGGCAGCGGCAAGGTTGAGGCGGTCGGTATTGGCCTTTCGCCCCGCAGAGAGCAGCAGATGCGTGCCCAAGAAGATCTCGCCGTTCTCGGTCACCACTTCAACCGCGCCATCGGAGCCGCGAATCTGTGCCACCATCGCCTGTTCATGGATCGCAACGCCCTCGGCGCGCAAACTGTCCAGCACGACCTCTGCCGCCTCGGGGTCATCCTTGCCCAGCGCCTTTTGCCCTTCGATGACTGTGACCTTGCAACCGAGCCGAATATGCGCCTGCGCCATCTCCATCCCGATGGGGCCACCGCCGATGATCAGCAGATGATCGGGCTTGTCGCGCAGATCAAAGATAGTCTCGTTGGTATAATACGTCACCTTGTCCAAACCGGGGATCGACGGAATCAGTGGTGAAGAGCCTGTTGCAATCACAACCCGCCTCGCGGTGATCAGATGATCCCCCGCCTGAACCTGTGTCGGAGAGACAAAGCGGCCATATTCCCGGATCACCTTGACACCAAAGCTTTCGAACCGCTCTTGGCTGTCCATCGGCTCAATCTGCGCAATCACACCATGCACGTGGTCTTTGGCGGCGGCGTAATCCACCTGTGGCACCACATCCGCCACACCCAGCGCCGAGGCATGCGCCTGCCCATAGGCGGCCTTGCCGCTGGCAATCAGGGCCTTGGACGGGACGCAGCCGAAATTCAGACAATCGCCGCCCATCTTGTGACCTTCCAGCAGGATCACATCCGCACCCATCTGGCTCGCCCCCGCGGCGACCGACAGCCCACCTGACCCGGCCCCGATCACCAGGATATCGGATTTCAGTTCTTGCATGATCAGCTGTCCTTTTGGCCGCGCAGCGTTTTGATCAGAATGGGCAGAGCCGCCAGCACACACAAGCCGATGATGGGGCCGATGACAAAAGGCTCCCACAGCAGTGAGACATCCGGCGTTTCACCTCGGTCGAATACACCGCCCAGTCCGACGCCGATCCAAGTATAAACGATGCCACCGGGAATGATGCCCAGCGCCGTGGTGAACAGAAAATTGCGGAACTTCACCCCCACCAGCGCCGGCACCAGATTGGCCACAAAGAACGGAACCACCGGGACAAGGCGCAGCAGGAACAGGACCGAGATCTCATTCTCGCGCAGGCCGTCCTTCAGCTTTTTGATCGTGCCTTCCGAGGCCTCAAGACGCGCCGTCAAGGACGCCCCCAACCCCCAGCGCGCCGCCAGAAAGATCGCCGAGGCGCCGATGGTTGCTGCAAAAATGTTGAAGACCGTGCCTGCGAAAAGGCCAAACAGGAACCCTCCGGTCATCGAGGCCACCGCAGCGCCGGGCAGCGAGAACGCAACGATGGCAATGTAAATCGCTATGAACGCACCTGCCATTGCCCAGTAATTGGCATCACGCCAACCCAAAAGGGCCTCTCGGTTGTCGCGCAGGGTTTCAAAAGTCAGGTATTCACCCAGTGTAAAGTAACCCACTGCGGCTACGGCAAGAATCACCAGCAAAGGAATATGTCGCGCAAGCCCGCTGCGCGGGGCCTGAGTTGTATCGCTCATAATGGTGTCCGGTTTTGTGCGTCTCATTCTGGCCTCAACATGCGACGTCACGCGCCCGGGCAACAGGGGCCTCACGCTGCCTTGATCTTTTCGACAGTGAATGTGAGGGTTTTGTGCCTAAAATCCGTATTTTTGAAATCTTTTACCGCGCGGGATTATAGAATTGTTGCAAAAGGCTGCAAAACCCCCACCAAGGGGTTTGACTTACCCCCCGCTTGGCAGTAGAGGACGGGCTTCGAACACCACGGGCAGGCGAATCCGCGCTGCACCCGACCGAATAGATTGGAGACGGAGCGATGAAACGCACCTATCAGCCTTCGAACCTGGTTCGCAAACGCCGCCACGGTTTCCGCGCGCGCATGGCCACCAAGGCCGGCCGCAAGATCCTGAACTCGCGCCGCGCACGTGGCCGCAAGTCGCTGAGCGCATAAACCGCTCACCGATCAGGTTATGAACATGACGCCGCCGGAGGCCCCTGAGGATGGTAACTGCCAACCCGGGGATACGCCCCCGGCGGCGTCCGTTTGCGCATCCAAAACATTGATCATCCTCAGGAAACGATCCGATTTCCTGAACGCCGCGCGTGCGCGTCGGCAGGGCACATCATCAATGATGGTGCAGGCGCGCAAACGCGCCGAGGGCGAGGCGGACGGGATTCGCGTCGGTTTCACCTGTTCCAAAAAGGTCGGCAATGCCGTGGCTCGCAACCGGGCCAAGAGACGCCTGCGCGAAGCTGCGCGCGCAGTACTGCCTGAGAAGGGGCAGGACGGCTGGGATTACGTGCTGATCGGTCGCGCCGATGTCACAGCCGGACGCCCCTATGCGGCGCTGCTGGATGATTTGCGCTATGCTCTGCGTAAAGTGCATGCTGCGCGAAAATGACATTGCTCTCGCATATCCTTGCCTTACCCATTCGGGCGTACCGGTTGCTGTTCAGCCCTTGGGTCGGGTTCAACTGCCGCTATCAGCCTACATGCTCGGCCTATGCCTTGGAGGCACTGGAAAAACACGGTGCCATCAAAGGCACATGGCTGGCCGCGCGACGGATCGGACGCTGCCACCCTTTGGGTGGCGACGGGTATGATCCGGTTCCGGACCGTGAAGATCACTCCTGACCCGTCGTCGGACTTGACCGGAGCGCACCTTCGCTGAACAGTTGTGCTGTTCAATTCGAGGGCCAGATGACATCTGACGCGCGCCATTCCCTATCCACGCATGACGTTCTGAACCAGCCGCCTGTGCGAGCAGATTTAGACCTTTGGGCCTCTGACCCAGTACTGCAAAATGTGACAGGCGCGCGAAGCTCAATTCTTCGCAACTATGGTGCAGACCTTGGGCGTGCTGCAGTGAGAGACATGGCGCGCGAGGCCAATTTCCACTCCCCAGAACTTGTTCTGTTTGACCAAGGTGGACGCCGCCTGGATGAAGTGCGTTTCACTCATTCATACCATCACCTGATGCAACTCAGTCAATCATCCGGATACGCAGCCGTTGCCTGGTCTGACCTACCGAATGGTCACGCAACCCACGCCGCCATGGTCTACCTTGCCAGTCAGGTCGAACCCGGACATTGCTGCCCGCTGACCATGACTTACGCCGCCGTTCCAGCAATTGCGGCGAATGAAGAGATTGCCTCGATCTGGGTTCCCCGATTGACGGAATGGAACCACGATTCCTCTATCGCTCCTATCGCCTCCAAAAAAAGCGCCACGCTGGGCATGGCGATGACTGAGAAACAGGGCGGCTCGGACATTCGCGCCAATACCACGACGGCCACACGCGACGGAGATCACTGGCGGTTGCGCGGGCATAAATGGTTCTGCTCAGCCCCGATGTCCGACGGTTTCCTGACACTTGCCCAGACCCCCGGCGGTCTGACCTGTTTCCTTGTGCCCCGCTGGCTGGACGACGAACGCAACGCAATCCACCTGATGCGGCTGAAGAACAAGCTGGGCAATCGGTCCAACGCCTCGGCCGAGATTGAATACCATGATGCGCTGGCCTATCAGCTTGGCGATGAGGGCGCGGGTGTGCGCACAATCCTGGAGATGGTGCATCACACACGGCTCGACACTGCGATGGCTCCGGCAGGTCTGATGCGGGCGGCCCTCAGCGAAGCGCATTACTGGGTCAGCCATCGCAGCGCCTTTCAGCGCCGGTTGATTGACCAACCCCTGATGCGCATCGTTCTGGCCGATCTCGTGCTGGACTGGGAGGGGGCGCTGACACTGGGAATGCGTGTGGCGCAGGCTTATGACGGTCATACACCCGAGGATAAAGCCTTTGCCCGCATCGCTGTTGCACTCGCCAAGTTCCTCAACAACAAACGCTGTCTAGTCGTCGTGGTCGAAGCCATGGAGGTGTTGGGCGGCATGGGCTATGTCGAGGACACCCCCCTGCCCCTGCTCTACCGTGAAGCCCCTTTGAACGGCATCTGGGAAGGTTCGGGCAATGTGATCTGTCTGGATATCCTGCGCACCCTGACCCGCGACCCCTTGGCCGCCCAAGTCCTGCAGGCCGAGCTTGAGGCGGCAACCGGAGTGAACCGCCACTATGATGCGGCGCTGAGGGACCACCGCGCCCGCTGGACCAATATCCCACCCGAAGCCGAGGCGCGCTGGTTTGCGGAGCGCACTGCTTTGCTGCTGACGGCCTCTCAACTAATACGCCAAGCGCCCGGGCCGGTCGCTGATGGATTTGTGGCGTCTCGGCTGACAGGTAACAATGGCCGCATCCCCGGTTCGGTGTCCGGGCTGGACACTGGTGCCCTGCTTGCGCGGTTGGGCTGACCCGCACACTTGCCCGGATACGCCATCTGCTGTAGGGGCAGCGCATGTTTGATGAAGCTGACGATATCCATCCGCTGTTTGCCGGCGCGCCTTCGACCACCGAGTTCAAGAAGCTGCGCAAACGCATCGTGCGCCACACCCGCGAAGCCATCGAACACTATGGCATGGTGGACCCATCCGCGCACGAGAAAAACGGCAAGCCACCCCGTTGGTTGGTCTGCCTGTCAGGCGGTAAGGACAGCTATACCTTGCTAGCGGTTCTGTACGAGCTGAAATGGCGCGGCCTACTACCGGTCGATCTGCTGGCTTGCAATCTGGATCAGGGCCAGCCAGGTTTTCCCGCTACCGTCCTACCCGAGTTTCTGGAAGGCATGGGTGTTCCCCACCGCATCGAATATCAGGACACTTACTCGGTCGTCATGGACAAGGTTCCCCAAGGCCGCACCTTTTGCGCGCTATGTTCGCGCCTGCGCCGGGGCAACCTGTACCGCATCGCGCGGGAAGAGGGCTGCTCGGCCGTGGTGCTGGGTCATCACCGTGACGACATCCTTGAGACGTTTTTCATGAACCTGTTCCACGGCGGCCGTCTAGCAACGATGCCGCCAAAGCTGGTGAACGAAGAAGGCGACCTGTTCGTCTTTCGCCCCCTTGCCCATGTCGCCGAGGCGGATTGCGAGAAATTCGCCAATGCGATGAACTACCCGATCATCCCTTGTGACCTGTGCGGCAGCCAGGACGGGTTACAACGCCAGCAGGTCAAACAGATTCTCGATCAGTGGGAAAAAAACAGTCCCGGACGGCGGCAAGTGATGTTCCGCGCCTTAACCAATGCGCGCCCTTCGCACCTTTTGGACCCGAAATTGTTTGATTTTGTTAATCTTTCCATCAATTCGAGCGAAAAAACTGAAAAAACGGATGATATTCCACAGCTGCGTTAACGAGTGACTCAGACTAATTTTCTACGGTTTGACCGGAGCACAAGATGCTCAGGGTAAAGGCGAAGACGAACCGATGAGGAAATCTGTTTCCGTTTATCAATTTCTCGATACTCTCACCACGTATCTGAGTGGCCCGCCGGTGCTGGCCTTTGCTCCCGCCATTTCGCTTGCGGCTTTCTGGATCGGTGGAGAACGTGCGCTTGTCGTTGTGGCACTAAGCCTTCCGTTGCTGATCTTCGCCGTCGCCTCAGTCAGACGCACACAAACTGCACGCATCTCTCCACTGCACCATCACGGAAGACTCGCGCCAACGGATAAGTTTGCCGCCGAACTTGAAAACTTCTTTGACCGTACCGATCACAATAACATGGGATCGGCTTGTATGATTATAGCCTTAGACGGGTTCACTGAATTTGTTGACCTGCACGGAAATGCGGCCGCGACCCATCTGTCCAGCCAATTTTGTGACCGCATCTTCTCGGTCATTCGAACCGGCGATATTGCAACACGATTAGACGAGTGCAAAATAGCCATCGGCCTGCGCCCGTCACAGCATCTCAATCTCGAAGCCTGTATTCAGATGTCGGGCCGCATCCAATCCGCCGTTGAAGAGCCGATCACCCTAAACGGCACCACTGCCTATGTCTCGTGTTCAATCGGTTTTTGCCTGCAATCCGCAGTTCGCGGATCCGGGTTTGAAAATTGGATTGATGCCGCATCTGCTGCGCTATGCGAAGCTCAGCGTAATGGGCCCTCAACGATCCGCGCCTTTTCAAACGAAACCCGCCGTAGATCCAATATCAGGGCCAACCTTCGCAAAGAGTTCGAGGCTGCGCTGGACAACGGACAAATCCGCCCCTGGTTTCAGCCTCAGGTTTCCACAGATACAGGGCGGGTTACGGGGTTTGAAGCCCTGGCCCGCTGGGAGCACCCGGAAAAAGGCATCTTGAACCCACAGATATTTCTGCCTTTTGCCGAACAGGCCGAGCTGATGGAGAGGCTTGGCCAAACGATGCGGCATCATGCATTTTCCGCGATGTGCTGCTGGGACCGGAACGGGATTCACGTCCCACGAATCGGAATCAATTTTTCTTCGGATGAGCTACGAGACCCCGCTCTGCTGGACCGATTGAAATGGGAACTGGACCAAAACGACCTGACGCCCGACCGACTGGCTGTCGAAATTCTGGAAACCGTGTTTTCGCGACGTCCGGACAATGTGATTACCCGCAACGTGACCAGCCTTGCAGCACTTGGCTGTTGTATTGATCTGGATGATTTCGGCACTGGACATGCCTCGATCGCCTCGATCAAACGGTTTGATGTGACGCGGATCAAGATAGACCGAACTTTTGTGGCCAAGGCGGACAGTGATGCATCGCAACAACAATTGGTCAGTGCAATTCTGACTATGGCCGAAAGGTTGAATGTAGAAACACTCGCCGAGGGTGTTGAAACCACCGGTGAGCACGCGTTGATGGCACAGCTTGGTTGTGACCACGTTCAAGGCTTTGGCATTGGCAAGCCCATGCCGTTCGAAAAGACCATGGATTGGATCTCGGCCCATCAGAACAAAGTCAAAGGCATTCCCAAAATTGGACGGCAAGCGGGTTCCTGATCGCAGGTTTTCACCACAAAAGCCCAATCTGGAACCATAAGGCGGGCGAATCCGCTTGACCTTTGGGGCTGCACTCTGTTGAACCCACCGGGTGTGTTTCACTGCTTAAGGTGGCTGTCCCAGATGGACGATCAGAACAAGAATCTCATCCTCGCAACCGCGCTCAGCTTTGTCGTGATCCTGGTTTGGTTCGTGCTGTTTCCACCGCCCGAGCAAACCACCATTACTGATCAGGCTGAAATCAGCGCCATCGAAAGCGATGAGGTTCAGACCCCCAGCGCCTCTAGCGCGGGCACCGTAGGCGAAGCCACGGCGAGCGCAGAAGAAACGCTGCCCGGGTCCGAGGCCGCGCGGATCAAGATCGACACGCCCCGCCTTGAGGGCAGCCTGTCGTTGTCCGGTGGCCGCATCGATGAATTGTACCTGAAGGATTATAAAGTCTCGATCCAGGACGACGCACCGATTGTCGAACTGTTCTCTCCGGTCGGATCTGAATCTGCATATTATGCGCTCTACGGATGGGCGCCTGGCGCTGGTGTCACCGGCACGGACGTACCCGGGCCGAACACGGTCTGGATCGTCGAAAATGGTGAAACACTTGGGGTGAACGCTCCAGTTACGTTGAAGTGGGAGAATGGCAATGGCCTGACCTTCCGCCGTACCATCTCGGTAGACGAGAACTATATGTTCGAAGTCACACAAGCGGTGGAAAACAACACACAAGCCGAGGTCGGCATGGCGCCATATGGCATCCTCGCCCGCCATGGCATCGGCGAAGATGGCGACCTGCCCGGACTTAAGAATTTCTTCATCCTGCATGAAGGCGTGATGGTCATGGCCGACGGTGTTCTGGATGAAATCGACTACGGCGATGTGCGCGACTTTGACATTGATCCGAACGAACGGGCGCAAGCCGAGGTCTTTCAGGTCAAAGACGGTGGCTGGGTCGGCTTTACTGATCACTATTGGATGACCACCCTGATCCCGGCTGAGGGCACGACCTTCAAGGCAGCAGCCAAATACGATGCCCGTCGCAAAATCTATCAGACGGAAACTGTACTGCCGACATTGCTTATCGCACCTGGGGCTACTGAAGAGGTCACAACCCAGCTGTTTGCCGGTGCCAAGGAATGGGAAACCATTCGTGAATATCAGGCCGAAGGCGTTCAAAAGTTCATCGACAGCATCGACTGGGGCTGGTTCTATTTCCTGACCAAGCCGATCTTCTGGCTGCTGCACAACATTAACGCCCAGATCGGCAACATGGGCTGGTCGATCATCGGCCTGACCCTGATCATCAAGGCGATCTTGTTCCCGCTGGCGTTCAAGTCCTATGTCTCGATGGCGAAGATGAAAGAACTGCAGCCGCAGATGGAGGCCCTGAAAGAGGCCGCTGGTGACGATCGTCAGAAAATGCAGCAAGGTATGATGGAACTGTACAAGAAGGAAAAGGTTAACCCCGCCGCGGGCTGTTTGCCGATCCTGATGCAGATCCCGATCTTCTTCTCACTGTATAAGGTGATCTTCGTCACCATCGAACTGCGTCAAGCACCGTGGTTTGGCCCGTTTCAGGATCTCAGCGCACCGGATCCAACGTCAATCATGAACTTCTTCGGCTGGCTGCCTTGGGCCGGACCGCAACCTGACACCCTTATGGCGCTGATCTTCATCGGCATCCTGCCACTGTTGCTGGGGATTTCGATGTGGCTGCAGCAAAAGCTGAACCCGGCACCAACAGACGCGACACAGGCAATGATCTTTGCCTGGATGCCTTGGGTTTTCATGTTCATGCTGGGCAGTTTTGCCAGCGGCCTGGTGGTCTACTGGATCGCGAACAACACGATCACCTTCACTCAGCAATATCTGATCATGCGCAGCCAGGGTTATAAACCGGATGTATTTGGCAACATCAAATCCGGCTTCAAGCGCGCCACTAAGACGGATGAGAAATGACGGCTGAAGTCACCCATATTTGGCGGCATCCTATGAAAAGCCATGGCCGCGAAGCCGTGCAGACCGTGACAGTGACCCCCGGGCAGACCATGCCCGGGGATCGCGTTTGGGCGGTTGCGCACGAAGCGTCCAAGGCGGATGGCACGAAATGGGTGCCCTGCGTCAATTTCAGTCGCGGATCAAAAGCCCCAGACCTGATGGCCATTTCCGCCAAGCTGGACGGGGATATGCTGACCCTGACCCATCCCAATCGCCCCGATCTAACTTTTGACCCAGATCGGGAACAGGACGTGTTTCTGGATTGGGTGCGCCCGCTGATGCCCGCGGACAGGGCGGCATCTGCCCGGATCGTTCGGATACCAGGGCGTGGGATGACAGACAGCGATTTCCCGTCAATCAGCCTGTGCAACATGGCCTCTCACCGGGCGGTTGAACAAAAACTGGGGCAAGACCTGTCAATCAAACGCTGGCGCGGTAACATCTGGTTCGATGGCCTGCCCCTATGGGAAGAATTCGACTGGCTCGACCGCGAGTTGCAAATCGGTGAGGCCGTGTTCCGCGTCCGCGAGCGGATTGTGCGCTGTTTGGCGACCACTGCGAACCCGGATACCGGCGACCGCGATGCCGACACTTTGGGCGCGCTGAACAGCTGGGGCCATCAGGATTTCGGCATCTATACCGAAGTGGTTCGCGGCGGGGTAATCTCGGTCGGTGACAAGGTGATACCGTTATGAGCACCCTACCCTTCCCTCTGGCCCAAGATCCCGATGAATTCTCGTTGGAGCGCGGGCGCAAGCTGTTTGCTGGCCCGTCCGAGTTTGTCAAAGGTGTCGTCGCCATGAGTGGGCTGCCCGACCCTGACCGCCTTGAGGTCTGCTTTGCGGGCCGCTCCAATGTTGGCAAGTCCAGTTTGATCAATGCGCTGACCGGAACCAAGGGGCTGGCGCGTGCATCGAACACGCCGGGCCGCACGCAGGAAATCAACTTTTTCACTCAGGGCCCAGAGCTTTATCTGGTCGACCTTCCCGGCTATGGCTATGCCAATGCGCCGGTTAAGGTAGTGGAAAAGTGGCAGCGGTTGCTGAAACAATATCTCAGTGGCCGACAGACCCTGCGCCGGGCCTTTGTCCTGGTTGACGCGCGCCATGGGGTAAAGCCTGTTGATGCCGAGATCATGAAGCTGCTGGACACCAGTGCCGTAACCTTTCAATGCGTGCTGACCAAGGCAGACAAGGTCAAGGCCAATGAACGCGAAAAGGTTCTGAACCAGGTCCGCTCGGCCCTGTCAAAACACCCCGCCGCTTTCCCCGAAATCGTGCTGACGTCGTCCGAAAAAGGGGATGGTATCCCAACGTTGCGCTCGATCATCACGCATCTGGAATAGCTTGGCCCTTGGCAGCACCTTTCAAAGGCCCTAACACGGTGGGCCAGAGGGACCTTTAGCCATGAAGACAAGAGATATGAACCGGGATTGGATCGCCACCGCCGCCACATTGAACAGCGCACTGCCCTATCTGCAGCGCTATGACGGGGCCATTGTCGTCATCAAGCTGGGCGGACACGCCATGGGCAGCGATGAAGCGATGGAGAGCTTTGCCCGTGACGTGGTTCTGATGCGCCAGGTGGGCATCAACCCGGTTGTAGTACATGGCGGCGGTCCCATGATCAACGCGATGCTGGACAAGCTCGATATCCAATCCGATTTCGTGAACGGTAAGCGTGTGACGGACAAGGCAACTGTCGAAGTGGTCGAGATGGTGCTCTCGGGCCTCGTGAACAAACGCATTGTTCAGGCCATCAACGGACAGGGAGGGACTGCGGTTGGCCTGTCGGGCAAGGACGCCAACCTGATGATCTGTGATCAAACCGATGCCTCGCTGGGGTTTGTTGGCTCTCCTTCCGAGATGAAACCCGAAATCCTGCACGATCTGTTTACGCATGACGTGATCCCGGTAATTGCGCCTCTGGGCGCCGGGCGCGAGG
Organism: Ruegeria sp. CDSC021; assembly: GCF_059610845.1. Classification (NCBI taxonomy): domain Bacteria; kingdom Pseudomonadati; phylum Pseudomonadota; class Alphaproteobacteria; order Rhodobacterales; family Roseobacteraceae; genus Ruegeria; species Ruegeria sp. CDSC021. The sequence continues at coordinate 76,834 of NZ_JBXWOK010000006.1, forward strand.
GTGAGACGTTCAACGTCAACGGTGACACCGCCGCCGGTGCCATCGCCTCGGCCTTGAAGGCAGACCGTCTGCTGTTGCTGACCGACGTATCAGGCGTCAAGAACGCTGCCGGAGAGGTCGTGACCGAGCTAAAAGCCGGTCAGATCCGCGAGATGACCCTGGACGGGACCATCGCAGGCGGAATGATCCCCAAGACCGAAACCGCGCTGGACGCACTACATAGTGGGGTGCGGGCCGTAGTCATTCTGGATGGGCGCGCACCCAATGCGGTGCTACTGGAACTGTTCACCGAACACGGAGCTGGGTCGCTGATCCGACCCGATTGATCGACTGCGACGGAGGTGACATGACAGTTCAAACCGCACCTTCCCCGAACATTTATCAACGTGTCGACAGCGCGGCTGCTGAGGTTGGGCTTATCGTGATGGGTGCGTTACATCCTGGGCGCGCTAATGCCAAGCAATTGGACAGCGGCACCCTGATCCTGCTAGGTGCAGGGCCCACGTTCTGGCCTGTTTTGAAATCAGCCCCTGAATGGCAAGGTCCCGACCCTGTTGACCGGTGGTCGTACCGCGTCGTCAATCAGATGGCGCAGGATTTGGGGGGTCAAGCCTATTTCCCATTCGGTGGCCCACCCTATGTGCCGTTTATCGACTGGGCGCTGAAATCGGGGCGTACATTCAGCAGCCCGGTTGGCGCCTTGGTGCATGACACGGTCGGTATGATGATCTCGTATCGCGGCGCGCTGCATTTTGATCAGGAATTCGAGATTCCCGGTGCCCATAATTCATCGCCCTGTGTTACATGCGATGCCCCTTGCGCTCAGACCTGCCCAGTCGGGGCCCTGAACACCCACAGCTTCTATGACGTTGAGGCCTGCCACGGGCATCTGAACACAGAGCAGGGCCAAACCTGCATGACCGGTGGCTGCCTTGCGCGCCTGGCCTGCCCTCTCAGCCCCGGGGCCAGGCGGGACCCAGAACAGTCCGCCCACCACATGAGGTCTTTTCACCCGTCATGACTCGCACTCTGATCCTGACCCGCCATGCCAAATCCAGTTGGGATGAGCCGACGCTCAGCGATCATGATCGGCCACTGAACAAACGTGGACGCTGCTCGGCACCTGCTGTGTCCGGCTGGCTACTCAGGAATGGCTGGCTACCGAATGAGGTGCTCAGCTCTACCGCCCTCAGAACCCGCGAGACGTGGGATCGAATGGGGCTGCAGGCCGATCTGATCCAGTTCGAACGCTCGCTGTATCTGGCCGGTCCCGATCTCATGATGCGGGCCCTGTCGCAGGCTTCTGGCCAAACCGTGCTGATGCTGGGCCACAACCCCGGGATCGCTGAATTCGCCAGACAGCTTGTGCGGCAGGCGCCAGATCACGGCCGTTTCGATGACTACCCGACCTGCGCAACAACAGTCATACAGTTCGAGATCAACTCCTGGGCCGCGCTTCGGTGGCACAGTGGGGATGTCTTGGGGTTCGTCATTCCACGCGAGTTGCCGGAGTAAAAAAGGCGGGGCAAAAACCCCGCCTTTCATGGTTCTTCCGATCGGGATCAGTGACCCAAAATCTGGCTCAGGAACAGCTTGGTCCGCTCGCTTTGTGGGTTGTTGAAGAACTCTTCTGGTTCGTTCTGTTCCACAATCTGACCGGCATCCATAAAGATCACGCGGTTGGCGACCTGACGGGCAAAACCCATCTCGTGGGTCACACAAAGCATGGTCATGCCTTCTTCGGCCAGCTCGATCATAGTGTCGAGCACCTCTTTGATCATCTCAGGGTCCAGCGCCGATGTAGGTTCATCGAACAACATGATCCGCGGCATCATGCAGAGCGAACGGGCAATCGCCACACGCTGCTGCTGACCACCCGAAAGCTGACCAGGATACTTGTCGGCCTGTTCTGGGATTTTCACCTTCTCTAGGAAGTGCATCGCACGCTCTTCAGCCTCTTTCCTGGGCGTCTTGCGCACCCAGATCGGGGCCAGCGTACAGTTTTCCAGAATGGTCAGATGCGGGAAGAGGTTGAAGTGCTGGAACACCATCCCGACCTCGGACCGGATCTTGTCGATGTTTTTCAGGTCATTCGACAGTTCCGTCCCATCCACCATGATCGTGCCTTGCTGGTGTTCCTCCAGCGCGTTCAGACAGCGGATCAGGGTGGACTTACCCGACCCTGACGGCCCCGCGATAACAATCCTCTCGCCCTGATTGACGGTCAAATTGATGTCGCGCAGCACATGGAAAGACCCATACCACTTGTTCATGTTGTTGATTTCGATGGCGACCTCGTCGCTCACCTGCATCTTGGATCGGTCGATTTCGCGGTCTATTGCAAGTTCAGACATGTGTTGAACTCCTTAACGATGGCCAGTCTGAAGCTTGCGCTCCAGATACATGGAATAACGGGACATGGAGAAGCAGACGACGAAGAACAGCGCGCCGATAAAAGCGAACAGTTCCCAGTAGATGCCGTTCCAAGCGGTATCAGCGCGGATCGCGTTGGCAAGGCCAAGCACGTCGAACAGTCCGATGATCGACACCAGAACCGTATCCTTGAAGATCCCGATGAATGTGCTCACGATGCCCGGAATTGAGATTTTCAGGGCTTGCGGCATGATGATCAAACGCTGTGCCTGCCAGTAGTTCAGGCCCAAACTGTCGGCGCCCTCGTACTGACCGCGTGGCAATGCAGCCAGGCCACCCCGGATCACTTCGGCCATATAGGCGGCTGAGAACAGGGTCATCATGATCATCACCCGCAGGATGATGTCAAAATTGGTGCCTGGTGGCAGGAACAGGTTCAACAGCAGCGAGGCCACGAACAGTAGCGTGATCAGCGGTACGCCGCGAATGAACTCGATAAAGCCCACACACATGTATTTGACGATAAGAAGGTCCGACTGACGGCCCAGCGCCAACACGATACCAATCGGCAGCGAGACACCGATGGCCACAACACCCAGCAGGATCGCCAGCATGAAACCACCGAACTGACGACTTTGCACGGCTTCGATACCGATCGGCAGGATCGAATCCATGGCACCAACGAAGTAGCTCGATAGAAACAGCCACCAGATCAATGCAGCCACTGCACCACCGATCATCCCGAGCAATTCGCTTTGTTGCTTGCTGACGACGGTGTAGACGGCCCAGCCGGCAACAAATCCAAGTGCCGCCGACAATGGCCCCCAGATGGTACCACCCCACATCAACCAAGGCATCAGGAAGGGGTAGATCGCGCTAAAGATCAGCAACTTGCTCGGAACACGGTCCGAATACAGCACTGGTGCCAGCGCAACCAGCAACAGAACAAGCGCCAGAATCGGCCGCCAGTACAGATGGCTCGGGTAGAATCCGAACAACAGCTGCAGCCAGCGATCATTGATGACAGCCCAGCAAGCATGACCATGGGTGTCTCCCCAGGTTGCCATCATGATCTCACGGCACTCAGTCAGTGAATTGGCATTCCAGACGGATTGGAACGTCCATGGCAGAACGCCCGACAACACATAGTAGATCGCATAGAGCGAAACCAAAGTCAGGATCGAATTGAACCAACCAGAAAACAGATTGTGCTTAACCCAACCTACTATTCCCACTTCGGACGCTGGTGGCGCTTTCTCCGGCAACATTTCCGCGCGGACAAATGAAACATCACTCATATTACCGCTCCACCAATTTGACACTATTGTTGTACCAGTTCATCACTGCCGAGATGCTCAGCGAGATGCACAGATAGACCAGCATCAGCAGTAGAACGCATTCCAGCTCGCGGCCGGTTTGGTTCATGGTGATGCCACCCAGGGTACCTGTGATATCCATATATCCCACCGCAATCGCCAGAGACGAGTTCTTGGTCAGGTTCAGGTAGTTCGAGATCATTGGCGGGATGATCACGCGCAACGCTTGCGGCAGGATCACCAGACGCATAATCCGGCTCGGGCGTATACCCAGCGCGGCGGCGGCCTCGGTCTGCCCCTTGGAAATGGCGAGAATTCCGGCCCGCACGATCTCAGCGATGAAAGCTGCAGTGTAAAGGGACAGGGCCAACCACAATGCGATAAGCGAGTTCCGCAAATGGGTGCCGCCTTTGAAGTTGAACCCTTTCAGTTCCGGGTATCCCAAATGGAATCCCAACGCAGTCAGCAGGATCAACATCGGCACAAACAGTATACCCAACTGAATATGCCAGATGGTTGGGCGATCACCAGTTGCTTCCTGTTTTGCAGCGGCATTAGCGGATACTTTGCGCATCACAAAAATGCTGCCCGCCAAAACGACCAGAAAGGCGACCAGATCCAATGAAATGTCGAAGCGTAAGCTGGACGCACCAAACAAGTGGATATCGCCAAGACTGCGTGAAAACAGGAGCTCTGGGATATAGACACCGCGATTGGTGACGGCGACAGAGTTGAAAAAATCCATCGTGGCCGTCGGGGTTTCGCCTCGGAATGCATTGGGTGCCGGTAAACCTTCGATCAGAATGGCCATAGCCAGAACGATCCAAAGCAGCACAGGCACGTTACGGAACATCTCGACATAAACAGTCATGATCCGCGCGATCAACCAGTTGTTGGAAAGTCGTAATACACCAACGAAAACACCGATAATTGTCGCCGTGATACAGCCGAGAACTGCAACAACAAGTGTGTTAAGCAATCCGATAAACCCAGCACGCAAGTGGCTGTCTCGAGAATCGTATTCCAGCAGGCGTTGGTTGATATCGTAACTTGCAGGTTCGCCGAAGAACCCGAATTCTACGGGTTTACCAAGTGCTTCGAGGTTCTGAATGGTGTTGGAAATGATCCAGGCTGCCAAAAGCATGAAACCGATCATTGCAATGACCTGGATGGTCGCAGATCGGTACCGCGTATCGTAAAGGAGCATGGACAGCCGGAACTGCTCCTTTGGCGGGTCAGTGAGAGTCGACATGACCTATGTATATCCCCGTGTCATCCCGTTATTCGCAGACAGAGTTGATCTCTGTTCAATCTAACCGGGACTGTTTCTTATGGATTGAAAAAGGGCGCAGGATGAACTGCGCCCTCTTCAATGGATATTAGCGGAACGGCGGCGAGTACAGCAGGCCGCCATCGGTCCACTGACCGTTCAGGCCGCGTGCCAGACCGATTGGCGTTTCTTCACCGATGTTCTTGGCAAAGACCTCACCATAGTTACCACCCGCCTTGATAGCGCGCATTGCCCACTGTGCGTCCAGACCCAGCATCTCACCCAGAGTGCCTTCGCTGCCCAGCAGACGGTTCACTTCGGGGTTGTCGGTGCCAGCAGACATCTCGTCGATGTTCGCCGAGGTCACACCCAGCTCTTCAGCCGAAACCAGTGCGTTCAGTGTCCAGCGAACAACGTCGCCCCACTCGTGGTCGCCATGACGGACCAGCGGGCCCAGCGGCTCTTTCGAGATGATTTCGGGCAGCAGGATGTGATCACCGGGGTTTTCGAACGTGGCGCGAGTTGCGGCCAGGCCCGATGCGTCGGTGGTGTAGACGTCACATGCGCCAGCCAGATACTGCTGCTGCGCTTCTGCGTTGGTTTCGATCGGAACCGGCTCGTAGCTGATGTTGTTCGAGCGGAAGAAATCCGCCAGGTTCAGCTCGGTGGTGGTGCCGGTCTGGATGCAGACAGTCGCGCCGTCCAGTTCCTTGGCCGAGCTTACGCCCAGCGCTTTGGGAACCATAAAGCCCTGACCGTCGTAATAGTTTACACCGACGAATTCGAACTTCAGGTCTACGTCGCGGCTGAAGGTCCAGGTGGTGTTCCGGGCCAGCATGTCGATTTCGCCCGAAGCCAGCGCGGTAAAGCGTGTCTTACCTGTGGTCGGAACGAATTCAACGGCGCTTGCGTCACCCAGAACCGCAGCGGCAACGGCGCGGCACAACGAAACGTCAAAGCCCTGCCATTCACCATTTGCGTCGGGCGCGGCAAAGCCGACCAGACCGGTGGTCACACCGCAGTTCAGCTTACCGCGCGCCTTGACGTCGTCCACGGTTCCCGCCATGGCTGCGCCTGCGGCCAGACCGGCAACTGTGGCCGCGCCCAAGATTACGGATTTTTTCATTTTTACCTCTTCCTGATTGTCCATCCCGTTCAGGGACGGTTCTATCCGGCACCTCAGGTACCAGAAAGGTTTCCCCAAAGGTGTTTCCCCTTTAGTGCGCACGAGTTTGGTCGCATTCATAAACAAACGTCAAGGGTCGGATCAGGGAAAACGATGGATCAACTCACAGATGTCCATCAGAGCGGTAAAAATTCAGAAATCTAAGATCAATCAGAGACGTCGTAGAAGCGTTTAGCGTGTAAAAAGGCAGAACGTTTGACTTCGGCTGCTTCATGCGCCTCGTCGTCATGGCCCCATTGTTCGATTTGCCACAGCTCGTCCAACCGCGAAATCCGCCAGATCTCTTGCGCATCACACCAATCGGAAGTGGCCGCAAACCCAAGGATCAACGAGCCCGAAAGGCTGACCAGGTCGTGGAAGGCAGCCAGTTGGAAGTTGTTGAAATCATGCACTCGCCGGCGCAACTGATCCAGCGCCGCCACGTCTTGCGGCTGATGCAGGATACCTGTGACGGGCTGCAGGCGAACCGACATGGCTTCCGCGGCCCAGTCCAACACCGGGTCCCACTGCTCAGCTTGCCGCTGCTGCAACTCTTGCGGGTGAGCGGCGCGATAGCACAGCAAATCCGAATCGCCATAATCGGCCAGCATGTCTGCAACTTCGGCGTGCTGAATCAGTACCTTGTCGATGGCTGCATTGGCCGAACGCGTGTAGGGCATCGTCCCTGGGTCAACCTGTTCTTCCTGCGCGTCCCATTCGGCCGCAACGGCCTGAGCCATCGGCAAGGTCGGCAGGATCAGTCCGGCCCGCGCAGGTGTTTTGACCCGACGACCGTCCAGTTCGACCGTAAATCCGCCATCGGCCTCGACCACCTGACATGCAGTCCAAAATCGTTTCGGTTTCCAGTCACTCATGTCTTCAGGTCCAGATATCGTCCAGTGCGCCCGGCAACTGGTCAAACGTTTCGATAATACGAGAGGCAGCGGCCAGGGCAGGCCGTTCGTGATACCCCCAGGTGACGCCAATTCCCGTGACACCGGCGGCGGCGGCCATATCCATGTCGAATCGGGTATCCCCGATCATGACAGTATCAACCGCATCGACGCAGGTTTCGGCCCTAGCCGTGTCGATCATCGAAGGATGCGGTTTTGACGGGTGGTGATCTGCGACCTGCCGGGTCACGAAATAGCCTTGCAGACCGTGACCTTCGATCAAAGCATCCAGACCACGTTGCGATTTGCCTGTCGCCACGCCCAGCAACATCTCGGGGATTGCATGCAGTGCCTCGATAACCTCACGGGCTCCGGGGTAGAGCGGCGAACTGGCCATTCCCTGTTCCAGCCGATGTGCGTGATAGGCCTGTTTATAGCCCTCTACCAACCGCGCCTGATCCACAGCAGAACACTCGGGCACCAACTGTGCCATGGCTTGTGGTAGAGATAATCCGACTATGGACAAGATCCCCGCCCTATCCGGTACCGGAAGAGACAAGGCATCAAAGCTGGCGGTCATGGCCGCAACAATGCTGCCCTGGCTATCGACCAGGGTACCGTCCACATCAAATAGTACCAGACGCAAGGGTCTGCTCATTGCAGAGACTCGAACGGATCATCCGCAGCCAGGTCTTCGGCCCATCCGAATGTGTCCCAGCTGTGTTTCATATGATCGGGCAAGGGTGCGGTGACCGTGATCTTCTTACGCGTCACCGGGTGCTGAAACGAAGCCTGCCGCGCATGCAGGTGCAGCTTTTTGCTGATCACACCGCCCAACTGCGCACCCCAGCCATCGCCAAGGTTCTCTTGACCCGAACCGCCGTATTTTCCATCCCCGATGATTGGATGCCCAATCGCTGCCATATGCGCACGCAACTGATGAGTGCGGCCGGTGATCGGCTCCATCGCGACCCAGGCGGCGCGTCCGGCCACGCGGTATAGCGTAGCGTAAAGTGTATGGGCCCGCTTCGCGCCTGGCGTATCGTTGATTTCGTTAAGATGAACGGGGATCATCTTTTCGCCCTCGCCCTGGCTGCCATGGCCCGGGGCCTTGACCAAACCGGTCTTGATCTCGCCCAGATAAGGGGTCGGCACCCCAGCGACCAGGGCCCAATATATCTTGCGCGTGTCCCGGTGGCGGAAAGCGGCGGTCAGTGCTTTGGCGGCCTCGCGTGTGCGGGCCAGCAACAGCACGCCCGAGGTATCCTTGTCCAGACGGTGCACCAGTCGCGGGTTTTCGTCATATCCAAAGCGCAGCGCCTCGGACAGGCCGTCCACATGCCGGGTCTGGCCGCTGCCGCCTTGCACCGGCAAGCCTTGCGGTTTGTTCAGCGCGATCACGTGATCATCGCGATAAATCACGCAAGCCTGCATCATCTCGGCATCCGCATCTGTGATCCGCGGTTTCACCTCGACCGGTTTGTGGTCCGCATCCGGCAGAGGTGGCACGCGTACAACCTGGCCGACCTCAAGCCGGGTCGAGGCCTTGGCCCGTCCGCCATCCACACGCAGTTCGCCCTTGCGGCACATTTTCTCGATGCGCCCCTGGCTGACATGCGGAAACAGACGCCGCAGCCAGCGGTCCACCCGCTGATCGCCATCCCCATCCGCAACCGTAATCATCTGCACGCCACTCATGCCATTGCCCCTTGCACCGCGCGGCAGACCCGCCCGGACCACGCTGTAAACATTGTCCCAGAAAACATGCGCGTCTGTCGCGCGCATCGGCCAAAGAGTCAAGCCGGTGCTAGTCTGGTTTCCGTTGCGAACGCAGCTTGGCAAAGTAGTCCAACCGTTTCTTCAGCTCACGTTCAAACCCACGCTCGACAGGTTGATAGAGAACAGGGCGCGATATGGACTCGGGAAAGTAGTTCTGCCCAGAAAACCCATCCTCGGCATCGTGATCATAAGCATAGCCCGCACCATAACCCTGATCTTTCATCAAAGAGGTTGGTGCATTCAGAATATGTTTGGGCGGCGGCTCACTTCCTGATTGCTTGGCCAGGCGCATCGCTGCCTTGTAGCCCACATAGGCCCCGTTCGATTTCGGAGCCAGAGCCAGATAGACCAGCGCCTGCGCCAAAGCCAACTCGCCTTCGGGACTGCCCAGCCGCTCATAGGTTTCCCAGGACTGCATACAGATCGCCTGAGCCTGCGGATCAGCCAGACCAATGTCCTCGACCGCCATTCGCGTGATCCGGCGCGCCAAATACCTTGGGTCCTCGCCTCCTGTCAGCATTCGCGCGAACCAGTACAGGGCGGCATCGGGGTCGGATCCTCGCACCGATTTGTGCAGGGCCGAGATCAGGTTGTAATGCTCATCTCCAGATTTGTCGTATTTCGCGGCACGGCGCATGAGCCGGGTCGACAGGGCTTCAAGGTCCAGCGGGCCCTCAACTTTCCACGCGGCAACCTGCTCGATCAGGTTCAACAGCGCGCGCCCGTCACCATCTGCCATTTCCTGCAGCGCATCACGGGCCGCAGGGTCCAACGGCAACCCGCGGTCCAATTCCTGTTCAGCGCGCTGCGTCAGACGCTCAAGATCAGCCAGGCTGAGCCGTTCCAGCACCAGCACTTGTGCCCGACTGAGCACAGCGGCGTTCAACTCGAACGATGGATTTTCCGTGGTCGCCCCGACCAGGAGGATCGTACCATCCTCCATATGCGGCAGAAACCCGTCCTGCTGCGCCTTGTTGAAGCGATGGATTTCGTCAACAAACAGCAACGTCCCCTGCCCGTTCTGACGCCGGATCTTCGCAGCTTCGAACACTTTCTTCAGGTCGGGAACACCAGTAAAGATGGCACTGATCTGCACAAAATGCAGGTCCGTCTCTTGCGCTAGAAGCCGCGCGATCGTGGTCTTGCCGACGCCGGGCGGCCCCCAGAATATCAGGCTCGACAGACTGCCCGAGGCCAGCATCACGCCCAAAGGCGCATCCGGGCCCAACACCTGTTCCTGCCCGATCACCTCGGCCAGCGTTTGCGGGCGCAATCTGTCGGCCAGCGGGCGATGTACAGGCGGCGCAGGGTCAGATGACCCGGTATCGAAAAGGTCACTCATCCGGTCACAGCCTGAACCGCAGGGAAACCGGCCGCCCGCCCCTGAGGATATCCAGATTGATCCGACGCCCCGGATCGGTCAGCGCCTTCACGACATCAGCAGGTCGCTCGACCCGCGCGCCGTTTATCCCATCGACCACATCGCCCGGACGCAGCCCGGACCGACCGCCATAGCGGCCCGCGTCGACCACAACCACCCCCGTCTGCGACAGCAAAAGCCCCAGCCGCGCGATAACAGCAGGGTTGATCCGCGACACGGTCAGGCCTGGCATCACGGTTTCATCGTTCAGCGTCGTCACTTCCGCTGCCGGAACCTCGGGCGCTTTGACCAAAGCGACCTCAAGTTCAGCTCGGTCCTCGCCGCGCAGTCGCGTCACCACCGACGTGCCGCCCACACCGGCCACTGACATGCGGAATTTCATCTCTGCCGGCGAGTTCACCTCATCCCCGTCGACATGGGTCACGACGTCCCCAACCTGCAACCCTGCCTCGGCCAACGGGCTGAGCGCATGGAGATCCGAAATCACCACACCCTGCGGGATGACCAAGCCCAGAGACTCAGCGATATCCGCACTCATGTGCTGCCCGGCCATTCCGGCCCAGGGGCTGACAAAACTGTCATTGCCGGCCTGCGCTTGTCGCAGGAATTCGGCAACCAGATTGGCAGGGATGGCAAAACCGATCCCGTTCGATCCGCCAGAACGTGTCAGGATCGAGGTGTTGATGCCAATCAGATCACCGTTCACATCGATCAGCGCCCCGCCCGAATTGCCGGGATTGATCGCCGCATCCGTCTGAATGAAATAGCCCCGCGCATTGCCCGTGGCCGTACCGGTCCGCGCCAACCCCGAGATAATGCCCGATGATACCGTCTGCCCGACGCCGAACGGGTTGCCGATGGCCAGAGCCAGTTCACCCACCTCAACCAAATCGGAATCCCGCATGTCGATCGAAGGCAACGCCTCGGCATCTTTCAGACGTAGAATGGCGATGTCGCTTTCCTGATCGCCCAGAACCACCTCAGCCGAAAACTCGCGCCGGTCCGTCGTGACGACCCGTATTTCGGTCGCCGAACCCACGACATGGTAGTTTGAGACCACATAACCGTCATCCGTCAGGATCACACCCGACCCCAGCGAATTCTGAACGCGCGGTCGCGGTTCGCCAAAGCCGCCGCCAAAGAAATCCTGAAAGAACGGGTCAGAGAACAGTGAATTCGAGCGCCCTTCGCGCACGATCTTGGCGTAGATATTCACCACAGCCGGCGCGGCCTGTTTCACCACCGGCGCAAACCCTAAGCTGATTTCGGCCTGAGAACGTGGCACCCTGGTTTCCGCCGCGGCAGAGGCAGACAAAAGCGATAAAGCGAAGGCCGTGGCGCGAAGCATCATAGTTCCTGAAAATTTTTGGACTGTTTTGGATATGCGGCGCGATGTCTGGGTTTGCAAGCGCGGTATTGGAGTTTCTGCCAGACTTCAGCCATCACCACCCTGACGAGGTAAAGCCAGTCCAGCCACATTTGACATGTCCGACCGCCTGACTACGACGTTCATAGTCAGACGGATAGGTATTAGTTGAGCTGTCTCGGTTTCAAGCGAACCGATCTGTATGCCAAAACGACAAGCGTAAGTATGGCCCCCTGCCCTACGAGTACTGCGGGCCAGATCAGGGGAAACTGCGCGTCTGCGTACTTTTGCGGTCCGAAGGAAACCGAAGCAAGAAGTGCCGCTAAAAGTGTCAGGCATATGCCGGCCTTTGTTTCCGTGGCGCCAAGGAGGATCGCAGCGCAGGCTGCGCTGAGTGCGGCCCCAATAAAAGGCGCGATCCCAAACAGTGGTGTAACTGTGGGCGGATGTGGCGGTACTCCGGCATAGAGAGCACTCAGCATAACGATCTGCAAAACGATAAGTGTCAACAAAGCAGCATTGGCCGCCCGATCTTTCTCATAAATCAAATTCGCCTCCTTTTTCCGTAACAAAGTGTACGGTTGCGTTAAGCCGTAACCCAATGTACGGCTTAGTGTCAACACCATTCAGGAGGCCAGATTGAAAGATCACCTACGCACTGCCCGGCAGGAACAGATCGAAACAGCGGCTTATGAACTGCTCGCAGAAAAAGGTTTCGCGGGAACTTCGATGCTGAGCATCGCCAAACGTGCCCGCTGCTCAAACGAAACGCTCTACAACTGGTATGGCGATAAGCTTGGCTTGTTCCGCACCATGGTGTCACGAAACGCTGCGGAAGCAAAAACGTTGCTTGAAAACGCGCTTGCACAGCGTGAAGCCTCGATCGAAACACTCGACGCCTTTGGGCCGGTATTGCTGGATATCATATTGGGCGAGAAGGCAGTTTCTCTGAATCGCGCGGCCGCAGCTGACGCAACCGGCCAACTAGGTAAAGCCTTGTCAGAGGCGGGTCGGGAAACGATTTCCCCTCTCCTGGCACAGCTGTTTGAAGCTGCCAGAACCAATGGAGAGCTAATCAGCAGCGACGATATTTCGGACGTGGTTGATTTGTATTTGGGATTGTTGATTGGTGATCTTCAGATCCAGCGCGCGATCGGGCGCACAGAAAAGCCCGATCCGGGAACATTGGCAAGGCGCGCCGAAGCAGCAACCAGACATTTGCAAACGCTTCTCGGGCCCTGACTAAAGCTGACACATACCAAGAGCAGAGCGGACTTGCGACTGGCTCCATAAGAAAAACCCCCGCGTCCGAGACACGGGGGTTTTCACATGAAAGCCAGGCTTTCTTATTCTTCGTCTGCGGCCTCTTCGGCGGCGGTACGCGCTTTGTCTGCAGCGCCTTTGGCGTCCAGATCGCGGTCAACGAATTCGATTATCGCCATCGGGGCCATGTCGCCATAGCGGAAGCCTGCTTTCAGGATCCGGACATAACCGCCCTGACGCTCGGCGTAACGGGGGCCCAGGATTTCAAACAGCTTTGCGACGTCTTTGTCTTCTTTCAGCTGCGATGCGGCCTGACGACGGGCGTGCAGGTCGCCGCGCTTGCCCAGAGTGATCAGTTTTTCAACGATCGGGCGCAGTTCTTTTGCCTTGGGCAGAGTTGTTTTGATCTGCTCATGTTCGATGAGCGAGCCAGCCATGTTCGCAAACAGAGCCTTGCGGTGCTCATGAGTACGGTTCAGGCGGCGGTAACCACGTGCGTGACGCATTTTCTAGTTCCTTCTTTAGCGTTTTGCTTTGTCTGGCCGGCGATGCGTGTCACCGACTCTCCTTGGGGCAAGATCGCCCTTGATTCCCCGGCAGCCCGGGCATTGGGGAAGACGCGCTTAAAACGCGTCTTCGAATTTCTTCGCCAGATCTTCGATGTTGTCGGGCGGCCAATCCTCGACATCCATGCCAAGGTGCAGACCCATGCCGGACAGCACTTCTTTGATCTCGTTCAGCGACTTGCGGCCAAAGTTCGGGGTGCGCAGCATCTCGGCTTCGGTCTTCTGGATCAGGTCGCCAATGTAGACGATGTTGTCGTTCTTCAGACAGTTTGCCGAACGGACCGACAGTTCCAACTCATCTACTTTCTTCAGCAGCAGCGGGTTGAACTCCAGACCATCATCCTCGTCCTGACGACCAGCCGCTTCCGGCTCATCGAAGTTGACGAAGATCGACAGCTGATCCTGCAGGATGCGCGCAGCGTAGGCCAACGCGTCCTCGGGGGTGATCGAACCGTCAGTCTCAATCTTCAGGGTCAGCTTGTCATAGTCCAGAACCTGACCTTCACGCGTCGGCTGAACATCATAGGCGACCTTTTTAACCGGCGAATAGATCGCGTCGATCGGGATCAGGCCGATAGGTGCATCTTCTGGCTTGTTCTTTTCAGCCGAGACATAGCCCTTACCGGTGTTGACGGTCAGTTCCATGAACAGGTCGGCACCATCATCCAGGTGACAGATGACGTGATCGCGGTTCAGAACCTCGATGCCAGCGCTTTCGCTGATGTCCCCTGCGGTGACGATTGCCGGACCTTTTGCATTAATCGACAGACGCTTGGGGCCTTCGACCTCCATGCGCAGAGCGACCTGCTTGAGGTTCAGGATGATGTCGGTGACGTCTTCACGCACGCCTGCAACCGAACTGAATTCGTGCAGGACGTTGTCGATCTGAACGCTGGTGATGGCCGCACCTTGCAGCGAGCTCATCAGAACGCGGCGCAGAGCGTTGCCCAGAGTCAGACCAAAGCCACGCTCCAGCGGTTCTGCAACCAGCGTTGCCTGGCGCGCAGGGTCGTTGCCCGGCTTGCTTTCCAGCTGGGTTGGCTTGATCAATTCTGCCCAATTCTTGTGGATCATGTAATCCCTCCATTCCTGTCCGCGCCCCATGACCAACAAGGTGCAGACGCCCGAGGTTCAAAATGACGTGCTGGGGCCGTGCGAAAATGCGGGCCCCAGCTCAATTCTAATTCGCTTAGACGCGGCGGCGTTTCGGCGGGCGACAGCCATTGTGAGCGATCGGCGTCACGTCGCGGATCGACGTGATGTTGAAGCCCACTGCAGCCAGTGCGCGCAGAGCCGATTCACGACCCGAACCGGGGCCCTGAACTTCGACTTCCAGCGTCTTGACGCCGTGATCCTGCGCCTTTTTACCTGCGTCTTCCGCAGCCATCTGAGCAGCATACGGTGTAGATTTACGCGACCCTTTGAACCCCATGGTCCCGGCCGACGACCATGCAATGGCGTTGCCTTGCACGTCCGAGATCAGGATCTTGGTATTGTTGAAGGTCGAATTCACATGGGCCACGCCCGATGCGATATTCTTGCGCTCTTTTTTCTTGGTACGAGTCTTTTCGCGTGCCATCGGTCAGACCCTCCTTATTTCTTCTTGCCAGCAATGGCCTTTGCGGGGCCTTTGCGGGTACGAGCGTTGGTATGGGTACGCTGACCGCGAACGGGCAGGTTACGACGATGACGCAGACCGCGGTAGCAACCCAAATCCATCAGGCGCTTGACGTTCATCTGAACTTCGCGACGCAGGTCACCTTCGACGGTGAAGTTTGCGTCGATATGTTCGCGGATGGCCAGAACTTCGGAATCCGACAGCTCATTGACGCGACGGTGCGCTTCAATGCCTACGGCTTCGCAGATGGCCTGCGCCGAGGTGTTGCCGATACCGGTGATATATGTGAGGGCGATAGGTACCCGCTTTGCAGTCGGGATGTTTACGCCGGCAATACGTGCCACGTGTCACTTTCCTTTTTGTTGCGGTTCCGTAGCTCCGGAACCTTTTTTCACAACACTTGACCGTGGCAGTGACGCCAGAGGGCCCAGTATTATTCGAGGTGGTCGGGGCAGTTAGGACGAATCCCGCCTGCGATCTTGATTCCCTTTAGGGATGGGGGTCGATATGGGCTTTTGCGCTTGGCGTCAAGGCCATATTGGAGCTAGCCGAGTACGGCCTCGATCGACGCAGTCACTTCCTTGATATCGGCCAACCCATTGACCGGGCGAAGATCGCCTTTGGCGTAGTAATAACCAATCAGCGGCGACGTCTTTTTGTAGTACTCCATCAACCGCGTGCGCAGGCTGTCTTCGTTGTCGTCGGCGCGACGCGTGAACTCTTTTTGCTCACCACAGTTGGTGCAGCGACCATCTGCCGGGATCGGCTTGGTCTTGTCATTATAAACTTCGCCACAGCCCGAACAGGTCGAACGTGCGGTGATCCGATCCACCAGGGCATCGTCATCCACCCGCATCTCGATCACAGTGTGCAGTGACTGGCCCAGCTTGGTCAGCAGAGCAGCCAATGCGTCGGCTTGTGCCAATGTGCGGGGAAAACCGTCAAAGATGAAACCGGCACCGGTTTCGGTGGTCAGCTTCTCTTCGATCAGGCCGATGACAATCTCATCGGTGACCAGCTTGCCGGCATCCATGATGGCTGCGACCTTCAGGCCCATCTCGGTGCCCGAGGTTTTGGCTTCGCGCAGCATGTCTCCGGTGCTCAGCTGCACCATGCCGCGTGTTTCAACAAGATGACGCGCTTGCGTTCCTTTACCCGCCCCCGGGGGGCCCAGAAGAATGATGTTCATCGACGAGCGGGTCCCTTCCTGCCGCGTTTCTTACCCTTCCCGCGCAGTTGGGACTTTTCGATAAGCCCTTCGTATTGATGCGCCAGCAGGTGGCTCTGAACCTGTTGGATCGTATCCATGGTCACAGAGACGATAATCAGAACCGAAGTACCACCGAAATAGAACGGAATGGCAAACTGGCCCCGCAGGATTTCAGGCAGCAGACAAACCGCCGCCAGATAAGCCGAACCCAGAACCAGCACGCGGTTGACCACGTATTCCAGATACTCGGCGGTTTTCTTGCCCGGACGGATACCCGGCACAAAACCGTTCTGCTTTTTCAGGTTATCCGCCACGTCATCCGGTTTGAACGACACGTTGAACGTGTAGAAATAGGCAAAGAATACGATCATCGACGCAAAGAACAGCAGGTACAGAGGCTGACCGGGTCCAAAATTGGCCAGCAGCCAGGACATGATCGGCCCGTTGGTCGCACCCGATGAGAAGGTTGAGATCGTCACCGGCAGCAACAGCAAAGAGCTGGCGAAGATCGCCGGGATAACGCCAGCCGGGTTCACTTTGACTGGCAAGTGGCTCGAGCCGCCTTCATAGATCTTCATACCGGCCTGACGGCGCGGGTATTGAATGTGGATCTTACGCAAAGCGCGCTCCATGAACACCACAAAGGTGATCACGGCGATGACCATGACAATCACTCCGATGATCACTGCGGGGCTGATTGCGCCGCTGCGGCCACTTGCGAAGAACTGAGCCAACGCTGCCGGAACCTCGGCGATGATGCCAACGAAAATAATCAGAGAGATACCGTTGCCGATGCCGCGCGCGGTGATCTGCTCACCCAGCCACATCAGGAACATGGTGCCGCCAACCAGTGTAATCATAGTCGACAGACGGAAATAGAGGCCCGGATCAGTCGCCAGATCGCCCGACTCCAGCGAAACGGCCAAGCCATAGGCCTGAACGGTGGCCAGCGCCACGGTGCCGAAACGGGTATATTGGTTGATCTTCTTACGACCCTGCTCGCCCTCTTTCTTGAGCTGTTCGAGCGCGGGAACCATCGAGGTCAGCAGCTGAATGATGATCGAGGCCGAGATGTAAGGCATGATGCCGAGGGCAAAGATACCCATCCGCCCAAGCGCCCCGCCGGTGAACATCGAAACCATACCGCCGATGCCCTGCCCCGCTTGCTCCATGAACTCACGCAGGGCCTGTCCGTCGATCCCCGGCACCGGTATAAAAGTGCCCAGGCGATAGACGATCAACAAACCCAGTGTGAACAGGATGCGGTTGCGCAGATCGGTGGCTTTGCCCAAAGCAGCCCAGCTAGTGTTGGCTGCCATTTGTTCTGCTGCTGATACCATAAATCGGTCTCTCTTATGAAAACACCGCCCGGAACCGTTTTCCGGCTCGGGCGGCGTCTTGGAAAACTCTGAGGTCTATGTAAGCGGGTCTTGGCCCGCTCACAAGCGCTTACTCTGCCGCAGCGGCTTTTGTGACCGTCAGTGAACCGCCCGCTTTTTCGACTGCCTCAACGGCAGCTTTCGAAGCACCAGTTACTTCCAGGGTCACCTTGGCGCTGATTTCGCCTTTGGCCAGAACGCGGATACCGTCCAGTTTACGGCGAACCAGACCGGATGCAACCAGTGCGTCCTCGGTGATCGCGGCTTTGGCGTCCAGCTTACCGGCGTCGACGAATTTCTGGATCAGGCCCAGGTTGATAACGGCAAACGCCTTGCGGTTCGGCTTGTTAAAGCCACGCTTGGGCAGGCGTTGGTACAGCGGCATCTGGCCACCTTCGTAGCCATTGATGGCCACACCCGAACGGGATTTCTGACCTTTGATACCACGGCCACCCATTTTACCTTTACCGGAACCGGGACCACGGCCGACGCGGGTCCGTTTCGGTGTGGCGCCTGGGTTGTCGCGCAATTCATTCAGTTTCATTTCGCTTCTCCTTCGCCGGAAATGACCCCGAAGCGTGATGGGTCAAACACGGCATTTCTTGGTTTTGATTCTTGCGGCGCAGTACGCCACCGGAGCCCGATACAGCTTTGTGGCTGAGGATGCAAGTTTTGAAGTGAACAACACCCAAACTGTCTAGCCTTCAGCATTTTGGATTGGCGCGTCCAGTGGATTAATCCGGTGTTTGGCCAGAAGCTTACCCACCAGGCTGTCTGGATCTGGCAGGCCATTATACCTGTTCCTCAGGATCGAACGCATCCGGCGACCATAAAAGTGAATTGAAACTGTGTCCTCGTGGAAGAACCTGGATAAATCGGCGTTTGGGCGTGCCAAAGCGCGCCGTCTGGTAAAGTTCACCGGATAGAACACATGCTCAGGCAGAACAAATTGGTGTTCGCCGGTTTGCCGTAAAGCCCAGGCAAAGGCTGACGGACCCCATGCGCCCCAATATTGCGCGGGCACATTGATCGGATCACCTGCATCCTGTGCCGCACGAAGGGGTTCCTGATATCGTTTGGGCAGCCATGGCGGAATCCGATATGGGTCCGTTGTATATTCGATGAGCAGATCCAGCGCCGGGCTGTCTGACGGAATGCCCAATACGCCGATCGCAATCTCTCCTTCGAGCATTCCGTAAAAATGCCCGGTCTCCGTTGTGAATGGACGCATGCAATAGGCGTCCGTATCCGCCCATATCAAATCGGGCTCCTGCGCCAACATGCGGTATCGGAACTTGTCCGAATGCGGCGCCGGGCTACCAGTACGGCTATGCGCAATGAATTCTGTGCCAGGCATCACATCGCGCGCATCGCGGGTATCCACACCTTCAGGTATCCCGGAGACATTCCCATAGGTGTAGAGGCGAACGGATTGACCGGCATCCAGATAGGATTTGATGCAGAGCTGCTCGAGAAAGCTCAGCGGGCCATCCACCCACAACATGCCGATCTGGTAGTCTCGCACTGTGTCAGCCTCGTCATCGCGTTGTTGGGACATAGCCCCCTCTAATAATTCTCATGGAAAATTTCCAAACGATCCACAATGCAGAGTGAGCAATTTCACCGTGCCTGTGCCTTTCAAGCACGCAGAATCAAAAGAGGCGCCAAATGGCGCCTCGGTGTTGTTCATCCTGCCAGGTTCTCAGCAGTAGACGTGCTTATGCGCAATATCACTTATATCGCACCGGCGGATACCAATGTCGTTCAGTTCACGATCAGTCAGGTTCTGAAGCTCTGAATAGGTGCGGCCGAATTCGGCGCGCAGGGCATAGGCCTCTTTCACGCGTGCGATCAGAGTTGTGATGCGGGCGGTCAGACCAAAGCCTTCGCGGGAAAAAGTTGCTGTGTTTGCCATTTCTATATTCCTTTCTAAACCGGAGCGTATTCTCCAGATTTCGTTTGCGTTCCTATTTGGGACAAAGCTCAAATAAGAACGCCAGATAACGCTAACAACAGAAGATTCGGTCTGGCCGGTATGCATTGAGGGAATGGCAGTGAAAACACTGTTTAGACATCCCACTACAGGCTTTCGTTGAAATAGACCTTTGGATTTCTCGTCTAAAGATAAGATTTATCAAATTTATATATTTTAATATCTTTTTTCTTTTACGGACCCATATTTTCACTATTCTATCACGTATCCGTGAACTATCGGGCTATTTCGGCCTGTTTTACCATTTTCGCCTCGCACGTTTAGGGCGTCCTCGACTTCATGAATGAGGATACTCCATGCCTTTGGTTTCAAGCGTTATTAGAAGGTTGCGCTGGATTCAGCGCCGTCCTTCCTTGAAGCAATCGGCAAACCTGTTGCGCAACATTCGGGGCTATCTTCTTCACTCTCAACAAGCCGCCCCGCTGCCGTCTTTGGTGAAAATTGATATTTCGCCGCTGTGCTCACTAGCCTGTCCACATTGCGTCCATGGGAATCCGGCAGGTCGTGACCGACCCTTGCTCAGCGATCAGAAGTTCGGGAAACAGGACAAGCTTAGCCTTCAGCAATACCAGCATATCATCGACCAGATCAAAGATCGCGCGCTTGGCGTCAGCCTGTTCTACTATGGCGATCCCCTGGTGCACCCGGACCTCACCGACATGATCCGGGCCACGACCGCAGCCGGTTTGGAAAGCCATATCACCACCCATTTCAGCTATCGGCTAAAAGCCGAGAGGATTCATGACCTGGTCGATGCCGGGCTTAGCCATATCACAATCTCAGTTGATGGCGCGACGCAGGAAAGCTTTCAGGTTACCCGTGTTCGCGGACGCCTGGATATCGTTCTGAACAACCTGCGACTACTGGCTGGCTATAAAAAGAGGAAGGGTCTGAAATCTCCGTTCATAGAAATACAGCATATCTCTTTCCCCCATCACGCCGAGGATGAACTGGATCAGGTGAAGGCCATCGTAGACGAGATTGGTATCGACGCCTTTACCACGTTTGAAGGGCTACGGTTCGATGCAAATGGAGATCTGTACAACGTCGTAGACGACGATCCCGATCGGATTGAAAATGGCCCGCCCCTGTCATCATCCCTCACCCCAAGGTGCCATTGGCCCCACAGCAGCACGGTCATTCGCTTTGATGGCGATGTGATTCCCTGCTGTCTCTGGCGATCCGGCCGCCAATATGTTTCCGACAAGAACCGTGACCCGCATGTGTTGGGAAATGTTTTCGACGAACCACTTGAAACCATCTGGAACAACGAAAAATACAAAGCTCTGCGCCGGCAGGTCTGGAACCCGCGTGCTCATTCCAAACGCGAAGCAGCAGCCAGTTTTTGCGATGGATGCCCCAGGCTGTACGAAAAACCAGGCAGAGAACCTTCGTTGCGCCATGAAGTCGACATTGAGTTTGCAGAAAAAAAGGCGCTCGGGTCATAGCCGAGTTTGCGCCGAGGCACTGAACAGCACCATAAGACGAGCCGGAAAAAAAAGACCGGCCAAACAAGAAAACGCCCCCGATCAGATCGGAGGCGTTCTTAAGTCTTCAAAGAACTCGCGATTAGCCGCGTTCTTCGATGATCTCTACCAGATGCGGGATCTTGTTGACCATGCCGCGGACCGAAGGAGTATCCTCCAGCTCACGGGTTTTGTGCATCTTGTTCAAGCCCAGACCGATCAGGGTCGCGCGCTGTTCGGCGGGGCGGCGGATCGGGGAACCGATCTGCTTGACGACGATGGTTTTTGCCATGGGTCGCTCTCCTTATGCTTCTGCTTCAGCAGCAACAGGCGCTTCGTCCCGCTTGGGCAGGATGTCAGCAACTTTCTTGCCGCGACGCTGTGCAACCGAACGCGGGCTCTGCTCTTTTTGCAGGCCGTTGATGGTGGCGCGGATCATGTTGTACGGGTTCTGCGAGCCCAACGACTTGGACACGACGTCCTTGACGCCCAGCATTTCGAACACAGCACGCATCGGACCACCGGCGATGATACCAGTACCTTCAGGTGCCGAGCGCATAACCACTTTACCGGCGCCGTGACGGCCTTCGATATCGTGGTGCAGGGTCCGACCTTCGCGCAGCTGCACGCGGATCATCTGACGCTTGGCTTGTTCAGTCGCCTTACGGATGGCCTCGGGTACTTCTTTTGCTTTACCCTTGCCAAAGCCGACGCGGCCCTTCTGATCGCCGACAACCACCAGAGCGGCGAAGCCAAAGCGCTTACCACCTTTTACGGTTTTCGACACGCGGTTGATCGCGACCAGACGGTCTGCGAATTCCGGAGTTTCGTCGCGGTCGCGGCCACGGCCCCGACGGTTTTCACGTTCTGCCATTTGGCATCCCTTTTCTCATGTGGCGCATTACGGCGCCGTTGTTTCAATCCAAGTGAGCCTCGACTATTGCCGAGGCCCCCGGATCATCGGGGCAGCTGAGGCGCTGCCCGCAAGTCTTAGATCTTCAGACCACCTTCACGCGCAGCGTCGGCGACAGCCTTCACTTTGCCGTGGAACAGGAAGCCGCCACGATCGAAATAAGCCTCTTCGACGCCTGCCTTCTTGGCACGCTCGGCGATGGCTGCGCCCACTTTCGTAGCCGCTTCGACGTTGTTTGTGCCAACTACACCCAGATCTTTTTCCAGGGTCGAGGCCGAGGCCAGGGTCACACCACGAACGTCGTCGATCAGCTGAGCGCTGATGTTCTTGTTCGAACGGTGAACCGACAGGCGTACACGACCTGCATTGACCTTGCGAAGTTTGTTCCGAACGCGCAGGCGGCGCTTCAGAAACAGGGTTCTTTTGCTGTTTGCCATTGTTTGCGTCCTTACTTCTTCTTGCCTTCTTTGCGGAAGATGAATTCGCCCTTATAGCGGATACCCTTGCCTTTATACGGCTCGGGACGGCGCCATTCGCGGATTTTCGCCGCGACTTCGCCCACCTGCTGCTGGTCGTTACCTTCCACAATGATCACGGTCTGCTTCGGTGCGGTGATGGTGACACCTTCCGGAGCAACGAAATCAACGTCGTGGCTGTAGCCCAGGTTCAGCTTAAGGGTGTTCCCCTGCATCTGAGCCCGGTAACCAACACCCTGGATCTCCAGCTCTTTTTTGAAGCCTTCGGTCACACCGGTTACCAGATTGGCAACCATGGTGCGGCTCATGCCCCATTGCTGGCGGGCACGTTTGGACATGCCACGCGGGTTGATTTGAACCACATTGTCTTCGACCGACAGCGTAACGTCATCAGTCGCAGTGAAGCTACGGGCACCTTTCGGGCCTTTGACTTCGATGGTCTGGCCGGAAACCGAGGCGGTTACACCGCTGGGCAGTTCGACCGGACGTTTACCAATACGAGACATTGACAGACCTCCTTAGAAGACGGTGCAGAGCACTTCGCCGCCAACATTGTTGGAGCGTGCATTCTGGTCCGACATCACACCTTTCGGAGTGCTGACAATCGACACACCCAGACCCTGACGGACCTGCGGGATGTCATTGACGCCCATGTATACGCGACGACCGGGCTTGGAGACCCGCTTCAACTCGCGAATGACAGGGGTGCCTTCGTAGTATTTCAGGCTGATTTCGATGGCCGGATGACCGTTTTCTCCGGTCATCTTTTGGTAGCCACGGATGTAACCTTCGTCCGCCAGCACGTCCAGAACCCAGGCGCGCAGTTTCGACGCCGGAGTGTTTACAGTGGACTTGCCGCGCATTTGCGCGTTGCGGATACGGGTGAGCATATCGCCGATAGGATCGTTCATATCTATGTCTCCCTTACCAGCTCGATTTCACCATGCCGGGGATCTGACCTGCAGAACCCAGCTCGCGCAGCATGATACGGCTGACCTTCAGCTTACGATAGTAAGCATGAGGACGACCTGTCAGCTGACAGCGGTTGTGAAGACGAGTTGCCGAGCTGTTGCGCGGCAGTTTCGCCAGTTTCAGACGCGCTTTGAAACGCTCTTCCATCGGCTTGCTCTCGTCATTCGCGATTTCTTTCAGCTCGGCACGCTTTGCGGCATATTTGGCCACCAGGCGTTCGCGCTTCTTCTCGCGTTCGATCATTGCTTTTTTAGCCATGTCTCAATCCTCCCGGCGCTTAAGCGTTGAACGGCATGTTGAACGCTTTCAACAGGCTTTTCGCTTCAGCGTCGGTTTTCGCTGTGGTGGCAATTACGATATCCAGGCCCCAGACCTCGTCGACCTTGTCGAAGTCGATTTCCGGGAACACGATGTGCTCTTTCATGCCCATGGCAAAGTTGCCACGACCATCGAAAGAAGGCTTAACACCGCGGAAGTCACGAACGCGCGGCAGCGCGATGGTGATCAGACGATCCAGGAATTCATACATCCGGTCACCGCGCAGGGTAACTTTCGCACCCAGCGGCATGTCTTCACGGACGCGGAAACCCGCGATCGACTTCTTCGCCAGTGTTGCAACAGCCTTTTGGCCTGCAATCGCGGTCAGATCTTCAACAGCGGCTTTCGCCTTCTTCGAGTCTCTGACGGCCTCTGCACCACAACCGATGTTCAGAACGATCTTTTCCAGCTTGGGCAGCTGCATATCGCTCTTGTAACCGAACTCTTCTTTCAGAGCGGCACGGATGGTTTCAGCGTACTGAGCTTTCAGACGCGGGGTGTAGGTTGCGGTATCAAGCATCGATCACGTCCCCCGTGGTCTTGGCAAAACGAACCTTCTTGTCACCTTCCATGCGGAAGCCAACGCGGGTTGCTTTACCGTTTTTGTCCAGCAGAGCCAGGTTCGACAGCTCAATCGGGTTTGCCTGAGGCAGGCGACCACCTTGCGAGGTCTGCGACTGGCGGGTGTGGCGAATAGCGATGTTCACGCCATCAACAACGGCTTTACCGGCTTTCGGGTCGACCGAGGTGATAGTTCCCTCTTTGCCCTTGTCCTTGCCAGCCAGCACGACGACCTTGTCGCCTTTGCGGAGTTTAGCAGCCATGATTACAGCACCTCCGGAGCAAGCGAGATGATTTTCATGAAGTTCTTCGCGCGCAGTTCACGAACAACAGGGCCAAAGATACGGGTACCTACGGGCTCGTTGTTGTTGTTCAGAATGACGGCGGCGTTGCGATCGAAACGGATCGCGGTGCCGTCTTCGCGACGGACTTCTTTGGCGGTGCGTACGACGACGGCCTTACGGACGTCACCTTTCTTTACGCGGCCGCGTGGGATGGCTTCCTTCACCGAGACGACAATGATGTCGCCTACAGAGGCGTATTTACGCTTGGAACCACCCAGGACCTTGATGCACTGAACTCGGCGTGCGCCGGAGTTGTCAGCGACATCCAGATTGGTCTGCATCTGGATCATGTGGTTTCTCCCGACCTGTGGGGGCTGGTCTTGTTAGATCCCCCAGGGTTTCGACAAATGGGAAAATCCCGGAGGCTTACGCTTCCAGAACTTCCCAACGTTTCGTCTTCGATTTCGGCGCGCATTCGATGATGCGAACTGTATCGCCGACCTTAAAGGCGTTCTTTTCATCGTGAGCCCGGTATTTCTTGGACTTACGGATGGTTTTCTTCAGAACCGGATGCGTAAAGCGGCGCTCGACGGATACGGTTACAGTCTGTGCGTTGGCATCGCTCGTTACGGTGCCGGAAAGGATACGCTTAGGCATAGGATTACTCCTCCGATGCCGCAGCAGCGGCCTTTTCGTTCAGGATGGTTTTAACGCGGGCGGCGTTGCGGCGGGCCGCTTTGATGCCAGCGGTGCTTTCCATCTGACCGGTTGCCTGTTGAAAGCGCAGGTTAAAGCTTTCTTTCTTCAGGTTGGCCAGTTCCTCGCGGAGCTGGTCAGGGGTCTTGTCACGCAGTTCTTGGGCGTTCATCGCCTTTTCCTTTGCTCAAAACACCAGAAGGCCCCTATACAGGGTCACCTTTGACCTGGTGGATGAATGATAGACATACGAATCCCCCGACTCGGCCAGGGGAACGCAAGATGCCGCTCTATAGGGGAGTCGCTGGTAGGTGGCAAGGGAAACTTTGGGAAGACACAAGCAGCTACTCTAAGCACGCTATTCCTTGCTTACGTAACTAAGCCCAAATGTCGTGCGATGGTGGCGCTGTCGTAATAGTCTCTTCCCTCAACAACCATGCCACCTTTCACCCGCATCACCGAGCAATAACGCACTTCGTATCGCTTTCCGGTCGGTTCGAATTCACCAAGGCTTGAATGCAGCACACCTGTATGAGTGCCGGTGTTGTGGAACTCGACGATAGCCCATTCACCGCAATCGCTGACGATCACATTGTCAACGATGCATTCTCCATCTGGGAATGCCAGTCGCCAGCGCTCGTAGTCCTCTTTGTATGCTAACTTACCAAGTTGTTTTTCTTCACGAGCAACATCCTCAAACTGGCAATCTTCGGCAATTACCTCGGCTCCGCGATCAGGATCGCGCATACCCCAACTCTCGTGGAATTGGCGAACCACTCGTTCAGCTTCTTTCACAGCAAACACCCCCCATGATCCAAGGAGCATACAAGATTCTATATGAGCTGGCTCCAGATTTTCTCAGATTGTGTTACTGACCATTCCAATCGAAGGTGTGTGGCAACTCAGTCAAAAATCTAGCTAGGTCTAAATTGAAACGAAAAACGCGGCCTCGTTTGCACGAGACCGCGTCTTCAACTGTCTAAGTCTAAGTGACTTACGCCAGAGCGATGTTCACAGCCGACTCACGACCGTCACGGCCGGGTTCGATGTCGAACGTTACTTTCTGGTCGTCGGCCAGGCCGGTCAGACCCGAGCGCTCGACAGCAGAGATGTGTACAAACACGTCTTTGCCACCGGTCTCCGGTGCGATGAAGCCAAAACCTTTAGTTGTGTTGAACCATTTTACGGTGCCATTGGCCATATCCGTAGTCTCCTAGTAAATTGCTGTCCGCGGAATTGCGACAGCGCGGCGTTGTCGGTCTGGATCGAAAGACTGAACGCCGATATTCGGGAGACAGTGGTCGAAAAAGAAAAACGTAAGCGCCCCCCACATCGTTTATCTGACGACACAATGCAAGAACTTTTCACACATTCCTTTGAATCAGAGTCCCTTAAACGACCGTGCTAGTCCCATTTATAGTTAAAGCTGACGGAAATCCGCTCATCCTCGGCCATGTTCATCGGCACCTCGTGGCGCAACCAGCTCTCCCATAGCAAAACATCGCCAACCTGAGGCTTCACATAGATAAATGGCTGCAGGTCCCGACGGCCCCCTTTCATACGCGTGGGCGCTGCCATCATGCGGCCCGAGCGCGGGTCTTCAAGCTTCAGCGCGCTAGCACCTTCGGGCATCGAAACATAAGTCGTGCCCGAGATCACACTATGTGGGTGCAGGTGGCTGGAGTGCATTCCGCCCTCGGGCAAAATGTTGATCCAAAGGTCTTCAAGCTTTAGTTCACCCTCACCCAGATCAAACTCCAGATCCTTAGCAAAAGCTGCAACGTGCTGGTCCAGCACCTTAACCAGATCGGCAAAGATCGGAAACCGCCAGGGCAGATCGGTCAGCGAGGCATAGCTGGTGTAGCCGGGATAGCCGTTTTCTTCGCACCATTCCTGCCCGGCCTCATCATCCTCGGCGATGACAAGACAGGAGCTTTCCAGCTCCTCCGGGTCGATCTTGGGATCAAACTCGGACAAAGCTGCGCGATAAAGACGGGTGACAAAAAGTGATTCAATCTGTGCCATGGGCCCGTCTTAAACCAGCCTCTCGATGAAGGCGATGGGTGTTTTGTGAGGCTCCGCCTCGCGCTCCGAGGTATTTTCAGCCCGACGAAGAACGCATCCCTTGCTTCATCTGGCTGAAAATACCTCGGGGATTCGCAGCTTGCTGTCGCGGAGGCAGCGCCATCAAACCAAAAACCCCCGCCGGTTTCCCGACGGGGGTCAATCTTGTCGCGAGCGGGGTCGCCCCCGGGTCGCTTACCAGTCTTCGCGAACCACGACGCGAGTCTTGATCGGCAGCTTCATCGCAGCCAGGCGCAGGGCCTCGCGGGCGATGTCGTCATTGACGCCGTCGATTTCGAACATCACGCGGCCAGGCTTGACTTTGCATGCCCAGCGGTCGACCGAACCTTTACCTTTACCCATACGAACTTCGATCGGCTTAGCCGTAACCGGAGTGTCGGGGAAGATGCGGATCCAGACGCGACCCTGACGCTTCATGTGACGCGTCATGGCACGACGTGCAGCTTCGATCTGGCGTGCAGTTACACGCTCAGGCTCAAGAGCTTTCAGTCCATAGGTGCCAAAGTTCAGATCAGAGCCGCCCTTGGCTTCACCCTTGATCCGGCCTTTGTGCATCTTGCGGAATTTAGTACGCTTTGGTTGAAGCATATCTTTCCCTCCTTAGCGACGACCGCCACCAGCACCACGAGGTGCAGGGCCGTCCTGGAGTTCCTGTGCTTTACGGTCACGTGCCTGCGGATCGTGCTCCATGATCTCACCTTTGAAGATCCAGACCTTGATCCCGATGATCCCATAAGGAGTCATCGCTTCGGCTTGTGCGTAATCGATGTCGGCGCGCAGCGTGTGCAGAGGCACACGGCCTTCGCGGTACCACTCGGTCCGTGCGATTTCGGCGCCACCCAGACGGCCAGCGACGTTCACCCGGATACCCAGAGAGCCCATACGCATGGCGTTCTGAACAGACCGCTTCATCGCGCGACGGAACGAAACCCGGCGCTCCAGCTGCTGAGCGATGGACTCGGCAACCAGCTGTGCGTCAAGCTCGGGCTTGCGCACTTCGACGATGTTCAGGTGCAATTCGCTGTCTGTCATCAGGGCGATTTTCTTGCGCAGAACTTCAATGTCCGCGCCTTTCTTGCCGATGATGACACCCGGACGTGCAGTGTGGATCGTAACGCGGCACTTCTTGTGCGGACGTTCGATGATCACACGGGCGATGCCGGCTTGCTTGCACTCTTTGTTGATGAACTCACGGATCTTCAGATCTTCCAGCAGAAGATCACCGTAGTCCTTGGTGTCGGCGTACCAGCGGCTGTCCCAGGTGCGGTTCACCTGCAGGCGCATGCCGATCGGATTTACTTTATGACCCATTAGGCTTGCTCCTCAACTTGACGCACCTTGATGGTGATCTCCGAGAACGGCTTCATGATCTTGCCGAAACGGCCACGGGCCCGAGGGCGACCGCGTTTCATGACCAGGTTCTTGCCAACCCATGCTTCGGCAACGATCAGCTCGTCGACGTCCAGGTTGTGGTTGTTCTCAGCGTTGGCGATTGCGGACTGCAGGCACTTTTTGACGTCCTGCGCGACACGCTTGTTCGAGAAAGTCAGGTCGGTCAGAGCCTTCTCAACTTTCTTGCCGCGGATCATCTGCGCAACCAGGTTCAGTTTCTGCGGGCTGGTACGGAGCATGCGCGTTTTTGCCATTGCTTCGTTTTCAGCCACGCGGCGGGGGTTCTTTTCCTTGCCCATGACTTACTTCCGCTTCGCTTTTTTGTCAGCGGCGTGACCGTAATAGGTGCGAGTCGGCGAATACTCACCGAACTTCTGACCGATCATGTCTTCCGAGACGTTGACGGGGATATGCTTCTGGCCGTTGTACACACCAAAGGTCAGACCCACGAACTGGGGCAGAATGGTGGAACGACGCGACCAGATTTTGATAACTTCGTTGCGGCCCGACTCGCGCGCTGCTTCGGCTTTTTTCAGCACGTAAGCATCGACGAAAGGACCCTTCCAAACAGAGCGAGACATGGATTAACGTCCCTTCTTCTTGGCGTGCCGCGAGCGGATGATCAGCTTCTGGGACGCTTTGTTTTTGTTGCGAGTACGCTTACCCTTGGTGTCCTTACCCCAAGGCGTAACCGGTGTACGGCCACCCGAGGTACGGCCTTCACCACCACCGTGCGGGTGATCGATCGGGTTCATTGCAACACCACGAACCGACGGACGCACGCCTTTGTGGCGCATACGACCGGCTTTACCGAGGTTCTGGTTCGAGTTGTCGGGGTTGGACACGGCACCAACGGTGGCCATGCATTCCTGACGGACCATGCGCAGCTCGCCCGAGCTCAGACGGATCTGAGCATAACCGCCATCGCGGCCTACGAATTGCGCGTAAGTACCGGCCGCACGTGCGATCTGACCGCCTTTACCAGGCTTCATCTCGATGTTGTGGACGATGGTACCAATAGGCATACCCGAGAACGGCATTGCGTTGCCCGGCTTGATGTCGGCCTTGGCCGAAGCCACAACCTTGTCACCAACAGCCAGACGCTGCGGAGCCAGGATATATGCCTGCTCGCCGTCTTCGTATTTTACCAGTGCGATGAATGCGGTCCGGTTCGGGTCATATTCGATCCGTTCAACGGTTGCCGCGACATCAAATTTATTCCGTTTGAAGTCAACGATCCGGTAGAGACGCTTTGCGCCACCGCCGCGGCGGCGTGAAGTAATCCGTCCGGTGTTGTTCCGGCCGCCCGATTTGGTCAAACCCTCAGTGAGAGACTTGACCGGACGTCCTTTCCAAAGCTCCGAACGGTCGATCAGCACCAGCCCGCGCTGGCCCGGCGTCGTCGGCTTGTACGACTTGAGTGCCATGCTTTCTGTCTTCCGTTTAGCAAGTGCGAGGCATTGCCCCGCTATGTGATAGGCCCCCGTAGGTGCCAAGGGTATAGGGCCCCGAAGGTCCCCGGTTTCAAATATCATAGGCCCCGGAACGAATCCGAGGCCGCAAGATTGGGTGCGTATAGCCGTGTTGGGGGTGGGTGTCTATAGGAATCAGAAACATTGTGTATGCGTCTCACTCCCATTCACCCACTGAACGAAGAAGAACTTTTCGAGCCTCTTATTTGTTTGCATATCAATTAATGTTTTTGAGTGAGGAACTCATGCCTCAGGAGTGTTTCACTTGCTGAATCGTACGCGCTTTGGGGCGTGTAAACAGATCGGCGGGCGCTGATGAATACAAGAAACAGCCTGACCCGCATTTCCAGTTCGGCCCCCTCAAAGCCAATAGCCGCAAAGACTCCCCTCACAAACTCATATCGTCTGCGATCGACTTCTCTCAGGGCTTCGGCCACGACGGGGTCCTGAGCCGCCCAGGATCGGAAAGCGATATCAAATTGATCAAGCCCTTCAGCCTCGACATATTGCGTTAACGACAACAGGCGCTCTGAAGGTGAAGCCTCGGACGTATTGACATCGTTGATGACCGATTCCGTAAACTCCTTGGACCAGTAATCGATCAGCGCCCGAACAAACTCATCACGGTTTTTGAAGTGGTGGTAAAAACTGCCCTTCGTGACGCCAAGGTTTTTGACGAGAGAGTCGATTCGCAGCCGCGCACCCCCCTCAGTTGCAAGGACATTAAGGGCTGTTTCTAACCATCTTTCGCGGTCATATCGAGGAAGAGGTGGTGATTTTTGAGTGTCGCGCATGCCTTGTTTTTAAGCCATAATTGCGTGCCGTCAAGACATACATACCAAAAAGTACTTTACAGACTATTAG
The DNA here is from genome assembly GCF_059610845.1 of Ruegeria sp. CDSC021. Taxonomy (NCBI): domain Bacteria; kingdom Pseudomonadati; phylum Pseudomonadota; class Alphaproteobacteria; order Rhodobacterales; family Roseobacteraceae; genus Ruegeria; species Ruegeria sp. CDSC021. The sequence goes on from NZ_JBXWOK010000006.1 coordinate 107,905, forward strand.
GTATGGAGCATACCATTAGGTACCCTCCATACATATTCGAATGGATGGGGATTTCAGACCTCAAGGGGGATGTACGATGCCTAAGAAACTTTTATCAGCGACACTCGCGACAGCTTGCGTCATTGCCGCAACTGCAACTGCGCAAACCTGGGAAGAAAATCTTGCCGCAGGTGCTGCCACAACCGAACAGAACCATCTCAACGTGCCTTTCACGCAGATGAAGAACATGAAGACCGCTTTCAGTTCGCCCGGAAACTGGCCGATATTTGAGAACCGAGGACCACTGGATCGTTCGCCTGCCGACAAGCCGTCCAAAGTTCTGGTCATGGGAAGCGGCGACCCAAACCCAAACCCCTATCGTTATGGCCCGGCTCTGGCGGTCATCGTAAACGACTATCCTTATTTCATTGACGCTGGAGAAGGCTGGTGGCGCGCACTAGGTAAATCGGTTCAGTCTCAGGACGCGATGGATCTGGCAACAATCATGAACGTGCCGAACATCAAGTACATGTTCCTGACCCACCTGCACGAAGATCATACCGTTGGGTTGCCGTCTTTCATTCTAAATCCGTTCAAATTCGGGTCGAACCTGGCTGTCGTCGACAAGAAGGTCTACGGCCCCGCCGGTGTCGACGAGATGATGGCCAGCATCAACGACGCGTGGCGCATAGACCGCAACGAAATGGCACAAGGGTCGACGGTGCAGAAATTCGACGGTGCGACCGCAGTTGGGGTGCCGGTTTGGCCACATGTTGACGTCAACGGACGTAAGATATTCGAAGATGACAATGTTCTGGTCGAAGCCTTCCCCACAGCGCACGGGTTTTTGGAGAACACCCACGCCTACAGGTTTACGACCAAACCCGACGGCCGTGTTCTCGTCTTTGGCGGCGACGGACACTATTCAGAAGGGCTGGTGAATGCATCCAAGGATGCCGATTTGCTATTTGTCGAAGGTATCACCCGCAAGAACATCAAGTTTGCACCGTGGGGCGGTCAGTCCGAGGAAGAAAAAGTGAAGGTCATCGGCGCCTACCACATGTTCCCCAGCGACATGAAGAAGTTACAAGATGACAGCGGCGTCAAAGGCATCGTCATGGTTCATGTTCAGAACTACAACAGCCCCGAAGATTTTGAACGTCTCAGCGTTCTGCAAGAGATGATCGACGAAGGCGTGGTCAATATCCTGCAGGCTTCGGACGGCGACCTCTACTAGACACGATCAGCGTGCCAAAAACAGTTTTGTGCCAATACTCACGAAGTAAGGCTCCTGCTTTTGCTGGGGCCTTTGCCGCCCCGGAATCGGGTTCAATCAGAGAGCGCTGGACACGTCTATGGTGATTCCCGCTTCCAGGATCACATCTGCTTTCCTGCCGTCTTTCCGCTTGCCCAACTGGCCTAGCACGATCACTTTTTGTCGCGCGCGGCTTTCTCTTCTTTGGTCAGTTTGGCGTTCCAAACATTCTTGCTCAGACCAAGCTCGGCGGGTGCAGGTTTGGTTTTGCCGATGCTGACTTTGCCTCCTTTATCCAGGAACTCCTGAATAAGGGCCTCATCTGTTGTTTCTTTGGGGACATGTTTCATAACAGCGACCGTATCCGCATCACACGCCGGGGGCAACGACCGGATTTCCGGCTATCGTTCACACCCTCTGAACAAGCCCGTCACCCATACAGCGCGCGCGCTTCGGCAAAGGACAGCAGGCGGCGGTTCTTTTCATCCCACAGGTGCAGCCGCGCGTTGGCGAGGCTCTCGCGGATGGTCATCCGGTTGCTGTTGGCCAATTCGTCATGATCCCGCAGCACTTCGGTCAGGCGATAGAACGGGATGCGGCTGTACAGATGGTGTACGTGGTGGATGCCGATATTGGCCGTGAACCACTGCAATACGGATGGCAGGATGTAATGCGAGCTGCCGTGCAGGGCGGCCTCGTGCAGTTGCCAGTCCTGATCAGGGTCCCATTGCGTCTCTTCGAATTGGTGTTGGACATAGAACAACCAGACGCCAGCGGTCGCGGCGATAAGCGTCGAGGGCAGGAAAATCAGCAGCACCGGCATCAGGCCACCAAAATAGTAGATGGCCCCCAGTGCGGCCAGAATGGCCAGGTTCGTCGCCATCGCGCTGACCCAGAATTTCGGAATACCGGTCAAGCCAAGCGGGAGGCGGTTTTGAAACAGGAACAGATAGCCGGGCCCAAAGCCAAACAGGGTGATCGGGTGGCGATAGAGCCGGTAAAATAACCGGTTCAAGGGCGTCAGCGCCCGGTATTCGGCCACCGTCAGCGTATGGATGTCTCCCATCCCGCGCTTATCCAGATTGCCAGATGAGTTGTGATGCGAGGAATGTGTGCGCCGCCAAACATCGTAAGGCGTCAGCGTCAGCACCCCGAGCCCCCGACCGACCCAGTCACTGACCGTCCGGTTCGTAAAAAATGCCCCGTGACCGCAATCATGCTGAATGGCAAACAGACGCAACAGAAAGGCCGCGTTCAGAACCGAGATCGCAAGCGCTAGCCAATAGCTCACCGACAAAGACATCCAGGCCAAGGCCCAAAGCGCTATGAAGGGAACACAGGTAACCCCCAGCTCGAACCAGCTACGCGGTTGGCTTGGCTCTCGATATTTGGCCAGCGTCGACACCCAGTCCCGCGCGACAGTCACATCCGGGTTGTCCCGGGTCGAGAGAGTGGATTGGGTCATGCGCCTGCCATATCGTTTGTTTGTTCCATACCGGATAGACGACCCCACCGGCATAGCAATCATTTTCTGTTCGAGACGCTGGGAATGGCGCTCAACTTTTGGTGTCACTACCTAAAGAAAAACCCCCGCTTTCGCGGGGGTCTTAATGGTTTGTCCAAAGACAGGCCCGATCAAAGACCGGTGGAAATGTCGATGGTGTTACCCTCTTCAAGGGTCACATATGCTTTTTTGACGTCTTTCCGCTTGCCCAACTGGCCGCGGAACCGCTTGACCTTACCTTTGGTCACAGAGGTGTTCACCGCTTTGACCTTCACACCAAACAGTGCCTCAACGGCCTCTTTGATCTGTGGCTTGTTGCTGTCAATCGCAACCTCAAAGACAACCGCGCCATTTTCGGACGCCATGGTCGACTTTTCGGTGATGATCGGCTTGCGGATCACGTCGTAGTGTTCTGCCTTCGCGCTCATTTCAGTCGAGCCTCCAGTGCTTCGACAGCCGCTTTGGTGAGCACCAGAGTGTCACGCTTGAGGATGTCATAAACGTTTGCACCCATCGACGGCAGGATATCCAGACCTTCGATGTTGCGCGACGCCTTCAGGAACCCTTCGTTCACGGTCGCCCCGTCGATGACCAGAGCGCGTTTCCAACCCAGGTTTGCAACCTGCTTGGCCAGAGCGGCGGTCTTGCCTTCGGCTTCAGCGTTCTCGATCACGACCAGTTCACCAGCTGCCATTTTGGCAGACAGCGCGTGGCGCAGACCAAGTTTACGGAACTTTTTCGGCAGGTCATGACCATGCGAACGCACGACCGGACCTTTGTAAACGCCACCACCCCGGAAGATCGGTGCCGAACGGGCGCCGTGGCGTGCGCCACCGGTGCCTTTTTGGCGATAGATCTTCTTGGTTGAGTAGGACACTTCCGAGCGGGTCTTGACCTTGTGGGTGCCAGCCTGCGCGTTGTTACGCTGCCAACGGACCACACGGTGCAGGATGTCCGCGCGCGGCTCCAGGCCGAACAGGTCTGCATCCAGCTCGATGTTGCCGGCTTTGCCGCCGTCCAGTTTGATTACATCAAGTTTCATGCTTCACCACCTTCCGCGGGAGCTTCTTCCGCAGGTGCTTCGGTTGCAGCCGATTTCACAGCAGCCGGGAAAGGCAGGCCTTCCGGTGCTTTCTTCTTGACGGCGTCCTTGACGGTAACCCAACCGGATTTCGGTCCGGGAACGGCGCCTTTGATGAAGACCAGACCACGGTCGGCGTCGGTTTTGACGACTTCCAGGTTCTGGGTTGTTACACGGGCAGCACCCATGTGACCGGCCATCTTTTTGCCTTTGAAAACCTTGCCCGGATCCTGACACTGGCCAGTTGAACCGTGCGAACGGTGGCTGATCGAAACACCGTGTGAGGCGCGAAGACCACCGAAGTTCCAGCGCTTCATTGCACCAGCAAAGCCTTTACCGATCGAAGTACCCGAAACGTCAACTTTCTGACCTTCCAGGAAATGCTCTGCCGAAATCTCGGCACCTACTTCGATCAGGCCATCTTCGGAGACGCGGAACTCGACCAGCTTACGCTTGGGTTCAACCTTGGCAGCGGCATAGTGACCGCGCATGGCTTTCGAGGTGCGTTTTGCCTTGGCAGCACCGGCACCCAGCTGAACAGCAGTATAGCCGTCCTTCTCGTCCGTGCGCTGTGCAACAACCTGCAGGTTGTCCAGGTGAAGTACGGTCACAGGGATCTGCTTGCCGTCTTCCATGAACAGGCGGGTCATGCCGACTTTTTTTGCGATAATACCAGAGCGCATAATCTATACCCTCCGATCTTACGACTGCAGCTTGATCTCGACGTCCACACCAGCCGCGAGGTCGAGCTTCATCAGCGCGTCAACGGTCTGGGGGGTCGGATCAACGATGTCGAGCAGACGCTTGTGCGTGCGGATCTCGAACTGGTCGCGGGATTTCTTGTCAACGTGAGGGCCACGGAGAACCGTGAACTTCTCGATCTTGTTCGGCAGCGGGATCGGGCCGCGCACGTTCGCGCCGGTCCGCTTGGCAGTGTTGACGATCTCTTGCGTGCTGGCATCCAGAACGCGATAGTCAAATGCCTTCAGCCGAATACGGATATTTTGGCTTTGCATAATAACAGCCTTTTATCAGGCGTTGAGGTTGAGAGGAGGACAAGCGCGCATCGCCAACCCTCATCGAACCCAAAAGGCGGGAATCACCCCGCCTTGATGTTCTTATAGAGAACTCGCGCGATCTACAGGGGTGTGAGGGGTTTGGCAAGGGGGGAAGTTCAAACAAGTCGAATGCGCGCACCTGGCTCATACCCTATGCGTAGATTTTCTGAATTTGGGTGTCGTGACAAGATCAACTCAATCTAAAATGGTCCACCAGATTCCTGTACTGAATGCTTAGGGATTTTCTTGGACAGACACAAAAAGCCAAAGCAAGATAATTGCCCCAAACGGGTTGATAAACAGTGCTGCCACCTGCCAAAGTAATTGATCTTGTCCGCGCCGCTCTGCCATATCCCCCACTAGCGCAAACAGTTGCCAGATCGCCCAGAGCAAAAAGGCCAGAAACAAGAGGATGAATATTGCTTCCATCGTGTGTCTTCACTCTGCCCTTGTTCGTAACGTTCGATATGTCATCAGTGCAACTGAGGCGATACATGTTTCTAACTTCAAATTGGTTGAGGCTTGCACGACCTCTTTCAGATTTGTGGGCGCAGAGTAACCTCATCTCGATCCGAACCTCTGGAAAGGCCGTCCTTTGAGGAGCGGCCACTTTCACGGATAGCGAAAAGCGGGGCGTCTCCCAGCGCGATAGACTCAACGCCTTCGCGGACAACACAACTCGCGTTGCATGCGGAAAGATGCCCTTAGACTATGTCTTGGCTACCCGTGCCGCCATACGAGACAGTCTGGTATCCTGATAGTCGAACACTGAGCTTTCGAATGGGGCAAAAATGGCATCGCAATCGGTCGCTTCTGCAGACGGTGGCCTGACGAATTCGTGTAGCTCAAACCCGTGATCTGCCATCGCGGCGACAAAATCGCTGAACCTATAACCGCCGTGATACCGACGCCGTACAGAGACTTCAGCCAATACAAAGGTGCATTTTTTTAGCATCTCCGATGCACCTTTAATAACCTCGATTTCAAAACCTTCCGTGTCGATTTTCAATCCGAAAGGTTCCTTGTAGGAAGACGCAATCTCATCCAGTGTTTTTACCGGGACTTGTCGCTCTTCAACTTGCGAGGTGTGCTGGATTGCCGCTTCGTCAAACTCCTGCATCGTTGCCCGTGTGCCGAGCCAACGATCGCCAACTGTTGGAATTCGAAGAGTCGTCTGTCCGCTTTCGGCACCAACTCCGCAAGCATGGAAATCAAAATCGATCTTGTCGCCCCAGTTTTTCCGTACTTTGGTTTCGTAATCCGAAATGGGCTCGACCAACACAAACTTGGCTGCGGGGAAAGCCTCGTACAAATGCTCGGTTCCCGAGGCCACCCCGACATCGAATACTGTCTCGACCTCAAAACCCAGATTACCGATATAGGCACCCGTCTCCTTCATTGGCGAAACCTGATATCCTCGCCGCTTCAGGCGTTTGGACAGTCGTTCTACGGTTTCGTCCATGTCGAAGTATCCTTCTTGCGGTTTCGCCCGATGCAATCCACTGAAACCAACTAGAGAGCACTTCAACGGCAAAAGCGCAATCTGGTATACTGTGTCGCTGGCAAGCTAGCCTAGGCGCGGCGAAATGCAGTCGACCCGCGGCGTCTCCGACCAGTTCAACTTTTCTGAAAGTTACTCAAGCGGTTTCCGTTTGCCATGCGGGGCATCTTATGACCATGAACGCGTGCATCAAACAGGAAACAGCGAGATCACTCCAATGATAGAACGCATCGAAACCGGCGAGAGATCGTCCAAAATCGTTAAACATAATGGTGTGGCCTATTTGACCGGGCAAGTCGCCGAAGGTGATACCATTCAGGAACAGGTGCGTATTTGCCTTGGGAAAATTGACGACCTTCTAGAGCGCGCAGGTTCATCACGGGAAAAAATGCTGCGTGTGACCATCTGGCTGGCCGATATGAAGGACTTTGCTGGTTTGAACGAGGTCTGGAATGCTTGGGTTCCTGCAGGATACGCACCTGCGAGGGCGTGTGGCGAAGCAAAACTAGCGCGGCCCGAACTGAAGGTGGAATTCATAGTGGACGCCGCATACGACTAAAGCATGCTGCTTCTTTAGGAATTCCCCGTCTTGAATTACCAAATTCAAACAGAAAAAGCCCGCCCCCGTTTGGGGCGGGCTTTTTTGTTTCGACGGTTAGGTCTGAGACTATTCGACGAACGATCTCATCACCGCCTCCGATCACTCAACACTCATTGGTGTACGACATGGGTGCGTCGCGGGCTTGTCGAGATCAAACGAGAAAGGGCGCCGAATGGGCGCCCTTTCCATTTGATCATTCGCTTGCGCGAATTACTCGACGATCTTCGACACAACGCCGGCGCCGACGGTGCGGCCGCCTTCGCGGATGGCGAAACGCAGGCCGTTTTCCATCGCGATCGGTGCGATCAGCTCAACCTCGAACGACACGTTGTCGCCGGGCATAACCATCTCGGTGCCAGCTGCCAGGGTCACGGTGCCGGTCACGTCAGTTGTACGGAAGTAGAACTGCGGACGGTAGTTCGCGAAGAACGGCGTGTGACGGCCACCCTCTTCCTTGGTCAGGATATAGGCTTCGGCTTCGAACTTGGTGTGCGGTGTAACCGAACCCGGCTTACACAGAACCTGGCCACGCTCAACACCTTCACGGTCGATACCACGCAGCAGCGCGCCGATGTTGTCGCCCGCTTCGCCGCGATCCAGCAGCTTGCGGAACATTTCAACACCGGTACAGGTGGTTTTCTTGGTGTCGCGGATGCCGACGATTTCGATCTCGTCGCCAACATTGATCACGCCACGCTCAACACGACCGGTCACAACTGTACCACGGCCCGAGATCGAGAACACGTCTTCGACCGGCATCAGGAACGGCTGGTCAACAGCACGCTCAGGCGTCGGGATGTACTCGTCCACGGCAGCCATCAGCTTGCGGATCGATTCTTCGCCGATTTCCGGGTTGTTGCCTTCCATCGCGGCCAGTGCCGAACCGGCAATGATCGGAATGTCGTCGCCAGGGTAATCATACGAGCTCAGCAGCTCGCGGATTTCCATTTCAACCAGCTCCAGCAGCTCTTCGTCGTCAACCTGGTCAACTTTGTTCATGAACACGACCATGGTCGGGATACCAACCTGGCGGCCCAGCAGAATGTGCTCGCGGGTCTGAGGCATCGGGCCGTCAGCCGCGTTCACAACCAGAATCGCGCCGTCCATTTGCGCCGCACCGGTGATCATGTTCTTGACGTAGTCGGCGTGGCCGGGGCAGTCAACGTGGGCGTAGTGACGCGCATCGGTCTCGTATTCCACGTGGGCCGTCGAGATGGTGATGCCACGTGCTTTTTCTTCAGGCGCGCCGTCAATCTGGTCATACGCTTTGAAGTCACCGAAATACTTGGTGATTGCTGCGGTCAGCGTCGTCTTGCCGTGGTCAACGTGGCCAATCGTGCCGATGTTGACGTGCGGCTTATTACGCTCAAACTTTTCCTTTGCCATTCCTCAGGCGCCCTTTTGTGCTTTGGGGGACCCTTGGTCCCGTGGTTACATCTGCGCGCGCGAGATATTGGGTTCAAAGGAGAAAATCAAGCACATCCTGCGGGAAATGCCGTTCTTTAAGCCGGATTTTGCGTTGCTTCACCTGAATCGAGTGGCTGGATCAGTTCGGGACGCCGGTCGAACCAACCGTTTTCCAAATGTTCCTCGGCCAACCATTCTTCGACTCGGTCCGCAACTTTCAGAGCCAGCCCGCTCATTTGCTCTTGTTTCGTCCGTTCATGGCCCGAACCTTTCAGGGCACTGCCGCCGGTTGTGTCTTCCAGCACCTGGAATTGCTTACCTTTGGCAAGAAACTCTTTCTTGTTCACGTCATAAACGTTGACCAGAACAATCGCAGTGCTCTTGGGGTTGTAGATCACCGGAATTCCGGGAGGGGCCAGCATGTAGCCCTCGAGGCTGATGCCGATGTCGTATTCCTGAGCGCCTGTATAGCGCCCAAGGCGGATGTCCACCGCGTTTTGAATGGCAGCAGTCCATTCGTCGGGCGTCGCATCCCGGCTTACCGGCCCCTGCACCGCCTTATCGGCAAAGGCATAGTTTACCCGCAACTTGAATTCGCCCAGCGTCTCAGGCTCTTCGTAAACCTGCGTTTGGGTGCAGGCGCCCATCAGGGCCAATCCGGTGATCAGTGTCAAAATGCGCAACATATCTCGTCTCGATAGGCCTGTTTTTCTTTGATCTAACGCACCGATACGGCTTGTGCCAAGCCGTATCGGCATAAATCCTCTGTGACCGGGCCTGATCAGGAGAATTTAAAATCACGCGGGAAGCCGTATGGCGGCTTTTTCCCGACGCTGGCACGCTTGGCCAGCCATTGCGAAAGATCTGCCTCGTGCCGGGTCTTGTCGCCACCCATGGACCATTTCAGGCCCTCTTCCCAGTTGAAGGTGGTGATATCTGACAGCCCGCCGTCCAATTCCAGCGTCCCCTGCCGCCCGCGCGCCATATTGTATTTCTGCAGGCGAACGCCCTTGCCGCGGGTCATTTCAGGCAGTTCCTCGGTCGGGAAGACCAGAAACTTGCCGTTCTGAGAAACCACTGCAACGTGGTCACCTTCGATCGGCTTACAGATAATCGCTGTTTCGTCGCCTTTGACGTTCAGCACCTGTTTGCCGTTTCGGGTCTGTGCCAGCACATCATCCTCGGGCACGGTGAAGCCGTTACCCGCATCCGAGGCCACCAGCAGCTTGCGCCCCGGCTTGTGGATCAGGATGTCGATTATCTGCGCCTCATTCGGCAGGTCGACCATCAGGCGCAGCGGCTCGCCCATACCCCGACCGCCGGGCAGATTCGCGGCACTGATCGTATAGAATCGACCGTTCGAGGCAAAGACCAGCAGCCGATCGGTGGTTTCCGCATGGAAGATAAACCGTGGCCCATCGCCATCCTTGAATTTCAACTCGCGGTTCAGGTCGATATGGCCGGTCATGGCGCGAATCCAGCCCATCTGAGAGCAGACAACCGTGATCGGTTCGCGGTCGATCATCGCCTCAAGCGGGACCTCTTCGACCTGACCGGCTTCGGCAAACTGGGTGCGCCGCGCGCCGCCCTCATAGTCCTTGCCGAAGGTTTTCTTGGTCTCTTTCAACTGCTCGGCGATACTGGCCCATTGCAGGCTTTCATCGGCTAGCAGATCTTCGAGATTGGCACGTTCCAACATCAGCTCATCGCGTTCGCGAACCAGCTCCATCTCTTCCAGACGACGCAAGCTGCGCAGACGCATGTTGAGAATTGCGTCGACCTGGACCTCGGACAGCTCGCCCTCGCCCGGTTTGGGCGAGACATAGTCGGCCTCATTGGTGGCGCGGACATGGTCGATGCCCCAGTCTTCGCGCATCAGCGCAGCCTTGGGGTCATCGTCATAGCGGATAATGTCGATCACGCGGTCAAGATTCAGGAAGGCAACGATAAAGCCCTCCAACACCTCCAGCCGATGGTCGATCTTGGCCATCCGGTGGCGCGACCGGCGCAGCAGAACCTCTTGCCGGTGATCCAGGAAAGCGCGAAGCACTTCTTTCATCGAGCAGACTTTGGGTGTCACCCCGTCGATCAGCACGTTCATGTTCAGGCTGAATCGCACCTCAAGGTCTGAGTTACGATAAAGCATTCCCATCAGCACCTCGGGGTCTACGTTCTTGGAACGCGGCTCAAGGATCAGGCGAATGTCATCTGCGGATTCGTCACGAACGTCGCCAAGGATCGGGATTTTCTTGGTCTGAATCAGCTCGGCGATCTTTTCGATCAGCTTCGATTTCTGAACCTGATAGGGAATCTCGGTGACGACGATCTGCCACTGACCGCGGCCCAGATCCTCGACCTCGAACTTACAGCGCAGGCGGAATGACCCGCGCCCGGTGCGATAGGCCTGCGCGATATTCGCAGGCGGTTCAACGATTACGCCGCCGGTTGGGAAATCCGGTCCGGGCACGTAGTTCAGAAGCGTATCGTCGCGCGCATCCGGCGTCTTGATCAGATGCAAACAGGCGTCACACAGTTCCGAGATGTTATGTGGCGGGATATTCGTCGCCATGCCCACCGCAATACCGCTGGAGCCATTGGCCAGCAGATTCGGAAATAGCGCGGGCAGAACCACCGGTTCGGTCAGCGTGCCGTCATAGTTGTCACGGAAATCGACAGCATCCTCGTTCAGACCCTCAAGCAGAGCCTCGGCCACGATGGTCATCCGAGCTTCGGTATAACGAGAGGCCGCCGGGTTATCGCCGTCGATATTGCCGAAATTCCCCTGCCCGTCGACCAGCGGATAGCGCACATTAAAATCCTGCGCCAAACGCGCCATCGCGTCATAAATCGCGGCATCGCCGTGCGGGTGATAGTTACCCATCACATCGCCCGAGATTTTCGCCGACTTACGGAACCCGCCCGTTGCACTGAGTCGCAGTTCGCGCATCGCATAGAGGATTCGCCGATGCACCGGCTTCAGACCATCCCGTGCATCGGGCAAGGCCCGGTGCATGATGGTGGACAGCGCATAGGTCAGATAACGTTCACCAATCGCGCGGCGCAGCGGTTCGGCTACTTCGCCCCCGTTTCCGGGGGCCACCATATTGGGGTCGTCGATCGTATCATTCATAGATGATGTGATACGACGCAAGGGCGCGCGGGTAAAGCAAGCAAGACATATTTTACTGGGGACAAGTGGCGCTTTTTGCAACAGGGGGAGGCAACCCCCCGATTTCCCCCGTTTTTCGACTTGGGTCGCGAATTATGCTAGGATGTCTGACATTAGTCTGCTGCCTTTTTTTGTTTTGATTGATCGACCGGGGGATGCGCCATGACGCGCCTGATTGTAATGAGTTTCGCTGCACTTGGCTGGTGCTTTTACGTCATGAGTGGCGGGCCTAATTTCGAACCGCGCGGTGTGCGGTCGGAACAGCCCGTGCGAGTCGCCTCGAAAGCGGCCTCCAAAACCGTAGCACCGTCTCCGGCAAAAGAGCTTGTGACAAATGTCGCTATGCGCTCGCCGGTCGTGCGCGAGCGCCCGATTGATCCCCAGCCAGCAGTCGCAGCGATTGTCGCAGAACCCGCCAGTCTGGACACTTTCAACGCGCTTTCGGTGTTTGACGATCAGACTGCCAGCATCACGCTTGCGTCTCTGGAAGACGGTGTAACTGGCCTGAAGCAAATCACCAAGGACGTGCAGCCTGAACCCGCCGCCCAGCCTGACCCCAGGAAAGATATCCGGGAAATCTCCGGGACCCGCGTGAACATGCGTGACGGCCCTGGAACGATCTACCCGATTGTTGGCAAAGCGCGCATCGGCCAGAAGGTCGAGGTGCTAAGTGACTCGGGCACCGGATGGTTGCGACTGCGCGTGTTGCCGCAGCAACAGGTGGGGTGGATTTCGACCTCTTTGGTCAGAAAAACACCAGACTGACGTGGAGCAATGATTGTTCCCATACTCTGTGCACCCTAGCTTGGGGCTGGTTCAGAATCGGGAAAATCATGCAGAAAACCATTCTAATTACTGGCTGCTCATCGGGCATCGGACTGGATGCGGCGCATGGGATGCGCGCGCGGGGTTGGCGCGTGTTTGCCTCGTGCAAACAACAGCGCGATTGCGACCGGTTGCGGGCGCAGGGGTTTGAAAGCCCGCGCATTGATTATACCGATACGGCCAGCATATCGTCGGGTTTGAACGAAGTGTTGGAGGCCACCGGAGGCACCCTGGACGCGCTGTTCAACAATGGCGCACATGGCCTGCCCGGCGCGGTCGAGGACCTGCCGACCGAAGGCCTGCGTCAGATTTTCGAGGCGAACTTCTTTGGCTGGCACGAACTGACCAGGCAGGTCATCCCGATTATGCGCAATCAAGGACACGGGCGAATCGTTCAGAACTCTTCGGTGCTGGGTCTGGTGGCCTATCCGTGGCGCGGCGCCTATGTGGCCACGAAATATGCAATCGAAGGGCTGACGGATACACTGCGCCTAGAACTGGCTGATACGGGGATCAAGGTCATTTTGATCGAACCCGGCCCGATCACATCTAAAATCCGCGAAAACTCGATCCCGTTCTTCGAGCGGTTCATCAACTGGCAAGACTCGGCCCTGCGCGAGCGTTATGAGTCCTCTTTGTTGAAAAGACTGTATGAATCGTCGGGGCCGGACCGGTTTGAACTGCCCGCATCAGCGGTTACGACCAAGCTGGCCCACGCCGTAGAATCCAAGCGCCCGCGCCCCCGATACTATGTGACAACACCTACATTTATCGCCGGTTGTTTGCGCCGCATCCTGTCGACACGTGCGATTGACCGCATCCTTGCAGGGGTCTGAGGCGAAATAACCCGTTCGCTTTTGGCACGCACGGGGCTAGATGATAGCCCTAGGCAAACAGAAACGCGGACGGTGTACTCATGGACCTAATGATGGTCATTTTGCTTTTGGCCATGGCGGCGGTTGTCGTCGTATTGGCGCTTGGCATCTCGAATTTCGGCAAAAGCGGCAGGGACGCGGCACTGAAAAGCAACAAGTATATGCGCCTGCGTATCCTGTTTCAGTTCATCGCCGTGATTCTGATCGTGCTTTACGTCTGGCTGCGCGGTCAGGGAGGTCAGTAAATGGTCGTATTGAACAAGATTTACACCCGCACCGGTGATGATGGCAAAACCGCACTCGGCAATGGCGAACGCGTCGCCAAATACTCGGGCCGCGTGACCGCTTATGGCACCGTGGACGAGTTGAACGCCTTTGTCGGCGTCGCCCGGACCGAGGCAGATGGGGATGTCGAAGCTGCACTCGCCCGCATTCAGAATGACCTGTTTGATCTGGGCGCAGATTTCTGTCGTCCCGACATGGAAAAGGATGCCGAAGCAGACTATCCGCCTCTGCGCATCGTGCCCGCGCAGATTGACCGGCTCGAGGTTGAAATCGACGCGATGAACGAAGCCTTGGAACCGCTGCGCAGTTTCATCCTGCCCGGTGGCTCGCGTCTTGCGGCGCATCTGCATGTATGTCGAACCGTATCGCGCCGGGCCGAACGGCTTGCGGTTGAGCTGACCAACATGGAGCCGGTTAACGAAACCGCAGTCAAGTACCTGAACCGTCTGAGCGACTGGTTCTTCGTCGCAGCCCGTTGTGCCAATGAAAACGGAACCCAAGATGTTCTGTGGGTTCCGGGCGCGAACCGCTGAAAGCGGCGTTGCGTCCAGTGGACGCGGCGGCGACCGGAAGGGCGAAGCCCCGGCCCGACGGGCGGGCGCAAACCGATAGCTTCCTGCCTTTTTGGGTGGGTGTGTGGTGCTTGGTCACGTCAAAAATAGCAAAACGCGACGTCCGTTGCAGATGACGTGACGATTTTGCCCTGTTGCCGCCTGAATTGAATCGCTATTCAAGCCCTCATGAACATTGGTGGAGTCGCGACGCGGCTTGCCGTTTTTTGTGAGGAGCTAGCGCAAAATGAAGGTACTCGTGCCTGTCAAACGCGTGATTGACTATAACGTTAAAGTTCGCGTCAAAGCGGATGGCAGCGGTGTCGATCTCGCCAATGTCAAAATGTCGATGAACCCGTTCGACGAAATTTCTGTCGAAGAGGCAATCCGTCTGAAAGAAGCCGGCAAGGCAGACGAAGTCGTCGTCGTTTCTATCGGCGTAAAACAAGCCCAGGAAACACTGCGCACTGCGCTGGCCATGGGCGCGGACCGTGCTATCCTGGTCATTGCTGCAGATGATGTCCATCAGGACATCGAACCCCTGGCCGTTGCCAAGATCCTGGCCAAAGTGGTCGAGGAAGAGCAGCCCGGTATCGTTCTGTGCGGCAAGCAGTCTATCGACAACGACATGAATGCAACTGGTCAGATGTTGTCAGCTCTTTTGGGCTGGTCACAAGGCACCTTTGCGTCCGACATCGACATCGACGGCGACAGCGCAAAGATCACTCGCGAAGTCGATGGTGGCATGCAAACCATCAGCGTCAAAATGCCGACAATCGTGACCGTGGACCTGCGCCTGAACGAGCCCCGTTACGCGTCGCTGCCCAACATCATGAAGGCGAAGAAAAAGCCGCTGGACGAGAAAACCGCCGCCGATTACGGCGTCGACGTCTCGCCGCGCCTGGAAGTCGTCAAAACCGAAGAACCACAGGCACGTGCCGCTGGCATCATCGTCGGCTCGGTAGACGAGCTTGTCGCGAAACTCAAAGAAGCGGGGGCTGTGTAATGGCTGTTCTTCTTCTCGCCGAAGTTAACAATGGTGAACTGGCGCTGGACGCAACCGCCAAAGCTGTGAACGCAGCAAAGGCACTGGGTGATGTAACCGTTCTGGCCGCAGGCGGGTCCGCTGCTGCTGCCGGTGAAGCTGCCGCCAAGATCACCGGCGTCTCAAAGGTTCTGGTCGCCGAGGACGAATCGCTGGGCCATCGCCTGGCAGAATCCACTGCTGCGCTGATCGTAGGTCTGGCTGATGGTTATGAGCACATCGTTGCCCCCGCCACCACCGATGCCAAGAACGTTATGCCGCGCGTTGCCGCGCTGTTGGACGTCATGGTCATCTCGGACGCGTCCGGTGTCGTCGACGGCTCGACCTTCGAACGCCCGATCTATGCGGGCAACGCGATCCAGACCGTCAAATCTGTGGACGCCAAAAAAGTCGTCACTTTCCGAACCGCAAGTTTTGATGCTGCGGGCGAAGATGGCTCGGCAGCAGTTGAGACCATCTCGGTCGGCGAGAACCCCGGTCTATCGTCCTGGGTCGAAGACAAGGTAGCTACAAGCGACCGCCCCGAGCTGACTTCGGCTGGCGTTGTTGTGTCGGGTGGCCGTGGTGTCGGTTCTGAAGAGGACTTCAAGCTGATCGAAGGTCTCGCTGACAAGCTGGGGGCCGCAGTTGGCGCATCGCGCGCCGCAGTCGACTCGGGCTATGCTCCGAACGATTGGCAGGTGGGTCAGACCGGCAAGGTTGTTGCCCCGGATCTGTATGTCGCTGTCGGCATCTCGGGTGCGATTCAGCATCTGGCAGGTATGAAAGACTCGAAAATCATCGTGGCGATCAACAAAGACGAAGAAGCGCCGATCTTCCAGGTTGCCGATTACGGTCTGGTCGCCGACCTGTTCCAGGCCGTTCCGGAACTGACCGAGAAACTCGGCTGATCAACGGGCTAGACTTTTCCACGAAGAATCTTGCATTGGGCCCGCCATCGGCGGGCCCTTTTCATTGCAGGTTTCTGATCGGACCGACCAAGGCGTCAGCAATCGACCTGTGTGCCGCAGGACCTATCATATATTCCGCCATGGGCTGTTGCAGTGTTCCAAACAGCATATCTTCAAGCTCATCGGACTGCCCCGACACGCTGACCGTCACCTCAACGATCTCGGCGCTGAGAGGGCGCAGGGCCTCGATCATCTGTGGCGTGATCCGAATATCAGCACCGTGCTTGGGCTGATCACTTTCTGCCTCACGCAGGACCTGCAAATTCAACAAGACAACAGGCGCTTCAAGCGCCTCAACAAGCCCCCCAATGCGGTCGATCCAATTCCGTCGCAGCTCTTCTGCGATTACCTCGAACCGCGCATCATTGCGGCCCTGCAACAAAATCATCAGGTGATGTACGAAATGGACATCGGCAAAGTCGATCTCGGGATAGAGAGATTTCAGATCCTCTGTCGGAGCCAGAAAACGGTCGTTGCGTCGGGGATGAACCCGGTAGAATCGATTGGACTGCCCCAATATGTCGCTAAGCTGCACCACGCAGAGCTCTGCTTGGTTCAGTAAACCCCTCAACTCCGTGTCATCGCACAGCGCATCTACGCCGCAAAAAAGACTTCCGAAATTCAGGCATCGTCTGTCCAACCTCTCTTCGAGAACTGCCGCGAATGGCTGCTCGACGAATCGCCCGAATGTTTCGGTCCCACCTGCGCAGGCCACAAATGACGTCTCCAGCGAACGCATTGGCCCACGAAACCACAATCGTGAATCACCGTATTGGCACACGTCATGCTCGAGTCGCCCCGAGCCAGCTTGATGATAGCTCATATCACTCACCCAATTTTCACCCGGATGCCATCTTGCAGCCGCAAGTCTTGAGAATCTCCTAATGTGCGCATTTGAAGCAAAGTCGAACGGTCTGATCCCCTTGCCGCCCGCCCCGATCTGCCGATAGTGTCATCCTACCCCGTGGCACAGAGGCATCAAAAAATGGATGTAAAATCAGTCGGAGTGATTGGCGCAGGCCAAATGGGCAATGGTATCGCCCACGTACTGGCTTTGGCGGAATATGACGTTCTGCTGAACGACGTTAGCCAGGACGCGCTGAACAGCGCCATGGCGACGATTGAAGGAAATATGGCGCGCCAGGCATCGCGCGGAAAAATTTCGGATGAGGAGATGCAATCCGCGCTGAAACGCATCACGACCACAATGGAGCTGCCACAGCTGGGCCAGACTGACCTGGTGATCGAGGCCGCAACCGAGCGTGAGACCGTCAAACAAGCCATTTTCGAAAGTTTGCTGCCACATCTGCAACCGCATACAATCCTGACGTCAAATACGTCATCTATTTCGATCACACGTTTGGCGAGCCGAACAGACCGGCCCGAACGCTTTATGGGTTTTCACTTCATGAACCCAGTTCCGGTGATGCAACTGGTTGAACTGATCCGGGGCATTGCTACGGATCAACCAACATTTGCTGCCTGTAAGGCCGTTGTAGACCGCCTGGGCAAAACCGCCGCCAGCGCCGAAGATTTCCCGGCTTTCATTGTCAACCGCATCCTGATGCCGATGATCAACGAGGCCGTATACACCCTGTATGAAGGCGTGGGGAATGTTCAGTCGATTGACCAATCGATGAAATTGGGCGCAAACCACCCGATGGGACCACTAGAACTGGCTGACTTTATCGGTCTGGACACCTGTTTGGCCATTATGAACGTGCTGCATGATGGATTGGCCGATACCAAATATCGCCCTTGTCCGCTGTTGACGAAATATGTCGAAGCGGGCTGGCTGGGACGTAAAACGCAGCGTGGTTTTTATGACTATCGGGGCGAGGCGCCAGTGCCGACCCGGTAAAGGCCACCGCCCGGAATTCATCCGGGCGCAGCCACGAGATTGTCCTGATCAGGTGAAATTGCAGGTCAGAGCTTGGTTGCCTGCCCAAGACCCAGCGTGTGCTTTCTGAGCCAAGCCATAAAGCCGCGCGGATCTCGCTCCAGCAGCTGCATATCCTCATCCGAGATCGGTTCTCCGATCACCGGGGATTGCGGTTTGTTGCAGGATCGAACGATCTCGTGCAGCAACAAACCCTGGCGCAGAATCGCAGAAAGTTTGTTGGCGATCTGGTAGGCACGCGAATTCCTGCCAGGGAAAAAGATCGGCAGGACCTGCGCGCCGGATCGACGGATCATTTTGGCCGTGAACACGTTCCACTCACGCTCGATCACCGGCCCGAACCAGTCATCCGAAGACATCACAACGCCTGAAGGGAACAAGGCCACAACGCCCCCGTTTTTCAGATGCTCCATCGCATTGCCGCGCATCTCAAGCATCTTGGCCTGTGCCTCGGGATCGTGCGGGAAGGGCACCGGAATCATGAACGACGTCGCCGCCTCGTCCAAACCTGTCAGAACCGAACGGGTCAAGATCCGATAGTCGCTGCGGACCCTGCCGATCAGCTCTGCCAAAATCATGCCGTCGACCATGCCATGGGGATGGTTGGCTACGACGACCACGGGCCCCGTTTTTGGAATACGCGCGATCTGTTCCTCTGGTGTGGTCAGGTCGATGCCCATTATATTAAGCGCACCTGCCCAGAACCGTTGGCCGCGGAATTGTTCATTCTGCTTCTCGAACTTGTTAACCATACCCAAAATGGTCAACTTACCCGTACACCATTCAATGGTGCGGATCGCTGTTGCAGTCCAAGGGTCGTCGAACGAGTTTGCGTAGGTCAGGGTCTTACGATCATAGATCTCGCCCTGGTCCTTGGTCCCATCCACCACCGGGCCTGTCTTGGTCTCGTGCGTTGTTTCCGCCAATTCCTGGTTATCCCGTTCTTCGTATCACGGCGGGTGCGGTCAGAAACCTTCTCCGAACTTGTCGTTCACCAGAGTCTCCAACGCATCAGCCAACGCCTCAGCATCCGGTCCGGACGTCTCGACGTCAATAGTCGTTCCACGAGACGCTGCCAACATCAAAAGACCCATAATGCTGTCGCCGGATGCGGAAAGCCCGTCTTTCGACACCTCGGCCTGAGCGTCGAACCCTTCTACCAACTCAACCAGCTTGGCCGAGGCGCGGGCATGCAGGCCCTTTTCATTGATAATTTTCAAGCTTCGGGTGGTCATTCTTTATCTGTCCGGTTCTCGTCAAACGTCACATTTTGCGCATTGATATACTTACGTCCAGCTTCCATTGCCTGCCGCACGGCTTCGCCAATCGGCAGGTGGCGGGATTTGGCCAGTTTTATCAACATGGGAAGATTTGCGCCGTAAAGGATACGGCGATCCTGCGGCGCGCAGGCACGCAGGCTGAGATTCGACGGGCTTCCGCCAAACAGATCGGTCACGACGACAACACCGTCACCAACATCAACACTGTCGGCGGCCGCACAGATTTCCGATTGCTTCGCTTCGCGATCATGATCGGCCTCGATCGAGATCGCGGCCAGGCCGGGCTGATTGCCGACCACATGCTGCATCGCGGCCAAATATTCTTTGGCCAGCCCACCATGTGCTACGAGTACGATCCCGATCAATCCGGCCTCACATTCAACGATCGTCTTTCCATTTCGCGATGCCTAATTGCCACTTGCTGCCCCCCCTCTGCAAGGGCCCTTGCAACCGCTTCGGCCATTGCAACCGATCTGTGTTGCCCTCCGGTACAGCCAAAGGCCACGGACAGGTAGGCTTTGCCCTCGGCCCGGTAGGCGGGCAACAACAAAGTCAGCAGGTCAACTACCCTTTCGAAGAAAGGCGCATAGTTCGCGTCGGTTTGAATATAGCTCGCCACATCCGAATTGCGACCATCTTCGGCCCGAAGCTCGGGACGCCAGTACGGGTTGGTGAGAAAACGGCAGTCAAAGACCATATCCAATCCGCGAGGCAAACCACGCTTATAGGAAAATGATTCGATGGTTACCGCCAGATGCCGCCCACCCTGAGGTGCAAACCAACGCTCTACCTCTTCGCGCAGTTGGTGAACATTCAGTGGCGTGGTGTCGATCAACGTATCTGCAAGTTCACGAATTGGGGCCAGCGACTCTTTTTCCTGGCGCACGCCGGTTTCAGGGCTGGCATCCGCAGACACCGGGTGACGTCTGCGGGTTTCCGAATACCGGCGCAGCAGGACTTCATCGCTGCAATCGAGATAAAGCGTGGTCAGGTCAACCTGTTCCATCCACCGAAGCTTAGCCAGCAATTCGATGACGCCAATCGTGGAAAAATCGCGGTTGCGCGCATCAATACCAAGCGCCATGGGACGGTCGGTTTTTGGCCCGTCTAATAGACGCAGCAAAAGACCCATGGGAAGGTTGTCGATGGCCTCGAACCCCAGATCCTCTAAGACACGGATTGCGGTGGACCGGCCTGCGCCGGATGGGCCGGTGACAAGTACGATGCGTCTTTGGGTCGTCATTGATTGGGCCATTCCGGGTCTGCGCACCCGTTTTTCATCAGTAGCAAGAGCGCTGCTGGTAAATTGGAGACGCCAGCGCCCCGAAGCAAGGGAACAGTTTGCCTCAGGATAAGAATTGAACGGGGTTCTGGCAGGCGCTCGGGTTCTTCTAGCGCCATGTCCACCACAAAGCCAACCGGCACCGGCCCAACCGAGACTGCCCGCAACAGGCCAAGACCTCTTGCCTCGATCAGTCCACCGATATTTGGAGCCGCCTCTGCCAGGGCGAGATTGCCATCCATATACAACCGAACCCGATCGTCCGCGACCAGATCGGCCCCCAACGCCATCATCTGCAAAGACAGCGCTGACTTCCCGGTGCCCGAAGGCCCCACGATCAAAACAGCACGGTCTGCTACCGCGACGCAAGAGGCGTGAACGATGGCAGTATCTTTGTGTTCAACAGAGGAGAGTGCGGACGTGCTCACCGCGTCAAACCGGCAGGCCCACGACGAATCGCGCGCCCTGAGGGTCTGATGTTATGTCCGCTTCGGTCGGGCGGATATTCTCGGCCCAAATCACCCCGCCATGCGCCTCGACAATCTGTTTCGAGATCGCCAGACCCAACCCCGAGTTATTGCCGAAATGCTCAACGGGACGTTGGGAATAGAACCGTTTGAACACTTTGGTCAGGGCCTGCTCGGGGATGCCTGGGCCAGTGTCTTCAACAACAACCAGAACCCGATCCTCGCGCCGGCGTACCCACACACGTATGGCATCGCTTTCTTCGCAGAAGGAAATCGCATTGGTGATCAGGTTTACGAACACCTGCGCCAATCGCGCCTCAAGCCCGGTCACGGTGATTGGTTCGGGCGGCAGATCAGTGATGTAATCGATTCCCTTGGCGCGCGCATCCTCGCCCAGATACTGACCGAGGTTTCCGATCAGGTTCAACAAATCAAATGGCTGCTCTTCCTCCTTGACCAGTTCGGCGTCCAGGCGCGAGGCGTTCGAAATGTCGCTGACCAGACGATCCAGCCGACGGACATCATGTTCGATCACCCCCAACAGCTTGTCGCGCTGGTCGTCTCTTTTAACCATGCGCAACGTGCCCACAGCAGATTGAAGGCTGGCTAGGGGGTTTTTGATCTCATGCGCCACATCTGCCGCGAATTGTTCGTTTGCATCAATCCGGTTGTACAGCGCTGTAACCATGCCGCGCAAAGCTCGGCTGAGTCGTCCGATTTCGTCCGGTCGCGCGCTCAGATCGGGGATGCGGATGCGGCCCGGGTTGACCCCCGCACCGCGGTCTTTGCCCATCTCGGCGGCGGATGCCAGATCGGCCAGCGGGTTGGCGATGGTCGATGCAAGGACAAGGCTCAAGCCAACGGAAACCAAAAGCGCCACGACGAACATGCGCAGAATCCGCTCTTGATCACGGCGGGCCAATGCGTCGATTTCTCCGGCGGGACCGGCCATGGCAACTGCGCCAACGGGCTTTCCATCCAGTTGGATCGGGGCCGCAGCAACGATAACCGTTTCGCCTGCGTCATCCTGAACCGCCTGAACCTGAATATGCCCGGTCAGCGCCTGTGGAATGATGGCCTGAACGCGTTGGGCCAAGGTTGGCGCTTCGCTGGTTTCATCTTGCTTGAACACTTTGGACAGCCCGGTCCAAACCGCGTTCAAGGCATCACTGATCAGTGTGCTTCCAGTCTGCGCATCAGCTTCTGAGCGCAGCATGACCGGCATCTCTGAGACCGCAGGCGCGCCGCGCGTCCAACCAATCAGCGTCCCACGAGCATCGTAAACAAAGACTTCACCGCCGACCGGCAGGCTGAGACCAGCCAACGTATCTTTGACATCCAGAATGGCCGCGTCGCGGGTAATGCCAGTCACATTCTGTCGCAGTTGGGTTTCAAATACGTTGCTGACCAACTGCGCATCACCAACCAGGTTCCGGGCGGTTTGCTGCACCTGTTCTTCTCGCGAATTATCCAGATATAGCAATCCGGTGACCAGAATCACCAATGCAATCATGTTGAATGTGATGATCTTGCGCGCCAGAGGCGAGCCCCGCAGAGAAAACAGATTGCGGCGGCCGCGTGTGGCCCTGAGTTCGGCGGAATCGTCGCTCTGGGGGATGACCCAGTCATCCCCAAGAACGACGTCACCGTCGCGTAACTCGTTTTCTTGCTCAGTATCGCGCACGAGACCCAGTAACCCCTTAACTTAGGCCACGCTTATTCTTCGTTGTACCGATACCCAATACCATACAACGTTTCGATGGCCGAAAACTCCGGATCAGCAGCGCGCATCTTTTTGCGCAGACGCTTGATGTGGCTGTCGATCGTGCGGTCATCTACATAGACCTGATCGTCATAGGCAACATCCATCAGCTGATCGCGGCTTTTGACAAATCCCGGACGCTGCGCCAAGGCCTGCAGCAGCAGGAACTCGGTCACTGTCAAAGAGACATCCGATCCCTTCCAGCTCACCGCGTGGCGCAAGGGGTCCATCCGCAATTCGCCCCGTTCCATCACCTTGGCGTCGCCTGTGTTGGCAGCCACGGGATCACCCGAGGTCGCTTCCTGACGGCGCAGCAAGGCCCGTATCCGTTCTACTAGCAACCGTTGCGAAAAGGGCTTTTTGACATAATCATCAGCACCCATACGCAAACCCAGAACTTCGTCGATCTCGTCATCTTTCGAAGTCAGAAAGATCACCGGCATCTGGGTCTTCTGCCGCAGTCGCTGCAGCAAATCCATGCCATCCATACGCGGCATCTTGATATCCAGCACTGCCATATCGGGCAGCTTCTTGTTAAACGCATCCAGAGCAGCCTGCCCGTCGTTATACGTTTCTACCTCGAAACCCTCGGCTTCGAGCGTCATGGATACGGACGTCAGAATGTTCCTGTCGTCATCCACCAGTGCAATCTTTGACATCGGGTTAACCCCTATTCCTGCTCTCATACGAAACAATTCGCTTATTTGTAGGGCATTTTTGTCGTTTTTATGGCCGCGAATCAATCACCATCTACGAATCGTGCGATTGTTGTCACACACATGCGGCAAAAAAGCCGTTAATGGTCTTCGAAAAGTGTCTGTATTTCCGGCAGAAAAAACATGGTGGCGCTAAACCTGAACTTGGTTGCGCTAACTGCGCCAAACCGTCCTGTTCACGCCCTAAACGACCATGATAAGACCCGCCCAATCGCCGGTTTTCCCGGTACACTGCCCCAAGAGCGCACCTTGGCCAATCTGCCGCCGCGCCGCCACAGGAGAAGACACACATGACATCTGGACGGGTGAACCCGCAATTCCGCCTCGAAGATCAGGGCATCGAGGGTCTGGGCAATGTCTATTACAACTTCATGGAACCGGCACTGATTGAAGAAGCCCTCAAGCGGGGTGAAGGTACACTTGGCAATGGCGGAGCTTTTCTTGTCAGTACCGGCAAGTTCACTGGCCGTTCTCCCAAGGACAAACATGTTGTCCGCACCGACAGTGTCGCCGATTCGATCTGGTGGGAAAACAACGCCGAGATGAGCCCTGAGGGTTTCGAAACGCTTTATGCCGATATGATCGAGCACATGAAGGGTCGTGACTATTTTGTGCAGGACCTGGTCGGCGGCGCCGACCCCGCTTATTCGATCAACGTGCGCATGGTCACCGAACTGGCATGGCATAATCTGTTCATCCGTCACTTGCTGCGCCGCCCGGATCGTGAAGACCTGGATGAGTTCATCGCGGATTTCACAATCATCAACTGTCCCAGCTTTCAAGCTGATCCGGCCAAGCACAACTGCCGTAGCGAGACAGTGATCGCACTGAACTTCGACCGCAAATTGATTCTGATCGGCGGCACAGAATATGCCGGTGAAAACAAGAAATCCGTCTTCACCCTACTGAATTACATGCTGCCTGAAAAAGGCGTGATGCCGATGCATTGCTCGGCGAACCACGCGGTCGGTAACCCCGTAGATACCGCGGTCTTCTTTGGCCTCTCGGGAACTGGCAAGACCACCCTGTCCGCTGATCCGGCCCGCACCTTGATTGGCGATGACGAACATGGATGGTCAGACCGTGGCACTTTCAACTTCGAAGGCGGGTGCTATGCCAAGACGATCAACCTGAACGCCGAGGCCGAACCCGAGATCTATGCAACCACCAGCAAATTCGGCACCGTGATCGAGAATATGGTTTTCGATCCCGAGACCAAGGAGCTGGATTTCGAAGATGACTCGCTGACCGCAAACATGCGTTGCGCCTATCCGCTCGAGTATATCTCCAATGCCTCGAAAAGCGCGTTGGGCGGGCATCCGAAGAACATCATCATGCTGACTTGTGACGCGTTTGGTGTTCTGCCCCCGATTGCGCGGCTGACCCCGGCTCAGGCGATGTACCACTTCCTGTCGGGCTTCACCTCGAAGGTTGCTGGCACAGAGCGCGGCGTGACCGAGCCCCAACCCACATTCTCGACATGCTTTGGCGCGCCGTTCATGCCGCGTCGCCCAGAAGTCTATGGCAACCTGCTGCGCGACAAGATCGCCCAGCACGGCGCGACCTGCTGGCTGGTGAATACCGGCTGGACTGGCGGCGCCTATGGCGTTGGCAGCCGGATGCCGATCCGTGCGACCCGCGGTTTGCTGACTGCCGCTCTGGATGGATCGCTTCGGGATGCGGAATTCCGCAAGGATGCGAATTTTGGCTTTGATGTGCCGGTTTCCGTCCCTGGTGTCGCCGAAGTTCTGCTGGATCCGCGTCGCACCTGGGACGACCAGGCCGCCTTCGATAAACAGGCTGAGAAGCTGGTTCAGATGTTTGCTGAAAACTTTGAGCAGTATCTGCCTTTCATCGACGAAGACATCAAAGCCGTAGCAATCGGTTAATGTTGCAAAAGGGGGGGCAAACCTCTCCCCTTTTTTCGGACAGCACATCTGTTGGCAATCGTCCTTATACGTCTAACGTAAGGTGTCCTTACAAATTCGTTGCCCGATTTGCCGGTTTAAGCTATCCAATGATGTCATTAAGACAAATTCGCCCGACGCAATCGCGCCGGGCGTTGTTTAAAAATACCTTGGGTAACTCAGCCGCGCACTCACATTCGCGAATTGAGAAACCTAATCAGATAGCAAGTGTATGCCAATGGGGATGAGTGTCAATATGAGACTTTCTGAACATTCAGATTTCAGTTCGTCTCATACCGCTGCTTTGTCGCAGCGCGTGACATGGGAAACGACAGGTAACGAAATGACTGAAATCTTGAAACTGACCGAACTGCGCAAACTGATGCAAAGCATGGAGCGCACGTTGGGGCTGGAACAACTCTCACCGGTAGAGCGCGATATCTATTACGCCGCCGAAGAACTGTCCAAAGCTGACCAGGAAGTTCGGACATTTGGGTTGATTGAACACACGCTTGTGCAAAGCGTCTCGCGCCCGACCTTTTTTCGTGCGCTGAAGTCGCTGGTGCAGAAGGGGTATTTGTCACAAAGCGGTAGCGCGAACCGTGGACGGTATGTTGTGCATGCGCCTAAGTAATAAAGCGTTTGATCTGCGCATTGCTGGCTGACCGCCGTGCGCAGATGGGCCTCTGAAACGTTCTTTGCCTCACTGGCCTACGTAATTGCCTCGTTCCTTACGTTCGAGGTTCTGATGCCACTGCAGAACGTATTCTTCCCCGAATATCCCAGCAAGGCCAGCCTGCTGTTTCTCCCGCATGGTGTGCGTGTGCTCTCTGCTTGGTTGTTGGGGTGGCGGGCGATTTTTGCGCTCTTGCCCGGTGTCTTTCTTGTCTTTGCCTTTCTCGGCGGAAGCGACGTCTTCCTGCCCAACCGTCTGGCCGCCATAGCAATCGCCGTCACAACCGTTCCTGCTGTATTTTACCTATGCAAATGGGTCGGCTTCGATCTGTTTCCCCACCCGGACCGCAAACCATGCTGGTCCTGCGTGATGGGGGTCGGGATCGTCACGTCAGTATTGGTGTCCGTACTGACCAACCTGGCTTTTGGCAGCGGTGGGCTGGAATATATCGCCTTCCTGATCGGCGATATCTCGGGCCTGTTCTTTCTGATGCTGGGGCTCTATTTCACGCTGCGCGCGATAGATCGGCGTGCCTAGCCCATCAGCCCGCGTCGCAACAGGTTCAGCCCTGCGATAAGCAGCACGAACAGGGTGATCTTGCGAAACAGCGCCTGATCTATGCGCGCCTGCAGTTGCAACCCCACCCACATGCCCGCCAGCCCCGGCAGCACCAGAGCAGCCGAGAACGGAGCGGTTTCGGCGCGGAAAATCCCGGAGCCCATATGCGCGAACAGCAACGCCAGCGCCCCCAAACCATAGATGACCCCCTGCACACGCATCTGCACCGCTTTCGGGGTGTTTAAGGCGGTCAGATAAGCCACGGTTGGTGGTCCCCAAATTCCAGACATCCCCCCGACAAAGCCTGCAACCGCAGCGATCATGCCCTCTATTCGGGCAGATGGGCTGGCCAATTTCAGACGCAGCCCCAATACCTGGATCAATGCAAAGACTGTCACCGGGATGCCAATCATCAACAAAAAAGTTGATGCTGGCACTGCGCTGACCAACTGAGCACCAATCAGCAGAAACACCAACCCGACAACCAGAAATACACGGAACTGACGGATCGAGGACACGGCGGCCGGAACACCCCCGCGCAATGCCTGCACCCCATTTGTCACCAGGGTTGGCAGGATAAGCCCCGCGATCGCCATATCCGGCGAAAGGAACATGCTCAGCCCAGAGATCAGAACCATTGGCATGGCGAACCCGACCATGCCTTTGACCCAACCGGCAATGAAGGCAACCCCACAGGCCAGCAGCAGTTCTTGGGCAGAGAGCATAGAAAACAACGTCATGTCCCCCTGATATCACTCCTGACAGGTGCTGCACTGCAAAAATGATCAAGCAACTTTAGAACTTTTTAGTCGCATAATTCGTATTTTTGTTGCGCTGCACGTGCAGCATGATATGACCAGACGACTTTAGGAGAGAGCTGATTCATGGCCCATGACGGACAGGATATGACCCAGATGATTGCATCCGCGATTTTGCCCGAGCTTCTGACGCTGACACGTGCGGCTCTGCCGGCTGTGGACACCGTATTCGAACGCGCCCGCGAGTCGGTCCGCGCGATGGTGACAGAAGATGGTCGCGTGTCCGGCGCTCTGATCGAGGCCAATCAGACCGCCGCTCATGGGTTGGCATGGCTGGCGACATACAACCAGTCGCTGCAGCAAATGCAACGCTGGGCCGATGCTTTGGAGGCAGAAGGCAAATTCGGCGAGATCGAGCAGCTGCTGCACCAAATCGCCTTTGGTGAATACCTGCATCAGGTCGCGGGCGGCATCCCAATGAACCAGGGTGAGATTTTGCGTCTTCAGGACATGGGTCTGGGCTGGGACGCGCTGTCCGGTTTCCAATGCGCTGAAGTTCAGACACTGATGGCACAGGCCAATTCACAGGCTGCACGCAGTCGCTTGGTTGAACTGATGGAAGAACAGGCCGGTGCCACGATGTTCGGAACGTCGGGCCTGGACGAAGAACTGGAAATGATCCGCGACCAGTTCCGCCGCTATGCCCAGGAAAAAGTCGAACCAAACGCCCATGATTGGCACCTCAAGGATGAGCTGATCCCGATGGAAATCATCGAGGAACTTGCCGAGATGGGTGTATTTGGCCTGACCATCCCCGAAGAGTTCGGAGGGTTTGGCCTTTCCAAGGCCTCGATGTGCGTGGTGTCCGAAGAATTGTCGCGCGGCTATATCGGCGTCGGATCGCTGGGCACCCGGTCCGAGATCGCGGCCGAGCTGATCATTGCCGGTGGAACGGATGAGCAAAAAGCGCAGTGGCTGCCCAAGATCGCCAGCGCCGAGATTCTGCCGACAGCAGTTTTCACTGAACCCAACACAGGCTCTGATCTGGGCAGCTTGCGCGCCCGAGCAGTCAAGAATACCGAAGGTGATTACGAGATCACCGGCAACAAGACCTGGATCACCCATGCGGCCCGGACCCATGTGATGACTTTGCTGGCGCGCACCAACTCTGACACTTCCGATCATCGCGGCCTGTCGATGTTCCTGGCGGAAAAGACGCCCGGCACGGACGACAACCCCTTCCCCACCCCTGGCATGACCGGTGGCGAGATCGAAGTTCTGGGTTATCGCGGGATGAAAGAATACGAGCTGGGCTTTGATGGCTTCAAGGTCAAGGGTGAGAACCTACTGGGCGGCGAAGAAGGCAAAGGCTTTAAGCAGCTCATGGAAACCTTCGAATCCGCCCGCATCCAGACCGCAGCCCGCGCCATCGGTGTGGCCCAAAGCGCGCTGGACATCGCCATGCAATATGCGCAGGACCGCAAACAGTTCGGCAAGTCGCTGATCAACTTCCCCCGCGTGTCCGGCAAGCTGGCGATGATGGCGGTCGAGATCATGATCGCACGACAGCTGACCTATTTCTCGGCTTGGGAAAAAGACAACGGTCATCGCTGCGATCTTGAGGCCGGGATGGCCAAGCTGCTGGGCGCCCGCGTGGCCTGGGCTGCTGCCGATAACGGCCTGCAGATCCACGGCGGCAACGGCTTTGCACTGGAATACAAGATCAGTCGCGTGCTGTGTGACGCACGTATTCTCAATATTTTTGAAGGGGCTGCCGAAATTCAGGCACAGGTGATCGCGCGGCGTTTGCTGAGCTAACCTGTAACGGCAACCCTGTTTCCCCGACTTGACCCGGCGCGCGCGCCGGGTCTTTTTTTGCCCAAACTACTGCAGCCCTCAGTTCCTCGAAATCCTACCCTTACCTTCCCTGCTGTCTACGTTCAGCCATGACCAGCCACGGCAGAAACTTCCCCCTATCGCAGCGCCGATATTCCCGGTAGATCAGCGTGCGATCACGAACCAGCGGCGAACCACATGACCCGATCCATTCTTGCCCTTCTGGCCACGCTTGCGGCCTTGGCCCTTGCTGGCTGTGCCACCACCTCTCAGCCGACAGCAACGCAGAACGACATAGACGAGCTGGCGCTCGCCATCCGTTCTATGGGCCCTGAGGTTGATCCAGCCGAGGCACAGAAGGCGGCCACCATTGCCTATACCTATTCGCAGCGTCTGGCCCGAGAATGGCAAGTTACCGACCCGGCCATCATCCACAACGCCAAGGTCATTAACGGATTTCGTGAGCGCGGCCTGTGCAACGACTGGGCCGAAGCGATGACCAGCCGTTTAAGGGCAGAAAACTTCCGCACCCTGGAAATGCACTGGGCTACATCACCGCCAACGCCGCTGAGGATCATCCACCATTCCGCAGTGATCAGCGCAAAGGGCGACACGATGTTCGAAGGCATCATCCTTGACCCATGGCGCAACAGTGGCGCGCTGACATGGGCGCCAACGCGCGAAGATACGCGATACAACTGGCGTACCCGCATGGAGGTGCGCACCGCTTTGCTAAACGGAGAGCAACCCTACTGAGGTCAGGACGGGGTCTTACACTGGCTGATCCGTTCCGCCACCACGGGCAGCATCCGCGCAGCCACCAGCTTTGACCCTTCGGGCGTCAGATGCGTGTAATCGACATACAGCACCTTGTCTTTGTGGAGGGGACCGCCGATCTCGGCAATATCGGTGAAAGGCACATTGGCCTCTTCAAACAAAGCAGGGAAATCGACCCGCGCGCGATGCATCAGATCTTCGCGTCCCGGCTTGTACCAATCCCGCGTGAGCTGGGCGATTTCGCGGTCGGTCTCGCTTAGGACATTGGTGTCCTCATAGACGACCTCAGGCTGCAAAAAGACGTGATAGCAAAACCCGTGGTAGTCGCCGAATGTTTCGATCAGCTTGTAATTGCGCAAAAATCCGACCTTTGCAGTCTGCGCAAGCTCTGCTGAAAAGTCTCTTTGCAAGGCGGTAACATCCCCATACGTGATATTTTTGGGGATTTCATAGCGGTCGAACAAGCCTTGCGTAAATTTCGAAGCCAGTTTGAAGGTATAGGAATACTGCGCCGGGTACCGCAGGAACGCATAGGCTGAAAAGAAGGGTTTGCGATCATTCAAGGCGTCAATCATGCGTGCGGACGAGTAAGCATAACTTTGGACCGGATTATCGACCCCAACATTGTAAAAATCATTGTGGCCATCCAGAAACACAATCATGTCCGGGCTGTACTCATATAGTGTCTCGTACAGGTACAACACATGTTGAAAACTGTGATACGCAACAACTCCGGCGTTGATCACCTCAATCGTCACACCGGGCATCTGATCGCCCAACCGCTCACGCAGGTCCTGCTGCAGGAAATACGCAACCGTTTCCTGATTGGTGAGCGTTGGGTAGTCAGGATAAATACTGCCCTGCGATCCGATGGCATAAGCAGTTGAGCCACCCATCAGAAAAATGCGGAGCGTGTCGTCGGGTTTTGGCTGTTCAATCAGCGTATCGTGGCGGAACCCTTGATCGGAATGGATACGCTGTCCGCCAGTATCAAATCCTCGCTGATAGTCTGGGTTCAGTTTGTGACCACGGATCGAAGAATATAGATGTCGCTCTGCCGTATTGCCCAGCGTGTTGTCATACACATAAACCACGGTGAAATACGAAAGCAGTTCAACCAGCAGGAAGAGAAAGAGGGCATAGATCA
Source organism: Ruegeria sp. CDSC021 (assembly GCF_059610845.1). Lineage (NCBI taxonomy): Bacteria > Pseudomonadati > Pseudomonadota > Alphaproteobacteria > Rhodobacterales > Roseobacteraceae > Ruegeria > Ruegeria sp. CDSC021. The sequence continues at coordinate 139,057 of NZ_JBXWOK010000006.1, forward strand.
AAATCATAAAAAACTTGGTTACAGGCCGCATCCGCCCCATGCCAACATCATCATTTCCGCTCACTACGAAGCTCCAATTCTATCAGGTCAAAATCAAATAAACCTGGCGTATATACCGGTGTAAAAATTCCACCTAACTGCCCAAATCTTAGGAAAGGCCCGTTATTCGCTTTCAATATGTCCAAGATGTTTTGCAAGTCAACGGTCACCATTGTATCCGATCCTTTACCTAGTCGGTTCAAAACAATGCGTCCAAGCCCAGGAAACTGTTCTTCGCTGATTTCAGGAATTCTGCCATGTTGCGTTACATAATGCTGCTTTCCCTTTCCGGATTACTCCAATGTCAGAAGGATGAAACCGTTGCGGCCTATGGTGCTGCCGAACGGGAATGGGCCCTGCAAGAGATCAACGGTCAGCCCTACAATGCAAGTGCCTTATTGCGATTTCTGGAAGAAGGCAAAGTAACGGGCAACGCCCCCTGCAACAGCTACACGGGCAGGCTTAACGCGCCCTATCCATGGTTTGAGCTGACCGGCCTGACAGCGACCCGTGCCGCCTGTGCCGGGCTTGAGGCAGAAGGGATCTATTTCGCCGCCCTGCTTGCCATGACCCAATCCGAAGTATCAGGGAACCTGCTGATATTGCGCAATGAGGACGGGCAGGAAATGGTGTTCAAAGCTGCCGATTGATCTGATCAATAAACCGCGCCCGTGCGCCGGGCAGAGGGTTGTTCCCCAACGACGGAGCAACATGGTTCTCTAGAAAATGTCCGGTGGTCAGCAATCCTTGCACCACTTCGGTATCCGGCGCGTCGCCCACGCCACGCAGGCAAGGTGGCAAGGGAAGCAACCTATCCACCCAGTCCCCTGCCCCATCAGCGCTTACCGCACGACCTGTTTTCGGAGAAACATAATCCAAACCTTCTGTTACCCCCGTCACGGCACAGCGTGTCAGGTCAAGGCCAAACCCCAGCTCTTCCAGCAGCGACAATTCCCACCGCAGATAGGCAAGCACCCAAATTTCGTCCTGACCCAGCAGATCCATCAACTGTTCGGTTTGTTTATAGATGCGCGGATGCGCTTCGCGCTCAGGCAAACAGAACGAGAGCAGGGCCACCACCGTATTCAATCCAGCCAGCGCAAGCCTACCCGAAAACGCCGCCGCCGCCCGCGACCGCAGGGGCTCGACCTGAAAAGTGCCGATATGCTCCTCGAGCCGTGCGCGCCAAAGCACATCTAATTGCGCCCCGGGCTGCAGGATCGGCGCAATCTTGCGGCTGGTTCCACCACGTACGACGCCGGCATGACGACCGTGGCCTTCGGTAAAGACCTCGATAATTGCCGCCGTTTCGCCATGGCGGCGTGAGGTCAGAAGTATGCCGTGGTCGCGCCAGTCCAAAGCGTGTCCAATCTTGTGGGGTCAGTCCTGCCCGAGCAAAAGAACGCAAAGCCGGGACCTCTGCAAGAGAGACAGGGAAATCGACGACCTATTGAGTCAGAACGTGACCCCCGCGTGGATCAGGATGCCCAGGACCATAAGAAGGTTCAGCACCATAGAAATGCCGTTGCCAACATAGATGGGCAACTTCTTGACGATCAGACCGTAGATGAACCAAAGCAAAGACAACGCCGCATAGAGCGACCATGTTAACAGCGATTGGCCCGACGCATGTTGAGAGTGGGTAAAGAAGAGCTTCACAAGCTGTGGAAGCGTGGCAAATGGGCCTAAAATGCCGACAAATACCATGAAGCCCTCGAAGTGCTTCATCACAAGACCAAGGTTTGACTTTATGAACTTCTGACCAATTGTTTCAGCCAACGTAAGACCTCTATCCTTGTCATAGGCTGCAACGACCCGTTTCCGCACCATCCGTTAAATACGCGTACAAATAGCAAAATGGACCGTCTTACCAAGACCTATGCCATAACTTTGGCAGAGGCCTGCACCGCGTCTGTGCTAGTACCGCTAATCCAGACCGTCCTCACCCAGCAAATGGCGCCCCTGCCGGTCTTCGACCTCTATCACCCAGAGGTCAGGGTCAAAGCTGCGCTGGCGTTGGATCGCCTCGTCCACATCGGCCTCGGGACCAGAGGAGAGTTCAACCCACTTGCGCTCACCGCTCATCAGATCAAAGCTGCGCTGAAAGGCTGTGGCCTGACCGTCCAACGTGTTGAGCTTGATCAAAACCGCGCCGGCTGTGTCGTCACCATGGGCCACAACAAAGGCCGGTATTTCCTGAAATCGCAACCGTGCCAGATAGGCGTGAACCCAGAAGTCTGCCGTCAGTCGCGTCATGCGTTTCCGTCTTTGAATTCCAGACCCATTTCCGAATAGCGCTCAGATTCCTCCAGCCAGTTTGGCCGGACTTTGACCTGCAGGAACAGGTGGATCTTGCGATCTAGGAACTCTTCCAGCTCGGCACGGGCCGCCTGGCTGACGGCCTTGATGGTCTCGCCCTTTTTGCCCAGAACGATACCTTTATGGCCGTCGCGCATGACATAGATGATCTGGTCGATCTTTGCCGACCCGTCCTTGCGCTCTTCCCAATTCTCGGTCTCGACGGTCAGCTGATAGGGCAGTTCCTGATGCAGCCGCAGGGTCAGCTTTTCGCGTGTCATTTCAGCCGCGATCATACGCAACGGCAGATCAGCGATCTGGTCTTCCGGATATAGCCACGGGCTCTCGGGCAATTCGCCCGCCAACCATTTTCGCAGATCGTCAACGCCATGGCCCTTCTCGGCCGAGATCATGAATGTCTCGGCGAAAGAATAGCGGGAGTTGAAATCGCTGGTCAGGGCCAGCAGAACTTCGGACTGCACCCTGTCGATCTTGTTGATGGCCAGTGCGACGGTGCGGCCCGGACCGATCTCATTCAGACCTTCAAGGATGCGCTCTACGCCCTCGGTGATGCCACGATGCGCTTCGACCATCAGGACAACCACATCGGCATCCGCGGCCCCGCCCCATGCGGCGGCCACCATTGCCCGATCCAGACGGCGACGCGGTTTGAAAAGGCCCGGCGTGTCCACAAAGACCAGCTGTGCATCACCTTCCATCGCCACGCCCCGGATGCGGGCGCGGGTCGTCTGAACCTTATGTGTCACGATCGAGACCTTGGCCCCGACCATGCGATTCAGAAGGGTGGATTTGCCTGCGTTGGGCTCTCCGATCAGGGCGATAAATCCGGCGCGTGTCGTCATCTGGGGTTTGATCCTGTTTGCAGATGGGCCTCCCTATCGCAGAAAGAGGCAGCGGACCAGAGCGATTTGCAGCTTTGGCACATGCGTTCAGGATGGCATTGGGTGGGGTATGGTGGGCGACCCGTCACCGGAAATGACCCGGGTTCGACCGATAGGCATTTCCGGCCAGCCCTCAGGAGATCGGCTGTTTTTACCCGGTAGACTAATTCTGCAAACGGTCCAGCAACGACTTGGCAGCCGCCTGTTCGGCCTGACGCTTTGACCCTGCTGTTGCCTGCTCTTCTGCCCCGTCCTGAAGACGCGCAGCAATGGTGAAGACCGGCGCATGGTCCGGGCCAGAGCGTCTGACTTCGACATAGCTGGGCGGTTTCTGGCCCCGTGCCTGCGCCCATTCCTGAAGCGCCGTTTTGGCGTCACGGGCGTCGGCCTCGACATCGTGGATGCGATCACCCCAGAGTTTTAGGATAACGGCGCTGGCGACCTCGAACCCGGCGTCGCGATAAACTGCAGCGATGACCGCCTCCATCGCGTCGCCAAGCAAAGCTTGTTTGCGCCGCCCACCGGACAGCATTTCAGACCGGCCCAGTTTCAGTACAGCACCCAAATCAATCTGCAGCGCCACATCTGCACAGGCCTCTTTGCGCACAAGCGCATTGAACCGGGGTGCAAGCTGACCTTCGCTGGCCTTTTTGTCCGCCTCCAGCAAGGCCGTCGCCATCACCAGACCCAGCACCCGGTCGCCCAGAAACTCGAGCCGCTGGTTGTCCGGGCGCGTAGTCGAGGATACCGATCCATGGGTCAACGCGCGCACCAACAGCTCGGGGTTGGCAAATTCATACCCCAGACGCTTTTGAAACGCCTTTATTTCGGCGGATAGCTTCAATTCACGGCCTTAAAGAAACGGTCTCCGCGCCAGGTCCAGAAGAACAGCATCGACCGGCCAGCGGAGGAGAACATGATGCGATCTGCACGACCAATCAGGTTTTCATAGGGTACATATCCGACACCCCCGGCCGATTGCGGCAGGCGGCTGTCGCTGGAATTGTCGCGGTTATCGCCCATAAAGAAGTATTCGCCTTCGGGCACTGTATAGACGCCGGTATTGTCCGACCCCTGATTACCGATATTGAGCACATCATAGGACACCCCGTTGGGCAGGGTTTCGATCATGCGGGATTTCTCACACACGCCACCACGGCCAACCGGGCCGTTTTCACAGCGCGGGCGCAGACCCTGCGGACCTTGCGGAGCCGCGACCTCGGTAAAGACCCCATCGGGCTGCTGTGGAACCGGCGTCCCGTTCAAGATGATCTGGCCCTCAATGATCTGGATACGATCACCGGGCAGGCCAATCAGGCGTTTGATGTAGTCGCGGCCCGTCACCGGATGGCGAAATACGATCACATCGCCGCGCTCGGGATCACCGGCCCAGATACGCGAGTTGTCATCGCTTTGCATCCAGCCGCAAACATCTTCGGCGTCGATATTCAGGCCGACGCTGGGGATGATCAGACTGGGGCAAGAAGCATAGGAATAGCCATAGGCCATTTTGTTGACGAACAGGAAATCCCCGATCAACAGGGTCTGTTTCATCGACCCTGACGGAATCCAGAACGGCTGAAAGAACAGGGTACGGAAAACGCCCGCGATCAACAGCGCATAGACGATGGTTTTGATCGTCTCCCACACGGGATTTCCGGTTTTGACGTCTTCGGCCATGCTGCTCTCCGGTCCTTGGTTTGTTGGGGTGCTACATGCGCGGCGCGGCGGGGTTAGTCAAGACAGAGCGCTGCGTTCGCGAATTGGGCGCGCCTCGATCACCACGAAGGCCTGCGCCCAGGGGTGGTCATCGGTTAGGGTGACGTGGATGATCGCCGCATGACCCTCGGGGGTCATATCGTTGAGCCGTTCCGCCGCCCAACCGGTCACATGCATCACTGGCTGACCGGTTTTAAGGTTGGTGACAGCCATGTCCTTCCAGGAAATCCCCATACGAAGCCCGGTGCCCAGCGCCTTGGAGCACGCCTCTTTCGCGGCCCAGCGCTTGGCGTATGTGCCTGCTGTGTCTGCACGGCGTTCGGCCTTGCGTTGTTCAGTGTCGGTAAAAACGCGGTTACGGAACCGGTCACCAAACCTGTCGAGCGTGCCCTGAATGCGGTCTATGTTTGCGAGGTCTGTGCCGATGCCTAGGATCATGACAACCGCACCGTCAAAATCTTGTAACTTGCCACCCCAAAGAACCCGGCAAAGGCAAAATCGAACCAGCGGCGGGCGCGGCGGTAGGCGCCGACTGTGCGCTTAGACGAGAACAGGAATGCATAGCTGATGAAAATCAGCAACGAGCCCGCGTAGAGCAGGCCGAAATAGCCAAGCAGCATCGACAAGCTGGCGTCATTCGGGGCAACGATGGCGTAGATCGAGCCCCAGCTGAGGATCGCCTTGGGGTTGGTCAGGTGGATCGCCGCGCCTTTGGCAAAGATGGTGCGTAGCGAGCCGGTGACCGGGTTGCCCAACGCCATCTCCTCCGACGACAGCGCCCGTTTCAGGGCCTTGAGCGCCAGCCAGCCCAGATAGGCTACACCGACATAGCGGATCACTTCGAACACCCAGACATTGGCCAGCATGATCGCCGACAGGCCCAGCGCGGCGGCGATGCCCCAGGCAGCGGACCCAGCACAGATGCCCAGTGCAAAGACCAGGCCGGCGCGGCGGCCTTCGTTCATTGCAGTTCCGGCGATGCCCATGGTTGCCGGACCGGGTGAGCCTCCGGCCATCAGCCAGGCGATCCAGATTGCTATGAAACCCGAGGTTATCATCCCCGCGCCTCATCCATCAGGCGGCGCATTTCCTGAATGGCGGGGGTCATGCCCAAAAAGATCGATTCGCCAATCAGAAAGTGACCAATGTTCAACTCGCGCACCTCGGGGAAAGCGGCGACAGGTTTGACCGTGTCGTATGTCAGACCATGTCCGGCATGCACTTCGAGGCCAAGCGAATGGGCAAAGGTGGACATGTCGCGCAGGCCTTCCAGCTCTTGCGCTGCCTCATCCAGTTTGCCTTCGGCATGGGCGTCACAATAGGCGCCTGTGTGCAGTTCGATCACTTCGGCGCCGATGCGATGCGCGGCCTCGATCTGGCGACGGTCGGCGGCGATAAAGATCGACACGCGACAGCCCGCATCACGCAAAGGTGCAATGAAATGGGCCAGTTTGTTTTCTTCGCGCGCGACTTCCAGCCCGCCTTCGGTGGTCCGTTCCTCGCGCTTTTCGGGGACGATGCAGACCGCGTGCGGCTTATGGCGCAAAGCGATTTGTTGCATCTCGGGCGTGGCTGCCATTTCAAAATTCAGAGGTACCGAAAGAACCTCCATCAACCCGTCAATATCTGCGTCCGAAATATGCCTGCGATCTTCGCGCAGATGGGCAGTAATGCCATCTGCACCGGCCTGCTCGGCCAGCGTGGCCGCGCGCAAAGGGTCGGGATAGACCCCACCACGTGCATTCCGCACTGTGGCCACATGGTCGATATTCACACCGAGACGCAAACGGTTCTCAGACATCCTTTGATTCCTTTCCCAAATCCTGGCTCGAGCCTAGTTGGTTTGACTCTGGAACGGCAGCCTCGGATTCAGCCAGACGTTTGATTTCTTCAAACTTCTTTTTGATCCTGTCGCGACGCCGTTGCTGATAGGTGTGGACCAGCGGCAGGCTGAGATAGTAGCAAACCACCCCAGCCAGCAATCCGGGAAGAATGCCGCCAATCAGGTACGGAAAGAAAACCTCGTCGTAGAAAATTCCCAGCCCGTGCCAGTCAGCTACCCGGTCAGTGAATACTGCAATCAGGTTGTCTTTGAGATCACCGATCGCATTGGCAAACTTCCCCATAAGCCCATGGGTGTCGCCCTCTTCAAACTCGGTGCCCAACAGGAAATGCCCGGTCTGAAGGCAAACCACCCCGATGGGCACATAGGTCAAAGGGTTTCCGAAAAACGTACCGCTGAGTGCAGCCAGCATATTGCCGTTGAACAATCGCGCAGCCAGGGCGGCAATGCCAAAATGCAGCCCGTAAAAAGGTGTAAAGGCCGCAAACACTCCAAACCCTACCCCGCGGGCGATGCGTTCAGGTGAATCCGGCAATCGCCGGACGCGGTGTTTCACATAGTGGAACGCCCGGGTCCAGCCACCACGAGGATAGACGAATTCCGATGCGATCTGGACAGGCGAGCGTCGATCTCGGCGCTTGAATACCACTCCTGATCACCCCTTCTCAGCCAGCCGCAACTGCGGATTTAGCTCTGTCTCTGAAACGTTCAACCGCTGCAACATCGCTTTCGGCCTCAAGCATCAACATCAACGAATGCAACTGCTCAAGGTCGCGCAGTTCTACGTTGACCAGCAGGCGGTAAAAATCCGGTTTGCGATCCACAAATTCTAGGTTCGAGATATTGGCCTTTTTCTCGCCGATCAATGTACAAATGCGACCCAGCACACCTGCGTCATTGCCAATCGTAACATCAATCGTTGCCCCGTAAACAGCCGGGTGAGTTCCCGAGTGCCAGTGCAGATCGACCCAGCGTTTGGGCTCACTCTCGTATTCGCTCAGGCGATCACAGTCGATTGCATGCACGACAACACCTTTGCCGCGATAAGTGATCCCGACGATCCGTTCACCCGGCAATGGCTGGCAGCAAGGGGCGCGGTCAAACTTCTGCCCCGGCTCAAGACCGATCACGGCCCGGCGCATCGGGATGGCATCGCCATCATCCTGCGTCAGTTCCGGGTAGACGGCGCTGACCACATCATGGGCAGTTAGTTCTGCACTGCCCAGGCGCGCCAGCAGCTCATGCCGGTCTTTCAGGCGCAGATGCTTGGCAGCAGTGTCCAGCGCCTTGTCGGTCGCTTTGCGCCCGACATGTTCAAATCCCGATCGCGCGAGTTCTTTGCCCAGCTTGATGAACCGCTCTCGGTCAACCTCGCGCAGGGCGCGACGAATGGCTGTACGGGCTTTGCCGGTGACGGCAATTTCCAACCACGTGACTTGGGGAGTCTGACCGTCAGCTGTTATGATATCCACCGACTGCCCGTTTTTGATCCGGGTCCAAAGTGGCACGCGAATACCATCAACCTTGGCCCCTACACAGGCGTGCCCGATGCGCGTGTGGATGGCATAGGCAAAGTCGATCGGCGTCGCACCACGCGGCAGTTTCACCACGTCCCCCTTAGGCGTGAAACAAAAGACCTGATCCGAATACATCTCGAGCTTGACCGCCTCGAGGAAATCCTCGTGATCCTCTTCGCTGTCGAATTGTTCGGTCAGGTTGGCGATCCACTTAGCCGGGTCGACTGCAAAGGGGTTTTCCGAACGCACCCCATCCCGATAGGACCAATGCGCGGCCACGCCAGTTTCGGCGACATCATGCATCTGACGAGTGCGGATCTGAACCTCGACCCGCTTGCCGTCACGGCCTGAAACGGTGGTGTGGATCGACCGGTAACCGTTCGATTTCGGCTGGCTGATATAATCCTTGAACCGCCCCGGCACGGCGCGCCAACGCTGGTGGATCGCGCCAAGGGTTCGATAGCAGTCTTCTTCGCTTTGCGTAATGATGCGGAACCCGTAAATGTCGGACAGACGCGAGAACCCCTGGTCCTTTTCCTGCATCTTACGCCAAATCGAATAGGGTTTCTTGGCACGGCCAAAAACCTCGGCTTCAATCCCGGCCTTTTCAAGTTCGTGCCGCATGTCGCCGGTGATCCGGTGGATCACGTCACCCGTTTCGCGCTGCAGCGTGATGAAGCGGCGGATGATGGACTGGCGGCCTTCAGAGTTGAGAACGCGGAAGGCGAGGTCTTCCAACTCTTCCCGCATCCATTGCATACCCATACGGCCTGCAAGCGGCGCGTAGATATCCATCGTCTCGCGCGCTTTGACGATCTGCTTTTCGGGCCGCATCGCCTTGATTGTGCGCATATTGTGCAGACGGTCTGCCAGCTTGACCAGAATGACCCGCAAATCCTTGGACATCGCCATAAACAGCTTGCGAAAGTTCTCGGCCTGTTTGGTTTCGCGGCTGGACAGCTGAAGGTTTGTCAGTTTGGTGACCCCATCAACCAGCTTGGCGACTTCTTCGCCAAACAGCTCAGACACTTTGCCGTAATTGGCCTTGGTGTCTTCGATCGTATCGTGCAGCAGCGCCGTGATAATAGTCGCATCATCCAGACGCTGTTCGGTCAGGATGGCGGCAACGGCAACAGGGTGGGTGAAATAGGGCTCGCCAGAATGGCGGAATTGCCCATCATGCATCTGCTTACCGAACTCATAAGCTTTGGCAATGCGGTCTGCATTCGTCTTGGGATTGTAGTTGCGGACCAGCGCAATCAGGTCTTCAGCAGAAATCATCCGGTCCGCACCTTCATTTGTGGGGATTACCCCTGGCCTTGAGCCTCCATCAGAGCGCGCAGCAGCTTTTCTTCGGACATGTCGTCATCCGCAGGCTTGTCTGTTTCCGCACCCATCAGCAGCGCCATCTGGTCTTCTTCGGGCTCGTCGACCTCGATTTGGGTCTGGTTGGCCTCAATCAGCCGCTCGCGCAGCTCATCAGCGCTCTGGGTCTCGTCAGCGATCTCACGCAGAGATACAACCGGGTTTTTGTCGTTGTCACGGTCAACGGTGATCGGACCACCGGCGGAAATCTCGCGCGCACGATGGGCGGCAAGCATCACCAGTTCAAACCGGTTCGGAACCTTGTCTACGCAATCTTCAACCGTCACGCGGGCCATGGGGCGCTCTCCGTTACTGAATCCATGTCAGGAAGAGGTTTATCTAAGGGCGAATCCCTGCCTTGACAAGCAGGAAATGCTGCAAATGCACCAATCATAACGGGGTAACTGCCTCAATATCGTCCGAAGGAAGTCCCGCAAGCATTTCCCTGACGGTCTGGTCCAGTATCGGATGCCGCCAGTTCGGGGCAACATCCGCCATGGGAACAAGCACAAACGCACGATCCTGTACCCTTGGGTGCGGCAGGATCAACTGATCCGGCGCCTGCTGTTTCTGATCTTCGGGCGGCAGCGATAACCAGCTTTGAAAAACCTCGCGGTCGGGCAGAACCAGATCATCGTAACAGACCAGGTCCAGATCCAACGTCCGCATTCCCCAGCGCTGAATCCTCTCGCGCCCGTAATCATGTTCAATTCCATGCAATATCTGCAGCAACTCAATGGGTGACCTTTCAGTCTCGATCAACACGGCCGCATTCACATAGTCCGGGCCCGCGCCCGCAGGAAAACATGGGGTCGCATAAAAGCGGCTTTCAGCCCGAATCAACAGCCCCTGGCGCAAAATCGCGTCAATGGCATGCCGTAGCGTCAGATGGGGCTCAAAACCTCTCACTTTGAGATTTGCACCGAGGGCAAGCACTGCTTTTGAGGTGGTTTTGCGCATCCTACTCCCTATATTCGGCGAATTGCATACTTGCGATACACCATAAAACCCCTAATTATGGAGATATCAATGCGCTGTATTTTCCCAAGACTCACTCACGTAACACGCAGCGCGCTGATTTGTACCGGAAGGACCTATTTATGTTTTATAAAGACGAACGGCTAGCGCTGTTCATCGACGGCTCGAATCTTTATGCAGCCGCAAAAGCACTGGGGTTTGACATTGACTATAAACTGCTGCGCCAGGAATTCATGCGCCGCGGTAAGATGCTCAGAGCTTTCTATTACACAGCGCTACTTGAAAATGACGAGTATTCGCCCATCCGTCCACTGGTTGATTGGCTGCATTACAATGGCTTCACCATGGTTACGAAACCGGCAAAAGAATACACCGACAGCATGGGGCGTCGGAAAGTCAAAGGTAACATGGATATCGAACTGACCGTCGATGCCATGGAGCTTGCACCACGTGTAGACCATATCGTGCTGTTTTCCGGCGATGGGGATTTCCGCCCGCTGATTGCAAGCCTGCAACGTCAGGGGGTACGCGTTTCTGTGGTGTCCACCATTCGCAGCCAGCCCCCCATGATCTCGGACGAATTGCGCCGCCAGGCCGACAACTTCATTGAGCTGGAAGATCTCCGCGACGTGATCGGTCGTCCGCCGCGCGAAATGCCGATGGAACCGCGCACCGTTGCCGCAGGCGGGTAATAACCTGGCCTCAAAGCAAACTCGGTTGAAAATTAGCGCGGTCAGGGGAAACCCTGGCCGCGCTTTTTAAACAAAGATCAGGTGCTGAAAACACCTATTGGCTAGCATTGAACCATGTCGGATCAATGACATTGTCCTGACTGGACCATGGCCGTGAAAAGACTTACCTGTGTCGGTAAGGAGAACGCGACATGACCAAGCCCCCCCTGACCCTCTATCTCGCCGCCCCGCGCGGGTTCTGTGCTGGTGTCGACAGGGCCATAAAGATTGTCGAGATGGCGCTGCAGAAATGGGGTGCCCCGGTCTATGTTCGGCACGAGATTGTCCATAACAAATTCGTGGTCGATGGACTGCGCGCCAAAGGTGCGATCTTTGTCGATGAACTGGAAGACTGCCCCGACGATCGCCCAGTGATATTCTCGGCGCACGGGGTTCCCAAATCGGTACCCGCGACGGCGGCGCAGCGCCAGATGGTCTATGTCGACGCCACCTGCCCGCTGGTCTCCAAAGTCCATGTCGAAGCACAGCGCCACGCCGAAGCCGGGCTGCAGATGATCATGATCGGTCATAAGGGCCATCCCGAAACCATCGGAACCATGGGACAGCTCCCGGACGGAGAGGTTTTGCTGGTCGAAACCGTTGCAGATGTCGCCGACGTCCAGGTCCGCGACCCTGACAGACTGGCCTTTGTCACTCAGACGACCCTGTCGGTTGACGACACAAAGGATGTCATCGAGGCACTTCAGGCCCGGTTCCCGTCCATTGTCGGCCCCCACAAAGAAGACATCTGTTACGCCACAACCAACCGGCAAGAGGCGGTCAAGGTTGTGGCCCGGAAGTCCGATGCCCTGTTGGTTGTGGGGGCGCCGAATTCATCAAACTCGCGCCGTTTGGTCGAGGTCGCGGCACGCGCGGGATGCAGCTATGCCCAACTGGTGCAACGCGCGACCGACATCGACTGGCGCGCACTCGAAGGTATCTCTTCGATCGCTCTGACAGCAGGCGCTTCTGCCCCCGAGGTTCTGATCAACGAAGTTATTGATGCGTTCAGACAGCATTACGATGTGACGGTCGAGATGGTCGAAACAGCGACCGAGAATGTCGAGTTCAAAGTCCCGCGCGTCCTGCGCCAACCCGCATGAGTGGCATACCAAGGGCGCCGCTGTTTCTGGGGTTGGCCGGGCTGATCCCCTTCATCTGGGGCGCGCTGACCTATCTGAACGGCGATCTGAACGACTGGGGCCGACAGGCACTGGGCGCACGTTTTGTCGGTCCGTATATCCAGTTGTATTATGGGGCGATCATCCTCAGCTTTATGTCCGGCGTGCTGTGGGGGTTTTCCAGTAAAACCTCTGGCAGCAAGGCCGCGACCTGTTATGCGCTGTCCACATTACCCGCCCTGTGGGCCTTTCTGAAAACCGGCAGCGGGCCTGTCAGCACTGGCACAAATCTGATGTGGGGGTTTGGCGGGCTACTGGTGTTGGATGCCATCTTTTCGTATTGGCGGCTAACACCAGTCTGGTGGATGCGGTTGCGCATTTTGCTGACCGCAGTCGTATTGGCCTGCCTTGCCGTCGGAGTCTATCTGTGAGCGATCCCAAAACTATCAACGCCTATACCAACAACGTGGCCGAATACCTCAAGGTTCCTCTACCACCGGAGCAGCTGACATCGCGTCAGGAATTTGCCGATGCCGTCGGTAAGGGGCATGTGTTGGATCTGGGCTCGGGCCCCGGGTCAGACAGCGCGTTCTTTCTACGCCAGGGCCTGAGCGTGCATGCGCTGGATGCGACGCCCGCTTTTGTTGACTATGCGCGCGCCAATGGCGTGGACGCGCATCTGGGTACTTTCGACGACGTGACCGAAGTGGCCGCATATGACGGCATCTACGCCAGCTTCTCGCTGCTGCACGCGCCTCGCAAGGATTTCCCACGCCATTTGGCGGCCATCCACCGGGCGCTGAAACCGCAGGGCGTTTTTTTCCTGGGCCTCAAACTGGGCACGGGCGAACATCGCGATCATCTGGATCGCTATTATAGCTACTTCTCGCAGAACGAGATCGAGGAGGCCCTGGCAGATGCCGGCTTTACCATCGACGGGATTAGGACCGGGATCGGCAAAGGTCTGGCGGGTTCTTACGATGGCTTCATTCTGGTGCTGGCCCATGCCTGAACTGTTTGCCTATACTGACGGTGCTTGTTCTGGCAATCCAGGCCCGGGTGGCTGGGGCGTGTTGCTGCGTGCAATGGAAGGCGACACCGTCCTGAAACAGCGTGAACTGAGCGGCGGCGAAGCTGAAACCACCAACAACCGAATGGAACTGCTGGCCGCGATCAGCGCGCTTGAAACGCTTGAACGTGCCTCTAAAATCACCGTAATCACTGACAGCGCCTATGTGAAAAACGGCGTCACTGGTTGGATCTTCGGCTGGAAAAAGAATGGCTGGAAGACCTCGAACAAGAAGCCGGTTAAGAATGTCGATCTGTGGCAACGGCTGGATGAGGCGCAGATGCGCCATGATGTGACTTGGGAATGGGTCAAGGGCCATGCGGGTCACCCGGAAAACGAAAAGGCCGATGAACTTGCCCGCGCAGGCATGGCCCCATTCAAACCAAAGAAGGCACAGACATGAGCGGTTTGGACCTGCTCGATTATGCCTCGGTTCTGGTTTTTGCGCTGACTGGCGCATTGGTCGCCAGTCGCGCGCAGCTTGATCTTGTAGGGTTTGCCTTTATCGCCTGCCTGACCGCCGTTGGCGGCGGCACGGTGCGTGACCTGCTGTTGGATCGGAATCCGGTGTTCTGGGTTGGCCAGCCCAGCTATGTCCTGATGGCCTGCAGTGCGGCGGTGCTTGTGTTCTTTACAGCCCATCTGGTCGAAAGCCGATATAACTGGCTGGTTTGGTTGGACAGTTTCGCCCTGTCCATTGCAGTAGCTGCCGGCACGGGCGTCGCATTATCCTTGGACCAATCCGGCACGATCGTGGTGTTGATGGGTGTCACCACCGGATGCTTTGGCGGCCTGATGCGGGACGTGGTCTGCAACGAGGTTCCGCTGGTGCTGAAACAGGGTGAGCTTTATGTGTCTTGCGCCCTTGCAGGCTCGGTAGCGGCCGTTATTGCCAAACGGATGGGGTTCGAGGAACTGACCGTGCTTGTCGCCTGCGCCCTGATCTGCTGGGCATTGCGGGCAGGATCGCTGCTGTTCGGCTGGAAACTGCCCGTCTACAAAAGCCGCCCGCCACGCAGTCGCCCTTGATCAAGGCTTAGCGGCGCATATAGGTCTGCCAGATCCAGATCACCAGAAGCGCGCCCAGCACAGCGCCGATGAACCCGGACAGCCAGCCCATCATCGTGACCAATGCCCGCAGGAGAAACCCACCAACCAAGGCACCAATGATACCGATCAGCATGGTGGTTGGGATATCTGCCTCAATCCGCATCAGGCGGGTGGCCAGAAAACCCGCAGCGGCGCCGATGACGATCAGGGCGATGAGGGGCATGTCACTTCCTCCAATGGGTCGGAACGATGATCAGCGCCCCGACAGAGGACAGCACTGCATCCAGACCGGGCGGGCCAAAGCTGACCCCGAACATGATGCGCACGAAATAGAACAGGAATGCACCACCTAAGCAGATGATGATCGACTGCAGAATGCCATTATGGGTAAAGCCGGATTTCTCGGACAGATAGCCGACAATCCCAGCAATAACGACAGTCCCCATCAGGATCATGAACATGGCGGCCTACTCCGATGACAGGCGGGTACCAACGGCAATCGGCCACCCCCGCAGAAAAGTTTCCCTATCCTGCGCCCCTTTACCCGCCCGTTGCAAGCGCAGCAGCTCGATCGCGTCATCGTCACAGGCAACCTTCAGTTGGTCGTCAAGAACCTCTCCTGCAACACCCTGCCCCTCAGCTAATTTGGAACCAAGCAGCTTGATCCGCTCGCCATTCATCTCGGTCCAGGCGCCGGGAAAGGGGGACAGGCCACGGATCTGACGGTCAATTTCGACCGCGGGTCTGGCCCAGTCAACACGCGCCTCAGCCTTGTCGATCTTGGCGGCATAGGTCACGCCGTCGTCGGGTTGAGGCTCGGGCGTCAGGTTCGGCAGTTTGGACAGTGCCTCGACGATCAGAGAAGCGCCCATTTCAGACAGCCGGTCATGCAACTGCCCTGTGGTCTCCTGCGCACCAATGTCGGTGGCCCGCCGCAACAGGACTGGCCCGGTATCCAGACCAGCCTCCATCTGCATGATGCAAATACCGGTCTGCGCATCACCCGCCATGATCGCCCGATGGATCGGAGCGGCCCCGCGCCAACGCGGCAACAGGCTTGCATGAATGTTCAGACATCCCTGCGATGGCGTATCCAAAATCGGTTGGGGCAGCAACAGGCCATAGGCCACGACGACAGCCACATCCGCATTCAACGCGGCAAAGGCGTCCTGTTCTTCCGCCGATTTCAATGAGACCGGATGCCGAACGGTCAGTCCCAATGCCTCGGCCCGAGCATGAACGGGGGTTGGACGATCCTTTTTGCCTCTGCCCGCTGGGCGCGGAGGCTGGCAGTAGACGGCGGCAACCTCATGCCCCGCATCAATCAGCGCGTCCAGCACCGGAACCGAGAAATCGGGTGTCCCCATAAAGATCAGCCGCATGCCTACCCCAGCTTTTTAGCTTTGCGCAGCAGAATGTCGCGTTTGACCTTGCTGAGCCTGTCGAAATACATCCGCCCGTTTAGATGGTCGATCTGGTGCTGCACGCTGGTGGCTTCGATCCCGACAAAGTCACGGCGGTCGATGATGCCTTTTTCGTTGAGAAACTTTACCGTCACAGCCCGGGGACGTTTCACCTTAGCCGACACGCCAGGCAAGTTTGGGCTGGCTTCTTCATGCTCGCGCAATTCGACCGATCTGTGCAGGATCTCAGGGTTTGCCAGCCGCACGGCCCGCCCCCTCTCGGTCGAGCCATCGACCACCGCCAGCCGGAGCATCACGCCGATCTGCGGTGCGGCAAGGCCGACGCCGGGTATCGCCTCCATCGTGTCGATCATGTCATCCCAGATGGCACGAACCTCGTCAGTAATTTCGGTGATATCTTCGGCTTTGGTCCGCAGGCGCTTATCAGGCCATGGCAGGCAGGTACGAACGGTCATTCGCGCGCCTGCTCGCGTTTCAGCTTTTGCATTTTTCGGGTGATCATCTGGCGTTTCATAGGCTTGAGATAGTCGATGAACAGCTTCCCGTTCAGGTGGTCAATCTCATGCTGGACACAGGTTGCCCAAAGGCCATCGAATGTTTCCCGCTGCGCGTTACCGTCACGATCGATCCAAGCCACATCCACGACCTTTGGGCGCGTGACTTCGGCGAATTGTTCGGGGATCGAAAGACAACCTTCTTCATAGACATTCGTCTCGTCAGACGACGCGACCACTTCGGGGTTGAACATGATCAGCGGGCGCGGTGCCTCGCCCTCTTCCTTGACACAGTCCATAACAATCAGCCGGTCCAGCATCCCAATCTGAGGCGCTGCCAGCCCGATACCAGGCGCATCATACATCGTCTCAAGCATGTCATCAGCCAGCTGGCGCAATTCGTCCGTCAGATCCACTACGGGAGAGCAGATCTTTTTCAGGCGGGGGTCGGGATGGATCAGTATATTGCGTTTCATGAGGTTGATTTAGGCCATCACGCCCTAAGCCGCAACGCCCCCCTTGCACCTGCCGAATATGCGGCTAGCTTTCATCCGGACAGATGGAGCAGATATGACATTCAACGACCTGATCGACCGCCGCGGCACTAACAGTTCGAAATGGGACAAGCTTGAAAAGCTGTATGGCCTTTCGCCGGATGACAGTCTGGCAATGTGGACGGCCGATTCCGACTATTCTACGGCGCCTTGTGTGATCGGCGCTGTGCGTAACGCGGCGGATCACGGTGTTTTCGGATATTCCTGGATGCACCCGGACTACCTGAATTCCGTCCAATGGTGGATGAAGAACCGCCACGGGTGGGAGATCGATTCTGATTGGATTCTGACGTCGCAGGGTCTGGGAAATGCGATTGCGCTCTGCCTCGATGTCTGGACCAGTCCGGGCGACGGAGTGGTCATCTTTACACCCGTCTACCATGAGTTTGCACATAAGGTGAACAAGTCAGGTCGGCGCGTAGTGGAGTGCCCCCTGATGCGCGACGGCGACGGCTATGGCCTTGATCTGGAAGACGCGCAGTCGCGGCTGGACGGAACCGAGAAGATGCTTTTGTGGTGCTCGCCTCAGAACCCCTCGGGCCGGGTCTGGACGCCAGAGGAATTGCGCGCAGTCGCGGCATTTGCGGAACGGAACAGCCTTATTCTGGTATCGGATGAGATTCACCACGATCTGGTCTATCCCGGCACGACCTTTGTTCCGATGGATGTCGCCGCGCTGGATGCGCGGCCCTGGACCGTGACACTGACTGCAGCGTCCAAGACCTTCAACATCGCAGGTCAACGGACGGGGAATATGATCATTCCCGACCCGGACCTGCGCGCCGCGATGCGCCGCCGAATCCAGACACTGGATTATGATCCCAGCGCATTGGGAGTCGCAATGATCACCGCTGCCTATTCGCCTGAAGGGGCCGCTTGGGTGGATGAACAGATCGCCCATCTTGATAGCAACCGAAAAATCTTTGACGCTGCAATCGCAGAAATCCCTGGCCTGTGGTCAATGCCCCTACAGGCAACCTTTTTGGCTTGGATTGATTTCTCGGGCACCGGAATGGACCACGCAGAATTTACCCGACGTCTGCGCGAGGATGCAAAAATCGCCACCTCGCCCGGCCCCGGCTTTGGTGCGGGCGGAGAGACATTCGAGCGGTTCAATCTTGCGACGCAACGCGGGCGTGTTGAAGAGGCCAGCAAACGGCTGAAACACGCGTTTTCCGATCTGCAATAGCGGGATGCCCATCGGCAGACCCGATGGGCAAATGCCTAGTCCTTGTTTCCAAGCAGCGCGATGGGCGCGTCCGGAGATCGATAGAAATCCAAAGGGGCCTTGTCGGAGGCGGCCGTGCTGCGCTTGAATTCATAGCGCATTTCGCCTGCCTCACATTCATCGGCAATGATCAGGCATTGATATAAGTGACGCGCGCCATCGTAGATATCGACCAAACCGCGCAATCGAGGCGTGGTCGCGGCCTCTACGGTGAAGCCATCCTTCCACAATCGGAGAATTTTGTAGGTATTGTCACCCAATTCGACACGAAGTCGGCTGGTTTTCTTCAGACTCGCGATTCGCGCAGCATCCAATTCGGCGCTGATTTCTTTGGAAACATAGGTACTCATATCAAAACTCCCCCGCAGCGGACTCTATTTTGGAACGTAGACTGTAAAAATCCAGTGAAGCCGATCACTCAACGCGGTCGAATCCAAACCTGTTGCACGGAAATCCCATTCCAACCTGTGCGAAAACGCAGGCACAATGCGCGGCGGCTCGCATAGGATCGGTTCCCTTCAAAGCGTATGTTCCGGGAAACCGCATTACGGAGGATCCAAGCATGGGCCTATTGGTCGACGGCAAATGGCACGACACATGGTATGATACCAAATCCACAGGCGGCGCCTTCAAGCGTAGCGCGGCGCAATTTCGCAACTGGTTGACCGCTGATGGCAGTGCCGGACCCTCCGGCACGGGCGGCTTCAAAGCCGAACCTGACCGGTACCATCTTTATGTCAGCCATGCCTGCCCCTGGGCCCACAGGACACTGATATTCCGCGAACTGAAAGAGCTGTCCGATCTGATCCCGGTTTCGGTCGTACACCCAGACATGCTGACCAAGGGATGGACATTTGCAACCGACGAACACGGGGCGGCGGGCGACGTACTGTACGGAATGGACTATACCCACCAAATCTATACCAAGGCTGACCCGACCTATTCGGGGCGCGTAACCGTTCCGATCCTGTGGGACAAGGAACAGGAAACCATCGTCTCAAACGAAAGTTCGGAAATCATCCGGATGTTCAACTCGGCCTTTGACGGGATCACCGGGAACACCGATGATTACTGGCCCGAGGCGATGCGTGACGAAATCGAACAGGTCAATGCCCGCGTCTATTCCGACATCAATAACGGGGTCTACAAATCCGGCTTTGCCACCAGCCAGGCGGCATATGACGCAGCCGTTGGCCCGCTCTTTGACACGCTGGACTGGCTCGAAGACCGGCTGTCCACCAGCCGCTATCTGATGGGCGACCGCATCACCGAGGCCGACTGGCGGTTGTTCACCACGCTGATCCGGTTTGATCCGGTCTACCATCTGCATTTCAAATGCAACCGGCGGCGTCTGATCGACTATCCCAACCTGTGGGCCTATACCCGCGAGCTGTACCAGTGGCCGGGTGTCGCGCGGACCGTGAACTTAAACCATATCGTGCGCCACTATCACTACAGCCATGAGAGCATTAACCCGCACCGGATCATCCCGACGAACCCGATCCTGAACTATCTGGAGCCCCATGGGCGCGATCAGCGCCCCGCCGCGTAATGCTCAACCATCGCCGCCAGATCCTCTGGCGGCGTGCAGCTTTGCACATAAGCGCAGGCATTCGGGCTATGGGCAAAGATCGAGCCATCCGAAAAGAAAGTGGTGTTGGTCACGAAGATCACCCGGGCCTCGGGCCTGCGATAGCTGGCAAAGTCAGCCACGGCCAAGGCGCTACCGGTTTCCAGCACCAGATCCATCACGATGATCTCAAATTCGGCACCATAAAGGGCAAGGATCGCATCCTCTTGCCCGGTCACAAGCGTGACCTCGGCACCCTGTCGCTCAAGATGCCTTTTCCAGACCCGACCTAAATCAGGGTTACTCTCAACAATCAGTACATTCATCATCAACAACCTCGGCACTTATATTGGTGAGTGGTGCCGACCCCTAAGGTTTGTGTTCACGCCAATTCATTAACAAAGTGTTAACCGAGACGGAGCACGCCCCTGATCACGCGGATTTGCTTGTAAAACTGGCAGAAATCCGCTTGAAACAGGCAAAATTTGGTGATTCCGGCGAGGGGCCCGATGGCGCGCGAAAATAGAGATTTGAATCCGCGGGCCGCTCGGGACCATGGCGGTGGGCTGGATGGGGCCATGTCAGTTTATGGCGGTAAGCGAACCGATTGGATCGACCTGTCCACCGGAATCAATCCGGTTCCATACGAGGTTGCCGGGCTCACCCCATCGGATTGGATGGAATTGCCCGACCATCGCGCATTTGAACGGCTGGCCGATGCGGCCCGCAGTTTCTGGTCAGTTCCCGAGGGTGCAGAGATCCTGCCTGCGCCCGGCGCATCTGCTCTGATCGCCCGCATTCCTGCGCTGGCTGCAACCGGCCGAGTTCAGATTACCACTCCGACCTATAACGAACATGCCGCCGCCTTTGCCGCGCAGGGCTGGACACTACAGAACTCCGGCCCAGTTGAGGCACGCGTGATCGTGCACCCCAACAACCCAGATGGGCGCATCTGGAGCGTGGGCGATGTGGATGCCCCCCTGACGATTATCGACGAGAGCTTTTGCGACGTCACGCCCGATGCCTCGCTGATCCATCTTGCCGACCGGCCCGGAGTTATCGTGCTGAAAAGCTTTGGCAAGTTTTGGGGGCTGGCGGGGCTACGGCTGGGATTTGCCATCGCACGCTCTGATCTGATCGCACGTTTGAACGATCTGACCGGGCCTTGGGCGGTCTCAGGTCCCGCCTTGCGGATCGGAGAGCAAGCGCTGCGCGACACGGCCTGGGCTGACGAGACCCGCCTGCTTTTGGCGGCCGATGCCGCCCGGATGGATCGGATGGTAACGCAGAAAGGCGCGCAGCTGATCGGCGGCACCAGCCTGTTCCGGCTCTATCAGGTCGACGACGCCAGTGCCTGGCAAGACCGTCTGGCCCGCGCACATATCTGGACTCGTGTATTCCCCTATTCGCAAACCTATCTGCGCCTTGGCCTGCCACCGGCAGATGGCTGGGCGCGGCTTGAGGCGGCCCTGTGAGCACCGCCTTTATCTTGGTCTGCGCCATGTGTCTGGATGCGGCACTGGGCGAGCCGGATTGGCTGTGGTCGCGCATCCGGCACCCCGCCGTTATGATTGGTAAACTCATCGAGTGGCTTGACGACCGCCTGAACCATGACTCGTACCGTCGCCTTAAGGGCATAGCTGTTGCCGCGCTGCTGGTCGCAGGTGCCGCTGGACTTGGGGGGCTTCTGTCTTTGCTTGGCCCGATCATCGGCACCATCATCTGCGCTGTGCTGTTGGCACAAAAATCGCTGGTGGAACATGTTCGCGCTGTTGGCGAGGGTTTGCAGACCTCGCTGGTCGATGGGCGCGCGAAGGTCGCCATGATCGTGTCACGCGACACCAAGGACATGACCGAAGCACAGGTCGCCCGATCCGCGATCGAGAGCGCGGCTGAAAACCTCAGCGACGGAGTCATCGCGCCGGCCTTCTGGTTTCTGGTGGGTGGCCTGCCAGGGCTTCTGGTTTACAAGGCGATCAATACTGCCGACAGCATGGTCGGCTATCGCACGGATAAATACCGCGATTTCGGATGGGCAGCTGCGCGGTTGGACGATGTCCTGAACCTGGTCCCGGCACGACTGACCTTTCTATTGATCGTCATCTTGTCAAACCAATGGGCGAAATGGGAGCAGATGGTGGGCGATGCGCGCCGCCATATCTCTCCCAACGCTGGCTGGCCCGAGGCGGCAATGGCACGCGCGCTGAGCGTGGCCCTTGCCGGGCCGCGCAGCTATGACGGGCAGCTCAGGGATCTGGCTTGGGTCAACGGCGAGGCCCCGCGCGACATCGGCGCGCCAGAGGTTTTCCGCGCATGCGACATGCTTTGGAGGATATGGGGGCTTGCGCTTGGCCTCGTGTCAGTGTGGGTTGGGGTCAGCTTCATAATCTGACGGACCTGTCCATGCGTTTTCTTTCCGGCCTTGTTGCCGCCGCCTTGTTTGCTTCACCTGCGTTTGCCCAATGTGGCGGGGGTTTCAATTCCTTCGTGAAGGGGTTGAAGGCCGAGGCCGTTCAGCAAGGCTTTGACAAATCCACCGTCAATGCCTTCTTCAAAGGTGTGCAACAAGACAACGCGGTATTGAAAGCCGACCGGGCACAGGGCGTGTTCCAGAAACCGTTCATTGATTTTTCGCGACACCTGATTTCACAAAACCGGATCGACCGGGGTCAGGCCATGTCGCGCAAATACGACGCGGTGTTTGACCGGATCGAGCAACAATATGGTGTCTCGCGCGGGGTGCTGTTGGCATTTTGGGCGTTCGAAACGGATTACGGGGCGTTTCAGGGGGATTTCAACACCCGCAACGCGCTGGTGACGCTGGCGCATGATTGCCGTCGTCCAGAATTGTTCCGGCCTCAGGTGTTCGCCGCGATTGAGCTGTACAGCCGGGGAAATTTCGACCCGGCCCGCACGTCAGGTGCCTGGGCTGGCGAGATTGGAATGGTGCAGATGCTGCCCCGAGACATTCTGGAAAACGGGGTCGATGGCGATGGTGACGGCAAGGTTTCGCTAAAAACCTCTGCGCCCGATGCGCTTATGTCGGGCGCCAAGATGCTGTCGCATCTGGGCTGGCAACCGGGGCAGCCTTGGCTGCAAGAGGTCACCGTACCCGCACGGATGGATTGGTCGCTATCGGGCCCGGGCAAACCGCGTTCGGTTTCTGACTGGCAGGCGATGGGCGTTCAGGCACGCAACGGGTCCCTCACCAACCTGCCCGCCTCGCTGATCCTACCGCAAGGGCATAACGGGCCTGCCTTTCTGGCCTATCCAAATTTTGATGTGTATTTCGAATGGAATCAGAGCTTTGTCTATGTGCTGACCGCCGCCTATTTCGGCACCCGGCTTGAAGGGGCACAGGTCTATGACGCGGGCAACGCGGCCCAAGGCTTATCTGGTGCACAGATGAAGCAGCTGCAAAGCAAGCTGCAGGCGCGCGGCCATAATGTGGGCAAGATCGACGGGATTCTGGGCGCAGGGACCCGCGCGGCTGTCCAGTCAGAGCAAGCACGACTAGGCCTGCCTGCGGATGCCTGGCCAACGGCTGAGTTGTTGAACCGGCTCTAGTCGCTCTTCGATACGGCGATCTAGGCGACTTCGGCGTCCAAAGATCGCCCGTTCGGCTCAAACACATGCATCTGCAGCCTATCGCCGCGTGTCTCGATGGCGGTATTTGCCGGGATCTCGGCCCAATCGCCATTCTTCGCATCCAGCGGCTCAGACGCGATAATGATCCCATCATCGCAGGGCCTGTAATGCAGGCTGGGTGCGAAACGGTCCGAGGCATAGCGCGCAGCAAACAGGCGATCTCCATCGGACCAGCAGGCGGCAAAGCGCATATGGGGTAGGCTTCCTTTGGCGCGGGCAAGCACTTCGACACGGTGCACCGCACGCTCCATCGCGGCGATGGGTTCGGCGTCCAACCCTTCGCCATGGGCGATCAGAAAAATCGCCTCGCTTTCAGTTGCGCCAAGGCGATGATCGTACAGGTGGCCCGGTATCATCCCGTCAAGCTGTTGGCGGATACGGTCATGGCCACCTGCCTGCCCGTTATGCATAAAGCTCCACTTACCACAGCCAAAAGGATGGCAGTTGTTCCGCGACGTGGCGGTCCCAGTTGAGGCACGTACATGCGCCAGGAACAGGTGCGATTTCGTGTGATGGGTCAACTGTTTCAGGTTGGCATCCGACCAAGCCGGGTTGGTGTCTTTGTAAAAACACGGCGTTTCGCGCCCGGAATACCAGGCCAACCCAAAACCATCCGCGTTGATCGGCGTTTTGCCAATCAGGGCGTTTCTGCTTTGATGCACCAGCGACTGTTCCTGGTCCATGACAAGTTCGTCCAGAAACCGTTTCGCACCCGCCCAAGCCAGAAATCTGCACATCGACCCGCCTCTTTTGATCCGTTGTTGATACGGGAACTTACAACAACGCGGGGTGAGAATTCGCCCCTGATCCCCATCTAATTTTGAAATATTACGATTAAATGACCACCAAAGATCCAAATTTTCAGATCATTTTCAACAGATGCCCCGGTTTCTTGAATGTCACTCGGGCCGTACTGGGAAACGCTCTCCCTTTTCCGTGATCAGGATCAGGCGTCCAGCACTCAGGACATAAAGATCACATCGACCGAACCCGTTTCTGTATTGGACGCAGATACTGCCATCCTCCGCGATGGAATAGGTTCCGAACGCAGATTCTCCGCTGGCATAGGTATAGGAATAGGCCCCGCCAGCCGAATATCGCGACTGCCCGTCATCATAAAAGGTCAGCGTCCGACCCGCCAGCGCCGTCAACTCTTGTTGGGTCAGGGGGACGTCATCGGGCTTGGTCGTCCATTCCGCGGCCCCTAAAGGGGTAGCAGTCAGTAGGGCGATGATCAGGAAACGGGTCATGGCAGCAGACTAACCCAATTCTTACGAAACCGCTCATAACGTTGCAGTGAGAGGTCAGGCGACCATCTGTTCGGCTTTCTTCAGATCAACCGAGACCAGCTGGCTGACACCCTGTTCTTGCATGGTGACGCCGAACAGACGATCCATCCGCGCCATGGTCACCGCGTGGTGGGTGATGATCAGGAACCGTGTGTCGGTCTGGCGGCACATCTCGTCCAGAAGGTCGCAGAACCGGGTCACGTTGGCATCATCCAGCGGCGCATCGACCTCGTCCAGAACACAGATCGGAGCCGGGTTCGCCAGAAAGACGCCAAAGATCAGGGCCGTCGCGGTCAGGGTCTGTTCACCGCCCGAAAGCAGGCTGAGCGTCGACAATTTCTTGCCCGGCGGCTGGCACATGATTTCAAGGCCGGCATCCAGCGGGTCGTCGCTTTCGACCATGACCAGATTGGCCTCGCCACCACCAAAGAGATGCTTGAACAACATGGCGAAGTTCGAATTCACCTGTTCAAACGCGGTCAGTAGCCGTTCGCGTCCTTCGCGGTTGAGGCTGGAGATGCCGCTGCGCAGCGCTTTGATCGCCTCTTCGAGATCGGCCTTTTCGCCGTTCAGCGTGTCGAATTCTTCCTGAACATCTTTGCTGTCCTCTTCGGCACGCAGGTTTACCGCGCCCATCGCATCTCGCTGGCGTTTGTGGCGGTTGACCTCGGCCTCAAGAGCATCAGCAGCTGGCATCTGGTCGGGATTCACATCCAGCTGGTTCAGCAACTGGTTCGGGGTTAGCTGTTGATCCTCAGCGATACGCTCGGCCGCTGCCGATACGGCCTCTTTGGCTGCATCACAGCGCGCCTCAGCGGCGGCGCGGCTTTCGCGCGCCTCCGAAGCCAAACGTTCCGCTTCGCGCTCAGCCAGCACAATCTCTCGCTGGCGGGCCTCGGCGGCAGCCAACTTGTCGGCGGCCTCGGCCCGGCGGGCTTCGGCAGTTTCGATCAATTCGTTCAACTCTTCACGCGCCTCGGCGATTTCGCCCGGAGCAGCCATCGCTTCGGATAGCTCTTCCTCGGAACTTTCCTTGCGCTCGGCCAGTTCCGAGATTCGCTTTTCGGCGCTGTCCAGGCGGTGCCGCCAACCGCTGAGGTCCTTGGTGACCTCTTGTGTACGGCGGGTACGGGCCTCGCCCTCGCGGCGCAGCTCGTCATGGGACGAGCGGTGAGTCAGCATCGTGATCCGCGCCGCCTCGACCGTCTGTTTGATGTCTTCGACCTGCGCGCGGGCATTGTCGAGATTGCCCAGACCGGTCAAGGCGCCCTCGGCCTCGCGCAGCTGGGCACGGGCGGACATGGCGTCCTCTTTGTGGCGATCAACGGCAAGCGCCAGCGTTTCCAGCCTGCCCTGCGCCAGATTGCGATCGGCCTCGGCCCTGCTGAGCAGACGCGCGGTTTCAGCCATGCGCTGATCGGCGGCGCGGCGTGCCTCGCGGGCGCGGCGGTCAGCCTCGGTCACGTCGGCCAGTTGTTGCGACAGCGTCTCGTGCGCGGCGCGGGCACCGTCGGCCTGCGCCTCAGTCCGGGCCAGTTCCTGTTTCAGTGCCTCAAGTTTGTTGAGCTGTTCAAGCCGCAGGGCGGCCGCACTTGGCGCATCCTCGGCCCAGGCACGGAATCCGTCCCACCGCCACAGATCGCCCGAACGCGAAACCAACCGTTGACCGGGTTTAAGCGAGGCTTGCAAGCGTGCGCCCTGATCCGCGTCAACCAAACCGATCTGCGCGATCCGGCGGCTGAGGCGATCAGGACCGGATACATGCAAGGCCAGCGGCTCGGCCCCATTGGGCAGCGATTGATCGGCATCATAGCCAGCAACCGGTACCCAGCCTGATGGCC
The DNA here is from genome assembly GCF_059610845.1 of Ruegeria sp. CDSC021. NCBI lineage: Bacteria > Pseudomonadati > Pseudomonadota > Alphaproteobacteria > Rhodobacterales > Roseobacteraceae > Ruegeria > Ruegeria sp. CDSC021. The sequence continues at coordinate 165,737 of NZ_JBXWOK010000006.1, forward strand.
CGTCGCCCTCGACCAAGGGTGCCCTCAGATCATCCGCAAGCGCAGCGCCCAATGCCTTTTCATAACCCGGAGCCACACGCAGCATGTCGAGCACCTGCCCGCCTTCTGCGGTATCCCGTTCAACCAGCTTGGCCAGAGCTGTGGTTTCGGCGCGGATCGCACCCAGCTCACCTTCAGCTTCGGATCTTTTCGCACGGGCCTCGGCCTCGCGGCCCTGGGTTTCATTGCGTAACTCGTCAGCGGCGGCCAGTGCCTCTTCGGCGGCTTCAGAGGCCTCGCGAGCCTCTTCTTCACCCTCTTGCGCGGCCTCAAATGCCTCGGCGGCGCGGGTCAGGGCTGTTTTCGCCTCATCCACCGCTGCGCGGGCCTTTTCCTCTTCACCTTCCGACCTGGCCAGCGTTTTGCGGCTGTCGTCGACCAATCGCTGGCCGGACTGGTGGCGCGCAACCAGACGCGCCATATCCTCAGTCTCTTGTGACAAGTGGTCTTCGCGGTCTTGCAGGACAGCGGCCGCTTCGCGCGCGACCTCGGCGGCCTCGGCGACTTTTTCGTCGTGGCCATCGGCAGCTTTGGCCAATTCACGAGCTTCCCATTCCAGCCGTTCGATCATCTGCCCCGCATCGCGGTTCAGCCCGGCCTCGCGCTCGATATCGTTACCAAGCTGCTGAATGCGATTAGTCAATGTTTCAATCGTCTGACGGGCGCGGGTTTCCTGATCCGACAGCTGATCCCGCTGCACCTGTTGGCGCTGCAGGACGGCGGCGGCAATGGCCTCTTCCTCGCGCAGGGGCGGCAGGGTTTCTTCGATTTCGGCCCGATTGGCGACGGCAGAGCGTGCTTCAGCTTCGGCGCGCGACGCCTCGGTCAGGCGTTCGCGCAGCTTTTCCTCGGCCTGCTGGCGGGCCATGTCGGCCTCTTTCCAGCGACGATAGAGCAACATGCCTTCGGCTTGGCGCAGCTGCTCTCCGATTTCGCGATAGCGGGCGGCCTGACGCGCCTGACGGGCCAGCTGCGCCAGCTGTCCGCCCAGTTGTTCCAGCACGTCATCCACACGGGTCAGGTTGGCCTCGGTACCCTTCAGCTTCAACTCAGCCTCGTGTCGGCGCTGATAGAGGCCCGAAATTCCGGCCGCCTCTTCCAGAATGCGGCGGCGAGAGCGGGGTTTGGCGTTAATCAGTTCGGCAATGCGGTTCTGTCCGACCAGCGCCGGAGAATGCGCACCCGTTGAGGCGTCGGCGAACAACATCTGCACATCACGCGCCCGCACATCCTTGCCATTGGTCTTATAGGCGCTGCCGACATCTCGGGTGATGCGGCGGACAATCTCAAGCTGGTCGCTGTCATTGAAACCCGAGGGCGCGAGCCGCTCGGAGTTGTCCATGGTCAGCACAACTTCGGCAAAATTGCGGGCCGGCCGCGTGGCGGCCCCGGCGAAAATCACATCTTCCATCGCGCCACCGCGCATGGATTTGGGTCGGTTTTCCCCCATCACCCAACGCAGAGCTTCCAGCAGATTGGATTTGCCACAACCATTAGGGCCCACAACACCGGTCAACCCATCCGCGATAATCAGATCGGTCGGATCAACAAAGCTTTTGAAGCCGGTGAGTTTGAGTTTGCTAAAGCGCAAAGGCAATGGGTCCCGTGATTCCTATACCTTCGAAGTCTGCGCAACGGATTGGGGGTGAGTCAACGGAGTCGCGCAGGATATGGGATATATGGCCCACTTATCCACAACATCTTGCCTAAATCCGCAAGAAAAAGCGCGATTCAGTAGGCTGTACACTCAAAGACCTGATAGCCGTCGCCGTTACCAAGGTCTTGAAACAGCCCGGTATCAATGCATTCGTAATTCGGGACTGAAACCGCCGTCAGCAGCAACCGCTTGCCCATGGCGCGGTCACAACCCAAAACGCCAACGGTCACGGCCGCGTCGCCCAGGACATCCAGTATCGGGCATCCCGAGACCTGAGCCATCGCCATGGCCGCTCGTTCGCGGATCGGGCCAAGACGCGGAGCGTATTGCGAATTAACCCGAACGGCTTCGGCCAGATCTCCGCGCACGCGAACATCAAATACGCTGCCATTCACAGCGATACGCGTCACCTGAACATCGCGAAAGTGAGGGGTCCCGGCCGAACATGCTGCCAGCATCAGAAAAGACAAAATCCGGATCATATCCGCATCATTGCCAAAACTGGTTAACAGAACCTTTCCTTCGCTCAGGCCCTAAGTACTGTTCCCAAGCGGCGAATACCTTCGCGGATCGTATCCTCATCCGAGTTCGAGAAACTCAACCGGATCGTATTGGCGCCCGAACCATCTGCGAAAAAGGCCCGACCCGGCACAAAGGCCAGTTTCACTGTGTCGAGCGCACGGGCCAGCAGGTCTGCCCCGTTCATACCAGTAGGCAGAGTCACCCAGATGAACATGCCCCCGTGCGGATGCGTCCACTGAACACCATCGGGCATGTTCTGTTGCAGCGCCTCCAGCATCGCATCACGCCTGGCACCATAGGCCTGCCGCAACAGCGGGATGTGTGTGTCAAAATGCGTGCGCGCAACCTGCTCAACCGCCATCTGGTTCAATGTGGGCGAATGCAAATCCGCCGCCTGCTTGACCAACACCAGTTGCGAGATGACAGGCTTGGCGGCCACCACCCAGCCAACGCGCAAACCGGGAGACAGCGTTTTCGAGAAGCTACCGCAATAGATCGTACGGCAGGCCTCGATCGACCCTTTTCGCGCCTGTTCTAACGACAAAACCGGAGGGATGGCATCTCCTTCATAGCGCAGAGCCTGATAGGCCCCGTCCTCGATCACCGCGATACTCAGATCATCGGCAAGATCCAGCAGGTATTCTCGACCACGCAGGTCAACGGTTTCACCGGTTGGATTTGCGAAATCAGGCGACAGATAAGCGAATTTGACCGCGCCCTCGCCTGCGGCTTCGGAATATTCGGCGGCACCTCTATTGCCATTAAGCATAAGACGGTCGAACCGGGGCTCATAGGCATTAAAGGCGTTGATCGCCCCCAGATAGGTCGGCCAGCCGATCAACGCAGTATCCCCTGGCGACAAATAGAGCTTGCCCAGATAATCCAAGGCCTGTTGCGATCCCGAGGTGATCAGGATGTTATCGACACTACAATCGACGCCGATCTCGCGCATATGCTGCACAAGCCATTCGCGCAATGGACCATAGCCCTCGCTGACTGAATATTGCAGCGCCTGCGGCCCAGCATTCAAAGCGGCCTGACAAGCTTGGGCAAAGGCCTCGGTGGGAAACAGGTTTGGGTCTGGGATGCCGCCGGCGAACGAGATGATTCCCGGCTGATCAAGAAGTTTCAACAACTCGCGAATTTCCGATGCTTTCATCCGGGACGCGCGCGTTGCAAACAGATTCTGGGTCATCCTTGGCCTCCTCCTGCCCTGTTGCGACCCACCCTAGGTGCAAATTTTATAATGTCAATATTGCTGACCTAAATTCAACTACACCCCCCTGCTTGAACCAGACCCGGATACGTGGTCATATGAATTGACCAATTTCGAAAACGCGCCGCCATGCCCTTCCAAAAGATCCAAACTGAAAAGCTGTCCATTGCGGTGGTCAAACAAATCGAGTTGCTGATTCTGCGCGGGATTCTGCGCCCGGGAGAACGTTTGCCTGCAGAACGGGAACTGGCCGACCGTCTGGGCGTTTCACGCCCGTCACTGCGCGAAGCGATTTCTGATCTTCAGCATCAGGGTTTGCTGACAGCCAAGGCGGGGTCAGGAATCTATGTTGCCGAAGTCTTAGGCTCGGCTTTTTCACCGGCTCTGATCCGGTTGTTCAGCAGCCATGACGAGGCGGTTTTCGACTATCTGTCCTTCCGTCGGGACATGGAAGGGCTTGCAGCAGAACGCGCGGCAAGACTGGGGTCGGAAAGCGACCTGAAGGTCGTACAGGCGATCTTTGACAAGATGGAAGCCGCCCATGCCCGCAATGCGGCCGAGGAAGAGGCCCATCTGGATGCGCAGTTCCACATGGCCATCATTGAAGCCAGTCACAACGTGGTCATGCTGCATATGATGCGGTCGATGTTCGACCTGCTACGACAGGGTGTCTTCTACAATCGGCAGATGATGTTCCGGCAGCGTACGACACGAGACGCCATTCTGGATCAGCACCGGGAAATCAATTCAGCGCTGCAGGCTCGCGACCCTGAGGCGGCGCGCGTTGCAGTCCAGGAGCATCTGGGCTTTGTTCGCATCTGCATGAAAGACCACCAGAAAGCCCTGCGGAACGAAGCCATTGCGCAGCAGCGCCTGGACCATGAGACAGGACAGCACTGATGTTCATTGGGCACCTACCTGGTGCGTATCTGGTCTTTCGCACTGCGACGCCCGGATTGGATAAAGCTGCGTTTGCCGCTGCGATGATTGGTTCCATCGTCCCGGATATCGATTTGCTGTGGTTCTATTTCGTAGACAATCGCAGCCACCACCATCACGAATACCTCACACACCGCCCTCTGCTCTGGCTCGGCATCCTGACGCTCGGCCTGCTGCTGCGGCTAAGATTCCCGCGCGCAGGTCTCATTACTGCAGCCTTCGGCGCCGGGGGTCTGGTGCATATGACCTTGGATTCGATCGTTGGCGAAGTGGCATGGGCTTGGCCAATTTCCGAATTCACCCACCCGCTGGTGGTTGTTCAGGCCACGCATTCTCATTGGATTTTATCTTTTCTAAGCCATTGGACCTTCAAGATCGAAATCGCAATCACTCTCCTGGCGGCCTATGTGTGGTGGACCAGCAGGCGCAAGAAACAGCAGGGCCTTGAGGGTTAAATTCCGTTCAGCCGCCGCTTAAGACTGTGAACCCACAAATTTGGCCGTTTCATTGCCTTCGGGTCCTGACTGGACAGCGACGGAAACAACCCTTCAGCTTCGGTCCGAGAGCGCAATTCCAACGGCGTGTCCAATATCGCCCCGATCAGGTCATCCGACCGGCTCTGCGCCTGACGCTCGACCTCAATCGCCTGAAGCATTTCCGCATGGTAAGCCTCAGCCGCTTCGGACCGCTGGCCCTTGCGGAACCGGAAAGCCCCAACCTGAGCATGCACGGGCACCAAATCGGTATGTCGCGAAAACCGCAGCCATAACTCTCCGTCGACGGCAAGCTTGAGGTTCTCGTTCAGTTGGCCCCCGACCTGATCCCATAGGTCACGCCGCCAATAGGTCGATTCCTGCTGAACCCACTGATAATCCCCGGCAAGCAGTCTTACCCGTGAAACAGGCTTTGGGCGCCGTACAGTCAGGACATTGTCTTCCTCGTCAATGCACGTGACCCGCCCAGTCATCCAGTTCATGTTTTTGTTCAACGCAAACAGCGATCCTACCGTGGCAAGGCCGCCGGGAATAAGAACATCGTCCGAATTGATCCAACCCATTACGTCGCCCGTGGCCACTGCAAAGCCTTTGTTTACAGCGTTGGCCTGCCCGGTATCCGGGCCCGAGATGATATGTGAAAACGCATCGCGGTACTTTTCGACCACCTCCATCGAACCATCGGTGCTACCGCCGTCCGTCAGGATCAGGTCCAGCTTAGGATATTCCTGCTCAAGCACAGAGAGGATTGTCCGTTCGATGAAATCGACGCAGTTCAGGTTGGGAATAACGACACTGATCGTCGGCAATTCGGTCATAAAGGGCTCTTATCCAGCCCGGTTTCGGCATATGCCGTCGCACGGGCGCAAAATTGGTTGGAGTGTTTCCGAATATGTAACGCAGACAATCGGTCCCCGGTCAAATCGGGAAGCGGGGTGCGAGATTCGCAGCCCAATGTCCGGACCCGGCAGATGTGCTGCCGGGCCGGAATTGTCTTAGTGAAGCTTTTCGTTCACATCCGCAATGGATGCGTCGATCAGCTTGTTGGCCTGCGTGGCGGTCATCTGCTTGGCCAGCACAGCATTGGCTGCAGAAATAGCAACGGTGATGGCCTGATCGCGGACTTCCTTGACAGCCGACGCTTCAGCCGATGCAATCTGGTCCTGCGCGGTCGCCAGACGGCGCGCGATGGATTTCTCCAGATCGACCTTGGCTTGCTCAGCTGCCAGAACCGCATCTTCCTTTGCGGCGGCCACGATGGCATCCGCCTGACCCTGAACCTCGCGTTGCTTGCGCTCGTACGAGGCAAGCAGGCTACGCGCTTCTTCATGCAGGGCGCGAGCTTCGTCCAGTTCGGACTTGATGCCTTCGGCACGCTTATCCAGCGCTCCACCGATCATGCCCGGGACCTTGAAGTAGAACAGGACTGCGATGAAAACGATGAAGCCCAGCAGAACCACAAAGTCGGTGTTGCCAAGCGAGAAAAACGGGCCACTTGCGGCCAGCGCGGGGCTGGCGGCAGCAAATGTCAGGATAAGGGCAAGAGTGTTCCGCATGTCACTTATCCTTTTGTCTGCGCGTCAACCGCACCGTTGATGGTTTTGGCATCAGCCTCGCCACCCAGAGCGGTAACCAGTTCTACTGCCGTATCCTTGGCAACGATTTGAATGCTTTCCAGCGCACCTGCACGGATGTCGGCAATAGCCTTTTCCGATTCAGCCGCTTTTGCAGCGATTTCAGCATCTGCCTTGGCAATCGCGTCATCCAGACCAGACTGGATTTCGGCGCGTGCTTCGGCAGCGATACGCTGTGCCTCAGAACGGGCATCGGCCAGCGCCTTGTTATAGGCCTCTTCAGCCTCGACCGCTTTGGCCTTTAGATCTTCGGCCGCAGCCAGGTCATTTGTAATGGTCCCCTGACGTTCCGCCAGGATTGCCGCGATGCGGGGCAGAGCCACGCGGGACAGGACCAGAAAGATGACGACCAGCGTGATGACCAGCCAGAAAATCTGGTTGGGGAACCAATCGAAGCAAAGCTGAGGCATACCAATCGCCGACCCATGAGAGTCAACGCAGGTGCCAGCCACCTCTTCGTATACGGGTTCTGTCGCCATGATGTCCTCCGTCGGAACGTTGTCTTTACAACAGGCGGGCCGCTATGGCTTGGGCCCACCTGCGCGTAAGGATCAGGTTCCGCAGATTAGACGGCGAACATCAGCAGCAGCGAAACTAGGAATGCAAAGATCCCCAGGGCTTCTGCAAATGCGATACCGATGAACAGGGTTGCGGTCTGCGAAGCAGCCGCCGAAGGGTTGCGCAGAGCGCCAGCCAGGAAGTTGCCTGCTACGTTGCCCACCCCGATTGCGGCTGCGCCGGAACCGATTGCTGCTAGGCCTGCGCCGATGTGTGCGAGATCGCCTTCCATGATGTTTCTCCTTACGAATTGGAAGTTTCGATGTTTGGGTATCGGACCTTAGTGCGACGGATGCAGTGCATCCTTCAGATATACACAGGTCAGAATGGTGAATACGTAGGCCTGGATAAAGGCCACTAGGACCTCAAGACCGTACATTGCGGTGATCGCCAGAACGGACACAGGCGAGATCACTGCAATCGCGGCAAAGCCTGCGAAAACCTTGATAACCGCGTGGCCTGCCATGACGTTACCGGCAAGACGAATAGAGTGGCTGACCGGGCGCACGAAATACGAGATCAGCTCGATGATCGCCAGGATCGGGCGCAGCGCCAGCGGCGCGCTGGAGACCCAGAACAGGCCCAGGAACCCGGCGCCGTTCTTGACAAAACCCAGAATGGTCACAGTCAGGAACACGGCCAGCGCCAGTGGGATGGTCACGGCGAAATGCGATGTAGTTGTGAACGAGGTCGGGATCAGACCCAGGAAGTTCGCGGTCACGATGAACATGAACAGGGTCATGACATAGGGGAAGTATTTGACGCCATCCTTGCCGCAGATGTCTTCAAGCATCTTGTAGATAAAGCCATAGGCCAGTTCGGCCACCGACTGCATGCGCGTCGGGACAATGGCGCGCTTGGACGTGCTGAGCACCAGCAGGCCGATCACGGCGAGAATTGCGAAAAACAGCCACAGAGTGACGTTAGTGGGCGTGTACCAGGCAATCGCACCGTCGCCAAAAAGCGGTTTGACGATGAACTGATCCATCGGATGGAAAACCAGGCTGCTGCCTTCTGCTGCGGTGGTCTCAGTTGCCACGTTCAGTCCCTCTCGTCTTCGTCGGCCTTGTCGGCCATCTGTTTCTCTTGCGCCTGTTGTGCGCTGCGGAGCATAACCTTTACTCCGGCGACCAGACCCAGCAATGTGAACAGCACCAGGAAGATCGGGATTGTCCCGAACAGGCTGTCCAGCCCGTATCCGATGCCAAATCCGATCCCCAGACCGGATACCATTTCGATGACCATCCGCCAGGCAAGCTCGCCTCCCGAATAATCGGCGTCCGCACGGGCCTCAGGCTTTGACTTGGCCTTTTTTGCCGCCGTGATCTTAGCCTCAAGCTGCGCCATACGCTGCTTTTGGTCATCATCAGTCACGGGCGTTTCCCTCGTACAGTCTTGGGCACGGTGCTAAGGGGCGGAGAGCGCAGAGTCAACGGCGTTGGCAGCCCGAATTGCCGCACTTTACTCTATTGTTTTTAAAGACATTTTTTCCGAGTCAGCATAGACGTGATCAGCCCGAACCACAGGAAGCGGGTACAAAGGTACGGAATCCGCATATTCAACCTTTTGGTTGATCTTTGCCCGAAACCCCCTGCCAGATACGTCTGATCACGCGCCCGTCGATCAGCAGCAGACCGGCGAAGATCGCTGCCATTCCCAGCAGATGCTCGGGCCGCAGGGTTTCTCCCAGCACCCATGTTCCAAGCACCAGCGCCGAAACAGGCGCAATCAATGTCACTGTCGAGATATTGGTCGGGCCAACCTTGGGCAGCAACCAGTAGAACGCGATAAAGGCGGCGGATGTCAGCACAAACCCGATCATCGCCAGCGAGGCCCAAGTCTCGGCCCGGGTTATTTGGGGTAGTCCTTCTTGCCAAAGCGCCAAGGGCGTGATGGCCAGCGTAGCACCCGTCAATGCAAGGGCGGTCAGAACCACAGGTTGCATATCCCGGAAGGCCCGCGCGATGTTGACTGAGAACGCATAGCAGATCGGTGCGCAAAGTGTCAGAAGGATCGCCCAAAATTCGGACGACGCGCCACCGCCCAGTACAGGCAGGGACAGCACAACGATGCCGGTGAAACCGCAAACCACGCCCAAAGACTTTAACAGGGTGGCACGTTCACTTCCGGGCCAGAAATGCGAAACAATGACGGCAAAGGCCGGTGTCGTTGCATTGACGATCCCTGCCACACCCGAAGCGATATGCTGTTGCCCAAGCGCATAGAAGGCAAAGGGCGCAGCATAGCTGAGCGCACCAAATCCCAACAACCCAAACGCACGTGTCAGTGTCAGATTGACTGGCAATTGCGCCCCGATCACATAGACCCAGCACCCCAGCGCCCCAAATGCAACCCGTCCCATCGACACCGAAAGCGGCCCAAGTTCCCGCAGCAAAATGGCATTAAACATGAAGGACATGCCCCAGCCGATGCCAAGAATACAAATCACCAGCCAGTATTTTAGTGACATCCCAACCCCCGATACACATGCCGGGGCACAGTGACCTCATACCGAAAATTGTCAAACCGGTTCTTGCGCTTTAGGAAAGGAGTATGTCCAATGATCTCGATACCGTTTTTGCGGCCCTTGCCGACCCCACACGCCGCGCCATCCTTGCGATGCTGCTGGAGGATGACATGGCGGTGACGGATGTCGCCGAACCGTTCGAGATGTCGCTTGCCGCGATTTCAAAACACCTGGTGATCCTGACCAGAGCCGGTCTGATCAGCCAGGAAAAGCGCGGACGGGTGAAGTGGTGCAAGCTGGAGCCTGACGCGCTGCGATCCGCATCCGTCTGGATGCAAGGGTTCGGGCAGTTCGAGCCGGTCAATCTGGACGCGTTCGAACGATTTCTTGAGGTTGAACTGCCCGCAGCCGAGGAATGATCCGCCTACCTGACTACAAAAACAGAGACACTGGCATGTTTCGCCAGATACCCCGCATGGCTCGAGAATATATAGTCGGTAATACGCGGCGCATGGGTGCCGACGACGATAAGGTCAGCTTCGATTTCTTCGGCAGTCCGTGTCAGGCCACCGTCAACTTCGGCGGCGACATCAACCGAATGGATATTGCGATACGCCACTTCGATCCCGCTGCTTTCAGCCAACTGTTTGGCAAAATCACGTAGGTTCTTGTCAATCGCAGCATCTGACTGAACAGGGTCACCCGGTTGGGTGCCGGTGACACTGACCAAAGTAATCTTGGCCCCCTGCCATTCGGCTATAGCTGCTGCAACTTTGGCGGCCTTGCGCACCTCGGGTGGCAGATGAAGATCAACCGGGATCATGATATGACTGTACATGGGACGTTCCTCCTTGGCCTGAAGCATAGAGAAACCAGAGGGTGCCAGGCCTTGATCTGCCTCAACACCGTCGCCCGCTTGGTCAAACATTGAAACGGGCTAGCCTTCCTGACTGTATTCAACACCGGTCACGACCCCCGAAGGGTCCGCCCGACACAACCACGGGGCCTGGGCCCCGGTAACGGAAACCGTCGTGACCGACCCGCCCGGTTCGGTATCGGTGGACATTGCCCGAACATCCCCGGGCCGCGTTCCAGTTTCGGCTGCGACCAGCGTCTCGCAACTGGCTTGTAAATCCGTTTCAGATGACCCGGCACAGGCGCCGCAAGCCACCAATATCATTATGGAAAGAACTGGTTTCATGTCGTCCCCTTGGACGTTTCATATTCTGGTCTAGGGCTAAGCCTGACACAATTTGGTCGTTTCACAAGTTCAATCAGCTTGCGGCAAAGGACGCGCGGGTTTGCCCTCCTCGGATTTCAGTAGCAAAACCAGGGCCAGGATCGTCAGACCGGCACCAAAATAGACGACAGGGCCAACCGCCTGCTGCCCCAGAGAGATTTCCCACAGAATGACCCAACTGGGAACCAGATAAGTATAAGCCATCACCTTTGCCGATGGCAGGCGCAGCGTTGAATACTGAACCAGCACGAAACTGGCCGCGGTTGCAAAGACCGAAACATAAATCAAACCCACCCAGACTATCGCTGGCAGGTTCGCCCAGTCGGTGGCACGGATCTCGGACCAGCCGTAGATCGTCAGCATCAGGCATCCCGCCAGAAGCGTACCAAAGGTAAACACCACTGCAGGCTCTCCACGGTTCAGCTTGCGTACAAGGGGAGTATACAAAGCATGCGCGACACAGCCCCAGAAATAGATGATTTCCCCCTGCCCGATATCGAACGCGCGCACGGCTTGCCAATCGGCGCGAAAGATCACCCACAGCGCCCCGACTGCCCCAAGGGTCAGTGCAAGCGCCATCCTTGGTGTGGTGATCTGGCGCAACAAGATCCAACCGGCGAATGCGGCCATAACCGGAGTCAGCGTAAAGACCGCTGCCGCGTTGACAGGCGGTGCAGTCTTCAACCCGTAGAACATCAACACGAAATAGGCCGCGAATACTCCGCCCAGAACCAAATAGCGCCACGAGGCTTGTGCCGCGCTGCGCGGCAGGCCGGTGGTCATAAGGGCGGCACCCCCAATCACCACGGATGCGATGCCAAACCGGGCCGCGGTAATGGCTTCGGGCGCGATCTGATTGGCGATCAGTGACCCCAGCGAGAAACTCCCTGCAACCAGGGCCGAAAAAATCAGCATGGCCAGATGGCCACGCGCCTGTTGACTCATTTTGCCCAGCTCTTGGATTGCTCTTTCAGATAGGTCAGAAAGGCCTGCACCTTGGTCGTGCGATGCAGATCCACATGGGTAACAAGCCACAGATCACCAAACCACTCCGGCATCGGGTCGATCACTTCGACCAGATTCGGATCTCCTGCAGCTGACCAACGTGGCATGAAACCGATACCCGCGCCGGACAGGACCGCCTCGCGGATACAGAAGTTGTTGGTACAACGGAAGGTGATGCGCTCGGCTGGCACGGTCTGGCGCAACCAGCGGGAAAACGGCGCTCGGCTGTTTTCGTCATCGGTACTGATGAAAGAATGATCTGCAAAGTCATCGAGACTGCCAGGCTTGCCGTGCAGCGCGACATAATCGGTGCTGGCGTATAATCCGACCTCTTGCTTCATAAAGGACTGAACCACGTTGTCGGGCTGATCAGGCGCTGACCCGGCACGGATCGCCACGTGCGCTTCGCCATATTCCAGACGAAACAGCCGATCACCGGTCAGATACCGGACGATCAGTTCCGGGTGCCGTCGCTGAAACTCGGCAAGAACCGGCACCACCAGAGACGCCAGAGAGGACAGCGACGTCACGACCAACTCGCCCGACACGTCATCACCCCGACCCTTCATCCGGCCGATCAGTTGATTGAACTGATCCTCAGTCGCCTGTGCCACACGCAACAGGTCCTCTCCGGCTTCGGTCGGTGTATAGCCGCGCGCATGGCGCTGGAACAGCTTGACCGCCAGCCGGGCCTCAATTGCATCAATGTGGCGAATGACGGTGGCATGATGCACACCCAGCACCTCGGCCGCGCCACTGACCGTTCCCATACGCGCCACCTGATAGGCGGTTCTTACCTCGTCCCAGTTGTCCACTGCGGTTTTCCATTGTGCAAATTCTAACAGACCCTGTTGACTTACCAGAGTTTTGTTCGCTCGCGCAACGCTCATATCGGGCCAAGACACATCCTGCACACCAAAGGAAATTGAACCATGACTAAAACTATCCTGCATATCGACGCATCGGCCCGCCGCGAAGGCTCGACCACTCGTGACCTGTCGGCACGCATCGTCAATCACTTGGGCGCTGACCGCATAATTCGCCGTGACCTTGCCACACCTCTACCGCTGCTGACCGAAGCCTGGGTCAGCGCAAATTTCACCCCTGCCGATCAGCGCAGTGCCATGCAACAGGACCAGTTATCCCTGTCTGACGAGCTGGTAACTGAACTGCAGCAGGCCGATACGCTTGTCATAGGCCTGCCGATCTACAATTTCTCGGTGCCCGCGGCGTTCAAAGCCTGGATCGACCTGATTGCCCGCGTCGGAGTGACTTTTTCGTATTCCGAAAGCGGTCCAAAAGGCCTGTTGGATGGAAAGCGCGCGGTTTTAGCCGTGGCGTCGGGTGGCACAGCTGTCGGGTCTGATGTCGATTTTGCCACCACCTATGCCAAGCATGTACTTGGCTTTATCGGTATCCATGACGTCGAAATCGTCGCCGCCGACCAGTTGGCGCTGGATGCCGAAGGTTCTCTCAGCAATGCACGAAATGCGGTTTCGCAACTGGCAGCCTGATTGACCTTCACCTCAGAAAACGTCCAGTCTGTCCTGGATACCAAATGGGCAGACTGGACGCACGCAATGAAAAAGATCGGCATTCTGGGCGGCGTGGGCTGGGCCTCGACCGTTGATTATTACCGGGCGATTGCCGAAGGCGCGGGGCGGTTTTTCGCCCAGCGCGGACATGGATCCCCTCTGCCCATCCCACCCATGACCATCGAGTCCGTGACCCAGGCTAAAACCCGCGCCCTACGCGGCGTCGCGGGCGATGAGGCCAGTTGGACCGGATTTGATGCTGTATTTCGGGAAGCTTTGTTAACTCTTGAAGCCGCTGGCTGTGACTTTGGGATTATCGCCTCGAACACACCCCACGCGCGGCTGCATGCAATCCGACAGGGCGTTACGATGCCCATTCTCAGCATCTTCGATGCAACCGCCGAGGTTACGGCCTCGACAGAGGCCACGCGCGCGCTGGTTCTGGGCACCACGGTAACGATGCAGGCGACGCACTATGCCAACAAACTGGGCGAGATTGGCATCAGCGCAAACGCCCGCCTGCCCGAAAGCGAAATTGCAAAGATGCAAGCGATGATCGACGGTGATTTCTACGGCGGCGCGTCAGAAAGCGCCCGTGTGCGCCTGCTGGCCTTTTGTAACCGGCATGCCGAACCCGGAACCGCAATCCTTCTGGCCTGCACGGAACTGCCGCTGGCCTTTCCCGATCATCTGGACGACCCTGTGTTCGAGGCTGACGGGCATCTGTTCATCAACCCGTCCGCTGCACATGTGGCCGCGGCCCTGGAGGAGGCGTTAGTGCCCTGATCAGGGCAGCCAGTTCACCGCGCATGTAATCCGATCGAAGAAGGCCATCAAATCAGCGCGCGATATGGCAACTGTGCGGTCGTTGACCAAGGGATGCATGTTGATCACATCGGCCTGTTGTGCGGCAGCATCCATGTAAAAGCGTACATCATTCTGCACCCCGTTGATCATCGCCAGCGGGCTGACAGCCCCAGGGCGGATGCCGAGGTTTTGCAACAGCCGATCCGCCGAGCCAAAGGACAGGCTGCCGACACCCAGCTCGGCGCCCAGCGCCTTGAGGTCGATGTCGCGGCTCTGTTCCAGCGTCACCAGATAGTTCCGCTTTTTCTTATCGCGCAGATAGAGGTTCTTGAGGCGCAGGGTACGCTCACCCGGCACAAGAAACTGATCTTCGACGCCTTTCGCATCCTCAACCGTGCGCAGCGGGATGTGGGTATGCAGCCTATAGGTCAGGCCCCACGCACCCAGCTGCGCCAACAGCCCATCGGAACTGAGCGGCAATGTGTCTTGAAAAGCGGATGATGCGTCCATGGGAACCTCCTGTCTGCCTCGCTCATCGCCCAACACGGGTACGATTTCAAGCCGAGACAAACCGCAAAACGGGTGCTAGCGTGCCGCCATGAAAGTGACGCGCAATTCCTCTAACCAGTTGATCCTTTCCGATACCCCTTGGTTTATCGGCATCATGCTGGTCTTCTTCATTCTGGCATTTGTCGGCGCAGGCCTGTTCTTGGCCAGCGAAGGCGGTGAGGGCATCTTGTTCGGCATCTTCTTTGCACTGTTCGGCGGTGGAATGGGTTTTGGAGCATTCTGCGCATTTGTCCGTCGTGTTCAGGTCATCCTGGACCGAAAGGAAGACCGCATTATGATCCGCAGGCAGTCCGTTTTTGGCTATGAGACTGTCGAGCATGTGCTTTCAAACCTATCCCATGCGGAGATTGAAAGCACGATATCTAGAAGCGACAAGGGGTCATCCACCCTCTATCGCCCTGTGCTAATATTGGACAAGGGGATGAGCGCGGGACGTCATCCCATCGTCGAAGCGTTCTCGAACGGTCGTGGCGCGCATCGGCTGGTTGATGCGGTCAATAACTGGCTTCCTGCGCGCAAGGTTGACACCGCTAGCCGTTCAGCTTAAATCCCTGCCCAACATCCGGAAGCGTCTGATCTTCCGGTCCCTTGAGTCGTTCAGGGATCGCCCCCCACCAGCGAGTTTCGCCCGTGGGGGCAATTGTGTATTTAACCGGTGTTTCTTATCTGAGAAGCGCCACCAGATAACCGGCTAAGGAGGCCGCAGGCATGTTTGAAAATCTATCCGAACGCCTCTCTGGCGTCTTTGACCGGCTGACCAAACAGGGTGCGCTGTCTGAAGAGGACGTCAAGACCGCCCTGCGCGAAGTACGGGTTGCCTTGCTTGAGGCTGACGTCTCGCTGCCGGTCGCGCGTGAGTTCGTAAAGAAGGTGCAGGACCAAGCCACCGGACAAGCGGTGACCAAGTCGATCACCCCCGGCCAGCAGGTCGTCAAGATCGTGCATGACACGCTGGTTGACGTGCTGCGCGGTGAGCAAGACCCCGGTGCGCTCAAGATCGACAACCCGCCTGCCCCGATCCTGATGGTCGGTTTGCAGGGTTCGGGTAAGACGACAACCACCGGTAAGCTGGCCAAACGCCTGAAAGAGAAAGAGGGCAAGAAGGTCCTGATGGCCTCGCTGGATGTTTATCGCCCGGCGGCGATGGATCAGCTGGCCGTTCTGGGCACACAGATCGGCGTCGATACGCTGCCGATTGTTCCCGGACAGAAGCCCGTCGACATCGCCAAACGCGCCAAGCAGCAAGCGACGCTGGGTGGTTATGACGTCTATATGCTCGACACTGCGGGCCGTCTGCACATCGACGAAGTGCTGATGAACGAGGTCGAGCAGGTTCGCAACGCGGTCGACCCGCGCGAAACCCTGCTGGTCGTCGACGGTCTGACCGGTCAGGTCGCCGTTGAGGTCGCCGAGGAATTCGAAGCCAAGGTCGGTATCTCGGGCGTGGTTCTGACCCGTATGGATGGCGATGGGCGCGGCGGTGCGGCGCTGTCGATGCGCGCGGTCACCGGCAAACCGATCCGCTTTGTGGGCTTGGGCGAAAAGATGGACGCGCTTGAGACGTTCGAGCCGGACCGGATTGCAGGACGTATTCTGGGAATGGGCGACATCGTTGCCTTGGTCGAAAAGGCCCAGGAAACAATGGAGATCGAACAGACCGAGCGCATGATGAAGCGCATGGTCAAAGGTCAGTTCAACATGAACGACCTGAAGATGCAGCTGGAACAGATGATCCAGATGGGCGGCATGCAAGGCATGATGGGCATGATGCCCGGCATGGGCAAGATGGCCAAACAGGTCGAAGAATCGGGCATGGATGATAAGGTGCTCAAGCGCCAGATCGCCTTGATCCAATCCATGACCAAGCGTGAACGCGCCAACCCGCAACTGCTGCAAGCCAGCCGCAAGAAACGTATCGCGGCGGGTTCGGGTATGGAGGTCAGCGACCTCAACAAGCTGCTCAAGATGCACCGGCAGATGTCGGACATGATGAAGAAGATGGGCAAGATGGGCAAAGGCAAGATGCTGAAACAGGCCATGAAGGGCATGTTTGGCAAAGGCGGCCCCTCGCCAGAAGACATGGCGGCAGGCATGGACCCCAAGGCGCTGGAGCAGGCGGCCAAAGCGATGGGTGGCAAGATGCCCGGAATGGGCGGAGGCATGGCCCTGCCTCCGGGCCTCAGCGGATTTGGCAAAAAGAAGTAAATGACCGCCGCTGCACCTCATATCCCCCGGCTTGAAACCGAACGCCTGATCCTGCGCGCCCCGTGCGAGGACGATTTCAGCGCGCTGGAAGCATTCTTTGCCAGCGACGCATCGAAATTCGTCGGCGGTCCCAAACGTGCGGATGAGACATGGCGGACACTTGCCCTACTGCTGGGTCACTGGACCCTTCGCGGCTATGGGTATTGGGCGGTAGAGGAAAAAGGCGCCGGCAAATACATCGGCCATGTAGGGCTGTGGTTTCCGCATAGCTGGCCTGAGCCGGAAATCGGCTGGACACTGATGAGCAGCGCAACAGGCAAAGGATACGCGACCGAGGCGGCGCTCGCAGCACGGACATATGCCTATGACGTACTGGGCTGGGATACTGCTATTTCTCTGATCGACCCCGACAATCTGGCGAGCAGAGCCGTGGCCGATCGATTGGGTGCGCGGTTTGACTGCATCTATAAACACCCGGCCTATGGCGAGATGCAGGTTTGGCGGCATCCGGCTCCATCAGACCTTGAGAACGGTGGAGTGGAGGCATACGCATGACGACGTTCTCCATCCCGATCATCGAAACTGAACGCCTTGTTCTGCGGGCCCCGCATGCGGATGACTTGCCTGAGTTGACTGCCTTCTATGCATCCGAGCGCAGCCATATGGTTGGCGGTCCGCGGGATCAGGTGGGCAGCTGGAGCTCTCTGGCAACGCGTCTGGGTCACTGGGCGCTGAAAGGCTACGGCCTTTGGCATCTGACCGAGAATTCCAGCGGTCGCTTTGTTGGCGCGGTTGGCATCATTGATGTACCTGGCTGGGACGAACCCGAACTCGGCTGGACCCTGATGGACGGGGCGGAAGGCAAAGGTCTGGCTTTCGAGGCAGCCCTTGCAGCTCGCGACTATGCTGCGCGCCAACAGGGTTTGAATGGCGTCATCAGCTATATCGCGCATGAAAACACGCGCTCTCGTGCCTTGGCCGAGCGTATGGGGGCCAGCTTCGAGCGCGAAGGCGAAGTGATGGGCAAGCCCTGCCAGGTCTGGCGCCATCCCACGCTCGATTTATCCGAACCTGCTTTGACCACCGAAAGGACCGGCCAATGACCAATCCCGTGACTCAGGCTGCCGCGTTGCTCAAGGACCACCGCGAAAGCATCGATCGCTTGGACGCGATTCTGGTTTACACACTGGGCGAGCGGTTCAAGCACACACAAGCCGTTGGCAAACTGAAAGCGGCACACGACCTTCCCCCGTCCGATCCAACGCGCGAAGCTGCGCAGATCGCACGGTTAGAAGACCTGGCGAAAGAGGCCGATCTTGACCCCGATTTCGCCAAGGCTTTTCTGAATTTCATCATTCAGGAAGTCATCCGACACCATAAGAAACACCAGAATTGACCGGGCCGTTCCCGGCACACGCCATCTAAAGGAGATACCACCATGGCAATGAAAATTCGTCTCGCCCGCGGCGGCTCGAAAAAGCGTCCCTTCTACCGCATCGTGGCTGCCGACAGCCGCATGCCGCGCGACGGCCGTTTCATCGAAAAGCTGGGCACCTACAACCCGCTGCTGCCGAAAGACAACGAAGAGCGCGTTAAAATGGACATGGAGCGCATCCAGTACTGGCTGGACCAGGGCGCCCAGCCCACCGACCGGATCGCCCGCATGCTGGAAGCAGCCGGCGCCAAGGAAAAAGCCGAGCGTAGCAACCCCAACAAGGGTACCCCGGGCAAGAAAGCTCAGGAGCGCGCGGAAGAAAAAGCTGCAAAGGCCGCTGAAGCTGCCGAAGCTGCTGCTGCGCCTGCTGAAGAAGCAGCAGCAGAAGAGTAAGCAGGGCGGCGCGTGCGGGATCAGACCTTTACCGACGATTTTCGCGCGCAGTTCGATCTGTTGTTGCGGCTCCGGCGCGATGTGCGCCGGTTTCGCGACGATGCTGTGGACGAGGCAGTGCTGACGCGCTGCCTCGACGCATTTCGACTGGCGCCGTCTGTTGGGCTCAGCGAGCCTTGGCGTGTGGTCCGAGTCGAAAGTACCGCCGCGCGTGAGGCTGCGCTTAAGAACTTTCAGGCGGCGAATGCCCAGGCCCTAAAGGGATACTCGGGCGACAATGCGCGGCTCTACAGTCAGCTGAAACTGACGGGAATGCAGGAAGCACCGGTGCAGCTGGCCGTGTTCTGCGACGATTCCACCGACAAGGGGCGCGGTTTGGGTGCAGGTTCGATGCCCGAGATGCGGCGCTATTCCGTGGTCTCGGCAGTCACCCTGTTCTGGCTTGCCTTGCGGACCGAAGGGATGGGGTTGGGATGGGTGTCTATTCTGGACCCCGAACGAATGGCGCGTGATCTGAATGTGTCGGATAGCTGGCGGTTGATCGGTTACTTCTGTGTCGGATGGCCCGAAGAGCACTCGGAAACCCCCGAGTTGCAGCAATCTGGCTGGGAATTCCGCGACGACAACCTGCTTGTGGAGGTACGATAGACGTATGTTCGGACTATTACGGCTTCCTATCCTGTTGATGATCGCCTTTATTGTGGGCGTGTTTTTCGAACGCTCGAACCAGCGCGAAGCGTGTGAGGCACGCGGGTTATGGCAAGACGGGCTATGTGTGACGGTGGATGGACCAAATGAATGACCTGATCTGCGTAGGAAGTGTTGCGGGCTCATACGGGGTGCGCGGCGAAGTGCGCCTGAAAAGCTATTGCGCGATCCCTGAGGATATCGAAGCCTATTCGCCGCTGACGGATGAACAGGGCGCGAAACGCTATCCGCTGGTCCTGACTCGTCCGATCAAGAATGGCTTTGCCGCCAGATTGGGCGGAGTTGAAACCAAGGAACAGGCAGATGACCTGAAGGGGCTGCGCCTGTTTGCGCGGCGCGATCAGTTGCCTTCGCTACCTGATGACGAGTTCTACCACACAGATCTAATCGGACTTGCGGTCTATGACACAGGGGGCGCGTTGCTGGGTCAGGTTAAATCTGTCCAGAACCACGGTGCGGCGGACCTGTTGGAATTGCACGGGCCGGGCCTGAATTCCACTGTTTTGCTACCGTTCACACTCGAGTCGGTTCCTACAGTTGATCTGGAACAGGGCCGCATCGTCGCCGACCCGCCCGAAGGGCTGATCTGATGCGTCGGGTCCTGCTGCATCTGGGCCTGCACAAAACTGGCACAACAGCAGCGCAATCCTTCCTCTATGAAAATCGCGAGCTGATTTGGCCGCATTTTGCGCTGGTCCTACCGTATCGCACCCGCAATTCCGGCCTGTCCCGCGCGGCCACCAACCATTCCGTCTATGGAACAGTGGGAACCCTCTCCGAGTTTGGCAGTCAGCTGCGCGAATTTCTGGACAGCCTGGATTTCGGCGACAAGCGGGGACTGATCCTGAGCGAAGAAAACTTCGCCGGCCTCAGGCCCAGCCGCAATATCGACCAAGGCTATGCTGCGGCCCCCGATCTGGCTGCCTGTCTGGTGGATTCAATTCGCCAGCGATTTTCAGGGCAAGAGGTTGAGATCACGATATACCTGTCTCTGCGCCAGCGCGGAGGCTGGTTGCGCAGCCTGTGGGCACATGATCTGGAACGGATGCGACAGGTTTTTGACTTTGAAACCTTTCGCGACAACCTGGACCACCTGCCCCCGCTGCAAGACACCGTCAGCCGCATCAAGGAAAAGCTGCCTTCCGTCTCTGTTACGACTGAATGGCTGGAAGATTTGCAACTGCGACGGCTTGGACCTGGCGACCCCTTTGCCGAATTTATGGACCTGTCGCGTGAAAAGGCCAACCTTCTGGTGCCTCCGACTCAGGTCAATACCCGGCTCCCCGAAGACGTCCTGTCCGAGTTGCTGGAACTGAACCGTTCGCGCCTGGAAGAAGCGGCTCTGGTTGCGCAAAAGACTGCCGTGATTGAACGCGCGCAGACAGACCTGATTGGTACATCATGACTGATACGTCCCCGAAATCTCATGGTCGCAAGGCGATCCGTCCTACGCTGAAACCGCGCGAACTGCTTACGCCCACGCCCGATTTGCATGGGGTGTGGAAGGCCAAGATCATCACCTTGTTTCCGTCGGCCTTTCCCGGAGTTCTTGGCGAAAGCCTGACTGGAAAAGCCCTGCAAGAAGGGTTGTGGCAGCTGGAAACCGTTGACCTGCGTCAGTTCGGTGTCGGCAAGCATCGCAATGTGGACGACACCCCGGCCGGCGGCGGAGCGGGGATGGTGTTGCGCTCTGATGTATTGGGCGAAGCAATCGAGCACACGATGACCGAGGCGCAAGGAAACTGGCCTCTGATCTACCTTAGCCCGCGCGGTCGCCGCATGGACCAGCGCATGATGCAGAACCTCGCGCGCTGTGATGGCATGACCCTGCTATGTGGGCGGTTTGAAGGTGTTGATGAGCGGGTGCTGGAGCATTACGGCGTCCAAGAGGTCTCGCTGGGGGATTTCGTGATGACCGGAGGCGAGATTGCCGCGCAAGCGCTGATCGACGCCACGGTGCGTCTGATCCCCGGCGTTCTGGGCAATCAGGCCTCGGCCGAAGAAGAGAGTTTTTCGTCGGGCCTGCTGGAGCACCCCCAGTACACCCGCCCGGCCGAATGGAAAGGCCGCCCAATCCCCGAGATTTTGATGTCAGGCCATCATGGTCGCATCGCCGAATGGCGTCACGATATGTCCGAACAGATCACCCGCGAACGGCGACCCGATCTGTGGGAGGCCTATCTGAGTGAACGGGAAGAGACGTCTGACTGACATCCCCCGTGTGACATGAGCCCCGCAGCTGAGCGGTCCCGGTTGCAGAATTATTCGGGGGGAAAAGCGCGAATGCAGGCTTGATCACTTCGTCGTGGGCGACACCATCGAAACCTATGGGGTGCCCAAAGTCTAAGGGCTACCAGATTTCCAGCGCGCCCAGATTTCCGGTGGCCCGTTGAAGACATTGATATCAACCCTCCCCTGAACACCGGGCACCAGCCCGGTGCCGGTGTATTGCCAGAGCCGCCACACCGCTTTGGGATACACATTTCGCGGATGACCGGCGACCGAACGCAACCAGAACTCAGTCTTGGGCAGCCGCCCGATATTCGTATCACCATAGAAATCCACCGTCGTATAGACGATCGGACGGCGCCCATAGTGGCGTTCGAGGATATCCAGGAACTGTTGAGCCTCGGCCCGGACCGTCGCACCATCGGGGCGCAAGGTGCAGGTCTTAGAATGCGGGGTCCACTCCATGTCCAGCACATGTGGCAGATCCGATCCCTTGGGTACGTTCTGGATGAACCAGCGGGCCTGTTCCCGCGCCGACCGGCAGAAATAGTAGTAATGATATGCCCCCCACGGCACGCCCGCAGCCTGCGCACCTTGCCGATGGCTGGCAAACATGGGGTCGGCGACATCGCCCCCTTCGGTCGCTTTGATAAAGACGAAACTAACGCCGGACTGCTTGGCGGTGCGCCAGTCTATCGCTCCTTGCCAGCGCGATACGTCCAGCCCGTGCACCGGGTAATGCCCCGGATGTCTCCCTTCCCATTCGTGGGGGTCTGCATCTGCAAAGGCTGGGAAGATCACAGAGGGCGGCGTAGCATCTGGAAACGACTGGGCCTCGACCAGTTGCGGCGTCGGGCTGCTGCGACCGCAGGACAGGGTCGCAAAGGCCATGACGGCGAGCATCAATGCGGTGCGCATGATCTAATCCTGTATCAAATGACTGCTCTTATAATTACGTCCAGTTTGCCTAATCAGCCCCGCAAGGCAATGGTTCTGTTTGCGTGCGGCGGAAACCCACCGTTTTCCCCGCCTTGCATGGCGATTTAGGCTTGATCCCTGCCCCCGATGCCCGTAAATGACCGCAATCCGGTGCCGCAACTTCGCGACTCCGGTGTTTTGGTTTGCATCATGTCGTGACGCCCGGCTTTCTTCAGCCACGGCGCGGCGGGCAGGCCAGAGACCAAGTGAACATTCGATCTGACCTCTGGCGGGCTGTACGCAGGACCCGGTGAAGACCAAGAGCTCTCAGGCCGTGCCCAAACTTCGTGGACCAACCACGAGCAGATAGGAGAACCTGCGATGGACCTGATCGCACAGCTTGAGGCGGAACAGATTGCCGCCCTGGGGAAAGACATCCCTGATTTCAAAGCCGGTGACACCATTCGTGTCGGCTTTAAAGTGACCGAAGGGTCGCGCACCCGTGTTCAGAACTACGAAGGCGTCTGCATCGCCCGTAAAGGTGGCAACACCATCGCCGGTGCGTTCACCGTGCGTAAGATTTCCTTTGGTGAAGGCGTGGAGCGTGTGTTCCCGCTGTATTCAACCAATATCGACAGCATCACCGTTGTCCGCCGTGGCCGCGTTCGTCGCGCCAAACTGTATTATCTGCGCACTCGTCGCGGTAAATCCGCACGTATCGCAGAGGTCACCAACTACAAGCCCAAAGCTGGCGCCGAAGCGTAAGGAACGGAAAGATGAAAAAAGACATCCATCCCGATTATCACGTCATCGACGTCAAAATGACCGATGGCACCATAGTTCAGATGAAATCCACCTGGGGCTCCGAAGGCGATCAGCTGGCTCTGGAAATCGACCCCTCCGTGCACCCCGCATGGACCGGTGGCGGCGCGCGTCTGATGGACGCCGGTGGCCGTGTGTCGAAGTTCAAAAAGAAATACGAAGGTCTGGGCTTCTAAGCCTGACCCGTTTCGAATGCGAAAGGCCGCCCTTCTGGGCGGCCTTTTTCGTTTTACCCGAAACCTCTGACACCGCCCTGACAAGAAACGCGTCAGGATCAATCCCTCAGGAATTCTTCGCGCGTGTCAGATCCGCCGCGCTGTGCACCGGGGGCACAGGGCCGCGCAGCAACATCAACCCCAGCGTCACGCCGATCAGCGCCGCAATCGCCGTCACCATCATGGCGCTGTCAAAAGCGTTGTCCTGCAGGTCGCGTAAAGCATTTGACAGAGCACTTCCCGACGTCGGATCCATGCCGGCGATCAGTTGCTGGATTTGACTGGGCGTTCCGTGGGTCAGCGCATGAGCCAGATCTTCACGGGGGGCCGAGCCGGCCGGTAACGCGTCGATCACTTCGGTAAGACCCCGACGAGAGGTGATGGCTTCGGCAAGCCCGCAGACCACAGCCCCCAACGTAGCCCCGAAATAGAGGCAGGCATTGATTACACCTGAGCCTTGCCCCACATGCTCATCAGGCAAAAGCCGCAACCCAAGACGCGGTAGCAGCGAGAAACAGATACCAAGACCAATGCCGACGATCATCAACTTCCACCAGATCTGCGCATATTGAGTGGGAACTGTAATCGTGGTCAGCAACAAAAACCCAGCGGCCATTGCGCCCAGCCCGATCACAACAGGCCATTGAAAGCTGTAGGGCGCAAGAAATCGGGGCGCGATGACCGAGATCGCGAACATGCTTAGGCTCAACGGCATAATCGCAAGCCCAGCCCCGACAGACGTGTATCCGAATGTATCAGGCGATTGGACGAATGTGTTGAAGTAGACGAAAAAGCCAAACAGCATAAAGCCGGTAAGGAACATCCCCGCTGCCGCCATGAAATAGCGCGGATGAAGGAAATAGCGCAGTTCGACCAACGGATCTTCGCTGCGGCGCGAGGCCAGCACCAAGCCGACCAAGGCCAGCATGGCGACACCCAGCGGCACCAGAGTCAACGGTGCTCGCCATCCGCCACTTTCCCCATTGCTCAGGGCAAATGATAGCGGCCCCAGAAACAGCACAAGAGCCACAGCGCCGAGATAATCGAACCGGGCATCGGCCAGTCGCGTGTTCGGTACATAATTCCGTTTTCTCACGGTCAAGCCAATGATAAACGCGGTGGTCAGCAGGATCAGATCGGTGGCGAATACGGCTCTCCAACTGATGTAATGGGCGAATGCGCCGCCAAGGATAGGGCCGATCCCGATCGACAGTCCGACGATGGCGCCCCATGCTCCGGTAACGCTGGCGCGTTTTTCCTCCGGGGTCGCTGCAGTCAACAAGGGCAACGACGTGCCAAACAGCGCTGCGGCCCCTGCCCCCTGCGCCCCACGGCCAAACAGCATCATCGCCCCGTCCTGCGCGAACAAGGCCGAGGCAGAGCCTATGGCAAAAACGATCATGCCAACCAGAAACACGCCCAGCTTGCCCGTGATATCACCCAGCCGACTGATAATCGTCACCAGCGTGGCACTGACCACGGTATAGATGGCCATGACCCATTGCAGGCCCGAAGGCGACAGATCGAACTCATTTTTGAGATCAGGCAGGATGGTCGCGACCGCCGTGGAATTGAAGCCAACAACAACCATGCAAATCGCCGTCATGATCAATACAACGCGTGCGCCAGCATCAGATGAATTCGCTTTTAACATCAAATACGTCCTTAAATACGGGTGGCGGTTTTGGATCGTCACAACGATAGTTTAACAGGAATGTGCAGGCCGCCTAGCCTTAGATCCAGTAGGACAGCGCCAGCGGCAAAGCGATGATCGTTGTCAGGGTCGAAACCAGTATGAACCCGGCAACATCGGGGCCGTATTCCGGCACATGCTGGTCTATGAACAAATAGGTCGCCACCGATGACGGCATCAAACAGCACAGGATCACCGCGCCGCGCTCAGCGCCTGTAAAGCCGAAGGCCCAGACCAACCCGCTGGCGATTGCAACTGCCATCACCAGGTGCAAAGCGGTCAGCGTCACCGCACGCCCAAGGCGGTTGACCCGAAGGCTGGCCAATGTGTGGCCCAATGTCAGCAGCATCAGCGGGATGGAAAGCCCACCCAGGATATCGAATGACTTCGCAACAGGCTGAGGCAGGCTATAGCCGCTGGCCATCAGCACCAGCGATAGGACCACCGCATATATGATCGGCGACGTGGCGAGCTTTCTGGGCGAAAACTCTTTGGCTGGTATCCACATCCCTACAGTGAAGATGCTGACAAGAACGACCACTACAAATGCCATCGTATAGGCCATCCCCGCATCGCCTAACGCAAGCAAGGTGATTGGCAATCCGATATTGCCCACATTCCCATGCATCAGAGGCGTCAGAAAGGCCCGCGCCGGCAGACGCATAACCTTCAGCGCCGCAAATCCCAGAACACCAAACCCGGCAATCGCCAAAACCGCAGCGGCCATCACGTCCAGAAACGTTCCAACAGCGATCTTTGTGGCCGACAGATGCGAGATGATCAGTGTGGGATATCCAACCCGCGAAACGATCGCGCCAATGACCTTGTTGTCAAAGGGCGTTTTGGTCAACGCCAGTACATACCCAGCCCCGGCACAGATCAGCACCGGCAGCACCACATTCAGTACGTTCAGAAACAGATGCTCCAAGCCATGTCTTTCTCACAGTCCTTAAGCCTGGAGATTGAAACATAGTCCCGGCTTTCGCAAGTCAGCGGCCTAAGGGCAGGCTGAGATTTCCGCAACAGGGGCTTTTTATGCAGCCCTACCTTGTTTCGGGTTCTTCCCTTCCCGCTTTCCACAACATATAGTGGCCTGCAACAACGTGTACGCAAACACGGTGAGACTTGGGAATACAGGCATGGCACATATTATCGTAGTGGGGAACGAGAAGGGCGGCGCGGGCAAATCGACTGTGTCCATGCATGTGGCCACCGCACTCGCCCGCCTGGGTCACAAGGTCAGCACCCTGGATCTGGACCTGCGGCAACGCAGCTTGGGACGGTATTTCGAGAACCGGAATAGCTTTCTGAAAAGCGCGGACCTGACCCTTCCCAGCCCCCGCCACCATGACCTGCCCGAGATTGATGCAAGCACGCTGAAACCGGGAGAAAACATCTATGACCACCGCCTCTCAGCGGCCGTGTCCGAGCTGGAAAGCGATAGCGATTTCATCCTGATCGACTGCCCCGGCTCTCATACCCGTCTCAGCCAGGTGGCGCATTCGCTGGCTGATACGCTGATCACTCCCCTGAACGACAGTTTTATCGATTTTGACCTGCTGGCACGCATCGATTCAAAGGGTGAGAAAATTCTGGGCCCGTCGGTCTATTCCGAGATGGTCTGGAACGCACGCCAGCTGCGCGCGCAAGCCGGCCTGAAGCCCATCGACTGGGTCGTAGTGCGCAACCGCGTCGGCACCCAGCGCATGGTCAACAAGGAAAAGATGCAGCGCGCGATCGAGATGCTGTCGCAGCGCATCGGCTTCCGGGTTGCTTCGGGCTTTTCCGAACGCGTTATTTTCCGAGAGCTGTTCCCGCGCGGGCTGACCCTATTGGACCTCAAGGATATCGGGATCAAACAGCTGAACATCTCGAACATCGCAGCACGTCAGGAATTGCGCGACATGATGAAAGAGCTGAACCTGCCGGGTGTTGAGATCGATTTTTAGAAGCTTTTTACGACGGGTAGACGAACTATACTGCCGCTCACCTGGAAAAACGAAAGTCCGTTTCTGGCAACGTTTTCGCTTTAGAGCCCTTGTTGGGCCTAAGCTATTACTGCTTTCCAATACTCAGGGTAAACTCGAACGAAACCAAATCCATCGACAGTCAAATTTGCTTCGTATCCACTATTGATCGAAGTGTACCTATAGGTATTCTCGTTCAGCCGCTCATATCGTTGCTTCAGCGGTTTGAATGTCCAGGTTTCATCATCCAACCAAACAGCAGTGAACTCTGCCTGATCTCCAATCCCTAGCTGGAGTCGCTTGATCGCATTCGTGTTCGTGGCCGGTGTAAACCCAGGATCGATGTCGAGCAATTCATCAACAGCATCCACAACTTTGTCATTCGAGGTCCATGTACCATCGCCTTGCTTCACTAAAACAAGATCAACCCTATCTGCCCCAATCCAACGCTGTACGGTGGCGGCGCTACACTCCCATTCGTCATTACAGGTCACGGAATAAGCTATTCTGACAGGAGAATTTTCAACTACGTAGACAGCCATGCCCGAGATTACGCGAGACGTTCCGTTACAGTTAACCGAACAGGCTTCTGTGCCCACGACATCAATCCGTCGCCACATTGTACTTCGCATCATCGCCTCAACCATCGCTATTGCTTTGCTTGCCCCATAGCAGACATTCATGCGTGTTTCAGCATAGGTCAATCAGGGCTCTCTCCAGCCGTTCTCGGCGGCGTGCATGAACGGCTGGGTCAGTGTTGTCAGAAGTCGAACGAACTAACCGCTGTTCCTTGCGATGATGAAAGCAGTCGAACCCGTTTCGGGACGCCACTTTTGTTCAATTTCGAACCCATGAGCTTGCATACGCTCTACAAGGATTTCTTGCGTCAGGGCGCGGATCTTGGGCAATAGGCCAATGGTCCCGAGAGCTGGTATGACGAACTTCTCGAGACCTTCCAGGCAGACCGTCGAGCTGAAGAACAGGCCACCTTCCTTCAAGGAACTACGAACACGGTCCAGTGTCGCGTCAAGATCCAGTACCAAGTGCAGGATCGACATAGCCAGTACGGCATCATACTGTTGACCCTTCGCCGGAATAGGCCAGCACTCGAACGCGCTGACTTCAAAGTTGATGTTCTTGCTGCCCTGCGCGTCGGCTTTTTCCCGGGCGATTGAGATCATTTCGGATGAATAGTCGATGGCGTCGATATGGGCGACTTTTGGGGCGTGAATGAGCGCCGTCGTACCTGTGCCACAGCCAAATTCCAGGACGCGGTCTTGGGGGGACAGGTGTCTTGCAGTTATGTCCAGTTTGTATTCATAGGCGGCTTGGTTTTGGACCGGACGGCGGGCATAGGATCTCGCCATCAGATTCCAGAACCGGGTGGGTTTGATGAACATATCTAATCCTTTGGTAGGGTGCAGCAGACGCGATGATTTAGCTGGCGTCTTGGACGTCGAAGACTTTTTCGAGGGGCTTGTCGAATACACGAGAAATCAATATCGCCAGTTCGAGCGTTGGTGAATATTTGGCGTTTTCAATGGCAACGATGGTTTGTCGGGTGACTCCAACCTTTTCGGCGAGTTCTTTTTGCGTCATTTCATCTGCGTCAAAGCGTAGACGTCTAATGTTGTTGGTGATCCTGAGCTTGCCCATGGATCAGTACCCCCGCCGATAGCTAGCAAATTTGACAATATCTGCTGACAGGGATCCGAAGGCCATTCCGAAATAGATGATGTTGAAGCCAGTGAGCGCTGATGCGTTGAGAGCCATGGCGACGACAGCTGAGATAAAACCCGCACCCGCGAAGATAATGATGGCGTAGCTGCCACGGCGCTCGAACATCTTGTCACGTTCATCAACGACGAAGCTGGGTTTGGGTTCGTGAGTAACAATCGCAAACCCAATGTTGAACAGTATGGTGCCGATGATGGTGGCCACGACGCCCAGGGGGATCAGCCAGATCACCATGCGGGCCCAGTTGTTTACAGCGTCTGGGCCATCAAACAATCCAGAGGCATTCATATCCAGAAGCCGTGAAACGACAAATGCACTAACGGCGAGGTTCACGAAGATCGAGACGACCGTATTGCGATCTTGGTAGGTCATTTCTGAAATCCCTATTGGACAGAACACTTCTAGTGAGTCGATTATTACTTACACGTTGTATGAAATATTATACTCAGTGTCAAAAATAATATACCTCACAATCGAAGTGTAGTTGCAGCTTGTGCTCGATGATGGGCATCTACGACTCCAACTGGAGTGCTGCGCGTTTGCGACTGGCCCAAAGGTTGTGTCGCCAACTTTTCGAAGACTAGAACCAGCGTTATGCTAGACCCAATTATCCTGCGATCTCAGCAAACACCCGAAAGCCAGAGGTTGTATTACTAGAGAATTGTTTCTTCCGGATCATGTTGACTACCTCAATGCCATCCAGTGTGGCTGAAGCTGATCTAAATGGCTTGAACCCACACATGTGCCGTACGCGTCATTTAAAGTTTGCGACACAACCCCTTCGCTTCAGCAGCGGCAACTTTGGATGATATCGAAGTCCCTCACATAATCCGCAAGGGGCAATTCACACCCGGATTCTGTCCGTTTCGGCAGTTCGCCAAGCTCGCGGCCTAACTCACGAGCGATTGCTGAAACCGCTCGCCGGGTTCAGAACTTTCCAACAGAACCGTTCGAGTGCCCGAAATAGTTAAGAATCACCTGGGTCAAAGGCTGCGAATGCGTGGCAAGAAAGGTATGAGGTTCGTTCTGGGAAATCTCAGGGAAAACCTGAGCCCCTAAAATCACGACTCAATTCGACGTTGAATCGCGTCAGCTTCGGATACAAGCTAAGAAAGAGCGCCAACTGTGGTCAGAATCTGCCTCAAACGTGTCCATAAGTGGGGGGAAGCAAGGCAATTTTATGTATCCCCGCTGCAGCCTTGACTAAACTTCCCGGGTACCGCTACGTCATTAAGAAATTATGAAGGTTGTATCAGTTTTTGCGAAACAACCTTGAGTAAAACGAGAATCAATAATCAGAAGTTTGAGGTTAGGAAAATGTTAAATCGGGTCCTGAAAACTACCTCTGGTGCGTTGATGTTGTCCGTCGCGACCATGGCAAACGCTGAAACTGTTCAGTTGAACAGTTTAGACGGCGGAATGACTCTGACCGGAGAGCTAATAGATTTTGATGGCGCCAATTACGAACTCCGAACGGTGGTTGGTACAATCACGGTTGACGCTTTCAAAGTTGAATGCATTGGCGAAGCCTGCCCCAGTCGGAACGAAGGTCCAGTCGAATATGGCATTTCAGGTTCTTCTCGCCTGGTCGATGTCTTATTCGCTGATCTTACGACGCAATTCGGTGAGGAGATTGGCGGCACTGCTTTGCGCTCTGAGGAAGAAGGTGTCGATAAGCTACTGCTCCGTAACGAGCTAGGCGAGTTTTTGGCCGAAGTCTCCTTGATGGGTGGTGACTCCGCAGACGGGATCAAACAACTGGTCGATGGGAACTCAGCACTGGCCGTGACCACACGCCCTGCTCAACCCGACGAGCTGGCGAGCGCATCGCAGGCTGGACTCGGGGATATCACCACGAGTGAAAACGAGAAAATTTTTGCGCTGGACGGTCTAGTTGTTATTACATCGCAAAGTAACCAACTGCGGGCAGTCGCCGAACAGGATCTAGCGCGAATATTTTCCGGAGCCATATCCAACTGGAGCCAGATTGGTGGGCCCGATGCCCCGATCCAGCTTTACATGCGAGCGCCTGAAAGCGGAACTGCGTTGGTTTTCAATGACCTGATCATGAACCCCGTGGGCGCAACATACGCGAGCGATACAAGCTTTTTCGAAACAGACACGGAATTGGCTGCAGCAGTTGCTTCTGATCCGCTTGGTATCGGAATTACCAGCCTCGCAAGTGCTGATGAGGCCAAGGTTCTTGCAATTCGCGGTGTTTGTGGAATTCAGGTTCCAGCGACACCTTTCACCATCAAGACAGAAGAATACCCGCTTAGCCGACGCTTGTATGCATATACCGGCAAAACTGCGCCAGCACAGTTGAACCGCTTCATGCAATTCCTCGAAAGCGAAAAGGCGCAAGAGACAATTGATGCTTCGGGCTTTGTGTCACTTGGTGAATCCCTGCAAGGCCCCAATGAGCAGGGACTACGCTATCTTGGCGCAGTAATGCCAACCGATGCAGAGGTTACCCTGAAACAGTTGCAGGAAATGTCCGCTGAGCTGTCCGGTGCCGACCGTAGTTCTATAACCTTTCGGTTTGCATTCGGATCCTCTCGCCTGGATACGCGGGCACAGGACGACATAAGGCGCCTTGCTTCGTTGCTTGCCAAGGAAGAAACCACAAACAAAGAACTTCTTTTGATCGGATACACAGACTCTGTCGGCGCTGGGGGATCCAACCGGTCACTCAGTCAGCAGCGTGCCAAACAAGTTAGCAATGCGTTGCTACAAGCAGCGCCTACCAACAGCCTGGACGGGTTAACCATCCGAACTCTGGGTTATGGTGAGATCTCGCCGCTAAGTTGCAACGACACTGAGAATGGTCGCCGTATCAACCGCCGAGTGGAAGTCTGGTTGCGAGACGTTGTCACCACATCCCAGTAGCGAAGCGCCAACTCAGCTTCGGAACGGGAATACAACGGTCAGTGACCAAGACGATAATTCAATGGAGTAACGTCGTATGAGAATGCTCGCAGTATTGGCCAATGTTTTCCTACTGCAATTGTCAGGGGCGGCTGTCGCGCAGGAAGACCCATACAAATCCGCAGTAGACAGCTGGCTCAATGGTAGCGAGGCCGTAGGCCTGCAAGGTTTGTCGGAAGCGGCCAGTCAGGGGAACACATCGGCGCAAATGATCCTTGGTCAGATCGATCGCGATACTGTACCTGGAGGATTTTCCGATTACTTGATCAATCATCAGGCACGAGACCAGCTTCTTCGTGCACCGGATCCCGATAAGGGAACCGTAAACTGGTTGCTTGCTCTGAGCAATCCTGCCCTACAAAAACACGGCGAGGCCATCTTTGGATATCGGGTTGGTCGTCAGCCAATCAGCAATGCGATAGCACTGCAAACTCATGGTGAGATTGAAGGCGCCGAGTATGTATTGTGGAATACACTGAATAACGGCCGCTTTGATCTGATCAATTCCATGCCTTCAGAAAACTACGGCCTGTCCGAAGCCGGTTTTCTCAAGTGGATCGAAGCTTATATGGCGCGGGAAAACAAGGCGATCACGATGCGGGCCTTTGTGGAAGAATCCAATCCCAAACGTGTTTCGGGGTTGTTGGGTCTCAAACGACTGGCACGACTGTTGAACCTCAATCAGCATTTTTCCGACGAAGCCAACCAGTTCACGACAGTGATGCTGGGCCGGGGCTCGGACTTGCCTGAAAGTGTCGATTTGGTTCGCTTGAACGAAAGCATTTCTCGCATCAGTGAAACCGATAAATACTTGAACATCGTAAAACGCTACTGCGACTCATGCGAAGGTGAAACAGTAGACTACGATTGCGTGGTTCAGGCTCTGGAAATCATAGGTGGCTACAAGACGCTGATGTCCATCCGCACCCCAGTTGAGGGGTCAATTGACCAGGCTACATTCATGAATTCTAATCGTTCGGTCGAAATCTTCGCGCAGTTGGTAAACAACATGCGCCGCCACTACTCTCGTGGCATTCGATCGTCTTGCATTGCCGCTAATCTGAAAGCCAAGATCTAACATATAGCTAAAACAAGGTTTGATTGAGATTATCACATGTTTGAAGGCGTCGTGAACCTTTGCAAAATAGCTTAACCGTTCAATGGTTCCGGTTCCGATAAAGCAAAAGTAAAACGTTTGTATGTACTGACTTCCTACGCTGACCAACTTGGATCGAACAGTGTGCATACTGGAAATCACGAAACAAACGGACTCGCGTAAAGAGTGTGTATAACTGAGAAACGTTTTGTGATTGGAAATTGAATAATTCCTGATGTGCAAGGGACGATAACGGACGGGACGAGGCATGGGCAACGTAATGAAACTAGTAACGACTGGTGATGAAGATACGGGTCAGATGATCGGAGCCTCTTCCGCAGATGATCTCCCTGCCGGCGCCCGGTTGTTGCATGGTCAGTACAAAATTGACCACTACCTGAACAGCGGCGGCTTCGGCATTACCTATCTGGCCAATGACAGTCTCAACCGCAAGGTGGTCATCAAAGAGTGTTTTCCAGCCATGTTCGCGCGCCGACAGAATCTGCTGGTGAAGGCTCGTGTGCAAAAACACAAAGAAGATCTTCGCCAGATTGTGCGGCACTTCATCAACGAAGCACAGCGCCTGGCAACTATGGATCACCCCAATATCGTTGGTGTGCACCAAGTCTTTGAGGACAACGACACCGCCTATATGGCACTGGACTTCGTTGAAGGCCCGGACCTTTTGGACGCAATCGACGACGCTGAAACCCAGCTGGACGAAGCCGATGTCATGTCGATCCTGCGGCAGATTCTGGATGCGGTCGCATTTATGCACAAGCAAGGGATGTTGCATCGGGACATATCGCCTGACAACATTCTGGTCGGACCCAACAAGATACCTGTATTGATTGATTTTGGTGCTGCGCGTGAGCAAAATAGGAAAACAAACCGTGTTTTGTCTGCCTTACGCGCAGTCAAGGATGGCTATTCC
This sequence comes from Ruegeria sp. CDSC021, assembly GCF_059610845.1. Classification (NCBI taxonomy): domain Bacteria; kingdom Pseudomonadati; phylum Pseudomonadota; class Alphaproteobacteria; order Rhodobacterales; family Roseobacteraceae; genus Ruegeria; species Ruegeria sp. CDSC021. The sequence continues at coordinate 199,700 of NZ_JBXWOK010000006.1, forward strand.
CCACAGGAATTTTATGTCACTGACGGCGTGCAAGGACCGTTTAGCGACCTCTATTCCTTGGCGGCAACATTCTATCATGTGATCACCGGAGAGCGCGCGCCAGACAGCCAGACTCGGGTCTCTGCGATTGCCGAGCAAAAGCCCGATCCTTGCAAACCTTTGCAGGGGCGCTTTGATAAGTATGATGACGTCTTTCTCGAAGCGCTCGACAAGGCTATGTCGGCGATGCCAAAGGATCGCTTTCAAACCGCTGATGAGTGGCTCGAGGCGATAGATCACTTGACCGAACCGACCACCGTTGAACAGGATGTTAGAGTTGCGGTCTCTTCATCCGGCGGAATCAACCGTGTCGCAATAACCGGCGGGCTGCTGGCATTTGGAGTTGTAGGTGCCGTAGTCGGCGTGCTGGCCATCGGAGCATTTTCACCATCCTCCGAGCCACAAGCAACGCAAGAGGACGTTTTGGCTGCCGAAGCTGAAGCCCGCGCCCAAGCTGAGATCGAAGCAGCGGCGACAGCAGAAGCAATCGCAGATGCCACCGCACGGGTCGCAGAAGCCGAGGCACGACTGGCCCAAGCCGAAGCCCGCGCGCAGGCAGAGACCATAGCGCGTGCTGAGGCCGAAGCTGCAGCTCAGGCAGCGGCTCAGGCCGAAGCCGAAGCCCGCGCCAAAGCGGCAACCGAATCGGAAGCTCGTGCACAGGCTGAGGCCGAAGCGGCTGCTCAGGCGGCGGCCCAAGCCGAAGCCGAAGCACGTGCCAAAGCCGCTGTCGAGGCAGAAGCACGCGCGCAAGCCGAGGTTGAAGCGGCCGCCAAAGCCGCGGCAGAGGCAGAAGCCCGCGCGCAGGCCGAAGTCGAAGCGGCAGCCAAAGCCGCAGCAGAGGCAGAAGCCCGCGCGCAGGCCGAAGTCGAAGCGGCAGCCAAAGCCGCAGCAGAAGCGCAAGCCCGAGCACAGGCTGAGATCGAAGCAGTCGCAATGGCGATGGCAGAGGCAGAATCGCGCGCGCAGGCTAACGATGAAGTTGCTGCTAAAGTGAGCACTGGCGACACAGATCAGGCGAATGTCGAAGCTGATACTACCACTCAAATCGTTCAGGATTTAGGTCCGACTTCAGTGAAGTCTGAATGGAAGGTTCTTCTGCCTTTTGTAGCGTCGGCGGATAGTCCCGATACTGTGGAATACGTCGCTAGTGAGGCCCCGGTTTGGGTTCACGCGGGGCTGCGTATTGACTCTGTCAATGGGATTGAAATCAATGATCTGAACTCCATCGCTGCCGTTCTACTTCAATCTGGGGCTACTCCTTCGCAAGAGGGAACCATGGATGTGACCATCGGACTTTCTAACCCAAGAGACGGTGTCGAAGTGCGGGACGTTACACTGGGTGTCGTACAAGACACGACCTTGTCGAATGGCGTCGTTTTTCAAACTCAATATGCAGAGAATGGAAAATGGGTTACGAGCGTGGCTCATGTCCCAGAAGATGTAGGCCCAGGCACAACTCTGAAACCGAACGACCAGCTGACAGCATATTTTCCGACAAATGAAAATATCGATGGGCAAGATACGATTGCCGATCTTCTGCGAGCAGGTTTGAATGACGGCCAGACTGACTTCAAGTTCACGGTCAGAAGAGGCACTTCTTTGTGGCTGGCGGACTTGCACTACGTGGGCAAGTAATAGAGAGATCATGGCTGAACGCAGTATGCGAGTTGACCACGCCACATTGAATAGGTGGGTTGTGAAAAAGCATAACACTGGTTCTAGTCTTTCGAAAAGTTTGCGACACTACTGACTGGGCGTGCGTAACAGACAAAGATAACGAAACCGGTATGTTTCATTTCACCCTATATGGTGAAAGTGAGCCAAAGTTCTCTGAACAAGCCGGTGTTCTAAGCAGCGGTATGGTTACTCGTCGGTTGTTTCTGTGAACCAACGGTATTTAATTTCAGTAGGACAATATGGCTCGCAGAGATAAAAAGCGCATATATAGAATGTGAACGTTGGATGAACGGTGTTTCCATGCGAAAAGATGGCTTGGCTTTATTGTTTGGAAGCCTCTCGGTATCAGGTCCGGATACTAGAGATTCAGGAACTGAAAATGCGGTGTTTTCAGTCTCCTGCCAGAGAAAATCGGAGTGCAGGTGCTGGGCAATTGCCGCCTTTGGTCCTCACGGAATAACTTTCTTGACCCCTTAACCTTGGTTTGGTCCATCAATCAGTACTCGAAGCCAACAACGTGGGTTCGTTTCAAACAGATCAAAAGGACTTCGATAATCTTGCAATTTACATAACTCAATCAGAGGCTTTCTCCACAGAAAGAAGTCTACTGTTTCTGTCAGATCGAAGGTTTGATCTTATCCAGCAACCGTTCAGTTTTACATCACCACCGAAGGCCTACTTCCCGCCGGAGATGTTTTTCGCCGCGATCACAAAGCGTACAAAGCGGTCATTCGAGCGGAAAATACCAGGGGCATGTTTGTCCGCACAGCAGACATCGACCACCACTTCTGATCGTTTGAACCATACAAAAACTGTCAGATGACGGCTTTGAGCCCAATCTGTACCTTCGGTATTTTAGCTGCGCGCGCTCGCGCACGAAAATCTCCGTAAGAGGTCAGGTTCCGCCGCCGCAAGGCTGCGGCAAAATCTGCCATTCGCCGATTGCGCAGAATTTCTAATACGACATATTCACAGGTTACGGGACAAGACCGCCATCGGCTTCAATCGCGCCAACAGCCGCTGACAAATTTAAAATCCGGATTTCCCTGTCAGCATAAATTGATTTGAAGGTGCGCCTGCCCGTCGCTTGTCCGTTCAACAGAATGTCCTTTGGGACCAATTACACCACGAATGCGCGAGCGGAAATTTGAGAAGCCTTCGGATGTGACAACGTCTACGGCTTCATCCAAGTGCAGTTCTAACCGGAACCATCCTGGTTTTATGATCGAAATAGAGACCACATGCCCCGTGAACGGTTGCGATAGATACGTTCCGCTGACCTTGTCACCGATGGCCCATCCCTTGGGTGGTCCGTTTCCGATGGCTGCAAACATCGTGTTCCAATCGCGGAACCCGTGTTGGTGGGCGACCAACTCGAGGGACTTGGCATGGCCAATCGATGCCCCTTCTTCGGTCAATTTTGTGCGCAAACGCTTAGCTTGATCCTTGGCTTGCGTAGCTGACGGAAACTGCGTGTTCATGACGCCACTCCTTTTTTGGTGTGGAAAATACCCCATTTTAACTCTGGGTCTTGCGCGGAGAGCCACAACACTACAACAGTGAGACCCAACATCATCACTTCGGCCAGCGGGCCCGCATACCAGATGCCGACTTCGCCAAACCAGAGGGGCAACAGGAACGTCAACGGGATCGCAAAGGCATAAGGTTTTGTCAGCCCTAGAAGGGCTGCCTTTCCTGCAGATCCAATCGCCTGAAAATAGGTCGCAATCATCATCAACGGGCCCAACAGGAAAAAGACACATGTCATTACCGGCAAGATGCGCGCAACCTCTGCAATGACCGACGTGTCGTCTACAAACGCGCTGGCGATCCGGCTAGGCATGCTAATCACAACGACCTGCACGATTGAGCAATAAACAAACGCGACACAAAGTGCCATGCGCAGGCTTGCATCTGACCTTTGCCAAAGTTCAGCACCATAGTTGTTGCCCGTGATCGTCTGCATTGCAAACGACAAGCCCAGAAGAGGCAGGAAAGCAAAGGTGATGACTCGCGTGATGATCCCGTAAGCAGTAATTGCGTCGGCATAACCCGGACGACCAATCCATTGCAGGGCTGAGATAATCGCGGCCGACCCGAGAGCTAGTCCAATGAAATTGAGGCTTTGTGGTGCACCCAGTGCGAGGATCCGCCCCCATTTTCCGCATACGGAATGGGACAGCAAGGTCGCAGGACGCAGCGATGTTTCCCCAAACAATCGGAACGCAAAAATGATCGCAAACGCGAGCGCTTGTGCCGCCGCAGTTCCATAGGCTGACCCAGCGACGCCCATGTCCAGAACGGCGATTAGTACGTAGTTGAACCCGATGTTTGCAATCGAAACCAACAGACTCATCGCCGCCATGAAGCCCACGCGCCCTTCGTTGCGCAACGCATCAGAATTGACTGACAACACGAACAACAGTGGCGAGAAAAACACCGTAATCCGCAGGTAGACCACCCCCATCTGGGCCAAAGTCTCTGACCCACCAGCGGCCAGCAATGCAACTGGCTGGCCCAATAGAAGGAACAACACTATCAGGACTGCGCCCAATCCAATTGCCAGCCCGTGTGCGCCTGCAAACGTGGCACGCGCGGCGTTCATGTCACCCGCGCCAAGGGATCGCGCCAGAAGGCTCGACATGCCGTTCGCCACAAGCGTGGAAAGCGCCACAATCAGCATGTAGATCGGGAACATCAACGTGACCGCAGCCAGCGCATCAGGACCCACATAAATGCCCAAAAACAGCGCATCTGCAACAGACAGAAGCCCATTCATCCCCATCACGAAAATGATCGGAAATGCGGTCCTAAAGTAGATGGTGCCAAGCGGCCCATCGGTGAATGTATTAGTGGGGGTATCAGTCATATCCCATATCTCTCTTGCCTGATCGCGCAATTTGAGATGGGACCCGCATTACCATCCGCGCGATATGCGGAAAGAGGTAGATAGAGAATTAAGTCGCAGAACTTAACCAAGACAAAAGTCAGCGGGAGGCAGGCGTCCACAGCCTGTACGTTGGCTAATCTGAAATTTTTCTGTCGTCAAGCGGTTAGACTGCATCCGATTTGCGGAAGCTGACTTACGCCGCGTTGCAGAAAATCGCTAATATGGGCTCAAACCGGACGCTCAAACGCCTGATTGCGTTCCGGCAACATTATAAACCGTAAACAGCTCTTTCGGCTCGGCCACACCGCGCAGCATATAGCGCCCGACCGAGATCAGATCCTGATCGCAGGGCTGCGCCGCGCGAGCTACGTCATCCGAGATCAGTATCCGTTGCCCCAAGGACCGATGCATGCCAGCGATACGCGCGGCCTGATTCACCGCTGGGCCGATCACCGTGAAATCCAAACGTGTCTCAGAACCGATATTGCCATACAGAATTTCGCCCGCATGCAAGGCCAGTGTGAAGTTGGCCACCGGCAGTCCAGCGGATTCGCGCTGCGCATTCAGTTCGGCGATCCGGTCCTGCAACATGGGAACCGCCTGCAGGGCCGCCTGCACGTCCTCTTCAATCTCGCCGACATTGAACATAGCCATCAGTCCATCGCCCATGAACTTCAGGATATTGCCGCCATTATCGTGCACGACGCCAACGGCAACCGCCAGATAGTCGTTCAACATATCGATGATCTCGATTCCGGGCAGATTCTCGGAGAGGCTGGTAAAGCCTTCAAGGTCAAAATTCCATATCACGGCGTCGATCTGCTGTAGGGATCCGCGACGAATTTCACCCGACAAAACACGCCGTCCAGCATCCCGACCTAAGTAGACGCGCATCAGATCTTTGGATATCCGCGCGTTCGAGGCTGACTTTAGTGCCAGGCCCAAATGGGGCAGAGCCGTATTGATAAGGTCAAGATCCTGTTCCCGAAACCCATCCGGCGCGTTTGAGGCCCACGACAACAGGACTCCATCTACGGCTTTTTTTGAGGTCTGCGACCGCGGATCGAAATTCACACCTTTAGCGTAATACTCGGTCGCACCAGCTTCGCGTAATTCATTGATCAATGGATAGCGGCTGGGCTCGTTCTGATCGACCATGCGTTCATGGACGCCGTCAAGATCGTGATGTAAAATCGCATATAGAGGACTGCTCATCCAGTCTTCTCTGGTCTCTTCTGAATACTCGAATTTCTGATAATCACCGCCGGTGTCTTGATACCAGCTGTATCCGGTGCCGCCATATACCGGGTGCAGCGCCGATTGCGCCGCGTGAAATCGCATCAGGGGCACACCAAGTTCAATCAGACGGGTACAATAGCCGTCCAGCAATTCTTCTTTTTCGGCACCTTCAATGCCCCGCGTCACCAGCCAGTTGATCAGATCATTTGATTTTGCCGCGTTTTGGTTCGGGGCTGTCATTTCACATTCCTGTGTCCGCTCTGGCTTCCATCTGGGAGCGAAGGGTTCGAATTACCAGAGGTCAATTCATATCAGCCAGCTTTCGCAACATTTTGCGCAACAAGGTAGCCTCGTTTTCTGTGAACATTGCGGCAAGCTGAGCATCATATTGCTGCGCAATACCACGCAATTCGCGATAAACCGACCGTCCGGCCGTGGTCAATGCAAGATGTTCAACGCGGCGATCCGTCTGGCTGACGGTTCTGACAAGAAATCGGCGCTGCTCAAGCCTGCTGACCGCGCGGCTTATCTTGGTTTTGTGAATCCTGGCGCGTTGACCGATTTCTTTCGCGCTCAATTCTCCGTAATTGCCCAGATGAAACAACACTCTCCATTCCGTGCGCAGCATCCCATAGCGGTCTTTGTATACACGCTGAAATTCCAGTGCGCTTTCTTCGGCTGCCCGGTTCAGCAGATAGGGCAGGAAATCCAGCAGATCAAACCCGTCTCTTTCGGTACTTTCTGTCTTTGTCATGCTTGTTAGTTACAAAATCAACTATTATCTCACAAGCAGAAAACAGCAGGAGCCAAGGATGAACCATCCGACAGACCCGCATAAAATGATCCAGGCCAGTACGCCCGCTGGCACCCATCCGGGCTATATGCCCGGCTTTGGCAATGATTTCGAAACCGAGGCCCTACCCGGTGCGCTGCCGCAGGGCATGAACAGCCCGCAACGCTGCAACTATGGGCTATACGGCGAACAACTGAGCGGCACTGCCTTTACCGCCAACCCACCCGAGCGCACCTGGTGCTATCGTATCCGCCCTTCGGTGAAGCATTCGCATCGCTACGATAAGATCGACCTGCCCTATTGGAAATCGGCACCTTGTGTTGACCCAGATGTGACCAGCCTGGGCCAGTATCGCTGGGACCCCGTCGCTCATACCCGAGATGGGCTGACATGGCTGACAGGCATGCGCACGATGACCACAGCAGGGGATGTGAATACGCAGGTCGGGATGGCCAGCCATATCTATCTGGTCACCGAATCGATGGTGGATGACTATTTCTTCTCGGCCGATTCCGAATTGCTGGTGGTGCCTCAAGAAGGCCGCCTGCGCTTTGCGACCGAGTTGGGGATCATCGACCTTGAGCCCAAGGAAATCGCCATTCTGCCGCGCGGGTTGGTTTATCGGGTTGAGGTTCTTGAGGGCCCTGCCCGTGGCTTTGTCTGCGAGAATTACGGGCAAAAATTCGAACTGCCCGGACGCGGCCCGATCGGCGCCAACTGTATGGCTAACCCACGAGATTTCAAGGCACCTATCGCGGCCTATGAAGACCGTGAGGTACCATCGACCGTCACTGTCAAATGGTGCGGGCAGTTCCACACTACAAAGATTGGGCAAAGCCCGCTGGATGTAGTCGCCTGGCACGGCAATTATGCCCCGTACAAATACGACCTGCGCACATATTGCCCGGTGGGGGCGATCCTGTTTGACCACCCTGACCCGTCGATCTTCACCGTACTCACCGCGCCGTCTGGACAACCGGGCACGGCCAATATCGACTTTGTCCTGTTCCGCGAACGCTGGATGGTGGCCGAAGATACATTCCGCCCCCCTTGGTATCACAAGAACATCATGTCTGAGCTGATGGGGAACATCTATGGCCAGTATGACGCCAAACCACAGGGCTTTGTTCCCGGCGGCATGAGTCTGCACAACATGATGTTGCCGCACGGACCTGACCAGGATGCCTTTGACAACGCGTCGATTTCGAACCTTGGACCGGATAAGTTGGATAATACGATGTCCTTCATGATCGAAACCCGGTTCCCGCAGCATCTGACATCATTTGCAGCGACCGAGGCCCCGCTGCAGGATGATTACATTGACTGCTGGACGTCGCTTGAGAAAAAGTTCGACGGTACACCGGGCAAGAAATAATTCCGATTGAGGTCGCAGATTTTTCGACGAAAAATCTTGGCCCCTGACAGAGGTTTGGAGACAAAATGCCATTGAAGAAATCCTGGGTGAGCTCGGCCAATTCTGCCGATCACCCTTTTCCTTTGAACAACCTGCCTTATGGCGTGTTTTCGACTGGCGGCGAAGACCCGCATTGTGGTGTTGCAATCGGCGACATGATCCTTGATGTCACAGCTGCCGAGGCCGAGGGACTGGTCGTTCTGGACGACGAACCGCTGTTCGACCTGCCTTTCTGGAACCCGCTGATGGAGCAAGGCCCCGCCGTTTGGGCCGCCCTGCGCAACCGTCTGATGGATCTGCTGGCCGAAGGCAGCGCGGCACAAGAGGACGTCGCGCCTTTGCTTGTGGCGCAGGCAGATGCCGAGCTGCACATGCCTTTTGCCGTCAGCGAATATACCGATTTCTACGCCGGTCGGCACCACGCCCAAAATGTCGGCACCATGTTCCGTGGACCAGAGAATGCATTGCCCCCTAACTGGCTGCATATTCCCATCGGGTATAATGGCCGGGCGTCTTCGGTCGTGGTGTCGGGAACAGATATCCGCCGCCCCTGGGGCCAGTTGAAATCCCCCGATCAGGACCTTCCGGCCTTCCTTCCCAGCCGTCGTTTCGACATCGAGCTTGAGATGGGCGCCATCGTGGGCACGCCCTCTGACGGACCAATTTCCGTACAAGAGGCAGACGACAATATCTTTGGCTATGTCCTTCTGAATGACTGGTCCGCCCGCGATATTCAGGCGTGGGAGTATCAGCCGCTTGGGCCGTTTCAGGCCAAGGCAACCGCAACGTCGATCAGCCCATGGATCGTGACCAAGGCGGCGCTGGAACCTTTCCGCTGTGACACGCCCGAGCGGGATTTTGAGTTGCTGGGTCACCTCAAAGAGACCGGCCCGATGCTGTATGACATTGATCTGTCGATCACGATGGCTCCGGACGGCAAGGCCGCAACCACAATCGCGCGAACAAACTATAGTCAGATGTACTATTCCGCCGCACAGCAGTTGGCCCATCACACGACGTCGGGCTGCCCGATGAACACAGGTGATCTGCTGGGGTCCGGCACGATCTCTGGTCCGACAAAGCCCGAGCGCGGTTCGTTGCTGGAGCTCAGCTGGGGCGGGAAAGAGCCGCTGACACTGGAAACCGGCGAAAGCCGCAGCTTTATCGAGGATGGCGACACGCTGACCCTGACAGGAGCGGCCAAGGGGAAAGGGTACACGATCGGATTTGGCGAATGTGCCGGAACCGTGCTGCCCGCTCTCGAAAACCCATACTCGCGATAAGGAACCACAAATGGCCAAGGCATTTGCGTCCCAGGGGGACATGTCGGAAAAGAAAATCTCGTTCACCGAGGTAGGAGACGGGCTTTATGCCTTTACCGCCGAAGGGGATCCGAATTCGGGCGTCATCATCGGTGATGACAGTGTCATGATTGTCGAGGCACAGGCGACGCCCCGTTTGGCCAACAAGGTAATCGAATGCGTGCGCTCGGTCACCGACAAGCCGATCACGCATGTGGCGCTGACCCATTATCACGCCGTCCGTGTTCTCGGTGCCAGCGCCTTTGGGGCGCAGCAGATCCTGATGTCAGACATGGCCCGCGCGATGGTGGTGGAACGGGGACAGGAAGATTGGGACAGTGAGTTCCAGCGTTTCCCGCGCCTGTTCGAAGGGCACGAAAGCATTCCCGGTCTGACCTGGCCAACGACCACGTTCAGCGACACCATGACGGTGTATCTGGGCAAACGTCGGATTGACCTGAAGCATCTGGGCCGCGCACATACAGCAGGCGATATCGTGATCCATGTACCCGATCAGAATGTGATGTTTACCGGTGACATCGTCGAGTATCACTCGGCCTGCTACTGCGGCGATGGGCATTTCGGCGACTGGGGCGATACACTGGATGAGATCAAGTGGTTTGATGTCGACGCCATTGCGCCAGGCCGTGGCGATGCCCTGGTCGGCAAGGACATGGTCAATGCAGCCATCGAAAACACCCGCGATTTTGTCGACAGCACCTATCGTCCGGCAGCCAAGGTTGCGGCGCGCGGAGGAAGTCTGAAGGAAGCATGGGACGCGGTGCGCGCCGAATGCGACCCGAAATTCGCCGATTACGCGATCTATGAACACTGCCTGCCCTTCAACGTCGCCCGTGCCTATGACGAGGCGCGCGGGATCGACACCCCGCGCATCTGGACCGCCCAACGAGATCTGGAGATGTGGGAAGCCTTGCAGAGTTAAGGACATACGGTCGCATTTGATCCAGATCGTTTTTCGCAGGACGGATTGGTGAGACCCTGGGACCGGGACCACTGAGCCTGAACGGCTGGTGGAAAGGACCCTCAGCGCAGCGCAATGGGAGAGCCCCATGAACAAGATCTTCGAAATACCGCTTTACGCCTACGCGCGAAATCCCGATCAGGACGCCGTAGCCCCAATACGCCACAAGGTGATCGTCATCGGCGCCGGGCCAATCGGCTTGGCCACAGCTATTGATCTGGCACAACAGGGCGTTGAGGTTGTCGTTCTGGACGAAAATGACAAGGTCAGCTTTGGCAGCCGGGCCATCTGTTTTTCACAGCGCACGCTGGACATAGCCGACAGGCTTGGATGCGCAGAGCCCTTGGTGCGGAAAGGTGTTCTTTGGGATACCGGCAAGGTCTTTTTCGACACAAGACAGATCTATGAATTCAATTTGCAGCCAGAACAAGGCTATGCCAATCCGGCCTTTATCAATCTGCAGCAATATCACCTAGAACAGATCCTTGTGGACCGCTTGCGCGCACTCCAAGCCGAAGGCGCGCCAATCGATATTCGCGGCCGCAATAGGGTCGAAGCGATCGGCACCCATGAGGACCATGTCACGCTTGAGGTAGAGACCCCCGAAGGCCCCTACAACATAGAAGCCGACTGGTTGATCGCCTGTGATGGCGCGCACTCTCCGGCCCGCAGGATGCTCGGGTTGGACTTCGACGGGCGCGTGTTCGAAGATAACTTCCTGATAGCTGATGTCGTGATGGAGGCTGACTTTCCTTCCGAACGCTGGTTCTGGTTTGATCCACCGTTCAACAGGGGGCAATCCGCCCTGCTTCACAAACAGCCCGACAATGTCTGGCGCATTGACCTGCAACTGGGGTGGGAAATCGACAAGGAACGGGAAAAACGGCCCGAGAATGTGATCCCGCGCCTCAAGGAGATGCTGGGCGAAGATGTCGAATTCGATTTGGAATGGGTCTCGATCTATACCTTCCAGTGTCGCCGGATGGAGCGATTCCGGCATGGCCGGGTCTTGTTTGCCGGCGACAGCGCCCATCAGGTTAGCCCGTTTGGTGCGCGTGGGGCCAATTCGGGTGTGCAGGATTCGGACAACCTGTGTTGGAAGCTGAAGCTGGTTATCGACGGAAAAGCGCCCGATTATTTGCTGGATAGCTACAGCCATGAACGGGTGCAGGCCGCTGATGAGAACATTGCCTATTCCAGTCGCTCGACCGACTTTATCACGCCGAAATCCCAGATGTCCCGCCTGTTGCGCGACGCCGTTCTTGACCTGGGCGAGCACTACGAATTCGCGCGCCCTCTGGTGAATTCCGGCCGTCTGAGCACACCTTGTACCTATGCGGGCTCGTCGTTGAATTCCGCAGATGCGCTGAACGGGCCAGATATCACCCGTCCCGGCGCAGCGTGCCCGGATGCCCCCCTCGGCGCCGCGTTCCTGCTGCCGAAACTCGCGGGCAAGTTTACCCTTTTGACGATTGACGCCGACGCACCAGACACTCTTGAGGAAGACGGGGTTCAGGCAACCCGCTTGGCGTTGTCGGTTAAGGACGATCCGACCCTGGCGCTCAAGCGCCGCTATCTGGGGCATGCCACCAGCGCGGTTTATCTGATCCGTCCCGATCAACACGTGGCCGCCCGCCGTGATACGTACGAAGAAAACGCATTCCGGCAGGCGATCCGCAGGGCCACCGGTAAGGAGTAAGCGAGATGACCCAACTGATCCTCACACCTAATCTGGACAATGCAGATGATTTCTATTTTGAACTGATCGCTGCCCATGACGGGCTGGATAAATCCGACAGCGACGCGCTGAATGCGCGGCTGGTACTGGTGCTAGCCAACCATATCGGAAATGCCGAGGTGTTGTCTGAAGCCCTGAAAGCCGCCAAGCTGAACGAGAATTGACGTAAACAGGAGGCCCGCGATGAGTGGCGTAGTTCTGTATGATTATTGGCGCTCGTCGGCCAGCTACCGGGTGCGGATCGCGTTAAACTTGGCTGGCATCACCTATCGTGCGGTGTCTGTCGATCTTGTCGCCGGAGATCACAAATCTGATGCACATCTGAGGCGCAACCCGCAGGGGCTGGTTCCTGTGCTTGAGATTGACGGGCTGCGGCTGACGCAATCTTTGGCAATCATCGACTATCTGGACATGACACGGGGTCTGGGGTTGCTTCCTGCGGAACCCGGTATTCGCGCACAAGCACTGGCGCTGGCACAAACCATCGCAATTGATCTTCACCCAGTCTGCAATTTGTCAGTCGCACGCCATGCAACCGCGCTCAGTGGGAATGCGGAAGGTATGCCTGGCAACTGGATGAACCATTTCATACGACCGGGTCTGCTTGCGTTCGAAGCCCAGTTGGGCGGTTTCCAACAGACCCCATATTGCACTGGGCCGCAGCCAGGGCTGGCTGATCTTTGCCTGGTCCCACAGATGTACAATGCCCGCCGCTATCAGGTCGATCTGACCGACCTGCCCCGTATCCTGGGCGTCGAGGCCGCTTGCGCCAAACACCCAGCCTTTGCCGCAGCGTATCCCGATCAACACGCCCCCACCTGATCCTCTGCACAGGGTCTGTGTGCCGATGCGAATGGGAATTGCCTGACCCCTGCCTTACGTTCTTCAAAACAAAATGCAGGAGGCCCCAATGCCCGAAATCATCGGCTATCACGCCCATGTCTATTTCGATGCAGAAACGCAGGATACCGCCCGGCAGCTCTGTGAAGAAGCAGTGCGCCTGTTCCCAGTTGCAATGGGGCGGATGCACGCCCGCAATGTAGGCCCACATCCAAGGTGGAGCTGCCAGTTGGGCTTTGCAGCCGACGCATTTGATCAGGTCATTCCCTGGCTGACGCTGAATCGGCAAGGGTTGACGATATTCACCCATCCCGAAACCGGCGAGCATCTGGCAGACCACCGCGACCGCGCCATTTGGATGGGTGAGATGCTGGATCTGGATCTGTCGATCTTCGACCAGCTTTAACCCAACGCCTTCGCCTGATCTCTCAGCTTGAACTTCTGAATCTTGCCGGTCGAAGTCTTTGGCAAAGGACCGAAGACCACCGTCTTAGGCACCTTGAAATGGGCCATGTTGTCCCGGCAGAACGCGATGATCTCTGCTTCTGTCGCTTGCCCATCTGGTTTGAGTTCAACAAAGGCGCAGGGTGTTTCGCCCCATTTGTCATCGGGGCGGGCGACCACGGCGGCCTCCATCACGGCGGGGTGCTTGTACAAGATATCCTCAACCTCAACCGATGAGATATTCTCACCTCCCGAGATGATGATATCTTTGGACCGGTCCTTGAGTGCGACATATCCATCCGCATGCATCACCCCAAGATCGCCCGAGGCGAACCAGCCGCCCCGGAACGCCTTGTCCGTGGCATCGGAGTTTTTGAGATACCCTTTCATGACAACATTGCCCTGCATGAAAATCTCACCCAGCGTCTCGCCATCCGCAGGCACGGGTTCCAACGTATCCGGGTCGGCCACCATAAGGCCGGACAGGGCCGAATACCGCACACCCTGACGAACCTTCAAAGCGGCGCGTTCTTCGCCTTCTTTGCTGTTCCATTCATCCTTCCAGGCGCAGACCACGGACGGACCATAAGTCTCGGTCAGGCCATAGACATGGGTAACTTCGATCCCCATATCCTCCATCTTCTTAACCACAGCCGCCGGAGGTGGTGCGCCTGCGGTCATCACTTTGATCTCGTGATCGAAATCCTTAAGGTTATCAGGCGCGTTGGCCAACATGTTCAGAACAATCGGCGCACCGCAGAAATGCGTGACCTTCTCATCCCGGAAGGCGGCATAGATCGGCTCATCCCGCACCGCCCGCAGGCACACCGAGACCCCTGCATTTGCCGCCATGGCCCAAGGGAAACACCAGCCGTTGCAGTGGAACATCGGCAAGGTCCACAGATAGACAGAATGCCGAGGCATGCCCCAGTCCAGCAGATCAGATTGGGCATTCAGGGCCGCACCGCGGTGATGATACACAACCCCTTTTGGATTGCCTGTGGTGCCCGAGGTATAATTCAGCGTGATCGCATTCCATTCATCCGCTGGCAGGGACCATGCGAACTCGGGATCGCCCTCGGCCAAGAGCGCATCGTAAGTCAGACTGCCCTGTTTCTCGCCACCATCAAAGCTGGGATCCTCGATATCGATGACGAGAATATCGTGATCAACCTGTTCAAGTGCGTCTTGCACAACCGCAGAAAATTCCGGATCGACCAGCAGCACCTTGGATTCCGCATGGTTCAGGATGAAGGCAATGATCGGCGCGTCCAGCCGGGTGTTAATCGCGTTCAGCACGGCGCCGGCCATGGGAATGCCAAAATGGGCCTCGTACAGTTCGGGGATGTTTGCTGCGATGATCGAAACTGTATCTCCTCGCCCTATTCCACGCCTATCCAGAGCGCTCGCCAGTCGACGACAACGGGTATAGGTTTCGGCCCAGGAATACCGGCGGACGCCATAAACAACTGACGGGTAATCAGGGTAGACCTGCGCCGTCCGTTCGATAAAGCTTAGCGGTGACAGCGGCGTATAATTCGCCTGGCATTGATCCAAGTGGCGTTCATATATGTTGGCCCCTGTCATCTGCGGATCCTCCCAAATCGCAAGTTGCGCGAATTGAACACAAACATAGTCCCATGACAAACCCGTAGAAATACGGGCTGAGGCGGCCAAATAACTGTGCTGTGCCCGACTGGCGATACCAACCTACCCGATCTGGCCCTATCTTGTACTGGCCATTCACGCTGATCTGAGCCATCGAATATACAAGCCGAGGCAACACCGCCTCTGCAAGATGTGCACACGCTAATTTTGAAAGGACATGTCATGGACGGCACGTTCAACGAAAACGATCTTTCCCGCGTCGTCGAAGCCGACCGCGCCCATATTTGGCACCACTTGATCCAGCATAAACCCTTTGAAACCAACGACCCGCGCATCATTGTCGAAGGTAAGGGCATGCGTGTCTGGGATCAAAAAGGCAAAGAGCATCTGGACGCTGTATCGGGCGGCGTATGGACTGTGAATGTCGGCTATGGCCGCGAATCGATCTGTAAGGCGGTTTACGACCAGCTGATGAAGCTGTGCTATTTCGCCAATTCGGCGGGCTCGATCCCTGGTGCTTTGTTCGCCGAAAAGCTGATCGAGAAAATGCCTGGCATGAGCCGCGTGTATTACACCAACTCGGGCAGCGAGGCGAATGAGAAGGCGTTCAAGATGGTTCGCCAAATCGCCCACAAGAAATACGGCGGCAAGAAGACCAAGATTTTGTACCGTGACCGCGACTATCACGGCTCGACCCTGGCAGCGATGTCGGCAGGTGGTCAGGACGAGCGCAACGCGCAGTACGGGCCTTTCGCCCCCGGTTTCATCCGCGTGCCGCATTGCATGGAATACCGCAAGCACGAGCTGGACGGCGCGCCCGAAGAGAATTTCGGCGAATGGGCCGCGGATCAGATCGAAGAGGTGATCCTGCGCGAAGGCCCCGATACGGTTGGCGCCCTGTGCCTTGAGCCCGTGACCGCCGGTGGCGGCGTGATCGAAGCGCCCGAAGGGTATTGGCAGCGCGTACAGGAAATCTGCAAGAAATACGATATCCTGCTGCATATCGACGAGGTCGTCTGCGGCGTGGGCCGCACCGGCACCTGGTTCGGTTACCAACAATATGGCGTAAAGCCAGATTTTGTGACCATGGCCAAGGGTGTCGCCTCGGGCTATGCCGCCATCGCCTGCATGGTAACTACTGAGGAAGTCTTTGACATGTTCAAAGAAGACGCCTCGGACCCGATGGGCTATTTCCGCGATATCTCGACATTTGGTGGCTGCACCGCCGGTCCAGCGGCCGCGATCGAGAACATGCGGATTATCGAGGATGAAAACCTGTTGGGCAACTGCTCGGCCATGGGCGACCGGATGACGGGCAACCTTCAGGCGCTGATGGAAAAGCACAAGGTCATCGGCGATGTACGCGGCAAAGGCTTGTTCCTGGGGGCTGAGCTGGTCGCAGACCGCGCGTCCCGTGAGCCAGTTGATGAGAAGCTTGCCCAGGCCGTTGTGGCCGACTGCATGGCGCAAGGCGTGATCATCGGCGTCACCAACCGCTCGGTCCCCGGTCGGAACAACACTCTGTGCTTCTCACCAGCGCTGATTGCCACCGCGGATGACATCGACCAAATCACCGATGCTGTCGATGGCGCACTGGGGCGTGTATTCGGCTGACACCGTTAGCAGTCTCTTAGGATGAGACTATGAAAACCGGCGCTGCTTGCGTCGGTTTTTTCTCAATACGGATGCCCGAACCCTCAATATGCGACCGGATGCTCCCGCTCAGTGCTGAATGTCGGTGGCCCGGGTTGTAGAATCCGTTGATGTATTCTTTGAGCGTAAGCGGTGCAACTGACCCCCGAATTAACCCCTGATCCGCCTCTTGTTTCCATTGCATATTGTCTAGGGTCAGGACCCATTGATTTCCGTTTTGCGGCGTGATTCACGGTTCAAAAACGAGCGGTGAACATGTCTGATCT
>NZ_JBXWOK010000007.1:0-196542 GCF_059610845.1 Ruegeria sp. CDSC021
GGATCAATTGCTTAACGTCTTCACCTCGTCAGGCTCATAACCTGAAGGCCAAAGGTTCAAACCCTACTCCCGCAACCAGCGATATTTGCTAAACCGCCCGTCAGACCTACAAACAGCCCACCGGACTCTTTGCTGCACGATCTCACTTCGTGAGGCCCCTGGTGTTGAAAAAGGCAAGGGATAACATGATCCTGTGTTAGGTCTGCTAGGTGCCAAGGGATTGCAAGTTCTGAAACACCGGGTGGAAGAGCTGAAATTGATTTAGACATTCTTCCCTAAGACCTGCCTGGGTTACGGTGGGTTGGGCGGTAAGATCTGTCCAAACGGTAAGCCCCTTGCGGCGCAGAAGGTCCAGATGAGGGTGATCACTCGAATAGCCTGACGGTCCACGCTTCAACTCGGGTTCGCTGATCCTGACATTCCTGGCCGTAAGATCATTGATAATTGCCATGAGGTCATCGCCCGCTGGTCCTGCTATACCGGTCCGGTACTTCTCTAGGGCTGCTTTTTCATATTGGAAGACGCCGCACCCAAGGGACAGGCAATCCGGGGACAGCCCGAAATGCCAAAGCGGGGGCTGATCTCCGCAATCGCCGGGTATGAAAGACATGCGCAGATGAGGATTATAGGGTGTCTTGTCGTTTGAGAACCGCACGTCTCGATGAATACGATAGATCTTGACCGAATGGGGCATGTGCGTCATCTCGGCCAGCGCCTGTGACATCTGGGCCGCAAATTGTTCTGCGGGCTGTTTGATCGCGGCCTCATAGATCTGTTTGTTGGCGTGAAACCACTCGCGTCGGTTATTGGCTCGCAGTTCAGAAAGAAACTGAAGGGCCTCGGGCGAAAAGCAGCGGAACTGATCCATCATCTTCTCCTGATATTCAACTTTTCGGCGGCAGGCTGGCGGCGTGCGCCAAGCACAGGCTCAGCCAGTCACCCAGCGCAGCCGGATCGCAGTCGACCTCGTCTACAACGACAAACCCACCGAGTTTTCGCTTTCCGTGGACAATCGGGTTTGCAAACGGATTAGAAAGCGCCTCGGTCTCTTTGGCCTTGCCGACACGGAACATGAACCGTCCAAACCCGTCTTTGTCGCGGCGCGCGCCGCACAACATATTGCCGTTCAGAAAAAAGCAGGTGCCACCCATCATCCGCATTTCGGAAATTCCAATATGCGCCTCGAGGGCGAGGCGCATACGTTGATTCAGGTGTTCATCATTTGGCATCAGACTGATCCCGCCAACTGCCAAAGAATTGACAGGGACAAGACGAGCATCACCAATGTTGTCAGTGCGGCACCGATCACCCGACCTTTGCCGTCGGGGGTGGAACGCAGGCTGACATAGTGTACGGCGCGGGCCACCAACAGCACAAGACCGCATCCGCCGACCAGCCAGTCTGAGGCACCGGCAATTTCCGCCCCCGCCAAAGCCAGCAGCGCCAGAGGAACATATTCAGTAAAGTTCCCATGTGCCCGAATCCGCCGCAGCAGTTCGTCGTCATCCCCGTGCAGCAGTAAAATTCCGGTCTGGGATCGTCTGATGCCTACAAGAATTCCCATCGGAATACTCATAAGCACAAAGATTGCTGTCACAAGCAGAGCGATTTGCGGTGTGTGTTCCATGGGAATTCTCCTGTCTGCCCAAGATTAAGACGCCATGCTTTCATAAGTAATCAACGCAAACCGAGCGCCTTGTGGGTCGTTCAGAGTGGCCATCCGGCCGACCCCGGGCATATCTATGGCGGGTTGCAAGACTGAGGCTCCCTGTGCAACTGCGGCTGCTAGGCTGTTATCGACATCAGCAACCGTAAAATAGATCGTCCAGTTGCCATCCGTCTCGGGCATGGGCGAGAACCCTCCGATTGGCGTTTCACCAACCACCGCGGCGGCATAGCTTGACCCGTCCTGCATCGGCATCTCGTTAATGTTCCAGCCCAGCACATTTTTGTAGAATTGCTTGGCCTTGGTCTGGTCTGGCCCGGAATGCCCGATCCAGCCCGAGTTTCCAACGGTGGTCATGTCCAGAATGCTCATCTCTATCTCCCTTTGATTGCCCGCTGCATGCGGGACTGAACAAAGGACGCGTGAGGATCGGCCTTTCCTACAACTGGTTCAAATCTTTTTCACAGGCGGCGATTTCTTTCAGGACCGCCACACGTTCCGGTCCCGTCGGACCAAGGTTCAATACGCGGTTAAGGGACTGGATCGCGGCGGGAAGATCGCCGATCTCTCGCAACATTGCCGCGCGCAAGGCATGGAACCAGCGATAAGACGCCAGATCATTCGCCACGGTATCCAACGCAACAAGCGTGCGGCGTGGGCCATGAACCCTGGACCCGGCGGCGATCTGGTTCAGGCGGATGACAGGTGAGGGCTGGAGGCGATAGAGCGCGGCATAATGCGCCTCGATCAGAGACCAGTCGGTATCTTTTGTCGATTGGGCATGCGCATGAACGGCGGCGATTGCGGCCTGAATACCGTAAACACCAACTTGGTTCAGCCGTTCGGCCTTTTGCATCAGGGCTGTCGCTTCGGCGATGTTGGCCTTGTCCCAAAGGGCCCTGTCCTGATCTTCCAGGGCTACAAGATCACCTTGATCGTCTAGCCGTGCTTCACGACGGGCATGTTGCAGAAGCAACAGGGCCAGCAGTGAAATCTGCTCGGCCATCGTCGGGAACAAGGCAACCAGCAGCTGGGCCAGACGTATCGCCTCATCGCATAGTTTGAGCCGGATTTGCACCGGGCCACCCGAGGTTGACCAGCCTTCGTTGAACATCAGGTAGATCATCAAAGACACTTCGCCCAAACGCGCAGCCCGCTCCTGTGGCGTGGGTGTTTCAAAAGCGACAGAACTTCCTGCGATCCTTTTCTTGGCGCGGGTAATTCGCTGTTCCATTGCCTTTGTACTGACAAGGAAACCACGGGCGATTTCTTCCACACGCAACCCGGCAACAATTTTTAGGGCCAGCGCAATCTGGTCTTGCCGGCTTAGGTCCGGGTGACAACAGATGAACAGCAGGCGCAGAACATCGTCGCGCAGCTCGTCCGGATCTGGTGCGTCATCAGCCATGGAATGAAATTCTTCCCTGTGGCGGGTCAGGATTGCGCTGCGGCGTTGGGATTTGCGCAAACCATCCAGCCCGGCATTACGGGCGGTGGTCAAAAGCCAAGCTAGCGGATCGCGCGGCGCGCCTTGTTTGCGCCATACGGTCAGGGCCTTTAGACAGGCTTCGGCAAATGCATCTTCGGCAAGGTCGATGTCCCGGAAATACCGCGTCAGGGCCGCGATGGCCTGCGGGCGTTGCTGCAAGAACGTGGCCTCTAGCCAATCCGACACGCGGTCAATCCAAGGTCATCGACCCGCCTGCCCAGGCGGCGGGGCGGACCTCAAGCCGGGCAACAGGTGACGAGATCATTCGCGCATGTTCAAGCGCCTCATCCAGATCGTTGAACTCGGCCAGATATAAGCCCAGAAAACTTTCTTTCGTCTCAGCGAACGGGCCGTCGACGATCATAGGTTGCAGAGTCTCGGCAGCCGCGGGTTCGACTGTGACAGCCGTAGTCGGGGGCATCAGTTTGACGGACAGGAAATCCCCGCGCTGCCTGAGGGCATTCTGTAGCACCGTATGTCCAGCCATGACATCGTCCTGACGGTCCTGTGGCAACGCTTCGAACACACCCGCCTGACCATAGATCGAGATTGCATAGATCATTTTTACCTCCGCGATGTTGGTTTCATCCTGCTAGGACGCGCGAGGCTTTGCAAATCCGACACTCATTTCACCGATCTGCACAGTTTCTGCAGATCTTCTGCACCCGAGCTTCCCGACCTTTGGGTCAAACCAGTCCCTTAAAACACAAGAGGGAAGAAATGGCGCAGCAACTTATAATATCTGGAGTTCCGAATTCTGTGGCGCTGGACGCTTGGTGGCTGTCGGAAGAGACGGTGATTTCAGGCACCAAGGGCCCGCCGGGTTCAACCCCGGGGTTTGCCACCGATGGTCGCGCATGGCGCGTGATCGGGTTTATCTTGCTGGTCGCGCTGGCGGATTACCTGTTCTGGGGGCATCAGGCGGGTGTGTCTCTAGCGGTCTTTGCTGTGGCGGTCTTTTTGTGCGGCCTGCCCGCGGATCGGTCTGGCAAAGGGGTGCTTATGCCCGCAACGGTTTTGGTGCTGAGTGTTTTGCCGGTCGTGGATTTCGTTCAACCATTATCGGTCGCGTTTCTTTTGTCCGGGCTCGTCGTTGCGATTGTCTGGGTCAGGCACCCGAAAGGCCAGGTTCTGGAACTGCTTTTGCTGGCGCTGGGGTTTCTGACTGATCTTCCAAAGAACTGGCTTGGCCCGGTCCGCGCGATACCCGGCCTGAAAACCACGATTGTCAGCGATGCCGGAGGCGGCTGGAAGCGGGTTCGGCAGTTCCTGCGCAACTGGGGTCTGCCGATTGGCGGGACGATGGTTTTTGTTACCCTGCTGGCCGAGGCGAACCCGGTATTCCAATCCCTTGTCACCCCGGATATCGCTTTCGGTCAACTGCTGCAGCGCGCCATGTTCTGGGGAGGGATTGCGCTGATCATCTGGCCGTTTGTTGACAATCACCCGCTTCGCGGACTGAACCCGCGACAATTCGCAGGCCCTCAGACGATCCCCGGCCTCAACGGTGGTTCGGTCCTGCGGGCGCTCTGGGTGTTCAATGCACTGATTGGTGTTCAGACAGTGCTGGACCTTTCGATTCTGCTGGGCGGGGCCTCATTGCCCGAGGGGATGAGCTATGCATCCTATGCCCATCGCGGCGCATATCCGTTGCTGGTAACGGCGCTGCTGGCCGGTGCATTCGCCCTGGCAGCGCGGCCGTTTCTGGATGAAAATCGGGTGCTGAAACCGCTGATGGTGTTGTGGCTGGCACAAAATGTGGCTCTGTGCGGTGCGGCGTTGATGCGTCTGGATTTATATGTCGGCACCTATGGCCTGACCTACCTGCGTATCTATGCGCAGATCTGGATGGGTCTTGTTGCGGCAGGTCTGGCGCTGGTTGGGTGGCAAATAGCGTTCAGGAAATCCAATAGTTGGTTGATCGCGCGAACCGGCATTCTGAGCATACTGGTCCTCTATTGCGCCAGTTTTGTGAATTTTGCCCATGTGATCGCGACCCGAAACCTGAAACTGCCCGAACCGGACTATGCCTATCTGTGTTCGTTGGGGCCCATGACCGGGATGCATAACAGCTACGGGTATCCGAATTCGCTGTGCTATTTTGAAGCCGACCCGATCAACAGCTGGCAGGAATGGGGCTTTCGAAAGTGGCGCCTGTCCCGCTATGGTGCCGATCTGAGCAGTATCGGTCCGGGTATATGAATATCTTAGTTGTCGATGATGATCCGCGGTTGCGTGAAGTTGTGCGTCTGGGGCTGGAACGCGCTGGCTACAGCGTTTCGACCGCCGCCAACGGTCAGGAAGCCGTAATCAGCACGTTTCGCGACGAACCGGACCTGATCGTTCTGGATGTTGGCCTGCCCGAACTGGATGGCTTTGCCGTATGTCAGAAAATTCGAACCCGTTCGGACGTCCCGATCCTGTTCCTGACCGCCCGCGATGATGAGGTCGACCGAATTCTGGGGCTGGAACTTGGGGCCGATGACTACGTGACCAAGCCTTTTAGCCCGCGCGAACTGGTGACGCGGGTCAAGGTGATCCTAAGGCGCACCAATCGCATTGTGGCGGCGCCGGGAAATCTGCGGCACGGCCCCTTGACCTTGGACCGGACCGCAAGACTCTGTGCTTGCCACGACACGGAAATTGCCCTGACCGGGACTGAGTTTCAGATCATGGTGATGTTGATGGAAACACCGGGCCGTCTTGTTCCCCGCACGGCCCTGATTGCCGAGATTTGGGGCGCGCACAGCCAGGTCTCGGACAGGACCTTGGACAGCCACCTGCGGAACCTGCGGAACAAACTGGCAGAGGTTGGTTTGCCCGACGCGGTGGAAACCGTGCATGGACAGGGCATCCGGATGCGGAGGCTGGGGTGACCCGGCGCTGGCGGCCTTCATTGGCATTTGTGCTGGGCGGTGCGCTGGTCGGGACATTGGGTCTGTCATTCGCGGGTCTGGTGGCTCTGCGTTATCTGGGGCCAGAATTCGGATTTCGGAACTCTGCTTTGGTTCTGGGCGGGGTGATCTTTCTGGCTACGTCGGGGCTGGGTTGGTTGCTGGTGCGCCTACTGCTTCGCCCGATCAAAGCCCTGCAGGCCTATGCCGGGGCGCAAGAGGCGGGTACCCAGGCGGCCTCAATCCAGCATTTCGGCACCAAAGAGCTTCACCAGACCGCAACTCAGGTCGTCACCATGGCCGAGGCGCTGCGTGACCGTGAGGCGACCATCCGGTCTTATACCGATCACGTCACGCATGAGTTAAAATCGCCGGTAACCGCAATCCGCGCGGCGGTTGAGATGCTACAGGACACCCCAGATGGCAGCGATGACTCCAAAGCCCTAATCGCGCAGATCGACGGCGCGCGTCAGCAGATCGAAACCCAGCTTGCAGCACTTCGGGATGCCGCCCGCGCGCGCGAGGCCCGATATGTCGGGGCAAGCACCCTGCGCGATGCGTTGCCTGGGGCGCCTCCGCTTGAGCTAAACCTGTCCGGGGCGGATGATATCGCATTCCCGATTTCGGCCGAGGGGTTGCGGATCGTTCTGGGCCATATTCTGCAAAACGCCAAAGATCATGGGGCCAGCGCGGTGGATCTGCGTTCCGAAGAAGCTGGAAATGCGGTTATTCTGACCGTGTCCGACAATGGGGTGGGGATTTCGCCCGGTAACGTCGACCGCGTGTTCGATCCATTCTTTACCACCCGCCGGGAAAGCGGCGGGACGGGTATGGGTCTGGCTATTGTCCGTAACATCCTGTCTGCGCATCGCGGTGAAATCGAAAACCTGCCCGCCCCATGTGGCGCGTGCTTTGAATTGCGGTTCTTCAGGTTCTAATCGGGGCCATAGGTCATTCGTGTATTGGCCCCGAATGTTTGACAGAATTGATCACTGTTGGGCAGGCAGTGGAAGGCAACCGGGCAGGCCCGCAGGCAGGACCAGCCGTGCCCCTTGCCGGTAAAGCGATTGGGCGAACCCGCTGCTATCCGATGTGACCGTGACACTGACTTGCGAAGAGTCGATGACCGCCACATCATCCGCTAGATTTCGCATCAACCCCTCTGAGGGAAAGACCACGACATAGGCAGGGGCCTCGTCCGTTATCAATGCGACGACCACCAGAACCGACAGCCATCCAAGCACCATAAGGGGGATGGCTGTCAGGAGTGATCTAATAGTCATGGATATGCTCAAGCGTCAGGCCGTCCCCCTGGATCTGGCGCAGACGCTGCGAGAGGTCCGGAACCTTGACCAGTATCAGATGACGATAGTCCCCGAACCCTTGTCGTTGGGCGCTGAAGATTGCATCCGGCGCAGTTGGTTGATCCGACAGGGCGGTGAACAGAATGTCGTCATTGCCGGCGATCTCGACAATCTCGACCCCCGCGCTGGCCATTTCCGCCATTAGGTTGGTCAGGGTGCGGTAGCGCGGCGTTTCGATCTCAACTCCGTTTGGGCCTTCAGAGATAACCTTCACGCCGGGATAGGCAGACAGGCTGTCCGCACTGGCGCCGGTGATGATCATCCTCAGCGTCAGCTCATCAGCGCCGACCTGCGCAACCGCCTGTTCGATCACGCCCGCATAGGCCTGTTTGGCACCGTATTCCAGACCCAGCGCAATCGCCCTCTCGCTGTCGCGCAGGCTGCCGCTGTTTTGTTCGACCAGGCTCTGGGCGTCGTCGGCGAAGGGCCATTTATACCACGGAACCTGTTGTAGGAACGCGGCATATGCGGCGGCCTGCTGTGCCGACAAATCATCCAGAGGTGCCCGCTGTGGGCCCCGCAAGGCAGAGGCCAGCCGACCGAGGGTTTCCTCATAGGCAGCCTTCAGCGCCAGCTCGGCGGAAAAGCTGGCACCGATCACATAGACCATCTGTTTGGTGGCCCCATCAACCTGACCGAGCGCGGAGGCGTTCCGGTTCAGGTCGCAAAGTGACCCCCAAAACCCGGTGATACTGCTCCAGAACCCGTAATCATGGGGGTCCTGAGTGCGCAGAACCTCGGCGTAATCCTCGTATGCGTGGACAATGTGCCACTCGGGATAAGTCATCAGCGTGCGGGTCTCGGCCCGGTGATGTGCCGGGTCGATCAGGGCGGTATAAGCCGGGGGCTGACCCGTACCACGGCAGCTTGTTTCCACATAGAGGATCGGAGCGGCCAGCGCGATCCCGGCAAGGATCAGCGCCAGAACCAGCCGCTTGGTCCAGCGAAACAGGAACCTCATGCGGTTTGCCTCAGGTCCCGCAGCCCGGCCCAGGCGGCAATCCCGCCAAGCGCCAGATGCGGAAAGTTGGCAAACAGCCGGGGCAGGGACAATTCCGGCCCGGCCGATGGGTTTGTAAAGATACCCAGATCAAGATAGCCATAACCGGTGAAAAACCCGAACACGCCGTCCCCCAGATAAGCCAGCCCGAACAGGATCAGAAAGCTGCGAGCCGCGCGGTGTGACATCAGCCCGGCGATCAGCGCCCAAAGGGCCGAGGCCACATGCAGCGCATCGTCATAGATATCCAGCGCAAAGATGCCAAAGGCCAGACCATCCTGATCCGTCAGGCCGGGAACATAGTTCAGCGATGCCGCGATCATCAGCGAGACAAAGTAAACCAGACAGAGTTTTTGAAGGTTGCTCATAGACGCCCCAGATAGCTGTCCCAAAGGTTGTTCCGCAGAACCAGTTGCGGATCAAGCTCTCGTTTTGCCTGCGCAAACCCTTCCGCATTGGGGTAGGCTGCAGTCAGTTGATCCAGTGTCGCATGTGGCCTGTACGGCAGGTAATAGGTTCCGCCAATCGCCACGATCCCGTCGATCAGCGCCCGGGTCATCCGCGCCATGTCGGCTTCGCCGCGTTCGGTCAGCTCCTGACTGAACGACATGACAGCGGCGATCCGCGGTTCGCTTGCATAGGACAGAACGGCCTGATCGTCCTGTGCGACATAGCGCAGCGTTACGTTCAGAAACTCTTGATACGAGGCCGGAATTACCGCGCGACACACTGATAAGAAATCGTCGAACGCATCGAACCCCACGAAATACTCGTGCAGGATGTCGGTCCGGTCCGGGTTGCGGTCGTCCAGAGTCACAACCGGTTCGTTGATCAAAGTGGTCCGCGTCGCCTCACCCGAACCCAGCGCTGGGCCCAGCCGTGTTTCATTCCACCAACGGAAGGATTTGAAGGGCTCGCTGCCCAGTTGAGCCCGGTACAGACGGCTGGCCGCATGCGACATCCACCCCGACCCGGACGCTGGTGGCAGGTCCGACTGGTCCGAGCCTTCGCGATATGTCACTAATAGCGCTTTCTCGAAAAACGTATCGCGTTCAACATTCAGGCGGCCATAGGCCATTGTGACCGCCGGGTCGTCAATCGCCGCACGAAAGGCCGAGGCAAACGCTCCTGCTTCCAGAATGTCGAAACCCGGCGTCAGGCGTGAATTTGGAACCATCTCGACCTCAAGGTCCACGATCACGCCGATCAACCCGTACCCGCCCATCGCCAGATTGAACAGCTCGGTGTTCTCGGTGGGCGAACAGGTCACCAACTCACCCGAGGGCAGGATCATGCGCAACGATCGGACCGTCGCCCCCATCGGGCCAAAGGGAACCGGCCAGCCATGTGCATTGACCGAATAAGTGGCGGCGACACCGAAATCATTATTTGACTGCATGACTTTGGGGGACCAGCCTGCGGGATCAAGCGCTGAGATGACCTGTGACCAGCGGGCTCCGGCATGGGCCAGATAGGTCCCGGCTGAACCGTCGATCTGAACCGATCCATTGTCAAAGGTAATCGCTGTGCCGTTGCGGGGAATGGCTTGCCCACCCATGGAATGCCGCGCGGCCCCAATGTTGACCGGGCGTCCTTCTGATCTGGCCTCCGAAAGCTCTTGCCGGATGGCGGCGATCAGCGTGTCTCCGGGGTCATCGCTGAGCACCAGATGTTTGTGGATCGGTGTCGGTGACAGTCCGCTGGCGTCATTCATCACTTTGTCGCCGGTTTCCGCAAATGTCCTTCTTGTGCCTTCATAGACAGGAAGGTCCGGTCCCAGCCACCGTGACGCAACCCATCCTGCCAACCCTCCGCCGGCAAACAAGGCCGCCCTTCTGGTAAATGTTTTCATCTTTCGATTTCTCCCGAAGTTAACTGGGACATCTGATCAAGAATGATTTTAAGCGCAGTTTGAAATTTCTGCGGGCCTCAATCCGGGGTATTTGCCTGACCCCTGCCAAGGTGTCCATTTGGGCATCGGGTCGAAGAATGTGCAAGTCCAAGGCCTGCTGTACCAGCGCAAAGGTGTCCTAGTTGCCCCGGATCAGGCCGACGGGTACCTGCAGCATGGCGATGCGCCATGTTCAGCAGATTCGGGCAAGGTCCAAGGACCAGTTTTTTGACCGCAAGTGGCTCGAAACTTGACTTCATTCCCGGAATGTTCAACCGGAAGGCATGTTTTGAAAACTGCGGAAATCCGTACTTGTAAGACAGTCAGCGGCCACAGCTTGGCGTAAGCTTTCCGCTACGTAAGTTCATGCGCGCACGGCAGATTTGCGTCGGGGCATCCGCCAAACTGCCGTTTTTATGCTCAATCAGGTGTTGCAACTGTAACGATGATCTGGATGATCAGGACCACCAAGGCCGTAAAAATGGTCTGTCGTCCAAAGGGCGATGTTAACAAAAAGGGGAGTTACAAATGATTCTAAGAAACCTGATGATCGCTGCAAGTGCGACGGCGCTGATGGCGGCGGGCGCTTCGGCGGAAACGCTGCGCTGGGCGCGGGCCGGTGATGCTCTGACGCTGGATCCGCATTCGCAGAATGAAGGTCCGACGCACACCGTGCGACACCAGATTTACGAGCCTCTGATCATCCGCGACGTGACCGGTGCATTCGAGCCCGCGCTGGCGACCGAGTGGGGCCCCAAGGCCGATGACCCGAATGTTTGGGTCTTCAAGCTGCGCGAGGGCGTGAAATTCCATGACGGTGCGGACTTCAACGCCGAAGATGTGGTGTTCAGCTTTACCCGAGCCAAGCAACCTAATTCCGACATGAAAGAGCTGATCGGTTCGATCGTCGAAGTGCGCGCAGTTGACGATTTCACCGTCGAGATTGTCACAGATGGTCCGAACCCGATCCTGCCGTCGAACCTGACCAACCTGTTCATTCTGGACAAGGGCTGGGCCGAGTCGAATGACACCGTTAATGTTCAGGATTTCGAAGGCGGCGAAATCACTTATGCCACCACCAATGCCAACGGTACGGGCCCCTATGTTCTTCAAAGCCGCGAACCTGACATCAAGACGGTAATGGTGCGCAACGACAACTATTGGGGCATCGACCAGTTCCCGATGGAAGTGACCGAGATCATCTATACCCCGATCCAGAACGCTGCGACCCGCGTTGCGGCGATGCTGTCGGGTGAGGTGAACTTCCTCCAGGATATGCCGGTGCAGGACATTGAACGCGTCAATGGTGTCGACGGTCTGATGGTCAAGCAAGCCCCGCAGAACCGGGTGATCTTCTTTGGTATGAACCAGGGTGCCGATGACATCGAGGCGGATAACGTGGACGGCAAGAACCCTCTGGCCGATGTGCGCGTGCGTCAAGCGATGTCGATGGCGATTAACCGTGATGCGATCAAGCAGGTCGTGATGCGCGGCCAGTCGCAGCCTGCAGGCATGATCGCACCGCCCTTCGTGAATGGCTGGACCTCTGACATGGACGGCGAATCCTCCACCGATCTGGCCAAGGCCAAGGAACTGATGGCAGAGGCAGGTTATGGCGATGGCTTCTCGCTTCGGCTGGACTGCCCGAATGATCGGTACATCAACGATGAAGCTATCTGTCAGGCGGCTGTTGGGATGCTGGGCCAGATCGGCGTGACCGTGAATCTGGACGCCAAGCCCAAGGCGCAGCATTTCCCGCTGATCACCGATGGCAAGACAGATTTCTACATGCTGGGTTGGGGTGTGCCGACATATGACTCGGAATACATCTTCAACTTCCTTGTTCATGGACGCGAAGATGACATCGGCACGTGGAACGGCACCGGTTATCAGGACGATGCGCTGGACGGGAAGATCAAGTCGCTTGCCTCGAATACCGATCTTGACGCTCGGAATGCCGACATCGCCGACATCTGGCGGGTTGTGCAGGACGAAGCGCTTTACATCCCCATTCATCACCAGGTTCTGAACTGGGGTATGGCCGATGGTGTGGGCATCGAAGTGGATGCCGAAGATCAGCCCAAGGTCAAATATTTCACTCTGAACTAAGCCATTCAGATCAGTGATTTGGCAGGGCGCGGTTTCGCGCCCTGCCTTTTGCGCTATTGTTAAGCGCAACACCGCATCGCGGGGCAAAAAAGGGAGATTTCGCCATGACCCTCAGGAACAGTGCCATTGCTTTGGCCTTGCTGGCCACCACCAGCGTTCAGGCTGCCGAATTCAAATGGGCCTCGACCACGGACCCGCAGACGATGGACCCGCACGCGGTCAACTCGGCCCCGGTTCTGGGGTTTCTGAACAATGTCTACGAAGGCCTTGTGCGCCGCGACAAGGACATGAGCGTTCAACCCGCGCTGGCCGTCAGCTGGGAGACGATAGGCGACGGCGAAGGTTGGCGCTTTAACCTGCGTGAGGGCGTGACCTTCCATGACGGTAGCAGCTTTGATGCGCAGGATGTGCTGTTCAGCTATCAGCGCGCCTCGGGCGAGGCGGCGGATACCCGCAGCTGGTTCGCGCCCATCAGCGAGGTGATCGTGGTCGACGACTATACGGTCGATTTCATGACGACTGCGCCGAACCCGTTATTCCCATCCTCAATCGCCAACTGGATGATCATGGATCAGGGCTGGGCCGAGGCCAATGACGCAGCGGTGCCCGACAAAGAGGTCGGGAATTACGCCACCCTGAACGCCAACGGCACAGGCGCCTTCAAACTTGCGGCACGAGAGCCCGGCCTGCGCACGGTTCTTGAGCCCTTTGACGGCTGGTGGGATCAGGCCGACCACAACATCACAAGTGCTGAGTTCACTCCGATCCAAAACCCGGCGACAGCGGTTGCAGCCTTGTTGTCAGGCGATGTGGACATGATCAACCCGGTGCCGATTCAGGATGTGGCGCGCCTGAAGGAAAACGGGGATGTCGACGTCATTCAGGGGATCGAGGCACGGGTCATCATGTTGGGGTTCGATCATCAGGCTGAGGTGCTTAAATACACCGACGATGCGGGCAAACCGAACCCGTTCCGTGACCCGCGCGTCCGCAAGGCAGTGGCACAGGCGGTCAATGTGGATGCCATTCTTGCGACTATCATGCGGGGGAATGCCGAAGCGGCCTCGCAACTGGTCAGCCCGGCGATGAGTGGTTATTCCGAGGCGAATGCAGACCGTCCCGCCTTTGATGTCGATGCCGCAAGGGCCCTGCTGACCGAGGCCGGATATGCAGATGGGTTTTCGTTCGGGCTGAAATGCCCCAATGACCGCTATCTGAATGATGAGGCCGTTTGCCAGGCGGTTGTCAGCATGCTGGCCCAGATCGGGATCACTGCGGAACTGGATGCCATGCCGGTCCGTAACTACTGGCCGGAACTCAGGGAAGGCAAATACGATATGTACCTGCTGGGCTGGAGCCCCGGTACATTTGATGCCGAACACCCCGTGCGCTTCCTTGTGGCTACCCCAAACGAAGAGAAAAAGCTGGGCAGCTGGAATTTCGGCGGATTTTCGAACGCGCGGGTGGATGAGCTGCTGCCGAAGATCCAGTCCGAGTTGGATGCGGGCAAACGGCAGGCGATGCTGGATGAGGTCACGCAGATCATTCAGGACGAACAGGTCTATGTGCCGATGTATGTGCAACCTCTGGTCTGGGGCACACGCAGCAATGTCGAACTGACGCAGCGCCCGGACAACTTCTTTCTGCTGCGCTGGGTAACGGTTAACTGAAACCGGGGCGGGGCCAGAAAACGCTAGCTTGCGTTAGCGGTATCTTGACCACCCCGCCCGGGCTTGCATAGACAGTCCGATCAACGAGGAAAACGAATGTTCGCTTATATTGTCCAAAGGATGTTCCAATCCGTGATCGTGCTGCTGATCGTGGGTCTGGTTGCCTTTTCGATGTTCCGCTTTGTCGGTGATCCGATCGACAACATGCTAGGGCAGGAACGTACGCAGGCCGATATCGACCGGCTGCGGTCCGATCTTGGTCTGGATCAGCCGTTTCCGGTGCAATATTTCAAGTTCCTGCAAGGCGCGGTGCAGGGCAATTTTGGCGTGTCCTACCGGCAAGGCCGACCGGTTTCGACCATCATAGCCGAACGCGCCCCCGCGACATTGGAACTGGCCTTTGTGTCGGGCTTTCTGGCCATCACCCTTGGCATCGCGCTGGGCGTTTTCACAGCGATTCGACGACAGGGGGTGGCGGCGAATATCATCATGACCGTGTCGTTGATCGGGGTTTCCCTGCCAACCTTCCTAATCGGGATATTGCTGATCTATATATTCTCGGTTGAATTGGATCTTTTACCCAGCTTTGGGAGGGGCGAGACCGTTATGATTGGCGGCTGGTCCACGGGGTTCCTGACAACCTCGGGGCTCAAGGCGCTGATCCTGCCGGCGATCACGCTGGGCCTGTATCAGATGACGCTGATCATGCGGCTGGTGCGGTCGGAAATGCTTGAGGTCCTGCGTGCCGACTATGTCCGTTTTGCACGTGCGCGTGGGCTGTCGGACCGGGTGATCAATTTTCGCCACGCGCTGAAAAATACGCTGGTGCCGGTGATCACAATCACCGGGTTGCAGCTGGGCTCGATCATCGCCTTTGCCATCATCACCGAGACGGTGTTTCAGTGGCCCGGTGTGGGCCTGCTGTTCATAAATGCGATCCAGTTTGTCGATATCCCTGTTATGGCCGCCTATCTGATGCTGATCTCGGTCATGTTCGTGTCGATCAATCTGATCGTCGATCTTTTGTACTATGCCATTGACCCGCGCCTGCGTGTCGACGCGAGGGCCACATGACCGATACTTCTGAAACTTCGAGACAAGTGCCCAAATCGCGGCTGGCCCAATTTTGGGACAGCGATTTCGCATGGTCCTTCCGTCATTCGCCCGTGGCGATGGTTGCCTCATTTGTTGTGGTCCTGCTGGTGCTGGCGGCAATACTGGCCCCGCTGATTGCGCCGCATAACCCGTTTGATCCGGCAACGCTGAACCTGATGAACGGATTTACACCGCCGGGCACGCCGAATGCCTTTACGCAGGACACGTTCCTGCTGGGCACCGACGATCAGGGGCGCGATGTGTTCTCGACCATCCTCTATGGGATGCGCATATCCCTGTTTGTCGGCGCAGCGGCGGTGCTGCTGGCGTTGATCATCGGAGTTGTTCTGGGGCTGGTCGCGGCCTATTTCGGCGGCTGGGTCGAGACGCTGATCATGCGGGTCGCAGATGTGCAGCTGACCTTTCCTGCCATTCTGGTCGCCATGCTGATCTTTGGCATCGCCAAAGGCGTGACCCCACCCGAATATCGTGACGAGATGGCAATCTATGTTCTGATCATCGCCATTGCCCTGTCCGACTGGGTGCAGTTTGCCCGGGTCGTCCGCGGTGCGGCGTTGGTGGAAAAGAACAAGGAATACGTGCAGGCCGCCCGCCTGATCGGGCGCGGTTCTTTCCCGATCATGTTCCGCCACATCCTGCCCAATGTACTCAGCCCGGTTCTGGTCATCGCCACGATCTCACTGGCGCTGGCGATCATTGCCGAAGCAACGCTGAGCTTCCTCGGCGTAGGGGCACCACCAACCCAGCCGTCATTGGGCACGCTGATCCGTATCGGGCAGGGCTTCCTGTTCTCGGGTGAGTGGTGGATTTTGTTCTTCCCGGCCTGCACCCTGTTGGCGCTGGCCCTGTCTGTGAACCTGCTGGGCGACTGGCTGCGCGATGCACTGAACCCCAAGCTGCGGTGATTTCATGAGCCTTCTGACGATCAATGACCTGACGGTCGAATTCCCCACCCGCCGCAAATTGTTCACAGCCGTGGACCATGTGGACCTGTCGGTTGAACCCGGAGAAATCCACGGCTTGGTTGGCGAATCCGGGGCCGGTAAATCCACCATTGGCGCGGCCATCATGGGATTGTTGGATCGCCCCGGCCGTATTGCCAGCGGCACGATCCAGCTGAGCGGTGACCAGATCAGTGGTCTGGATGCCGAGGCGATGCGGGGGCTGCGCGGCAAAAAGATCTCGATGATCTTTCAGGACCCGCTGACCTCGCTGAACCCGTTATTCACCGTGCGCGAACAACTGACCGAGACCATTCAGGCCCATCTGGGTGGAACGGATGCCGAGGCGAACCAACGCGCGCGCGACCTGATTGACCGGGTTGGCATTCCTGATCCGGACACGCGGCTGGACCAGTATCCGCACCAGTTCTCGGGCGGGATGCGGCAGCGTGTGGTCATCGCGCTTGCCTTGTGTACCGAACCGGATGTGATCATCGCGGATGAGCCGACCACGGCGCTGGACGTCTCGGTTCAGGCGCAGATTCTGGACCTGATCAAAGAACTGGCGCGGGAACGTCAGGTGGGCGTCATCCTGATCACCCACGACATGGGTGTGATCGCGGACACGACGGACAAGGTGACGGTGATGTATGCGGGCAAGGTTGTCGAAACCGGCCCGACCGTGCAGGTGATGGGGCAGCCCACCCATGAATACACCAAATCGCTGATCGCTGCCGTGCCGCGCCCGACCCTGAAACTGCATCGCTTTCCCCAGATCAGCTATGGTGGACGCGAGACACGCTTTGCCATCGAAGACATGGCCCGCCACTGGCCCAAGGTGGATAATGACACCAGCAAACCGGTGTTCGAGATCCGCAACCTGACCAAGAAGTTCCTGCAGCGCAAAGGCCTGTTGCCCTGGGACCGCACCTATTTCACCGCCGTTGACGAAGTAAGTTTCGACATCCGCGCAGGCGAGGTGTTTGGCGTTGTGGGTGAATCCGGCTCGGGCAAGTCGACTGTCGCACGGATGATTGCAGGGTTGTACCCTGTGGATGGCGGCACGATTACATTCGACGGGCAGGTGGTCAGCGATCTGACCAATCGGACCGCGCTGGATGCCTATCGCAAGAACATCCAGATGATCTTTCAGGACCCGTATTCCTCGCTCAATCCCCGTATGCGGGTGGATGAGATCGTGGCCGAGCCGATCCGCCATCACAGGTTGATGGAAGGTGCAGATATCAAACGCCGCGTCGATGAGTTGTTGGATCAGGTGGGACTCGGCCATGAGGCCGGGCAGAAATACCCGCATGAATTCTCGGGCGGACAGCGGCAACGCATCTCGATTGCACGTGCGCTGGCCACGCAACCGCGATTCCTGATTTGTGACGAGCCAACCAGCGCGCTGGACGTGTCCATTCAGGCGCAGATTCTGAACATCTTGAAGGACCTGCAGGAACATCTGGGCCTGACCCTGCTGTTCATCAGTCATGACCTGCCGGTGGTACGTCAGATGTGCGACCGAGTGGCAGTGATGAAACAGGGCCAAATTGTCGAGTTGCAGGAAACCAATAACTTGTTCGCCAACCCCCAGACGGATTATGCCCGCGAATTGTTGCGCCTGATGCCCAGGCTTGATGACCTGTCGACCGAGGGGTTGGACGCCGAATCCTGAGGCAGTGACGATTCCAGTATTGGCGGTATGACGGAAGGTCCGTCAATATGGCGATAGTTTTGACGTTTTCGTCAAGATTGCCTCTGCAGATTGAACAACTGTGCCTTCATACTTTCTGAAACGAAAGAGGAGGCGCGTTTTGAGCTGGAATATCTGTGTCATCGGAGCAGGCAAGATCGGTCAGATGATCGCGACTTTGCTGCAAACTTCATCCAACTATTCGGTCACAGTTGCCGACCGCGATCTGGCGGCGTTGTCCGTGCTGAATCGGCAGGGAGTTTCGACCCGCCAGATTGATGTCAGCGATGAAACGCAGCTGGCTGAGGGTCTGAACGGTTTCGATGCGGTTATCTCGGCGGCTCCGTTTTTCCTGACCCCACGGATTGCCAAAGCCGCCAAATCGGCCGGCGCGCATTATTTTGACCTGACCGAAGATGTTGCCGCCACCAACGCGGTGCGCGAGTTGGCCGCCGACAGCGAAACGGCCTTTATGCCGCAATGCGGGTTGGCACCGGGTTTTGTCGGCATCGCCGGCGCGGCCTTGGCTGCGGAGTTCGATACGCTGGACAGCCTGCATATGCGGGTCGGGGCGTTGCCGCTCTATCCCACCAACGCATTGAAGTACAATCTGACCTGGTCCACCGATGGGCTGATCAACGAATATTGCAATCCGTGCGATGCCATCGTGAATGGCGAACGGGTCAAGACCGCTCCGCTCGAGGATTACGAGCGTTTGGGTCATGACGGGGTGGAATATGAATGCTTCAATACCTCGGGCGGGTTGGGCACGTTGCCAGAAACCCTGGACGGAAAGGCGCGGGACGTGTCGTACCGATCGATCCGCTACCCGGGACACCGTGACATTCTGCGTTTGCTGCTGAATGATCTTGGATTGGAACGTCGTCGCGACCTGATGAAGGAAATCTTCGAGACCGCGCTGCCGCGGACCGATCAGGATGTGGTTCTGGTTTATTGCACCGCAAAAGGCATGATCGATGGGGCTCTGCGCGAGAAATCCCTGATCAACAAATCTTATGCCCGTACCCTCAATGGTCAGGTCTGGAGCGCCATTCAGGTCACCACTGCTGCCGGTGTTCTGGGTGTGGTTGATCTGATGCGAACGGGTGCTTTGCCCGGCAAAGGGTTCGTGCGGCAAGAGCAGGTGAACCTATCTGATTTCCTGAACACCGAATTCGGTCAGCTTTACCGCACCGGGGACATAACCAAACAGAACAAGGCGGCCTGAGATATGAAAGACATCGCTATGACAGCCCAAACAACCCTTGCAAATCTGGACCTGACAGCCGCTGAGCTGATGGGCGGCACGCTGGCTGTACGCTCGCCCATTGATGGCGGCATTCTGGCCGAGGTACATGAAACGCCTGCGTCAGGGATGGGCACGGTGTTTGCCAATGCCAAGACGGCATTCAAGGCGTGGCGCACGGTTCCGGCCCCACGCCGGGGCGAGCTGATCCGCCTGCTGGGCGAGGAATTGCGCGCCGCCAAAGACGATTTGGGTGCGCTGGTCAGCTGGGAAGCTGGTAAGATCACCTCGGAAGGTCTGGGTGAAGTGCAGGAGATGATCGACATCTGCGATTTCGCCGTCGGCCTGTCGCGCCAGCTTTATGGTTTGACCATCGCATCTGAGCGCCCGGGCCACCGGATGATGGAAACGTGGCACCCGGCAGGACCGGTGGGCGTGATCTCGGCCTTCAACTTTCCGGTGGCGGTCTGGTCGTGGAATGCCGCGCTGGCGCTGGTCTGCGGTGATCCGGTGATCTGGAAGCCGTCTGAAAAGACGCCTTTGACCGCGATGGCCTGCCAGAAGATCTTTGAACGTGCACTGGCCCGATTTGGTGATGCGCCCGACCACCTGCTGCAGACCCTGATCGGAGGTGCCGCGCTGGGCGAGGCGCTGGTGGCCAGCGAGGACGTGCCGGTCATTTCGGCGACCGGGTCCACACGGATGGGCGGTGCCGTAGCCCCCATCGTGGCGCAGCGGTTCGGGAAATGCATTCTCGAGCTTGGTGGCAATAACGCCATGATCGTGGGCCCTTCGGCCGATCTGGAAATGGCTGTACGCGCGATCGTCTTTTCTGCGGTCGGCACAGCCGGTCAACGCTGCACCACGCTGCGCCGTCTGATCGTTCACAACTCGATCCGCGAAGAACTGGTAAGCCGGTTGAAAAAAGCCTATGCCGGTCTGCCCATCGGCAATCCGCTGATCGAAGGCACTTTGATCGGTCCGCTGGTGGACGAAGCCTCGGGCGCGGCCATGACCGCTGCGCTGGACGCTGCAAAGGCCGAAGGCGGCGCAGTCTTTGGTGGCGACCGCGTGACCGAAAACGTCCCCGCCGGTGTCTATATGCAGCCCGCGATTGTCGAGATGCCTGGCCAGACAGCAACCGTAAAGACCGAAACCTTTGCACCGATCCTCTATGTCATGGGGTACGACGCGTTCGACGAAGCCATCGAATTGCAAAATGACGTACCGCAAGGTCTGTCGTCTTGCGTATTCACTCTGAACATGCGCGAGGCCGAGCAATTCCTGACCGCAGCGGGATCGGATTGTGGCATTGCCAATGTCAATATCGGGCCATCGGGGGCCGAGATCGGTGGCGCATTTGGTGGCGAGAAGGAAACCGGTGGCGGGCGTGAAAGCGGCTCGGATGCGTGGAAGGCCTATATGCGCCGTCAGACCAACACCGTGAACTACTCAGCCGAGCTGCCGCTGGCGCAAGGCGTCAAGTTCGACATCTGATCGCGCTGTCGGCGGTACCTGATGGTGCCGCCGGCTCATCAATCTGCAAACAGATAATCCAATCGCATGATGGCCTGCGCCTGTTCCTGTGAAACATTCAGAAACCGGACAATGGCGTCTTCGTTTTCTGTCCGGTCGCTGGTTTCCCGCAGGCGTGCATGTCGATCCAACGCGGTGCCCCGGATCAATTCGGATTCGTATTCCATCGCGTTGTGCAAGGTTGGGACAAGCCGTGCCACGGTTTCGGTCGGGCTGTCCTGACCGGCCAACCCCACACGGCGGGCGTGGCCGATCAGGTAATCGTCGGAATATTCACACTCGACTTCAAGCACATGGGTTTTGACCTGATCTGCACAGAAGTCCTGAATGATTTCGATATCTGAGGGATCGATGCACAGAACCAGCCGGTTGGTTTCGAAACTTTCAAACAGCATCCGCACAAGAGCACGCCGGTGGCGGGACCGTTTGAGCAAGGTCGTTTCGATGCCGCCAAGATCGGGCAGAGCCGTATCCTGTTCGTTGAACAGATACTCGACACAAGGGATATCGGTTTCGGACTTAATCTGATCGACCAGACGCTTGGCCACATGCCATTTCTTGCACACGATCAGGAAAACATCGCGGTCCGGTCCCAGCGTATTTCCGGCCTCCCAGAACCTTTGCTTGTGGCGGCGTCCGACGCGCCCTCTTGCGGTTAAGAAACTATGGAGATTGCGACCTTCATCCGAGATGTGAAAATCCACCCCATCCGCAGAATAGAGCTGGCCTAACCGGTCCTTCAGCTCATGTGCCTCGGGGCTGATTTTGCG
Organism: Ruegeria sp. CDSC021; assembly: GCF_059610845.1. Taxonomy (NCBI): domain Bacteria; kingdom Pseudomonadati; phylum Pseudomonadota; class Alphaproteobacteria; order Rhodobacterales; family Roseobacteraceae; genus Ruegeria; species Ruegeria sp. CDSC021. The sequence continues at coordinate 21,389 of NZ_JBXWOK010000007.1, forward strand.
GGCGAACAGAAAATCCTGCCCTAACAGCATGTCGTAATGGTCGTTATAAAATGTCACGGGCATTCCGTAGTCCGAGAACATCAGGAATGTGAGCGTTCGGTTGTCGATCTCTTCACGGGGAACAAGGTGGCGGACAAGCGTTTGAAAGAAAGTCTCATCCGGTATCCAGGTGGTCGAGAAAAAGCGGATTACGTCCGGGCGCTGGGCCAGGAATTCAAAGATCATTTCAACAGTATGACGGCGCAGACACCACCACTGACTGCCGATCATGACCTGGATGTCAGCCGGAACCTCGCGGGTCAGACCAAGTTTTTTCTGTACGTCATAGGATGTATAGAATCGTCTGCTCTGGGTGCGCTCATTGAAGAAATGGCGATAGATCAGCCGGTCTTCTTTCATGCCGGTCTTGATCCAGTTACTGGCAAAAAAGTCGTGGCTTTCGACAAAATCCCTGTCGTTGTCGTTCAGGAACTGATGCGCGTATTCCGCTGTTTTGATCGCCATGCAATCCCCTGACAGCATGTAGAAATGCGTCGCGCGGGGAAAGGCCTTGAGGGCGGCTTGCACTGCGTTCAATGTGGCCTGTACCAAAGACCACTCGCCCCAACCGCATTTGATGCGTTTGGTTGCAAAAGTGACATTCGAATTGGCCTGAAGAGCGCCCTGAATGCGTGCATAGGCCTCGCGACTTGCGCGGGCGTCAAAATGTATGGCCATGCAATCGCCAGCAGCGGTTAGCTGCTCGGCCTGCGCAATGATTGCGTCAGGGTCCTTGTGGCACAACAAAATGTAGGCAATTTTTGCCATTTCAGTTCTTTGTTATCCGTTTCTGCCCGGTTCCCTCTGTGATACTGAGGATGAGCGATTGAATAAACAGATTATTTTTGGTTCTGTAGATACAAAAGCAGGCGCGAATAGTGAGTTACGACCTGTTGAGGAGGCGCAGAAAATGGGTTTTCCCGGTACATGGATGACCGAGAGCGAGAGCATGGTTTACCGTGTTGTCCCGAAATGTGCATGCTCAACCATCGGGCAAATCATGTATTTTTCGGATCATGGCCGGTTTTTTGACGGCGATATCCACGATGCCAAGGACGGGATGCATAAATGGGCGTTCGGTCCCAGCCAGGAGCCGATTTCGACAAATGTCCGAAATCATAACTCCTTTTCTTTCACCAGCGTGCGGAACCCGTACACGCGAATTCTCAGTTCGTTTTTTGATAAGATCTGTGGAATTCAGCGCAACGGCAAACGGTATCGCGGCAATCTGGTGCCGACGCTGATCTACAATTACGGCATCGAGGTTGGCGGAGAGGACGGTCAGGGTGATTTCGACCAGGTCGCCAGTTTCCGCAGATTCCTGTTATTTGCTCGTGACACGATCAGGTGGCGCCGGCCCATGGATCCGGATATCCACTGGTCCGCCATGTCTGGCCATGTGTCGACCTTTATTGCAAATGGCGGACGATATGATCGCATCTTCTGGACCGAGAAGTTCAACGATGGGATGCAAGGTGTTCTGAGCAACCTGGACACGCCACACAAGGTGGCCCTGTCCGAAATCCCGCGGTTCAACGAATCCGAAGGCCACGGACCTAAACGAAAGCATCCTGTCGAGGACTATTTCGACGACCTGTCGATGCATCTTGTCTACGAGATCTACAAACAGGATTTCGATCTGTTCAAATACGATTTTGAAGATCCGGCCAACAAGATGCCGATCGCCGAGATTGATCTGGATGAAGTCCACGCCAAGCTTGGGGATTGAGCTGGAAATCACCTTCTCCCGCCCATCGTCAATGTATCTCGCAAAACATCTCCTCTGGTTGGGTCTGGCGCCGCGCTATGCGCCGCCCCAGGCCCAAGACCGAAGCCGATAGCGCCAGAAGGCGCGGGAGCGCTTTGGGAATTGATTGGGCCGGATCACTTGATTTGGTGTCCGGCCCTTATGTCTTAGACCTCCCGCACGGCCCCTTTTGCCGCGCTGGTTGTCAGTTTGGCATAGGCTTTGAGCGCGGTTGAGACTTTGCGCTTGCGGGGCGCTGCCGGTATCCAGCCTTTTGCATCCTGCTCCTGGCGTCGTTCGGCAAGCACTTCATCTGAGACTGCCAGATGGATCGAGCGGTTGGGGATGTCGATCTCAATCCGGTCACCCTGGCGCACCAGTCCGATCTCGCCACCCTCAGCAGCCTCAGGGGAGACGTGGCCGATCGACAGGCCGGATGTGCCGCCTGAGAACCGTCCGTCCGTCAGCAAAGCACAGGCTTTTCCCAGACCTTTGGATTTCAGGTAAGACGTCGGGTACAGCATTTCCTGCATCCCCGGGCCGCCGCGCGGGCCTTCATAGCGGATGACCACCACGTCGCCCTCTTTGACCTTGCTGGTCAGAATGTCGTTCACCGCCTGATCCTGGCTTTCGCAGACATAGGCCGACCCGGTGAAGGTCAGGCTGGCCGGATCGACACCGGCTGTTTTCACGATACAGCCGTCGCGGGCAATATTGCCGAACAGAACCGCCAGACCGCCATCCTGGCTGAACGCATGTTCTTTCGACCGGATCACGCCGCCTTCGCGGTCGGTGTCCAGCTCTTTGTACCGGTTTGACTGGCTGAAGGCCTGCGTGGTGCGCACACCGCCCGGCGCGGCCTTGAACAAGTCTTGCGCCTTGGGGTTGTTGGCCACCTTGATGTCCCAATTGGCAATCGCCTCACCCATCGTGCCGGAATGGACCGTGCTGCAATCCTCGTGCAGCAGGCCTGCGCGGCTGAGCTCACCCAGGATCGAAAAGATGCCGCCGGCGCGGTGGACGTCTTCCATATGCACATTCTCGGTATTGGGTGCGACCTTACACAGGCAGGGCACCTGACGGCTGAGACGGTCCATGTCGGTCATGGTGAAATCCACCTCGCCCTCATGCGCGATGGCCAGCAGATGCAGCACCGTGTTGGTCGATCCGCCCATGGCGATATCCAGGCTCATTGCGTTTTCGAACGCCTCGAACGTGGCGATTTCGCGCGGGAGGAAGCCTTTCTCGTCCAGATCATAGTGCCGTTTGGTGATCTCGACGATCCGGCGACCGGCTTCAAGGAACAGCTCTTTGCGGTCCGCATGTGTGGCCAGAGTCGAGCCGTTGCCCGGCAGCGCCAGACCCAGCGCCTCGGCCAGACAGTTCATCGAGTTGGCGGTGAACATGCCCGAGCACGACCCGCAAGTCGGGCAGGCGTTTTCCTCGATATGCTGAACCTGCTCATCGGTGAACTTGTCGTCAGCGGCGGCCACCATAGCGTCCACGAGGTCGATCTTTTTGGCGTCCAGATCGGCGATGTCGATCTTGCCCGCCTCCATTGGCCCACCCGAGACGAAAATGGCGGGGATGTTCAGGCGCATCGCGGCCATCAGCATGCCGGGCGTGATCTTGTCGCAGTTCGAGATACACACCATCGCATCAGCACAGTGCGCGTTGACCATATATTCAACAGAATCCGCGATTACCTCACGCGAGGGCAGCGAATACAGCATCCCGTCATGTCCCATGGCGATACCGTCATCCACCGCGATGGTGTTGAATTCCTTGGCAACACCACCCGCCGCCTCGACCTCGCGGGCGACCATCTGGCCCAGATCCTTCAGGTGCACGTGGCCCGGTACGAACTGGGTGAACGAGTTGACGATGGCGATGATCGGCTTGCCGAAATCGTCGTCGCCCATGCCAGTCGCGCGCCACAGGCCGCGGGCACCGGCCATGTTGCGGCCATGGGTTGAGGTTCTGGATCGGTACAATGGCATGATGCTGTTTCCCTTTTGCCTCGGGTTGCATGTCTTGGGGTTTGTGCGTTATAGCGCACGTACCACATGTGCGCTATAACGCACAAGAGGATTCGAAAGACGGCATCATGGCACCGGACGAGATCACGCTGAAATTACGGGACATGCGGGCGGCATCCGGGCTGAGCCTGTCCAAAGTCGCCGAGATGACAGGCGTCAGCAAAGCCATGCTGGGGCAGATCGAGCGTGGCGAATCCAGCCCAACCATCGCCACTTTGTGGAAGATCGCCAAGGGGTTCCAACTGCCGCTGAGCGCGCTGATTGAAACCGCGAATGGGGACCCCTCTGTTTTTCAGACCGTGACTTTTCCGGGCAGCATCGAGGTCAAGATCGTCTTTCCGTTTGATTCCGCGCTAGGGGCCGAAACCTTTCACGTCAGCCTGACCCCAAACCAATGCCACGAGTCGCCCGCGCATGCGGCGGGCGTGACCGAAGAGGTTTTTGTCCTTTCCGGTACGCTTGAAATTCTGCGTGGCGAGGCCTGGGTGCCGCTAAACGCTGGACAGGGGCTGCGTTTTGCCGCCGATCTGCCTCATGGCTATCGTGCGGGCGCGCAGGGGGCTGCGTTTTTGAACATGCACCATTATGGGCAACACAGCGAGTTTCCTGAAAACGGCAAGGGCTGATCATGACTGCGTTTCTTGACACTTTGACCATCGCGGATGGAATCGGCTCAATCGGGGCGATGATCGTGGTCGCTGCGTATTTCGCCACGCAGATGCGAATGATGAATTCCGACGACCTGGCCTTTCCGGTGGTAAACCTATTGGGGTCGATTCTGATCGTCTATTCGCTGTTTGAGAACTTCAATTTGGCCTCGATGCTAATCGAATCCTTCTGGATTTTGATCAGTCTGATCGGGATCGCTCAGTTTTTCCGCCTCAGGCGGGCACGTTAGCGGTACAGGCCCCCATCCAGACTTGAACAGACATGCGCGCGCGTATAGGGACAAACCAAGCGCGCATAGGGGAGGCATTGATGCAGGACGATCCCAAAACCCTCGTTTCAACCGAATGGCTTGCGGCCCATCTCAAGGATCCGGACCTGCGGGTCCTGGACGGATCATGGTATCTGCCGCAACACGGACGCGACGCCAAAGCGGAATATGACGCGACCCATATCCCCGGCGCGAGATTCTTTGACATTGATGATATTGCCGATCATCGGTCGGACCTGCCGCATATGGTGCCTCCGGTCGAGAAATTCATGTCGCGCCTGCGGGCGATGGGCGTGGGGGATGGCCATCAGGTGGTGGTCTATGACGGCTCGGGGCTGTCCTCGGCCGCGCGGGTCTGGTGGATGTTCCGCCTGATGGGGCAGGACAACATTGCCGTTCTGGACGGTGGCTTGCCGAAATGGCTTGCCGAGGGGCGAGAGGTTGAAGACCTGCCGCCTGTTATCCGCGACCGCCACATGACCGTGCGGGTTCAGAACCATCTGGTGCGTGATGTCACGCAGGTATCTGCCGCAGCCAAGCTGGGGGATCACGAGATCATCGACGCACGCGCAGCCGGTCGCTTCGCGGGTACCGATCCCGAGCCGCGCGAAGGGCTGCGGTCTGGTCGTATTCCCGGATCACGAAACGTCCCCTTCGGCACCTTGCTGAACAAGAATCACACGATGAAATCGCCCGAGGAATGCCGCGCCATTTTCGAGGCCGCTGGCGTCGACCTGTCGAAACCGGCGATTACCTCATGCGGGTCGGGTGTGACCGCCGCGATCCTCAGCCTTGCGCTCGAGCGCATGGGCAAGAAAGACCACTCGCTTTATGACGGCTCCTGGGCTGAATGGGGTGCCTTCCCGACCCTGCCCGTCGCAACCGGAGAGACCTGATGTTTGAACATCTCAAGCCGCAACCTGCCGACAAGATTCTAGCGCTGATGCAGATGTACCGCGAAGACCCGCGCGATCAGAAGATCGACCTGGGTGTTGGCGTCTACAAGAATGCCGAAGGTATCACGCCAGTGATGCGCGCGGTCAAGGCCGCCGAAAAGCGCATTCTGGAAGAGCAGGAAAGCAAGGCCTATACCGGTCTGGCTGGTGATCCGGCCTATGCGGATGCGATGATTGACCTGATCCTGCGCACATCGGTGCCGCGTGGCAACATTGCCGCTGTGGCTACGCCCGGCGGAACCGGTGCTTGCCGTCAGGCATTTGAGATGATCCGCATGGCCAACCCCTCGGCCCGCGTGTTCGTCTCGAACCCGACCTGGCCAAACCATCTGTCGATCCTGAATTACCTGGGGATCGAAGCGGTTCCATACCGCTATTTCGATGGCGAGACTCGTGGCGTCGATTTCGACGGCATGATTGCCGATCTGAAAACCGCCAAGTCGGGCGATGTGGTGTTGTTGCACGGCTGCTGCCACAACCCGACCGGGGCCAACCTGAACCTGGTGCAGTGGCAGGAAGTGGTGAACATCATCAACGAGCTTGGCCTCGTGGCGATGATCGACATTGCCTATCAGGGTTTTGGCGACGGTCTGGAAGAGGATGCGCAGGCGACCCGCCTTGTTGCGTCTTCAGTCAAGGAATGCCTGATTGCCGCGTCGTGTTCCAAGAATTTCGGCGTCTACCGTGAACGCACGGGCCTATTGATGGCAATCAGCGCAGATGCGGGACAGACCGCGTTGAACCAGAGCACGCTGGCCTTTCTGAACCGCCAGAACTATTCATTCCCGCCCGACCACGGCGCGCGCGTGGTCACCACGATCCTGACCGACCCCGTCCTGCGGGCCGACTGGGAGGCCGAGCTGGAAGAGATCCGCTTGTCCATGCTGGGGCTGCGCCAGCAACTGGCCGATGAGCTGCAACGCCACAGCGGCTCCGACCGGTTCGGCTTTGTCGCCCAGCATCGCGGCATGTTCTCGCGCTTGGGCGCGGCACCGGAACTGGTGGAACAACTGCGCGCTGATCACGGCATCTACATGGTCGGCGACAGCCGTCTGAACATTGCCGGGCTGAATGCCAACACGGTTCCGATTCTGGCCAATGCGATTATCGACGTCGGAGTTTAAATCTGCGGAAAAAAAAGAAACCCGGGCGACACCGCCCGGGTTTTTTGTTGGATTGGGTTGGATATCAGCCCTTGGAGAACTCTGGGTACGCTTCCATGCCCAGTTCCGCCATGTCCAGGCCGTTGATCTCATCCTCTTCGCTGACTCGAATGCCGACGGTGGACTTCAGGATCGACCACAGGATCAAAGCGCCGACAAAGGTGAACAGACCGTAGGCGAGGATACCCAGCAGCTGCGTACCCAGGCTGGCTTCGCCGTAAAAGATCACGGCGATGGTGCCCCAGATCCCGGCGAACAGGTGAACCGGGATGGCACCGACCACGTCATCGATCTTGAACTTGTCCAGCATCGGGACCGCAAAGACCACGATGATACCGCCTACGGCACCGATCCACAGTGCGCCGAACAGCGTCGGGGCCAGCGGTTCCGCAGTGATCGACACCAGGCCGGCCAGCGCGCCGTTCAGCACCATGGTCAGGTCAGGTTTTTTGTACAGCAGCTGTGTCAGGATCAGGGCTGCCACTGCGCCTGCCGCTGCGGCCATGTTGGTGTTAGCAAAGATGCGCGACACGTCGGATACGTCACCCACGGTTCCCATCGCCAGCTGCGAGCCGCCGTTGAAGCCGAACCATCCCAGCCACAGGATGAATGTCCCCAAAGTGGCCAGCGCCAGGTTCGAACCGGGCATCGGATGAACCTTGCCGTCTTTGTACTTGCCAATCCGCGGACCCAGGATCAGGGCACCTGCCAGAGCCGCCCAGCCGCCAACCGAATGCACGATGGTCGAGCCAGCAAAATCTGAGAAACCAGCCTCGGACAACCAGCCACCGCCCCACTGCCACGAGCCAGAGATCGGGTACATGACGCCGGTCAGAACAATCACGAAAACCAGGAAGGGCCACAGCTTGATACGTTCAGCTACAGCACCCGATACGATCGACGCAGTTGCGGCCACAAACACCAGCTGGAAGAAGAAGTCCGAACCAACCGAAGCATAATCCAATGCCGCGGCGTCAGCACCCACGCCCACCGGATCCAGGACCGTGGTATTGAAGAACGGTCCAACCCACCCCGCGATGGTCCAGCCGTCGCCGGGGTACATCAGGTTGAAGCCGATCAGCCAGTACATGATCGCGGCAAAGGAAAACAGCGCCACGTTCTTGATCATCTGCATGGCCACGTTTTTCGACCGCACCAGCCCGCCTTCGAGCATGGCAAAGCCGGCGGCCATGAAGAACACCAGGAACCCTGCCATCAGAAACAGCAGCGTGGTGAAGATGTATTGTGTGTGCAGCGCGGCTTCGCCGGTGGCGGCCTCCTGCGCTAGGCCAATCTGCGGCAGCGCGACTATCGCGGCGGCAGGGATGAGAGATTTCATCAGGTTCATTGTCAGTCCTCGAATAGTGTTGAGTGGGGGCGCTTAAAGCGCCTCTTCGTTCGTTTCCCCGGTCCGCACGCGCAGGGCCTGCTCAACGTCGAGGACGAAAATCTTGCCGTCGCCGATCTTGCCGGTCTTGGCGGATTTGGTGATGGTTTCTACGATCTGGTCGGCCATCATGGCGGGCACCACGATCTCAAGCTTGATCTTGGGTACAAAGTTCACCGCGTATTCGGCGCCGCGATAGATTTCCGTGTGCCCCGATTGCGAGCCGAAGCCCTTGATCTCGGTTACCATCATGCCGCGTATGCCCGCGTCGGTCAGTGCCTCGCGCACCTCCTCGAGCTTGAACGGTTTGATTGTTGCAATAATCAGTTTCACGCTGTTCCCCTCTGCTTCCCCGGTCTGTCCGGCGTGTTTGCACCTGCAGAAAAAGAGCGTGCCGAAGCTGTGTAAGGAACGGTTCAGTGGTCAAATTCGGGAGGAATTGGTGAGTGAGTGCACAATTTTTGCACAGATTCTGCATATCGACTAAATTATAGGCGAGTTAGAGAGGGTGTATTCCGGAAATTCAGACCTCTACTTCATCGGTATAGCAGGGTATGGTGCCTCAAAACGATAACCGGGCAGAGTTTGAGCATGACTGAGTCCAGGCGCCGCAAGGCACCGCTTGTGGCGGACAAAAGATACGCGTCGAAGGGGCGAAAACCCACGGCGACCAAACGCACTGCGAAACCCGCAGGCAAAAAGGCTGCGGCGCGCAAAACGACAACCCGCAAAAGCACACGGAGAAAGACACGCCGGAAATCCGGCGGTGGTGGTGGCTTTTTTCGCCGGTTGTTTCGCTGGGTCTGGCGCCTGATCTGGGGGGTAAGCTGGCGCGTGGGCGCTGTGGCCGCTCTGTTGCTGGCGCTGGCTGTCGGGGTTGTCTATACCTCTTTGCCTGATGTCGATGCTTTGCTAGACGGGCGCGCGCGCGGGTCGGTCACGTTGTTGGATCGGGATGGCAAAGTCTTTGCCTGGCGTGGGGATCAGTTCGGCGGGGTAATCACCGCGGACACGGTTTCTCCGTATCTGAAGAATGCAGTGGTCGCCACCGAGGACAAGCGATTCTACCGCCATTTCGGCGTCAGTCCTCGGGGTGTCGCTAGCGCTGTGCGTATCAACCTGCGCGAAGGACGCGGGCCTTTGTCTGGCCATGGCGGGTCGACGATCACCCAGCAGACGGCCAAGCTGTTGTGTCTGGGCGTGCCTTATGTGCCAAGCGAATGGGAGTCTGAGGCCGCCTATGAGGCTGATTGCCGTCAGGGATCCCTGTGGCGCAAGGGCAAAGAGGCTGTCTATGCGATGGCGATGGAGGTCAAATACTCCAAGGATGAAATCCTGACCATCTATCTGAACCGCGCCTTCCTGGGATCTGGCGCACGCGGATTTGAGGCCGCAAGCCAGCGCTATTTCGGAATCTCCGCAGCCGAGGTCAGCCCCTCGCAGGCGGCGATGCTGGCCGGTCTGCTGGTGGCGCCGACGCGCTATGCGCCGACAAACAACCTGCAACGCTCGCAGGATAGGGCGCAGTTGGTGATTGGGCTGATGGAGGCGCAGGGCTATCTGACCACTGCCCAGGCCAGCGGGGCGCGCAGCAACCCGGCGCAATTGTCTGCGGCTGCGGCTGCACGCGCCGGAGGGTATTTTGCCGATTGGGTCATCACGGAACTGCCCAGCTTTTTCGGCTCGGACACCACCGATGACGTGGTGATCCGGACGACGCTGGACCAGCGCCTGCAGAAATCCGCAGAAGAGGCATTGCAATATATCTTCAAGGAAAAGGTCCGCGAAGGGTCCAAGGCGCAAGCTGCCATCGTGGTGATGTCCGCAGATGGGGCCGTGCGGGCGATGGTCGGCGGGCGCAAGACCCGCGTATCGGGCGCATTCAACCGGGCCACACAGGCGCTGAGGCAAACCGGATCATCCTTCAAACCCTTCGTTTATGCCACCGCGCTGGAACTGGGCTATTCGCCGCTGGATACGGTGGTGGACGAGCCCTATTGCATCAATATCGCCGGTTCGGGGCAATGGTGCCCCAAGAACTACACCAACAAGCATTATGGGCGCGTCACGCTTGCTGATGCCCTCAAGAACTCGTTGAACATCCCGGCCGTGAAAGTGGCCGAGGTTGCCGGTCTTGAAAATGTCCGTACCGTCGCCAGTGAGTTCGGCATTGAAAGCAATCTGGCCGAGGGACCCGCGCTGGCGCTGGGCGCATCGGAAAGCACGCTGATCGAGATGACGGGGGCCTATGCCGGTATCCTGAATGGTGGCTCAGCGGTTGAGCCCTATGGGTTGACCGAGCTGAAGCTGCTGGGAGACGACGCTCCTCTGATGGCGACGAGCACCGGCATCGGTGAGCGGGTGATCAACGATAAGGCTGCCAAGCAACTGACCTGGATGATGGAACGTGTCGTGTCCGAAGGCACGGGCGGGCGCGCGAAACTGCCCGGCTGGCAGGTGGCAGGTAAGACTGGCACCACGCAGGCGGCGCGGGATGCCTGGTTCATCGGGTTCACGGCCGATTACGTCGCCGGGGTCTGGATGGGTTATGACGACAACACCCCCCTGTCCGGCGTGACCGGCGGCGGGTTACCTGCGGAGATTTGGAAAGAGACGATGGTGCGCGTGACCGAGGGGATGACACCCTCTCCGCTGCCAATGCTGGCCCCCGATCCGCCCGTCCGGCAAGAGCAACCCAGGCGTCAGCGCCGCAATCAGGGCAATGGGTTCGAAAATGCGATCAACAACCTGCTGAACAACATCTTTGGCAACTGATGTAGGCAAGGAAAAGTCGGCGCGCAGGGTCAGCCAATGACAGCATATTGTGCGGAATGCCCGATTTGCATCCGTATCAACGTGAATTCCACGTCTGAACTGCTCTGCCGCTGCCAACATTGCTACTTCCGATATGCGGACAAAACTGCCATTGGAGAAAAGCGAGGTAATGCTTGAAAAATCTTGCTTCCGCTGGGATGGTTTATCCGACAGTATTTTCTGAGGAATTTCGAATGCATTTTCCCAAACTTGCCGCAGTTTCGTCGATTGCTCTTGCAATAACCAGTTCGCAAGCGCTCTCCCAGGATGGGGGACCGATACTGTTCACAAACGTCAACGTGTTTGATGGTGTGAATGAGGAAATGATTGCAAATGCCAATGTCGTTGTAACCGACAATCTGATTACAGAAGTTTCCTTAGAACCCCTTTCAGTCGCTAATGGTATCGTCATCGACGGCGGTGGACGCACGTTGATGCCTGGCCTGATCGACGTACACTGGCACACGCTTTACTGCTGCAATCCGCAGAGCGTGGTTGTGACCGGCGATATTCTTGAGGTCGCGGTGCGGGGTGCCATCGGGTCCGAAGGCACATTAATGCGCGGCTTCACTACGGTGCGCGACGTTGGCGGCAATTCATTTGCCATAAAACGGATGATTGACGCAGGCGAGATCGAAGGCCCTCGTATCTTGCCGTCCGGCCCGCCCGTGACACAAACCGGCGGCCACTTTGACTATCGCCCCTACCAAGCGGTTCCGACGAACGGCGCGGATTCGCAATGGTACTGGTACAGCGTTGGTTTGATGGCGCAGGCTGATGGTGTTCCGGAAGTGGTCAAACGCGCGCGTGAGATCATGCGCATGGGCGCGACCCAGCTTAAGATTTCCACCGGCGGCGGGGTGTCATCTACCTATGACCCTCTGGATGTACGCCAATACACCAAGGCCGAAATCGAGGCATTCGTAGAGGTGGCTGACACCTACAACACCTATGTTGCATCTCATGTCTTCACGGACGAGGCAGTGGAGATAGCCGTTGCCGCTGGCGTTAAGTCCATCGAGCATGGCTTCTTGATGAGCCGCGAAACGATGGAACTGATGCGCGACAACGACGTGTGGTTGTCAGTGCAGCCTCTTCTGGATGACGAGGATGGCTTTTCTTTCGACGACCCTGTTAGCCAGCAGAAATGGATCGACGTCACCAACGGTACAGATTTCACCTACAAAACGGCGAAAGAAGTTGGCGTGAAAGTCGCTTTCGGCACCGACATCCTGTTCGATCCCAAACTGGCCGAACGTCAAGGCGCGTTCCTTGCCAAGTTGCAGCGCTGGTACACGCCATACGAGGTGCTGAAAATGGCGACTTCAACCAATGCTGAACTGCTCAAACTCTCAGGCCCGCGCCACCCCTATCAACAAGGCGATTTGGGTGTAATCGCAAAGGGCGCTTATGCCGACTTAATCCTTGTGGACGGCAATCCGCTGCAAGATATCGACCTGATCGCAGACCCGCATGAGAATTTCGATCTGATCATGAAAGACGGCAAAGTCTACAAGAACACGCTGGACTGAGTTCCAGATGAAGTCCTTTGCTCAAAGCCAGCTTTGTAACGACTGCTCGGGGCTCAAAAGCAGACTAACGTCGTCCGTGGCAAGGGCCCGAGCAAACTACGTGCCAGTGATCCACACCTTCGGCTATAGATGGGCGGCGCATCGGGCGCCGCCTCTATTTTCGGGTGTGACCTCTGATCAGAGGCTGTCGTCCAGCGCCGCCAGAATCGCGTCGCCCATTTCCGTGGTGGAAACCGGCGTGACGCCTTCATCCGCCAGCAGGTCGCCGGTGCGGACGCCATCAGCCAGGACTTTTTCTATCGCAGCTTCCAGTCGGTCAGCCTCGGCCCCCTGATCGAAGCTGTAGCGCAGGGCCATGGCAAAGCTCAGGATACAGGCGATCGGGTTGGCTTTGCCCTGACCGGCGATATCGGGTGCGGAACCGTGGACCGGCTCGTACATCGCCTTGGGGCGGCCATTGGCCATTGGTGAGCCCAGGGAGGCGGACGGCAGCATACCCAGTGAACCGGTCAGCATCGCGGCACAGTCCGACAGGATGTCACCAAACAGGTTGTCAGTGACGATCACATCAAACTGCTTGGGCGCACGCACCAGCTGCATCGCGCCATTGTCGGCATACATGTGGCTCAGCTCGACCTCGGGATAGTCCTGAGCGACCCGGTTTACGACTTCGCGCCATAGAATGCCGGATTCCATGACATTGGCCTTTTCCATCGAGCACAGTTTCTTGTTCCGGCGCATCGCCAGCTCAAAAGCCGAGCGTGCGGCGCGTTCGATCTCGGATTCGGTATAGCGCTGGGTGTTGATGCCGACGCGTTCATTGCCTTCCTCGAAGATGCCGCGCGGCTCACCGAAATAGACGCCCGAGGTCAGCTCGCGCACGATCATGATATCCAGACCGGCAACGATGTCTTTCTTCAGAGACGAGAAATCCGCCAGCGCGTCAAAGCATTGTGCCGGGCGTAGGTTCGAATACAGGTCCATCTCTTTGCGCAGCCGCAGCAAGCCGCGCTCGGGCTTGAGGCTGAAATCCAGATCGTCGTATTTGGGTCCACCAACAGCACCCAGCAGAACTGCGTCCGCCTCCTGCGCCTTGGCCATGGTTTCGTCCGACAGCGGCTTGCCATGGGCGTCATAGGCGGCACCGCCGACCAGATCCTCGCTCACGTCGAATTCCAGGCCGCGCTTGGCACCGAACCAGTCGATGATGCGGCGCACTTCGGCCATGACTTCGGGGCCAATTCCGTCTCCGGGCAGGATGAGGAGCGAGGGGTTGGACATGAAGGATCTCCTTGCGTTTGACAGCAAAGGCCCTAGCGCCTGCGCCGCATCGGGTCAATGAGACGAACCGGCCTAAACGCAGGTTCTGGACGGGAAATCGGGTTTCCGTGCCCTTGCTACGTCACGGATAGTGTGAATCGGTCAGAGATCGGCCTTTATCCCTTCGGCCAACATATCCCAGACTCGTCGGATTCGTGTCGTTTGCCGCATCGCCTGCGGTGCGGCAAGCCAAACCGGCAGCGCAGGGATTTCGACGTTTATGTCCAAAACCTCTACCTCTGGGTCGGCCTCGGCAACTCTCACGGCGCTAAAACCAATACCGCAGCCCGCGCGGACCAGTTCCCAATAGGCAGTCTGAAAGTCGCAGCGTGTGGCAAAGTTGTCCCGGTTCACGGGCCAGCCCATTTCGCGCATGCCGATAATGATCTGCTCGTTCGCATCAAACCCGACAAGGTCATGACTCAACAGATCGTCGGGAGAATTGGGGCGGCCGGCACGATCCAGATAGGACCGGCTTGCGCAAAAGCACAGTCTGATTTCCCCCAGATGTTTCGTGATGATGTCCATCTGTTCCGGCCGAAACATCCGCACTGCGATATCGGCCTCGCGGTAGAGCAGGTTCTCGGTGGCATCGGTGGCGACCAGTTCCAGTTGTATCGCGGGTTCTGCTGCCCGTATTTGGGCCAGAATCGGCGGCAGCAGGTGATGAGAGGCAAAGACCGACGCGGTGATGCGCACCGACCCTTCCAATTCCTGAGACTGGCCTGCGGCCGTTAGGCTGAACGCGTTCATGGCTACGTGCATCTGTTGCGCCATCGGGAAAAGCTGCGCTCCGACTTCACTTAGCTTCAAGCCCCGCGCATGCCTGTCAAACAGCGAGACGCCAAGCTCATCCTCAAGTGCGTGGATCTGGCGACCCAGCGTGGGCTGGCTGCGGTTCAACTGCCGGGCAGCGGCAGACAAAGATCCGGTTTCCGCTACAGCCAGAAAGCTCTGGATCAGAGACCAGTCAGAGTGGGTGATAGATTTGTCCATTCAAAAATGAATACACGTTCTACGTTTGGCGGCAATTCCTGAATTGAACTGAATGGCTCATATTAGATGGACAAGAGGAGGCTTATATGACGGGAACAGTCCTTATTCTGGGTGCGACGGGTCGGTTTGGACGCAATGCCGCAGTAGCTTTTCGCGAGGCGGGCTGGATCGTACACTGCTTTGATCGCAAGACGCAGGATCTGAAGCGATCTGTCGAAGGGGTGGATGTTGTCGTCAATGCCTGGAATCCGGCCTATCCGGACTGGGCGCGACAAGTCCCCGAACTGCATCGTGATGTGATCAATGCGGCAGCGGATCACGGTGCAACTGTGATCCTTCCCGGCAATGTCTATGTTTTTGGCGCGCAAACGCCGGGGCCATGGTCGGGTGCAACACCGCATGCGGCGCATAATCCCCTGGGCAGGATCCGGGTTGAGATGGAAGAAGCCTATCGAAAATCCTCGGTAAGAACGATTCTTCTCAGGGCAGGTGATTTCATTGACACTTGCGCCTCGGGGAACTGGTTCGATCAGGTCATGATCAAGCCTTTGGCACGCGGCAAGATGGTTTATCCCGGTCGCCCGGATATCCCACACGCCTGGGCCTATCTGCCCGACCTCACCCGAGCGGCCGTTGCGTTGGCTGATATCCGCCAGGACCTTCCCCGGTTCTGCGAGGTTCCTTATGCCGGGTTTACCCTGACCGGCCGGGATATTGCGCAATCCTTGTCGCGGGTGACCGGTGCCGAAATAGCCGTCAGCCCCATGAAATGGTGGCCGATTCAGGCACTGCGGCCTTTCTGGAAGTTGGCGCCACATCTGGTTGAGATGCGCTATCTATGGGATCTGCCGCATAGTTTGGACGGCGCATTCTTTGACGACCTTATCCCTGGATTTCAGACGACCGACTTGGACGCGGCGATGGCTTCTGCGATCCCGAAAACAGCCAAGCAGAAAGCGACTTTGGTCAGAACTGCCCGGGCCTGACCAGCGTTAGCGATGTCCCAGGTCCACCCAGACAAGCCGGTGCCGGCTGGCCTGTTCGGCGATTGCGCGCAGGTCTGCGCCCGTGTCGGGCCAAAAGATGCCCGCATCCACAACGCGTAGATCTGCCGAGGGCAGAACGTAATCTACCCGCATTTCTCCGACGGCTTTCCACTCAACCGTGGCCAATGCCCCCGAGGGGGTGGCAGGCTTTGCATCCTGCAACCGCGGGTCTGCCAGCAAGCCCTGGATAGCCTCTTTCCGGCCTTCCCCGCGCGTGGGATCCAGATTTGCATCCCCAGCAATTACGAAAGGCCCGAGTGGGGCAGGGCCTAGAGCACCGTCCAGCACAGCGTTCCACAAGCGAATTTCGTCACGATTGCGCAACCCGTTCCGATCCTCGGGTCCGTCGAAAACGGGCGGGGTCGCGTGAAATGTCATCAGGTTCAGGTGGCCGATCGGGGACTCGATTGGTACGATCCAATGTGCCACCGAGGACAGTCGCTGAATGCGCTGGGCGGCTTCAGAGGGAAATAGCGTGCCATCGACCGTCGGCAGATCAGCCCCCGGCAGGTCGCGCCACAGTACTCCTGAGAAATCCTGCATGTCGTCATGGCCTATGGGAAACCGGGACAGAATGGCCAGCCCGCCCTGACCGGTGAACTCGCCATAGCCTTGGGAATCTCTTGGTCCATTGGCCTGCCCGTCCCCGTCCAGATCCAGACTGGTTTCCATTCCTGAATTAGGCTTGGCGGTAAAGTGATAGGGATAGTCCAGTCCCTCGTTGCGCAGCGCCTCACCGAATGCGGTCAGCGTTTCGCCATTGAGATCCCAGTCGATGCCCTGCAAGGCAACGATATCGGGTTGGGTTTCCAACAACACCCGCATCACAGCGCGAACCTGTGCATCCCCGCGCCGGATATCGCGCAGCAGAATGCCCGGTCCTTTACGGCTGAGTTCGGTGTTGAAGGTGGCTATGCGTATCGTCTCTGCCTGTGCCGCGAATGGCAGCAAAAGCAGCAGAAAAATCCGAATCATGCGGTCTGTGTTGATTCAGTCGTAGAATAGGCGCGGCGTTTTTCGACAATCAGGTTTGCAATGCGCAGTGTCGCCATTCCTCGCATGATCATGCTAGCAGGCAGAAAGGCCCAAGCGCTCAACGTCCAGATCAGCGTCTGGGGGCTGTTCAGCGAGATCGGGCTCACATAATCGGTCAGGATCTTGATCAGAGCCGGGATTACAAACGGCAGCAGGACGCCGATCGAGATGTTCAACCGTCCATCACGCTGCAGACGGGTAACGACATCGCCACCCTTGGTCGGATCGAACAGCGGCAGATTGGTCCAGACGTTGAAGGCTCCGTTTCCGGTGGGCCAACCACGCATTTTCACCGCGTAGTAGAAACTGGCGATTGTGACCATAGCTGCGACATAGGCCACACTGGCAGCGATACGAACAAGTTCGATCAGCGGCGCGCTTGCGTTGACAGGCAGCATCAACACGATCAGACGCACGGGTGAATAGGGGAAATCGACCACATTGGCGACGCCCAACCCGATCACATAAAAACCTGAGGTTAATTCTGTCGGCGAATAGGCGTTTTTGCAGATCAGCGTCAGGAAAGCGACCATCGAAACCAGCCCAACAAAGCGCAGGCGGTTCACTGGTGGTGCGTCGCGAAATTCAATAAAGCTTGGGAAGGCCGAATTATATTCGGCGAAGGTCAGGAAAAACGCGAGAATGGCGAGAAAGACGACAATCTCGGTCCCATTCGTTGATGATACGGGCAAGTACAACGCGGGTGTCAGCACCAAAAGTGCAACCAATATTCCCCGAATTGCCGCCCCTGTTGTGCGCGCAATCACTATCCGAACCCTTTCAAACTGGATTAGCCGATTCTTTGCCGACTTCATTCCAACTTGTGCCTGCCACGTTACCGTTGCAGCAGATGTCATCTCTCACCAATGTTTTGCCATGGTGGGTGCCTGTACCCGCCGACATTGGCGATAAGCGACATTTCGCTCAAGCCAGGTGGCAGAAAACACTCAATTTTGGGCAAAATGATGGCGCAACTGGTGCGGGATTGCATCATTTTTGACGCAAATCCGACGTGTGTTTCAAGTCGAGACCTATATGTAGTGGTTTCGCCGTTCAGAACCCCAAGAAGGCGAATGGGGACGCCGTGGCGTCCCCATAAAGTTGAGTATCAACAGATTCGTTCCCAGAATCACACCCAGGGGCGTGCCTGGCCCGCATGATCCTCGAACTTCTCGATGTGATGGTCTTTTTCCATCGTCAGGCCAATATCGTCCAGACCGTTCAGCAGGCAGTGCTTACGATGAGAATCCACCTCGAATTCGATCACGACACCATCGGATGTGGTGATCTGCTGATCTTCCAGATGCACGGTCATGCGGGCGTTTTCGCCTCTATGCGCGTCTTCCATCAGAACCGCATGATGTTCTTCTTCGACCACGATGGGCAGGATGCCGTTCTTGAAGCAGTTGTTGAAGAAGATGTCGGCAAAGCTGGTCGAGATCACAACCTTGATGCCGAAATCCTTGATCGCCCAGGGCGCGTGTTCGCGCGATGAGCCGCAGCCGAAATTGTCGCCAGCCACCAGAATCTCGGTTTGCCGATAGGCGGGTTTGTTCAGAATGAACTCTTCATTCTCACCGCCGTGATCATGATAGCGCATCTCGTCAAACAGTACGACGCCAAGGCCGGATCGTTTGATCGTTTTCAGGTGCACTTTCGGAATGATCATATCGGTGTCGATATTGATCAATGGCATCGGGGCGGCCACTCCGTGGACTTTGTCAAACTTTTCCATGTCTACACTCCTGCGGGGGAGGGCCGCGCCCATGCCCCGCGTTTAAGCTTGTTTCGCTTCAGTTGTTTCGCCTTTGGGTGCGTCTTTGATGAAGAGCGCCATGAACACCAGGCCCAGACCGTTGAACACCATCTCGATCCCCAGCAGGATGCCGAGCAGTTGCAACAGCACGACAGGATCGGTTGCTGCGAACCGCCAGATGAGCATCGCCAGAACAATCGACATCACGCCCGAGATCAGTGTCGCCCAGAAATACTGCGTACCTTTCATCTGGAACGACAAAATGACCCGCGCGATACCGCCTGCCATGAACAGGATCAGGCAGACCGTCGCCAGCGTCACGGTGCCCTGCAGCGGGTGATCCAGAAAGGACCAGCCCAGAAACAGCATCACCGCACCCATAATAAGCGACAGGATTTTGTTGCCGGTGCCCTCGACGGTGAACCCACCGACCACCTGCAATGCCCCTGAAATCAGCAGCAGTACGCCGGTCACCACCGTTACGGCAATCGACGCCACTGCAGGCGCGCCCAGCACAAAAAGGCCGAACACTATGGACAGAAGCCCCATCAGGAGCCATTTGATCCAGTCACTCATGTCTTAAATCCCTCAAATATCCAGTTATGAGGGCAGCTTACATCAACTCGCGGACGTCTGTCAGCCGTCCTGTGATTGCCGCTGCGGCAGCCATTGCGGGGCTTAGCAGGTGGGTGCGCCCGCCGCGGCCCTGACGGCCTTCGAAGTTGCGGTTCGAGGTCGCGGCGCAGCGCTCGCCCGGTTGCAACTGGTCGGGGTTCATCGCCAGGCACATGGAACATCCCGCCAAACGCCATTCGAACCCGGCCTCTTTGAAGATCTCGGCCAGACCTTCTTCCTCGGCCTGCGCGCGGACAAGGCCTGAACCAGGCACAACCATCGCCCGCATCCCGTCCTTGATCTTTTTGCCCTTCAGAATCTCGGCAGCGGCGCGCAGGTCCTCGATGCGGCCGTTGGTGCAGGACCCGATAAAGACGGTGTCGATTTCGACGTCGCTGAGCTTCTGACCGGCTTCCAGACCCATATATTCGATGGACCGGCGGGCCGCATCGACTTTGCCACCTTCGAAATCCTCGGGGTGAGGCACGGATGCAGTGATCGGCAGCACGTCCTCGGGGCTGGTGCCCCAGGTGACGACCGGCGCGATGTCTTCGCCGCGCAGGGTGATGACCTTGTCGAAATGCGCGTCTTCATCGGTGAACAGCGTTTTCCACCAGTCCATCGCCGCTTCCCACTGGGCCCCTTTCGGCGCGTGTGGGCGGCCTTTGACATATTCGAACGTGGTCTCATCCGGGGCGATCAGGCCAGCGCGGGCGCCGCCTTCGATTGCCATGTTGCAGACGGTCATGCGGCCTTCCATCGACAGATTGCGGATCGCTTCGCCGCAATATTCGATGACATAGCCGGTGCCACCAGCGGTTCCGGTCTCACCAATCACAGCCAGAGTGATATCCTTGGCGGTCACACCCGGCTGCAATTTGCCGGTGATTTCCACCTTCATGTTTTTGGATTTCTTCTGGATCAGGGTCTGCGTGGCCAGAACGTGTTCAACCTCGGACGTGCCGATGCCATGGGCCAGCGCACCAAACGCTCCATGAGTCGCTGTGTGGCTGTCGCCGCAGACAACGGTCATGCCGGGCAGGGTCCAGCCCTGTTCGGGGCCAACGATGTGCACGATGCCCTGGCGAACGTCATTCACCGGGTAATAGTGAATGCCGAAATCCTTGGCGTTCTTGTCCAGTGCCTCGACCTGAATGCGCGATTCGGGGTT
This sequence comes from Ruegeria sp. CDSC021, assembly GCF_059610845.1. Lineage (NCBI taxonomy): Bacteria > Pseudomonadati > Pseudomonadota > Alphaproteobacteria > Rhodobacterales > Roseobacteraceae > Ruegeria > Ruegeria sp. CDSC021. Next base: position 41,942 of record NZ_JBXWOK010000007.1, read on the forward strand.
TTCGATGCCGTTCACGCGATCCGGCGTGGTGGGCACGTTGTGATCCGGTACCGCGATGGTCTTTTCCGGTGCGCGTACCGGGCGGCCGGCCATGCGCAGCCCTTCAAAGGCCTGCGGGCTGGTCACTTCGTGGACCAGATGGCGGTCGATATACAGCAGGCAGGTGCCATCATCGGCTTCGTGCGCGACATGGGCATCCCAGATCTTGTCATAGAGTGTTTTGGGGGACATCGGTCCTCTCCCGTATGTATTGAGATTTAGCTGGCGAGTGGCTGGACGCCGCTTATAGGCGGGCCAGAACCGTGCGGGCGGCCCCAAAGAACCGTTCACGCAGTCGCGTGCGGTCTTGCAACGTAGGTGCTGGGGTCAGATTGAGTCTCATGCGCATCAGATATATCGCGTCAGTCCGTCAATCAAGGCGCAATCCTGCGGCGGGCTTGCATCATGCGTCAACGCTGTCCAAGCTGGCAAGCAGGAGACGTGCATGAACCCAGACCTGATACCCAGTTCGCTGTCTGATCTGTATCAGACCATGATCGAGGCCTTTTCCCTACAATTCGATAGACTGGTCGATCTGGTCATTACACCGGGCTGGCGTCAACATCAGCTGGTCATCATCCTGGGTCTCTGGGCGCTGGCCTATGTGTTGAAGCTGGTTACGCAGGGCCGATGGGAGGCCTGGGCCCGTGCCCGCTCTGGTTGGCCCAAATGGCGGTTGCGCACGCTGATCCAGCTGATGCAACGTCTGACGCTTGTCTATTTCGTCACGCTGTCCTGGATGCTGTATCTGGTGATGCAGCAGATCACCTGGCCATCGCGCAGCTATATCATCGGGGTGGTAGCAACTTTGGCGACCGCCTGGCTGGCGATTGCACTAGTGGCCCGTCTGGTGCGAAACCGGACGCTGCGGCGAATTTTCAAATGGGCAATGTGGGCCTATGCGACGCTGATTGCGCTGAACTTGACCGATGACGTCGCCGGGTTTCTGGATGGGGTGGCGATCTCGATCGGGGATCTGCACCTCTCGGCGTTGGGTATCCTCAAGGCGCTTTTGCTGATTGGCGTGTTGTTGACGCTGGCCCGTCTTGGCACCGGTGCTGCTGAACGTGGCCTCAAACGCAATGACGATATCTCGCCGTCAATGCAGGTCTTGTTGGCCAAGGGATTACAGGTCGTCATCTATGGCGCCGTCTTCATGGCCGCCATTCGGACGCTGGGCTTTGACTTGACGGGTATTGCGCTGTTGTCGGGGGCCATTGGCGTCGGCATCGGCTTTGGTTTGCAGAAAGTGGTGTCGAATCTGATCTCGGGCATCATCATCCTGATGGATCGGTCGATCAAACCGGGCGATGTGATTTCGCTGGGCGACACGTTCGGCTGGATCAACGCGCTGGGCGCGCGCTATGTCTCGGTGGTCACGCGGGATGGGCGCGAATACCTGATCCCGAACGAGGATTTGATCACCAATCAGGTGGTGAACTGGTCGCATTCGGACCGGTTCGTGCGGCTGGATCTGACATTTGGCACAAGTTACACGGATGACCCCCATAATGTGCGGGCAACGGCCATCCATGCGGTTAAATCTGTCGAGCGAGTGCTCAGTGGCAGCGGGCATGACGCGGTCTGCCATATCACCGGGTTCGGCGACAGCAGCGTGGATTACGTGCTGCGATTCTGGATCAGCGATCCGACCAAAGGGCTGACCAATATACGGGGCAATGTCTATCTGGCGCTGTGGGACGCATTCAAGGCTGAAGGCATCTCGATCCCATTCCCGCAGCGTGAGGTTCGCCTGCTGAACGACGACGCCGATGCGCAACAGCTTGCCACAGAGTAAGCAATCGTTGCGATCCTTTGGTCTGTGTTCATTGAAATGTTGCAATCTCCTTGCTACCTTATTAGTACCCCGGCGCCGGGATATCATGGCGCGCAGCAAAGGAGGACTATGTCCTGTCTCTACACACTCAGGCGGGTTTGCCCGCCGAAGATGGGGCCAATATGATGGCCCACTCTCAGTCAATCAGCGACAAGCTGCTTGAACGTATCCTTTCCTCACTTTCCGATGACAAGGCCGAAGACGTCGTGCAGATCAACCTGCAGGGCAAGTCGTCCGTCGCGGATCACATGGTCATTGCCTCGGGTCGGTCGACCCGTCAGGTCTCGGCCATGGCGGAAAAGCTGACGGATCGCATCAAGCAGGAATTCGGATTCACCTCGAAGGTCGAAGGCAAGGATGCTGGCGACTGGGTGCTGATCGATACGGGCGACGTGGTCGTTCATATCTTCCGCCCCGAAGTGCGTGAATTCTATCAGCTGGAAAAGATGTGGCAGCCTGCGGGCGGCAGCGCCTCGGCGAACTGAGGCGCTATCCCGGCCTGCATTAACGGGTCGGCGGCGAGAGAGATATGCGGATCAGCATAGTTGCGGTCGGGCGATTGCGCGCCGGACCCGAAAAGTCCCTGCTTGATGATTACCTGACCCGATTTGATCGGACCGGCCGCGCGCTGGGCCTTGGGCCTGCGCGGGTGATCGAGGTCGAAGACAAGAAAAACGCAGGGATTGGGGCCGAGGCCACATTGCTGCGCAAGGCGCTGCCCAAAGGCACCGTAATCTGCACGCTTGATGAACGGGGGCGGGTGATGTCCTCGCCCGATTTTGCCCAAAAGCTGGGCGGTTGGCGCGATGCGGGGCGGCAGGATCTGGCGCTGATCATTGGCGGTGCCGACGGAATAGCCCCTGATCTGCGCGCCGAAGCGGATTTCTCCATCTCTTTCGGGTCCATGGTCTGGCCCCACATGCTGGTCCGTGTGATGCTGGCCGAGCAACTTTATCGGGCCGCAACCATCCTGTCGGGCGGTCCCTATCACCGGGTCTGACATGGCGCAGCTATTGATCGTTTACCATTCACGCACCAGCGGCGCCCGGCAGATGGCCGAAGCTGCTGCCGAAGGTGCGCACGATGAGGCCGACACCGTTTTGAAGCCCGCAGAGCGGGCCGGACCCCAAGATCTGCTGGCCGCAGATGGCTATATCTTCTGCGCACCCGAAAACCTGGCGGCGATTTCGGGCGTGATGAAAGAGTTTTACGACCGCTGTTATTATCCGGTTCTTGGTCGCATCGAAGGTCGCCCCTATGCCCAGATGATCTGTGCCGGGTCAGACGGCGAAAACGCCGCGCGCCAGACGGCCCGGATCGCAACCGGTTGGCGGCTGAAAGAGGTCCAGCCCCCTCTGATCATATGCACCCACGCACAAACGCCCGAAGCAATCCTAGCCGAAAAGCGCATCCCCCAAGACGCGCTGCAGACATGCCGCGACTTGGGGCAGGCGATGGCCGCAGGGCTGGCGTTGGGCGTATTCTGAGGTCAGTTCAGCGGCACAACAATGGTTTCGTCTGCCCAGCCATCCACGCTGCAACGGGCCTGTATCTGGACCTGAGATGTACCATCAGGAATTGCCACCCCGCCCAGCGAGCGGGTAAAGGGCTGTTCCGTCTCATGCGGGTGATGCAACACACGCATCCCCAGCTCATTCCCGTCCATATCCAGCACACGCCAGCCATCGGCATAGTGATCCCATCCGGTGTCCGGATGCCGGATCGTCACGTCGAAACGCCAACTGCCACCGCTGGACGAGGCGTTGACCTGCTCGATCGTTGGCGGATCGGCTAGGGTGGGGCTGGCCAGAAAGGTGCAGAGAATCACATATCGCATGTTTCGATCCTAAACTCTTGGCGGTATAGAGCTTCGCTCTAATAGAATCAGCTCCCGGCCGAAGTCTATGGAATTGCCCACTGCAGCAAGGCTTATATTTGGAAGCATATTTTTAATGCAAGCTATGCAAGGTGAAACAGACAGTTATCGGAGCGTGTCTAGAGCACGAATTGAGCGTTCGATTCTCAAGCTACTGAGACCACTTGAACTTGCCAGTTTGTTTACCGTTCATGTCGTGAAAAGTACCCTTTCCACTGGGCTTGAACAAATAAACGACCCCGAATTCCTTGAAGACGACCTGCAGACCGTTCTTGGTCTTTGTCATCGGATTGTTTGCCGGCGAAGTATTAGTGTCTCGCAAGCACAAACCACTGTTGGATTTACAAGATACGATCTGCGGACTGTAAGGCCCTCCGTTCTTTGAGTGCCAGTCGGAAGTTACCGTAAGTCTGGACCCTGCCGCGATATCCTGAGCCAAGGCCGGTGACATCGAAGTCAACAAAGTTATTGCTATGCCTACGAACACTTTTTTCATGGAACTATCTTTCTTTAAAAAATTTGAAGCATCTTGGCAGATTTGAGTTAACTGTCAAATCTTGTCGGCAAGGATAATGCTACTCGGCTGCTCAGGACTCAGATCGGACAATCGTTGCGTGTTGACCAAAAGCTCGCTTCGACCCACATGAAAACCTGCTGGCAAAAAGTAAGAACCAAAAGCCGGGCGTCAACGCCACGGCGATGGCATGGGGTCACGACTGCGTGTTGCCAACCTGCGCCATCAAGATCGCGCGGGATTGCGAGGCGAATTCGCGTCGGTAAAGCAGGCCTGCAGTGATAACTGTGCCGACGATCAACGCGAGTGGCCCCAGAAACCATGCAAGCAAGGCCAGTGCGAAATAGGTAGAGCGCAGCCCGCGGTTAAAGCTGCGGGCGGCGGTGACACAGATCTCGGCCGATTGCGTGGCGCGGGGATAGGCGATGGGATTTTCGGGCTCATTCGGGACCGCGGCCATCAGTACCGCGCAATAGCCGAACAGACGATGCGCCCAGACATATTTCAGAAAGGCATTGGCCAGCAGCAGGACGACGGCGAGTATCTTGATCTCCCACACCAGGGCTGGAAAGCTGCCGATGGCCAGATCACTGGCGACACCGGCCAGACGCTCGGTATTGCCCAGCAGGGCCAGGCCACCACCGATGGCAATCATCGTGGTCGAGGCAAAGAAGGTACTGCCTTGCCGCATCGTGGCCACGACCTGCGCGTCAAACATCCTTGGCTGGCGTGTGACCATCTCGCGCATCCAGTCGCGGCGATACTCATCCATCATCAAGGCCACTGACCGCTTCTTTGGCGACGGGTTTTCGATCATCCACCCAAGGCACAGCCAGGCCCCCATCATCAGCGTTATGGCGGCAAAATCCAAAGGGGCAAACAGAGCGGCGCGGTCAATCCAGGTCATGGCCGTGACAGTACTTCCGGAAGTCGGAACTTGCCATACTGACAAATTGGTAATATTATTTTACCAAACCAAGGAGCCTGCCATGGAAATGCCAAAGCCAAGCCCTGATGTCCTGCGTCGCAAAGATGCGGTGCTGGCGCGCCTGTCGGGGGTTCTGCCGGACGACGCGATCATTTATGACCCGGCCGAGACACGCGCCTATGAATGCGATGCTTTGACCGCCTATAGATGCCCGCCGATGCTGGCGGTTTTGCCTTCGACAACGCAGCAGGTCTCGGATATCTTGCGCATTTGCCATGACGAAGGCGTACCGGTGGTACCGCGCGGTGCAGGTACGTCGCTGGCCGGGGGCGCGCTGCCAACAGCTGATTGCGTCATACTGGGCGTGGCCCGGATGAACGACGTGCTGGAGGTTGATTATGACAACCGATTCATCAAGGTCCAGACTGGGCGCACCAACCTGAGCGTCACCGGCGCGGTCGAGGAAGAGGATTTCTTTTATGCCCCCGATCCATCGTCGCAACTGGCTTGCGCGATTGCGGGCAATATCGCGATGAATTCCGGCGGGGCGCATTGCCTGAAATACGGGGTGACCACGAACAACCTGCTGGGTGTGACCCTGGTAATGATGGATGGCAGCGTAGTCGAAATCGGTGGCGCTCATCTGGACGCGCCGGGTCTTGACCTGCTGGGGGTGATCTGCGGGTCCGAAGGGCAACTGGGCGTTGTCACCGAAGCGACCTTGCGCATCCTGCGCAAGCCAGAAGGCGCACGGCCCGTCCTGATGGGGTTTGATGACAATGAAATCGCAGGCCAATGCGTTTCGGACATCATCAAGTCCGGTATCTTGCCTGTCGCGATTGAGTTCATGGATCGCCTGTGCATTCAGGCCTGCGAAAACTTTGCGCATGCCGGGTATCCGGAATGCGAAGCATTGTTGATTGTCGAGGTCGAAGGCTCGGAGGCCGAGATCGACAGCCAGCTGGCCAAGATTGTCGAGATTGCAAAACGCCACGATCCGGTCGAGCTGCGCGAGAGCCAGTCGGCGGATGAAAGCGCCCGGATCTGGTTGGGCCGCAAATCGGCCTTTGGCGCCATGGGGCAGATGAACGACTATATGTGCCTGGATGGGACCATCCCGGTATCGGCGCTGCCCGCCGTATTGCGCCGGATTGGTGAGCTGAGCGATGAGTTCGGCCTGCCGGTTGGAAATGTATTCCATGCCGGTGACGGGAACATGCACCCTTTGATCCTGTTTGATGCCAACAAACCCGGCGACCTCGAAAAATGTGAGGCGTTCGGGGCGGAAATCCTGAAACTTTGTGTGGATGAGGGCGGTTGCCTGACCGGCGAGCACGGTGTGGGAATCGAAAAGCGCGATCTGATGCATCATCAATATGCCCCTGCCGATCTTGAAGCGCAGATGGCGGTTAAAGATGTGTTCGATCCAGGATGGTTGCTGAACCCGGCTAAAGTGTTCCCGCTGGACGCCTCCGAACCGCGTCGCAACCCGCAAATAGCCGAAAAATAGGCTCTAACAAAGAGATATATGATGAAACCCACGTCCGAAACTGAACTGGCCCAGATGGTTGCCGGACTTACAGGTGCCGTGCGTATCACAGGCGGCGGCACTCGTGGCATTGCGGGTTCCGGCCAAGTGATTGAAACCTGCGGGATGACAGGCATCACACTGTATGAACCCGGCGCCTTAACGCTGGTTGCGCAGGCCGGAACACCGCTAGCCGAGGTTGAGGCCGCATTGGACGCCGAGGGCCAGCAACTGGCCTTTGAGCCGATGGACCATCGCAGCCTGTTGGGCACCCAAGGCGAGCCGACCATCGGCGGTGTGGTTGCCGCCAACATCTCGGGGCCGCGCCGCATTCAGGCAGGCGCATGTCGCGATTTCTTACTGGGGGTGCGATATGTCGATGGCACCGGGCAGGTGATCAAAAATGGCGGGCGGGTGATGAAGAATGTCACTGGCTATGATCTGGTCAAGCTGATCTGTGGGTCCTGGGGAACGTTGGGCGTGCTGACCGAAGTGTCGCTGAAAGTCCTGCCCAAGCCGGAACACACAGCAACGCTGTCAGTGACCGTATCTAATGCAGAAGCAGCGATAAAAACGCTGTCCGCAGCGCTTAGATCTCCGTTCGAGGTCACTGGCGCAGCTTATGACCCGGAGTGCGAAAAAGCCTTTGTTAGGGTCGAAGGATTTGCAGGCTCCGTCGCTTACAGAACCGAGAGGCTGACATCCGAACTGTCTGGGTTCGGCCAGATCGCAAATGTCGATGAACCGGCAACGCTGTGGACGGCGACCCGCGATGTTCACGCGTTCCGGGGCAAGGCTGGCGACGTGTGGCGTCTGTCTGTCACGCCCGGTGACGCCCCGATGATCGCGGCGCGGGCCGAGGCTGAACAGGTGTTCTACGACTGGGGCGGCGGTCTGATCTGGCTGCGCCTTCCTGCGGGAACCGATTTGCGGGCGCGACTTGGCACTTTTTCTGGTCATGCAACCCTTGTGCGCGGCGATGCGGAAACGGTCGAGCGGCTGGGCCGGCTCCAGCCTGAGAGTGTAGCTATACAGGCTCTAATAAAAGGCATTCGGGCGAAATTTGATCCCCGAGGGCTGTTTAACCCGGGGCTGATGGGGTAGGGCAATGCAGACAGATTTCACCGAAAAACAGCTGCAGGATCCGGCGATCCAACGCTCGAACCAGATCCTGCGCAGCTGTGTTCATTGCGGCTTTTGTACCGCCACTTGCCCGACTTATCAGGTGCTGGGGGATGAGCTCGACAGCCCGCGCGGACGGATCTACCTGATCAAGGACATGCTTGAGAATGAGCGTGTCCCGGATGAGAAAACCGTCAAACATATCGACCGCTGCCTGTCCTGTCTGGCCTGCATGACCACCTGTCCGTCGGGCGTTCACTATATGCATCTGGTCGATCATGCGCGCGAGTATATCGAGCAGAATTACAAACGCCCGCTGACCGATCGCCTTCTGCGTTGGGTTCTGGCGCAGATTCTGCCCTATCCGATGCGGTTTCGCTGGGCCCTGATCGGGGCCAAGCTGGGCCGTCCCTTCCGGTTTCTGATGCCGGATGCGCGGCTGCGGGCGATGCTGGAGATGGCACCAAAACATATCCCTCCGGTCAGCCGCAACGATGACCCGCAACGCTTTGCCCCTAAAGGAGCGCCGAAAAAGCGCGTGGCACTGATGACAGGCTGCGCCCAAAAGGCGCTGAACACGGATATCAACGACGCCACGATTCGCCTGCTGACCCGACTGGGCTGCGAAGTCGTTGTGGCCAAAGGCGCGGGATGCTGTGGTGCGCTGACCCATCACATGGGCAAGGTAGCTGACAGCCATAAAGCGGCGGCGGCCAATATACAGGCCTGGACCAGAGAGATCGATGGCCAGGGGCTGGATGCCATCGTCATCAACACCTCAGGTTGTGGTACGACCGTCAAGGATTACGGGCACATGTTCCGAAACGAGGCTTTGGCGGCAGATGCCGCGCGGGTTTCGGCGATTGCCATGGATATCAGCGAATTGCTGGTGCAACTGGACCTGCCCGGAGGCCAGCACAAGGGCATGACCGTCGCCTATCATGCCGCTTGTTCTTTGCAGCATGGGCAAAAGATCAAAAACCATCCCAAAGACCTGTTGAAGAATGCGGGTTTCACCGTGTTAGAGCCTTCTGACAGCCATCTGTGCTGTGGCAGCGCCGGGACCTATAACCTGATGCAGCCTGAAATCTCGGGTCAGTTAAAGCAACGCAAGGTTCGGACGCTTGAGGCTAAGAACCCTGATGTTATCGCTGCAGGCAATATTGGTTGCATGATGCAGATCGGTTCGGCCACGCAGATACCTATTTTGCATACGGTCGAGCTGTTGGATTGGTCCACAGGCGGGCCGTTGCCGCGTGCGATGCAGCAGGGTCATGAGATGGGAACGGCCGTGCCGATCCTGCGTTAGCTGCCTGATGCAGGGCTGCATCAGATAGAACGGGAAACGTACCGGCCCTATTTTCGCCGTACCCGACAGCTATGAGTATGCGCTGGAAGCAACGCCGGAGAACCGCTTGAAAAACTGGATCAAGGCTTTTGCGCTGGCACTCATGCCGATGGCCGTACTGGCGCAGGATAGCGGGCTGAAAAGTCTGGACACCACAGATGCCGGGCGGGCCTGGATGGCTGTCGGGCGCTTGAATATTGACGGCGAAGCATTCTGCACCGCGACGCTGATTGCGCAGAACCAGGTGCTGACGGCAGCGCATTGTCTTTATGATAAGGCCACAGGCCAACGTATTGACCTGTCTAAGGTCGAGTTTCTTGCCGCCTGGCGTCTGGGTCGGGCATCAGCCTATCGTGCGGCGCGCAGGGCGGTGATTCACCCCGATTACTTTTACGACGACGAAACCCCGACCAACCGGATCGGTAGCGATATTGCGCTGATCGAGCTATGGCAGCCAATCCGCAGTACCTCGGTCATTCCATTTGATACCGGCGATCGGCCCGTTCGCGGACAGGAAGTTGGGGTTGTGTCCTATGCGAAGGACCGCGCCGAGGCGCCATCATTGCAGGAGGTCTGCTCGGTCGTGACCGGCGTTTCCGAGGTTCTTGTCCTGTCCTGTGATGTCGAGTTTGGATCCTCCGGCGCCCCGGTATTTGCGTTCGAGGGCGAAAGACCACGGATCGTCTCGGTCGTGGCGGCCAAGGCGGAATTCAATGGCGAGCCTGTGGCCATAGGTACCGCGGTCGAGGTTTCGCTGCCTTTGCTGCGGAGTGAACTGTCCGCCGGGCGCGGATTCAGCGGCTCGGAAACCGGCGATTCGGCAAGCCGTCATATTGGCGCCAGGTTCGTCCGGCCATGATCCGATTTTGGGCAAGTCTGTTTTTATGCCTGGCTATGATGACAACGATGTCCCAGGCGCAAAGTGCAAAACGCAAACTCACCGACCGCGATGACCTATATGGCTGGGAGGCCGTCGGCCGCCTGGATATCGGCACCGAGGGGTTTTGTACGGGTACGTTGATCGCACAGGATCTGGTGCTGACAGCGGCCCATTGCGCCTTGGACAAAAGAACCGGTCAACCCTATGGGCCGGGGCAGGTAACCTTTCGGGCAGGGCTAAGCGACGGAACTGCGTTGGCAGATCGCAAGGTGGTGCAGATCGCGGTACATCCGGATTACACACGTTTCGCTCAACTGTCGCCCGATGCCGTGCGCGTTGATGTCGCGTTGATGCGGCTGGATCAACCGATCCCCTATTCCGTGGCCGATCCCTTTGCGTTGCATAACGGGCGCGTGGCGGGGGATGAGGTCAGTCTTGCATCGTATGGTCGGGGCCGATCGAATGCGATTACGCGGGAACGGTCCTGCAAAATCCTGCAGCGCTTTCAGGGCCTGATCACATTCAACTGCGACATTACCTTTGGGTCCTCGGGTTCGGCCCTGTTGGCGCGAAACGGTCCGCGCTGGCAAATACTTTCAGTAGTCTCTGCAGTTGGTACGGATGGTCGGCAGAAAGTGGGATTCGGTATGGAATTGCAGGAAATTGTGGCCGATCTGAAGGCGACTCTGCGCCGGGATGCCCCTAAACCAAAGGCGACAATAAAGCGATTGCAGGTGGGATCAGGCAAGTCGGATACCGGTGCGAAATTCATCAGCTCCGGAGGGGGTTGAACTCGGCCAGAACGTTTCCCATGTCAAATGTATCAGGTCGCCGCAAACGGGGCCTGAGACAATCGAACGCCCGTCCGATCGGAGGGCATTACGTTCATCGCTCAAACATGAGGATACGACATATGCGTACATTTGACTTTGCACCGCTGCACCGCGCCACCGTAGGTTTTGACCAGATTGCTGACATGATGGATCGCGTTCTGACCAATGATGTGGCTCAACCCAGCTATCCGCCCTACAACATCGAAAAAACCGATGTCGACACCTATCGTATCTCGGTTGCTGTTGCCGGTTTTTCCGAGGCCGATCTTTCAGTCGAAGTGAAAGAGAATTCGTTGGTCGTCGCCGGTAAGAAAACTGCGGAAGACAAAGATCGCAGCTATCTGCACCGCGGCATCGCCACCCGCGCGTTCGAGCGCCGTTTTGCCCTTGCCGACCACGTTCGTGTCACCGGTGCCAGCCATGAGAACGGCATGCTGAATATCGATCTCAAGCGCGAAGTGCCCGAAGCCCTGAAAGCCCGCCGGATCGAGATTTCGTCCAGCAAGGCCATCGAAAAGGATGTGGTTGACGCCAAAGCCGTAAACTGAGGCAGTCAGTCACCACGCCGCGGTAATCGTTCCTCTCTGGATTACCGCACCATGCGCCCCGCGTTCCTCCAGACGCGGGGCGTTGCCTTTACGGCCAGCTGTTCAGCGAAGGTTTGGGCGGATCAGACCGACAGGCAGATGTATTTCATCTCCAGATAGTCTTCCATGCCATGATGGCTGCCTTCGCGGCCCAAGCCGGATTGTTTGACGCCGCCGAACGGGCCCAACTCGGTTGAGATGATGCCGGTGTTCACACCAACGATCCCGTATTCCAGTGCTTCGGCCACTTTGTAAACGCGGCTGAGATCTTTGGCATAGAAATACGAGGCCAGACCAAAGATCGTGTCATTGGCCATGGCGATCACGTCGTCTTCATCCTCGAACTTGAACAGCGGTGCCAGCGGGCCAAAGGTTTCGTCCTGCGCCACCAGCATGTCCTGCGTCACACCGGTGACAATGGTCGGCTCAAAGAAGGTGCCGCCCAGATCGTGCGGCAGGCCACCGGTCAGGATCGCGCCGCCTTTGTCGGTTACGTCTTTGATGTGTTCTTGCACCTTGGCAACGGCGTCATCATTGATCAGCGGTCCGGTGGTGATGCCTTCGTTCAGGCCGTCACCGACGTTTAGAGCCTCGACCGCAGCCTTCAACTTGGCAGCAAACGCGTCATAGACACCGGCCTGCACATAGATGCGGTTGGCGCAGACACAGGTTTGGCCGTTATTGCGGAACTTGCACATCATCGCGCCTTCGACGGCGGCATCCAGATCGGCATCGTCAAACACGATGAACGGCGCATTGCCGCCCAGTTCCATCGAGCATTTCATCACCTGTTCCGCCGCCTGCCGCAGCAGGATGCGCCCGACTTCGGTTGAGCCGGTAAAGGTCAGCTTGCGCACGCCGGGGTTTTCGCAGAATTCCTTGCCGATTTCGCTGGCGTGCGACGAGGGCACCACGTTGAACACACCGGCGGGGATGCCTGCCTGCTGGGCCAATGCACCCAGAACCAGCGCCGACAAGGGTGTCTCGGCGGCAGGCCGGGCGACAAAGGCGCATCCGGCTGCAAGCGCCGGTCCGGCCTTTCGCGTGATCATCGCATTGGGGAAGTTCCAGGGCGTGATCGAGGCCGCAACGCCGATGGGCTGCTTCAGTACCATGATGCGTTTGTCGCGCTGATGACCTGGAATAGTCTCGCCATAAACGCGCTTGGCCTCTTCGCCGAAAAACTCGATGAACGAGGCGCCATAGCCGATTTCACCCACGGCTTCGGCCAGGGGCTTGCCCTGTTCGGCGGTCAGGATCTTGCCTAGATCCTCGGCGTTTTCCATCATCAGATCGTACCAGCGGCGCAGGATCACCGCGCGTTCCTTGCCGGTCAGCTTGGCCCATTCCTTTTGCGCGGCCTCGGCCTGAGCGATGGCACCTGCAACCTGTGCGCGGCTCAAGTCAGCGACCTCGGCGATCACGTCGCCCCGCGCAGGGTTGGTGACGGAAAACGTCCCATTGTCACCATCGACCCACTGGCCGCCGATATAGGCCTTGGTCACCAGAAGATCGGGGTTTTTCAGAATGGATTTCAGGTCGGTCGTAGTATCCAGCATGGGTCGGACTCCGGCAGAAAAGGGTTTGTGCGCACCCAAACAGGTGGCGTCGCATTTGTCTATGTCCACTCGGCGGGCAGGATCAATCCAGATTTGATCAAATTCGTCGTTGCAGAGTGCAGATATCTCGCCTGCGTGGCCTATCTTTTTCGATACGAAATTGTAAAAGTCTCGGTGATTTGAGGGCTCAAGGGGATGTAAATGAACATAACATTCCCTATCTTATTGGGTAAATAAAGAAAACAGGGGACAGCAGAGATGTCGAACCAGCAATTCGAAGCGTTGATTGAAGAAACACAGACGAAAGTGCGCGAAAGCCAGTCGCAGATCCAAGGGCTGACCTCGCGGATTGAGGCTGCGCGGGCCAAGATCGGTACGGCCGAGGCGGATATCGATATCGAGAACGCCACTTTGGAAGATGTGCACGCCCATACCGAAGTCATGAACGCCAATATCGCCGAGCTGATCATGGGTCTGGATGACGTCACCAGCGCGTTTTCCAAGGATTTTGACGAGATGCGTTCAAAATCCGGGTGGGAGACGTTTGTTGGTATCTTCTCGAAGGGCAAATCTGAATCGATGCGGCAGGAGCGGATGCGCACAGCCAGTATCGACGACAAGCTGCAGGACCTGATCGCCAAATCCGACGTGATCGTGAAACTGCTGGAAGGGCAGCTGTCGGTGCTGGAAGAGCAGCGCGTGAAGGTCGAAAACAACCTGACCGGCACGCTGGATGACCGTGAGGCCACCGTGGCCGAGTTGGAAGCGCTGCGGGCTGAGATTCAGGGCATGGACCCGACAATTATCACGCTGGAGAACAAGATCAGCGTCGAACAGGACGCCGCCGCGCGCACCCAGCTTGAGACCGAGCTGGCTGAGCTGAACAAGCAATACAACGCCAAGGTTCAGGAAGAGCAGGTCAAGCTGGCCAAAAGCCAAACGCTTGAGCGCTATATCGAAAAGGGCAAGACCTGGGTCGATTCCCTGCAGAACCAGGCGGCGACGCAGATGGTGCTGATCAACAAGCTGCAGACAGACACGCAACAGCGCGTGGTGCTGTATGACGCCCTGACCAAATCGCTGAAAACCGCGCAGCAGCAGGACGTGGCCCACCGCATCAACGAGATCGGCGTGCAGACCGACCAAGAGGCGCAAACCGCCATGGCCTCGATCGGCACCGCGACCAACCAGAAGATGGCCGACATGCTCGAGGCGCATGAGGACCACATGGTCTTTGCCCGCGACGTGCTGGAGAAAAAGGCCAAGGCAGATGAACGCTTTGCCCGCCGGTTTGCGTCGATTGTCGAGAAGCATGATAAGAATTTGTATGGGGGTTGATCTTGGAACTGCTGGAGTTTTTTACATTTCTGGTGGCTCCAGAGAACTGGTTTTGGTGGATCGTTCTCGGCAGTTTCTGGCTTGTGTTCTCAGTGATGTACGCCGTTCTAGGCGGACCGTTTGGATGGGTGGCCGTCGTTCTTGTGGTCGCCAGCCTTTCTCATTCGGCTCATCGTTTGTGGAACGGAACCGTTGACTGAACAAATTCAACAAAGACCCAAGGTCGTCGGCTTCAGAATACTCTGGTTCGGTATAGCGATGATTTTTTGGCCTATTTTGGCGGCGTTTTTGTCCGGGCTTTTGTTTGCACAGGGCAGCTTTGGAATGTTCATAGCTCGTGTATCCTACCATTTGGCGTTTTTGCTGGGCACTCCCAGTATGCTGGCGGGCGTCGTGGCTGTAATGTGGGCTCTCGTTCTATTAAGAAAACAGAAGCGTCAATCGCAGGCAAACGTGAATGAGTGACCTTAACCTCACCCAAGACCATGTCGGCCTGACCGATACCTTCGCCTCGCGTCGTTACTTTCGCAAATTCGAGGTAATCACCGTCCACCTTCTGCGCGTGGCCGCGACGATGGAGGCGGAGGGCGCGATCTCGAAACAAGAGGTGCGGATCGTGTCGCGCTATCTCTCGGGGCTGCTCTACACCTTCCGTGCGCTGTCCATGAAATACCTGCTGGTCGGGCGCGATACGGGGCGGTTCTTTGGCAGCCTCGCCATGGACAAGCGCGACAGCGGGTTTCCGGTGGCGGCCGAGCTGCTGACCATGGCCAACGATGCGCAGCAGGCGCAAGTGCATCTGGCGAATATGCCGTCCGAGGATGAGCTGAAAACCGACATGGTGCGCACCATTATCAGCGACCGGGAGATCCCGACCAAGCTGCAATTCGCGCTGTCCCAAAGGCTCTATTACGAGGAATTGCTGAAGGGTGAGCTTTTCTGGGCCCGTAACGATCCCGAATGTCACTGGATTGGCAATGAGGGCGAGCGGCGAAAATTCCTGATCCACTGGGCGGTGTACGACAGCCAGATCAACCTGCCGGTCATCTACCTGATGGAGTTGGAGGATTCGGGGCGCACGGCCCTGCCCAAAGATCAACGCCGCTGGCCCGAAGTGCAGGCGCATCTGATGGCGCAATCCTTGGGTGGGCTGAAACTGGTGACCATCGCCAAAGGCTTTGATCAGGATTTCGACGACCTGCATCCCAAACACCTGCGCCGCATTCATGTGGGGCCGATGTACTCCTCGGCCTTTACCGAGCAATCCGGCCCGCTGCGGCAGGTGCTGGAGGATGCGAAATCCCCTGCGGGTCAGGATTGGGCCTTGGCCTGGACCACTGAAGCGCTGCGAAGCGAGGATGTGATTCAAGAACGCTCAGGCTGGTTCGGGACCGTAGACCGCGAGGTTTTTGCGCTGGACCCATTCGGCGGGCAGGGGGCCGAGACGGGGGCGACGCAAACCGAGCGCTCGATCATTCTGCCACAACGCCCGTTCCAGGTACTGGCCGAGCGCAACCCGCCGGGTTTTGGTGACGTGCGCAAGTTCGTCGTCAGCAAGACCGGGCAGGTGTTGAGATATTGAAGACAGTAAAGGCTATTTTGAGATGAGTTTGACGTCAGACCAGATGGAATTGCGCGAAGACGATATTCGCAAGCACTACACTGCGGCCACCGCCTTGATGAACGGGTTCGAGCACGCGCCGCGGATTGCCAAAGCGGTTGAGGCCGCGGTTGAGAGGTCGCCGGGCGTCTCCACGGGTCGGCGGTTTCGGTCTACCACGCCGGGTCTGGTGACAAGGCGCACTGTGCGGGCCGACGGGGTGCATCTGGTGGAACGGATTGAGGCGTCTGATGATGGCGATACGCTGGTTTCACCCCCGCAGGCCACCACGCAACAGGCCATTCGCCGCGCCATCGCCATCGCTCTGGCCGTGTCTGAGGCCTATGCGGAACAGACCCCGCTGACCGATCTGAAACGCGCGAACCTGGCGGGGGATCTGCCCGCCGCGCGCAAGACCGAATTCTCGGAACTGCTGACGGCCGAGGCGCTGATCACCTCGCACAGTTTCGGCAATGCACTGGCCTATTTGATGTCCTCACATCTGGGCGAAACCACAGTTGATGTCGGGGAAATCGAAGAAGTTCTGACCGACAATGGCCAGCTTGCCCTACACGGCGCGCTGTGGGAGCTGGACCAGACCCTCGCCAAACACGCGCCCGATGATGCGCATTTGATCGCGGCCACCAGCGCCTATGCCGAGCAACTGATGGACAAGGCTGCCCTACGCGCCCAATCCGCCGGCCATCTGGCCCCATTCCAGAACGCCGCCTGGCATATAGAGGCTAATGATCTGACGATCCGAGGGTTTGAGCCAGCGTCCAAAGCCAAATCCACCACCCTGACCATGACGTTCAAGAAACCGAACGAGGTGGTCGGCAACCATATCGCCAAATATCAGGCGATGAAGCTGGCCAAGATGGTGATGGCCTATGACTTCGACCGTCGCCTGAACCCGTTTGCCGAGCTTGGCGGGTTCATCTTTACCTTCATGGGTGACGGCAAACCGGGCACCGGAAAGACCACCCTGATCCAGATGATGGCCGGGCTGATCAACGACTATTGCCAGAACGCCGGCTATCCGTTCCGCTATCAGAACCTGAGCACCGACAATATCGACAGCTATCAGGGCAAATCCGGCCAGAACGCCAAAGCGTTTATCAACACGATCATCGACCCCTCTGTCATCGGCTTCGGCACGATCGACGATATTGACCAACTGGCGGGCAAACGCGGCGACCGGCAGTCGTCAGCCGGGCAGTTGGAAATCACCGCAGTGCTGATGGAAAGCTTTGCGGGCGCCAACACCGTCGTGCGCGGCAACTGTACCTTTGGCATGTTCTCGAACTACCCCGAGAATGTGGACGACGCCCTGCGCCAGAGGGCGGGCGCACGGTTTCTGGTGGACGGGCCGCAAACACGCGAGGATTACATCGACATCCTGCACCTGCTGATGGGCCGCAACCATGACATCCCGCTGGGCGAGCACGAAGCCTATGCCGCGCAAGAGATCAAGAAGGCCGTCGCTGCCAGTTTCGAAAGCCACTCCCGGCCGCATGAAGAGGCTCTCTTGCAGGTCTATGACCGGGTTTCAGGGCAGATCGGGCAGTTGGACACGATTGCCAAGATGGGCACCTACCTGAAGGCGATCCAACAGGCGGATGAACGGTTCACCGGCCGCGCGATCAAGAACATCACCGATGCGGTCAAGGTCCGCGCGATGGATTTCGAACTGCCCGACGAATGGATGGAGAACCCCGACCTGTTCCTGTTCCGCGACTACGTCACCAAGAAGGCCATGATCGAGGACCTGCGCCAGCCGATCACGGTGGAAATGGTGATGCAAGAGATCAATCGCTACGCCGACAGCGAGTTCCGCTATGCCGACAAGAGCGACGAGGTCGCCATCGACAACGCGGTGCGTGAGATGGGCCGGATGGAAGAGGCCAAGCGGCGGTATCTGGAGGGGAAGTGACCTATCTGATCGCCATAGGTCTACCGCTACTGGTGAGTACTGCGGTTGCTATACTAATAGGTTTACGAGCCTATCACACGGCTCGTGCGACCAAAGAGAATGGAAAGGAATGGCTTCTTCCATTGTTGGCCTACGGTGCGGCTTGCGCACCTCTAACAATTCTTGCCAGCTATGCTTTAACGGATGTTTTTGTCGACCGCTTTGCTGTGGACGCTGGCAACGCAAATCCCGCAGATGTTATGGTCTATTTTCAGCTACAGTTCTGGTTGATAGCAATACCCGTTGGATTCGCGATCATTTTTGCCTTCGCAAGAGGATTGCGCGCATGAGTTTTGAGTTAGAGAAAATCGTGGTTCTGGTTGAGCGTGATATCGCGGCGAAGCCGCGACGCGCCCGACCCGCTCCCCAGGGCGGGCGCGTTCCGCACCCACCCTCGGGCCGGGAGCATCGCTACCGTTGCGCGGGAAGGCAAACGTCATGATCCGCCTCATCGAAAAAGGCCTGATGTTCGGCAACCTCGTCCACATCTCCAGCCCGGCTCTGGTCGAGCGGTATAACCGCGCGTTGCAGCATCTGGCGGGCAGGACCACGGCGTTGACGGATTTCCATGTCGATATCTCGGGCTACTCGCCTGAGGTGGGGATTGAGCTGGAGGATGAGCTCTACCTCAACCCCAACGGGGTCAACCGGCAGTTCATCCTGCTGACGACCGAACAGAAACGTGCGCCTCTGCTGAACGTCAAATTCTCGACCTCGCGCGATATCCTGCGCGAATTTATCGAGATGAACGAGGCGCAACTGTTTGCCCTGACCGCCACCGATGCGGTGGCCGGAGAACTGGTGAACTCGGTCTTCAAACTCAGCAATCCCCGCGATCTGTTCAACCTGCGCAAGATCGAGATTGAGGCCGACACCGCAGGCGGCACCCTGCGCAAGGCCGAGCAACTGGCAGGTATGGTCGAACGCTTCAAGACCGAAGAGGATGCATGGTTCGACGATGTCCTGATCGCCAAAATGATCGAAACCTCGAAGGAAACCGGTGACGTCACCCGCAACCCGGTCCGTCTGCGCCATACGGCGTTTGAGCAGCAAAATTTCTGGACGGCGCATTTCGGCGGGCTCTATCTGTTCCCGGATCTGGATCATCCGGCGGCTATCTGCATGGGCGAAAAGCCCGACGATCTGAACATCAAATACACGTTTGACCCGTCGCAGCGGAACCAGATCGCCAAGTTCCTGGACTATAACGACCTGGTCGAACCCATCGTCAAGGCGCGCGGCGTGGATGCTGCTGCGATCCTGCAGCAAAAGATGGACTTCCTGACCGTCGACGCGGCCGCTGATGCCGGGGTCGATCTGACTGGCCTGAACCGCAGTGATATGCGTCGGCTGGCGCGCACCCACGCGGATCGGTTGCCAGAGGCCTATCATGGGCTGGCGCAGCTATTGCGTTGGGCGACGGATGGCGGGCGGTGGCCCCGGATCACCTCGGATCATTCGGCGTATTTCTATACGCTGCGGGCCGCCGATACGCCGAACCGTGATCTGGTGAACATGCTGCTGGCCGAATTGGCCCCACTGGACCCGCGCCAGATGTTCATCTGCCACAAAGAGCTGTTCTATAGCACCTACAAATCCTGGTCCGAGGCCAAGAAGGCCTATGTTGCTGATTTCCTCGCGCGTGAGTATCAGGTGGACAAGGCGGGTGCCCGCGCTGCCCTGTTCGGACATGAGCCGGATATGAGCGGTCGAGACAGGATCAACGAGACCGTTATCGCCCGCGTTGGTCCCTGGGGCGCGTTAGGAAAGGATTGAAATGTTCGGAGCGATGCGCCTGTTTCTGGTCCTGCTAGTCATCCAGACCGTGGCCTATTTTGCCCTGTCGCTGTATTCACGCAGTGTGCGTCGCCGCAGGCTAGAGCATTGGTGGGACGAAAAGGGCAAAACCGGAGACAAGGCAGCCTTTGTCGCACGGGGGCTGCACGTCTATGACAATTCGTTCCGGCGCAAATTGATCCTGGGTGTCTATGTTGTGCCTTGGGTAGCGATCGGGTCGCTGATCTACATTGTGAACTACATGTGAGAGGTAAAGCATGGCCTATTTGAAATGGGCATTCATTCTGATTTTCTGGGGAACGGTCGCCGTAGTCCTTCAGTATTCTCTGCCGCAACGGGATGTGGTTCGGATCGTCAACACCTATGAAGAACGGCAGGACCTGAACGACTGGACCCGGATCTTCTGGTCCGAGCCCGATGATCAGTCGGCCAGTCTGTCGAACCGGGATGTACAGTTCATTCAGGCCGTACGTGCCAATGGCAAACCGATTGTGTATCGCAACGAAGATACCAGCTGGGGTTGGCCGCCCTATTTCAAATTCGACACTGCCAATTTGTATACCGAAGCCAATGACGCGATCTCGGACAAAAACGACCCGGACTGGGTTGCCGTGACGCATTATGGCTGGCGGAATGAGTTCATGTCGATCTTTCCAAACGCTGTCTTTATCAAACATGTCGATGGTCCGGATGCGCGTCTGATCCCTTGGTTCAACATCGTCTTCCTGACGGTCTTCTTTGCGATTGTCTGGGCAATCTGGGTGCGCTGGCGCAGGTTCCGCCAGGCGCGGATCGATCCGATGATCGAGAGTGTCGAGGATGGGTTGTATGCAACCGGCGACGCCATCGGTGAGCATCGCAACCGATTCCGCAAATGGTTGGACAGTTGGAAATCAAAGTGACGTGAATTCCCGGCGGGTCTTGGAGCTGTGCGCCTACCGCCGGGATAGCCCTTCATCGAACGATGAACTCGGCGTGTAATGCTCCGGCCGCTTTGATCGTTTTCAGGATGTCGATCATGTCGCGGGGTGAGACACCCAAAGCGTTTAGCCCTGCGACGACTTCGGACAAGGTCGTGGCCTCGGGAATTTCCGCCAAACCGGTGCCTTCCTCTTCTTCGATACCGGCTACGGTACGCGGAACCACGACGGTTTCGCCTCGGGCGAACGGGTTCGGCTGAACCGCGATAGGGGCCTCTTCGACCGTCAGTGTCAGGTTGCCCTGCGAGACTGCCACGCGTGAGATCCGCACTTCCTGACCCATGACAATCGTGCCCGAACGCTGATCGACTACTACCCGCGCCTTTGTTTCTGGCTCTACTAGGATATTTTCAATGCGCCCAAGCGCATGCGCGGTCGAGATCGCCTGTGTCGCTGCAAAATTCAGTTCGACCGTCCCGGAATCGCGCATGATGGCAACGGCCCGATTGAATTCCGAATTGATTGCCAGCTCGATCCGACCGGCGGTTGTGAAATCCGGTTCACGCAGGGCCAGGCGCATTTGGGTCAGATCGGAAAGCTCAAAGTCGATTTCACGTTCGACCCGAGCTCCGGATGGGATCACACCGGATGTCGGAACCCCTTGGGTGACCGAAGCCGCATCGCCTTCGGCAACGGCGCCACCTGCAAGAACTGACCCCTGTGCCACCGCATAGATCTGACCATCTGCCGCATTCAGCGGTGTCATAATAAGCGTCCCGCCCAGCAAGCTTTTGGAATCGCCGATGGCCGAAACGGTGACGTCGATCTGTCCACCAACCCGCGAAAAGGGGGGCAGGCTGGCTGTCACAAGCACGGCGGCCACGTTTTTGGGGCGAAATTCCTCACCATTCACGTTCACACCAAGCCGTTCCAGAATATTGGACATGATCTCTTCGGTGAACGGAGAGTTCCTGAGCCCGTCGCCGGTACCATTCAATCCGACCACAAGGCCATAGCCAACAAGGTCATTGCCGCGCACCCCGTCGAAATCGACAAGGTCCTTCAGCCGGATTGCCCCGGCAAAAGACAGGCTCGGAAGCAGGATCAGGAGAAGGGCAAGTATTCTCATTTCAGGAAATTCACCAACGATAGATTCGCGTTGCGAACGGTGACAGAATACAGGCTTTCCAATTGAAATTGGACAGTCTGCAGTTGCACTGCGGTTTGATACGGGTCCGCGGCGATCAGAGAGTTTCGGCTGTATTCCAGGCTTGTACGCGCCGCCGCATTGCGCGTGGCGGCTTGTTCAATCCTGGCCTCGGCGGCGCCAACATCCGCCCGCAGGTTCACTGTGCCATCCTGCGTATTGGCAAGCTCGACCCCCAGCTGGGTGAATAGGGACGTCCGCAGATCATTGGGCAGTCCCAGATTATCGTCCGAAACCAGAGCGGCGACGGCGATGTCCCGCAACGCGGCTTTGAGCGTCGGATCGGTCGCAGTGATCGGAATAGAGACACTTTCATTCTCCGAAATGCTCATCGGTGCCAGCGCTGTATCTGAGCCCTGATAGATAACCGCATCGAACCCCGCAGGATCATTGAACCAGTCTTCTGCGGCTTGAGTGATATCCGTGAGTGTTGTCAGCCCCGTCAAATCAACCTCTAACGCGGTCAACAAGATATCCGCAGATGCCAGAGGCGACACATCAGTATCCACGCCGGAAAACAGGCTTCGGCCACCCGCACGGGTATTCAAAGCAGACATGACCGTATCCAGCTCATTTCTGGCCTGAACAGAGGCATGTTTATGGGTGACCGCCTGATTGGATGTCCCATATGCCAGCAAGGACGACGTCAGGCGCCCCACCGCGTCGTTGACCGTTGTAAGGCTTAGCTGCATGGCGTCAGTGAACAGGCCAGCTTCGGCTGTGGCCACTTGAAAGGCATCCAGGCGCGACAGGTTGCGATCCATATCCAGAAGATAGGAATAATCCCCATCCAGATGGCCGGAGACATCCTGCACTTTGCCTGAAGACATCTCATAAGACAGGGCTTCGATCTGATTTTTGATATCAGTCGCCCGCGATTTCAGGGTCAATCCGCGCGCGAGGTCGCCCATAGAGGTTACATTCATCATCACAGCCTCAACAACGTGTCCATAAGTTCATCGACGACCGAAACCAGTCTGGCATTTGCCGCATAGGCTTGTTCGATTTGCATTAGCCGCTGCAATTCCTGATCGGTATTGACGCCCTGTTCGGCCTCAATGGCCGTCATTTCCAGATTGGCGCTGTTTGCAAACACCCGCCGCCCATCGGCCACATGTGCGTCCGACCCAATCCGTGACAGCAACGCCTCGGAGATGTCTGCGGCGCGCATGTTTCCGGCCCCGAAAACAGCGCCGGCAACAGGGCGTTCGTCGTTCAGAGTTGAGCTGAAGACGCGCAGCTGGCTGGCATCTCCGGCGCTGCCGGGGGCGGTCGCACCCAGCCCGGCGCGAAGTTTCCAGCTGTCTCCTCCGGCGTCCGGGTCGACGATTGCGTTCAAGCTGATGCGCGAGGCCAATCCCGTCACCGATGCCGGATCAAACCGGCTGCCATCATCGGTGAAAACGCCCGGATCAGTGGCCAGCGCGGTCGGATCCAGCCCCGGCGTTTCGAACCTTTCGATAAGATCGCGCGCAACAGCATCCAGATCGACCTGAGCCTCAACCGCGATTTCATCCCGAATCTGGAATTGGGCCATCAATGCACCGCCGCGAATTTGGGCGAAATCGCCACTGGTACGGACAGGGTTTCCGTTCATCTCAAGCCCGGACAACAACCCGTTTGCCAGGGTCATATGGGGCTTGGTGTCGCCGGTTGTCGAAAAGGAGAACTCGGCCGCAGTGTTTTCCAGCAATATCAAGCCGCCATCAGAATAAAGCGAGACCTGATCATTGTCCCTTTGAATCACATTTACAGGAACCAGTTCGTTGACCTGATCAATCAGGACCTGTCGTTGATCCAGTAGCCCACCAATATCGGCGCCGGAATACTTAATGGCCGGGATCTTGGCATTCAGCTCTTCAATATCCTTGAGGGTCTGATTCAGGGTGTCGACCTGTTTGCCGATGGACCGGTCCGCGTTGGATCGCATCTGACGCAACCCTTCAGAGGCTTCGTTCAGACCGCGTGCCAGATCCTGAGCCGTGCGCGCGACCTGGTCCAGTCGTTCACTGGAATCCGGCAGGCTTGCCGCTGTTAACAGGCTGCTGTCGAAATCAGCCAGCCGAACCGAAAGCGATGCGGGATCATCGGCGGACCCTACCAAAGATTCCAACCTTGTGTGAAAGTCCGAAATGGCGGTGTGAAAGGCCAGATCGGCATCCGTGGCCCGACGGTTGGACATGAGGACGGGATCCTGATGACGAATGACACCTACGGTACGCACGCCGTGACCGGAAATCGTGTTGGTTGCCAGTTCCAGAGACCTGCGCGCGTAGCCGGGCGTCAATGCGTTTGCGATATTTTCGGACACAACCGCCGCACCGCGACTGGCGGCGGTCAGGCCGCCCAACGCGTTGTTCAATGCTGTGGACATATTCATTCTGCAGGTCCCTTTCCTGAATCAAAACCCTGATCAGCGTTTGATATTGGTTGTTTCCTGAAGCATCTCATCCACCGTTTGGATAACCTTTGCGCTGGAAGAGTAAGCCCGCTGTGTCTGGATCATCGAGGTCAGCTCGGTCGCCACATCGGTAGTGGATTCTTCGCGCGCAAAAGAAACCAGGTCGCCGGTTGGCCCGTCCCCCGCATTCCACAGAAAGAACGTCCCGCTTTCCCGGGATGGTGCATAGGTCTGGCTGTCCAGCGCGGTCAGTCCATTTGGGTTCGGAACATCCGCCAATGGGATTTGGTACATGCGTCGGCTGACGCCGGTATCGTAGAACGCATAAACATACCCGTTTTCGTCAACCTGAACGCTGGTCATGGTGCCGACCGCCGAACCGTCGCGCGTGATCGAAACTGGTGCAAATGTATCGGACAGTTGCGTGATTCCGTCGGCATCCCCGATTTCCCCTATATTGATCTCCATCGGGCCGCCGGCCACGTTCACCATAACGCTGCCGGTAGCTGGGTCATATGCACCGCCGGTGACCGCAGTTACGCTGGCCAGCGTGCCACCCGCAGTTCGGCTATCGGTGAAGGTCAGGGTGTATTCACCGATAATGGCGCCGCCCGAGGCTGAATCGCGCATGATCATCGTCCATTCGTTACTGCTGCCGGTGGCCGGCACTGTAGGGACAAGTTCGATATCAACGCTTTCGGATTTTCCCAGATTGTCGAAATATTCAACGGACAAGGGCTGCATGTCGCCAGGGGAACCCGCATCCGTAGCGGTCGCGGGCAGGTTCATGCGCAGATTCATCTGCGTCGTGGGCGCGCCCGACAGTTGATTAACACTGAGCTGAATGGGTTCAAGCGCAGCAGGCGTGTCACGTGGAACCGCAGGGATGGTTCCATCCGCATTCGCACGCCAACCCAGCAGAACAAGCCCTGATTCGGTGACCAGATATCCTTCTTCATTGGTGCGGAACGACCCTGTCGTGGTCAGCAACATCTCATTCGAACCGGCCGCGATCTGAGAACTTGGTCGTACCGGCATCATGCCGCGCCCACGCACCGCAAGGTCGGTGGAGTTGTTGGTTGTCACCAGCGAACCGCGCTGGTCGATCAGGCGTTGGCTGGTGGTGCGAACGCCCCCAGCGGAATAGCTGCCGCCCTGGCCGGAGGTGACCATAGAATGGAAATCAGTTTCCACCCGTTTATACCCGAAGGTTGATGAATTCGCGATATTGTCCGAGATCGTCGCCAGCCGGTTTGCGTTGGCCTTCAATGCGGCCACGCCAGCGTTCAGCGAAGAGGAAATTGTCATTGGCACGCCCTTCTGTTGCGTCAAATCTTGATGCAACAGCTAACGCGCTGGGCCTTAACAGCGCGCTAACAGGTAAAATGCCGTCTATCCTTTTATTCTCAGGTGCCGCGCAGAAAGATGATCTCGATCCTGTTGTTGCGTGCGGCCATCGGGTTTTCATCCGACAATTTTCGGTCGGCATGGCCGGTTACGCGGTCCAACCTGAGCGGCGCAACACCCTTGTCTTGCAGCATTTGGCGAACTTGCTGAGCGCGCGAGGTAGACAAATCCCAGGCCGGGTTTTTGGCCAGAACCACCGGCGAGGAACCGACATGCCCTCCGACCGCCATGTCATTTGTCACCAGATCAGAGGATCGGGCCACCAACAATGTCAGAGCACGCAGCATATTGGTTGGTTGGTTCGTCCCTGATTCGAACAGAGGTTGATCCTTGGTGGCAAAGAGTTCGATCACCAGACCCTCATCCGTCACGCGGGTGACGATATGTTTGAGGACCTTGTCGGACACCATGCTTTCGCCGGTTCGCCCCATAAGCTCTGATTCCAGTGAGGAAAAGTCTTCGACCGTTTCTTTTCCGCCGCCGTCCGAGCTGACGCCAACCGATCCACGTGCTTGTCGCGCGGGCGTCGGGCTGCGTTTGCTGGCGCCGGTGCCGTCCATGACCAGAGTTTCCTCGGAGAACATGTTATTGCCGCCAAAGGCCCCATCGCCGCCACCCGAAACCTGGTTTATGGGAATGGTCGGCGAAAAATAATCCGCAAGCCCTTTGCGTTGCTGTTCCGTTGTTGCATTCAGCAGCCACATCAACATGAAGAACGCCATCATGGCCGTGACAAAGTCGGCATATGCGACTTTCCACGCGCCACCGTGGTGACCACCGCCACCTGACACACGTTTCTTCTTGATGATGATTGGCGCCACATTGGATTGCGCACCCATCTCCACCACCTTTTTATCACCCAGTTACAGGGGTAGCCGGGCAGGTCTTAAGGTGGGCTTAACACTTAAAACTGTCTTGAATTCCTTACTGCGGAAGCGCGGCCCCGGCGCGTCGCAGAATCAGTTGCAGGTGGTTGAAACTGTTGCTGATTCCGTCCGGTTCGGCCTTGCCGAAAAAACCATCAAGCTCATCATGAACCCGGACTGCCTGATCCAATAACGGGTCTGCCCCTTCGGCATAAAGCCCGGCTTTGATCATAACCTCGGATTGCTCGTAACTGCCAACCAGCTTGCGGGTTTCCGAGATCATCCGGTTTTCCGCATCCGAGGCAGCCGCGGGCAGGCTGCGTGAAACCGACCGGCTGAGGTCAATGGCGGGGAAACGGCCGCGCTCGGCGATTTCGCGGCTCAGGACGATATGCCCGTCCAGAACGCCACGCAGAATGTCCGCTATCGGTTCATCCATGTCCGAGCCCGCAACCAGAACGCTGAAAACTGCTGTGATATCACCCTGATCAGCCGTGCCCGGCCCGGTTCGTTCGCAAAGACCAGCGATCAAGGGCGTGACCGAAAGTGGGAACCCGCGCAAAGAGGGGGCCTCACCCATCGCAACGGCGATTTCGCGGTGCGCCTCGGCAAAGCGGGTGACCGAATCGGCCAGAAACAGGACGTTCAGCCCCTGATCCCGCAGGAATTCCGCGACTGAAAGTGCCGACCATGCACAGCGCCTGCGGGCCAGCGCTGACTGATCCGAGGTTGCCGCCACAACCACAGATCGTGCCAACCCCTCGGCCCCAAGCGCATGTTCAACGAACTCATTGACCTCACGACCCCGTTCGCCGACCAGAGCGACCACAACCGCGTCTGCCTGCATCGACCGCGCCAGGGTCGCCAACAGGGTCGACTTGCCGACCCCTGACCCGGCGAACAGGCCGATACGCTGCCCCTGCACCACAGGTAACATGGTGTTCATAATGCTCAGCCCGGTTTCCATCCGTGCGCCCAGCGGTTTGCGGACAACGGCAGGTGGCGGATTTTGCAGGATATCTCTTTCCTGAGTGCCCGACAGCAACGGCTTGCCGTCCAGCGGTTTGCCGAAGGGATCAATGACCCGACCCAGCCAGTGCAGTCCGGGGGAAAATGCCGGTGTCTGATTTAGAATCACCCGATCACCCAAGCAAACCCCATCGGGTGCAGCGGCGGGTAACATGTGGATCAGATCCGATTCGACATGCAGAACTTCACCTGCCAGATCCGGGCCGCTGCGCCGCCGCAGGGTCAGATTGTCGCCGATGCGGGCAACGTACTCCAACCCCTTTATTTCTATGGCGCCGCGCCCAACACTGGCCACGCGGCCCATATGGCGCATGGCAGACAGACGGTCGAATTCGCATTTCAGAAGCATCGGGTCGAGATCGGTCATCGTGGGTTCTCCAACGGGTTTCTGAAAACGGTTTCTAAAGGAATCGGGGTTAAGCCTTGATTGAAATTGATCGAGGGAGAAGCCCCGATGTTCTCTGACCTGAACGTCTTTAAGACAGCGTACGCAATGGCAACCCATGCCGGGCAACGGCAGTCTGTCATTGCGCGAAACATGGCAAATGCGGATACGCCGGGTTATCAGCCCCGCGATATCGAGACCTTTCAGAAAGCTTTCGAAAGTTCCGGGCGTGAGGTTGCGATGACCGCCACGCGGGCCAGGCATCTGAACGGCGCAGCAGCAGCCCAGCCCTGGGCCGAGTTCGATGCCGCGCCCTCGGGCGATCCCAACGGAAATGGCGTTTCCCTTGAGGAAGAAATGCTCAAATCGGTTGAGGTCAAGCGTCAACATGACCGCGCGTTGGCGATCTATAAATCCTCGATTGGCATCCTGCGTACCAGCCTTGGTCGCGGGTGAGGAGGGCTGAGAGATGAGCGATTTTTCCCATTCCCTTTCCGCCTCGGCCAGCGCTCTGCGCGCGCAGGCAGCCCGTTTGCGGCACGTCTCCGAAAACATCTCGAATGCGGATACGCCGGGATATCGGCGCAAAACCGTGCCGTTTGAAGCGGTCAGCAAAGATGGTGCGCAAATGGTCGAGACCGGGCGCGTTAAGCTTGATCGTCGCGACCTGTCGCGCATCTATGACCCCGGCCATGCGTTGGCCGATGAGACCGGCCATTATCGCGGGTCCAATGTAGATTTGATGATCGAAATCGCTGACGCGCGTGAAGCGCAGCGCAGCTACGAAGCCAATCTCAAGATGTTCGACCAGACACGACAAATGTCGTCGAGCCTTATGGAACTTCTCAGAAAATAAAGGACACCAGAATGGATATCCGATCCCTGACCGCCGCGCAGAGCTATGCCGTAGCGCGGCCCGCTACGCAGCCCGACCCCGACCTTGCCGGAATGGCACAGGGGTTGCGCTCAACCTTTCAGGACTTTGCCGCAACATTGAAACAGTCCGAGCAGATGTCCGGCGCGGCGATGACCGGCCAAGCCGATCCGCACGCGCTGGTTCAGGCGTTGGCGCAGACCGAACTGGCCGTCGAAACCGCCGTCATCGTGCGCAACAAAGTGGTCGAGGCCTATCAGGAAATCCTGCGGATGCCGGTCTGATAGATGCTCAGCGAAGGTCTCTATTATGACATCGTCCGCCAGGCGCTTTGGGTCGCGGTGATCACATCCGTCCCGATCCTGGCGGTGGCACTGGTCTCGGGTCTGGTTGTGGGTCTGTTCCAGGCGCTGACCTCGGTGCAGGAAATGACGCTGACCTTTGTGCCAAAGCTGATCGCCATCGTGATCGTTTTCTGGATTTCGATGGGGTTCATGACCCAGACGCTGGTGACGTTCTTCACCTCAAACCTCATCCCACTGATCGCCGGAGGCCGCTGATGGATACCTCATATACCACCTTATCCCGCCAATCGGGGCTGATGAATGAAATGCGGTTGGTGGCGAACAATATCGCCAACGCCAATACCACGGGGTACCGCCAGCAGGGCTTGGTGTTTTCCGAGTTCGTGAAAGCCTCGCCGGGCAATCCGTCCTTGTCCATGGCGCGGGCAGAGGCACGCAATACCTCGTTGCAACAAGGCGTTCTGACCGAAACCGGCGGGCAATTTGATTTCGCCATCGAAGGCGACGGGTTTTTCATGATCGAAACCCCCAGCGGCAACCGGCTGACACGGGCGGGTGCGTTTTCACCCAGTGCCGAGGGTGATCTGGTTAATATGGATGGGTACCGGGTTCTGGACAGCAATGGCGCTCCTGTTTTCATTCCGCCGGATGCCGCGTCGATTGATGTCGGCAGCGACGGTACGCTCAGTATTGAAGGGCAGGTTCTGGGACAGATCGGCGTCTACCGCGTTGCTGATCCCACGAGCCTGGTGCGCGAAGGCAGCACGCAATTTCGGTCAGATGCAGCGATTGAACCCGTGGAGGAGCCGGTCATTGTGCACCGATTCCTCGAAGGATCGAACGTGAACGCGATCGAACAGGTCACCCGGATGATCGAAATCCAGCGCGCCTATGAGTTGGGGCAGAGTTTTCTTGAAACCGAAGACGAACGTGTGCGTGGGGCGCTTAAGGTGCTGATGCGCTGATTTGATAACGGAGGAATTGATATGCGTGCACTGAAAATCGCAGCGACAGGCATGACCGCGCAGCAGATGCGGGTTGAGACGATCTCGAACAATCTGGCGAATATGAATACCACAGGCTACAACGCGCGCCGCGCTGAGTTTGCAGACCTGCACTATCAACAAATGGCGCGCGCGGGGACGGTGAATGCCAATGACGGCACCGTCTTGCCCACAGGTATACAACTGGGTCTGGGGGTGCGCCCGGCTGCGGTCACCGTGCAGCTGGCACAGGGTGCGTTGGCGGCCACTGGCAGCGATTTGGATGTCGCAATCGAAGGGCGCGGCTATCTTGAGGTGACGTTGCCCAGCGGTCAGTCTGGCTTTACCCGTGACGGCAGCCTGAAACGCTCGGCAGAAGGGTTGATCGTCACTTCAGATGGCTTCGCTGTCGCGCCAGAGATCACAATCCCAGACGATGCAAGGTCGATCTCGATCAATGCATCGGGTGAGGTCTACGCCTATTTCGATGATACCGCCGAAGGACAGTTGCTCGGTGAATTCACCCTGGCCAGTTTTTCCAATGCCAAGGGGCTGGAGGCGATCGGCAGCAACCTGTTCAAAGAAACCGAAGCCTCGGGCGCGCCTGTTATCGGCACTCCGGGCGAGGGTGGGATGGGCACATTGCGTCAGGGATATCTCGAGGACAGCTCGGTAGATGCCGTGCGCGAAGTCACCGAACTGATCGAAGCCCAGCGAGGGTATGAGATGAACGCCAAGGTCATCTCGGCCGTCGATCAGATGATGGGCGCAACAACGCAGGTGCGGTGATGCGCGCCCTATTCATAGCACTGGTGACGATCAGCCCGCTTTGTGCCTTGGCTGAGATCGTGGTGCCGATCCGGACCATACGCGCCAAAGAGGTGATCTCGGCCGCCGATCTTGAGATCAAAGATCAGGTTGTCCTCGGAGCGGTTACAAACCCTGATGATTTGATCGGTCAGGAAGCACGCGTCGCGCTTTACCCCGGACGCCCGGTTCGCGCAGCAGATGTCGGGCCGCCCGCGCTGGTGGACCGCAATGATCTGGTGGTTCTGGTCTTTGACCGTCGTCCCCTTTCGATCAAGGCCGAAGGCCGTGCCCTGGGGCGCGGGGCTGTCGGCGACCGAATTCGGGTCATGAATCTGTCGTCACGTACAACTGTTGTTGGCTTTATCCGGCCTAACGGTCAAATCGAGGTAAAATGATGTTCGGAAAACTAAAACTGTTGATGATGGCATGTCTGGCTCTGACCGCCTGTGGTCGACTGGATCATTTGGGAAAACCGCCAAGTTTCACACCCGCGGACGAATCTGCTGAACATGTTGCCATGCTGTGGCCGGGTTTGCCGTTGCACACGCAGCCACAGCGCAATGTTGATCGGTCCTCGCTATGGAGCGGTGGCCAACAATCGCTTTTGGGAGATCAGCGCGCTATCAAAAAAGGCGATATTCTGACGGTTGTCATCGAGTTGGACGAGAAAGCCGAGATATCCAACGACACAAATCGCTCACGCAGCGGGTCCGAAAGCCTTGAGGTTCCAGAGCTGTTCGGCCTGCCGCAGCGCGCATTGGAACGGCTGCCCGATGGGGCGACGCTGGACGAAGCTGTCGGGATCGACTCATCCTCGGTCAGTAAAGGCAAGGGCTCGGTCAAGCGTAAGGAAAAGCTGACCCTGCGGGTTGCGGCGACCGTCATCGACGCCTTACCGAATGGCGTGCTGGCCATATCCGGCTCGCAAGAGCTGCGCGTTAATTTCGAGCTGCGAGAGCTTTTGGTCACGGGATATGTGAGGCCACAGGACATCTCGCGGAAGAATGAAATCACCTATGACAAGATCGCCTCGGCGCGCGTGTCTTATGGTGGCCGAGGCCAGATCACGGATGTGCAGCAGCCTCGTTACGGCCAGCAGGTCCTCGATACACTTTTGCCGTTCTGAGGTCGTATAACAATGAAAAAGCTACTTCCTATATTGTTTCTGCTTGTTGGCCTAGGCGGTGGAATTGGTGCGGGAATTGCCATGTCTCCTTCTGGAAAAACCAAAGATGGTGACATGGATAAATCCGCTGCCGCCGAACCCAAGAAAGCCAAGGAGAAGGCCACTAAGACCAAGTCGGACAAAAAGGATACGTCCAGCAAGTATGAATATCTGAAGATGACGAAACAGTTTGTGATCCCGGTCGTGAAGTCCGACCGGATTGCCGCGTTGGTCACAATGTCGCTGAGCCTGGAAACCAAACCCGGCGTTGCTGAAACGATTTATGAGTTTGAGCCAAAGTTGAGAGATGGGTTTCTGCAGGTTCTTTTCGATCACGCAAATACCGGTGGTTTCAACGGCAACTTTACGGAATCCGACAATCTGGATTTGGTCCGAAAGGCTTTGCTGCAGGTCGCCAAGAAGGATTTGGGTGATGACGTGCTGCAAGTCCTGATCATGAGTGTTAACCGTCAGGATACTTGAAGCCTGTTTCGGCCCGCTTATTGCCGCGATCGCTTTTTCATAAGCATGTCTCGGCGGGCCTTTTGTTGTTCTTCAAGCAGCTGTCCTAAGGCCTGTTTGCGTCCGAACGCTTTCCGCAAGGCTTGCATCTTGGTTAGCTTTTGCGCTCGGACGCGCGCAAGGTCTGTATTGAGTTTTCGTCGGGTTGCCTCTTCCCATCCACGCCACAGAACATCAGTGCCGGTGACCTGATATCCATCAGCTTGGCCGCTGTTTTGACGGGTCTGCTGAAGCTGTGCGTCCAATCGGCTCAGTTTTTGCAAAATCTCGGCCTCGGCTTCGATATAGGGGCGCAGGGCCTGCTGCTCTTTTTGGAAGGCCGCGTCGGATAAACGCTTCAGATCGGCAAGTCCGGTAAACCGCATCAAATTCTGTCCTTCGCGCGCTTGCGCATGGCTTCGGCAAAGCGAATGGCCGCAGCGACAGGGCGATAGTGTTCGGGGGCGATCTCATTCCCGATTTCGACGGTCGCATGAAGGGCCCGCGCGGTGGGGGGATCCGAGTGGATCGGAACCCCGGCCTCGGCGGCCGAGGCGCGGATGGCGGCGGCAATCTGGTCGACACCTTTCGCCACGCAGATCGGTGCTGACCCGGCTGTCCGCTGCCATTTAAGAGCCACCGCATAATGGGTCGGGTTCACGATGACTACATCCGCAGTTGGGACATCCGCCATCATCTGATTTGCCGCAATTTCCTGCGCGCGCTGGCGGCGCTGTTGTTTGACATGCGGGTCGCCTTCGGCGTCTTTGGTCTCGTCCTGAATTTCTTTGCGGGACATCCGGTTTTTGCGCATGTGTTCGGAGTATTGCCACATATAGTCGACGACTCCGATGGCCAGTGCGATGGTGACGACGATGAAGAGAAACCGGAACAACAGGTTCATCATCAATACGATCGACGATTGCGGCGGTGCGGCGCTGGCGGTCAGAATCTCGGGCAGATTGGCGCGCAGAAACAAAAACAAGCAGATGCCGTAGATCAGCAGCTTTGCAAAGCTTTTGGCAAATTCGAACAGACCACCGCGCCCGAATTTATTCTTGGCATTGGAGAGGATCGAAATCCGGGACAGCTTGGGCTGCAACTTGCTGGGGGCAAAAACCAGCGCCTTTTGGGCGATCAGGCTTAGCAGAACCGCCGTCGCAGGAAGAACAAATATCGTTGCCATCGAGATTGCAGCTTTGCCAAGCATCCCACCCACCAGGCCGTCGGCGGGGCCAGCCGTCAACATGGTGCTGATCTTATCGGATTGGTCGATCAGGACGACAAACAAGGTGCCCAGATGCTGAACGCCCATCTGGCCTGCGAAAAGCAAACCGATCAGCAGCCCGACATATGCCGCGACCACGGACAGGTCGTTCGACTTGGCGACCTCACCCTTTTCCCGCGCTTTCAGAAGCTTTTGCGGCGTCGGGTCATATGACTTGTCGCTGTCGTCGTCCTGTCCGCTCATCTCGGATCTTTCAGCGGGTTCTGCATGAAATCAAACAGGGCATCGGACCAGACCGACAGGATCAGAGGCGCGCCGGCGAACAGCAGGAACAGCCCCGCAAATGTGATGGCCGGGGCGCCGACAAATGCCACCATCAGCTGTGGCATGGCGCGGTTGATGACACCAAGCGCAAGGTTGTAGATCAAAGAGGCAATCACAAAAGGCATCGCCAGGGCGAATGCCAGGCTGAAACTGTACGAGACCCGTTCCACGCCCCATTGGGACAAATCCGGCGCCGCAGGTGTGGTTCCGGTGGGAAACAGATCGTAGCTGTGGATCAAGAACTCTGCCAAACGGATGTGAAGGCCAAGTAGTACAGCAAGGGCCAACCCGGCCAGCGTCAGCAGATAACCCATGGCCGGAACTGGATCGGCGGCGGCCCCACCCAGAATTTGCGAGAGTGACGTCGCCTGTGCCGCAATGGATCCTGCCGTTTGCAGGGTCAGAACAAAGATGCGCAGCGCCATCCCCAACGCCATTCCGACAAAAACTTCGGTTCCGATCAGCTGGACCATGGACAGGAATTCGGGATCGAATTCCTTTGTCGGCACTGCTGGCGCCACGATCAACGTAAAGGCAACGGCAGTGCCAAGTTTGACACGGGTGGGGATGCTGCGTTCTCCGAATGCAGGCATCAAGGATACCATTGCCGAAACGCGCAGGAAAACACCAAAGAAATGCCAGGCCCCAGAGCCCAGGTGCGGCAAGAGTTCGGGTGGGAGGGCGATCATGCGGGTACCGTGCCTACAAGTGCGGGCCGCGCCTCGAGCCCGATTTCCTCAAATGACAGGACCGGATTGGACACGCCGCGCGCATGCATGATCGTACGCAGCAGCCTGCGGCGCCGGGTCGAGGTCACGACGGCGGGAAAGATGCCATGGTCAGCAGAATGTGAGACACTGTTCACCACGCCATCTGCAAGCTTGTTGAACAGGTTCGGTGGCAGGGCGACATCCAGCCCTGCATTGGGTGCATCGACCTGATAGGTGGCAAATGTGTCTTCCCATTCCGGTGCAAGCTGGATCAGCGGGATCGACCCGTCTTCGCGTTTCATGTCAGCCACAAGCTGGAACCCAAGTCGCTGCCGCACCAGTTCGCAAATCCCCTCGGGTTGCGTGGTGGTCAGGCGCGCCTCGGCGATGCTTTCGAGGATAAGCGCCAGATTGCGGATCGAAACCCGTTCGTCCAGCAACAGGCGCAGGACGGCGTGAAGTGTGTCGATTGGAACTTTGTCGGGGATCAGCTCGTCCAGCATTTTCCGGTTTGCCTCGGCGCGAACCGGGTCGCTGAGCCGGGTCATCTCGGACAGCAGCTTGCGTAGCGCCTTCAGCGTCAACAGACGCGAGAAGTTCTGTTTGATGATTTCCAGCAGATGCGTGGCCAGTATTTCCGGGGGCGAGACAATCGTAGCGCCGCTCATGGCTGCGGCCTCTTGATCCTTGGGCAGGATCCAACGTGCAGGCGCACCATAGACGGGTTCGGTGACATCCCTCCCCTCGGGCAAAAGATCGTGCCCGTCCTGAACAAGCGCCAAGATCAGATCGGGGTTCAGGGCACCGCGGGCCTGTTCCACGCCGTGCACCTTGATCACATATGTCCCCATCGGCAGCTCGGCCCGATCGGTCAGACGGATATCGGGCAGGATCAATCCAAAGGTCGAGGCGACATAGGTCCGCATATTCGCAATGCGTGCATCCAGTCCGGTGCCCTGGTTCAGGACCATGCTGACCAGATCCGGTGCGAATTCCAGGTGAACATCATCGAGGTCGAGAATATCGCCAATCGCTTGTGATACCGCTTCGTCTGCCTCGGTCGACGCGGTTTGTGCCGGAGTTTCTCGCTGGTGCTGTTTTCGGTGCACCGCATAGGCGGCGTAGCCCAAAACGCAGGCCCCTAGAATAAAGGGCAGAAACGGCAGACCCGGAACCAGGGCGAACAGCACCATCAGACCGGCAACAGTGCCCAGCGCGGCCGGGTGGCGCCCCAGTTGCGATAAGATGGCGGTGTCAGTTGCGCCCTGCGTGCCACCACGTGCCAGAAGCAAAGCGGAGGCGATCGAGATGATCACAGCCGGTATCTGCGAGACTAAGCCATCGCCAACAGTCAGGATGGCGTAGGTTTCGAACGCCGATGACACCGGCATCCCATGCACGATCACGCCCATGACCAGACCCATGACCAGATTCAGCAGGGTGATCAAAAGCCCGGCAACCGCGTCTCCTTTGACGAATTTCGACGCCCCGTCGAGCGAGCCAAAAAAGGTGGTTTCCTGTTGTTCCCGTTCGCGCCGTTCCTTGGCCTCTTGATGATCGATGGCGCCCGCGGACATATCGCTGTCGATGGCCAGCTGTTTCCCCGGCATCCCATCCAGGGCAAATCGCGCACCAACTTCGGCCATGCGGGCCGCGCCTTTGTTGATGACCATAAAGTTCACGATCAACAGGACGCCGAACACGACAAGGCCCAGGAATATGCTGCCGCCCATGACGAAGCTTGCGAATCCCTCGATCACATCGCCGGCGGCATTGGGGCCGGTGTGCCCCTGACCGATAATCAGCTTGGTCGATGAGACGTTCAACGACAACCGGAGCATCAATGACCCCAGAAGGATGGTCGGGAAGGAAGAGAAATCCAGCGGCCGCTCGATAAACAGGGTCAGCGTGAAAATCAGGATCGCCAGGGCGAAGGACGTGGCCAGTCCGACATCCAGAACCCAGGACGGCATGGGCAGGATCATCATCACGATGACGGTCATCAACGCAAGCGCCAGCAAAACAGTCGGAGAAAACAGGGAGCGGACATCAAGTCTGGGCACGTATTTCTCCTAGTTGAAGGCGATGAAGGCTGTTTGGGTGTCCGCAGCTGGCATCAAAGAGCCCATCGCACCCGTCGGAAACTGGGTGATTTGCACCGGGAACAGCGGTGCGGCGGGTTGTGTGAAGGGATCACGCGACATGCGGGCAGTTTGCACCGCCGTGCCCGGGTCAAGCTGAGCATGAACAATCTGGTAGCGGCTGGAATAGGTCTTGGCCAAAGCCGGGGTTCGCGAGTGATAGGCCCCCGCCGCTGCCGGCCACGACCCAAGTTCGGAATATAGTTGTTTCAGAAACCGGGCCGCGTAATTGGCGTTCGTCTCGGGATCGAACATGGCATCAATCGACTGAAAGGCCTGCCCGTGCCAGCGATAGTTGATTTGAAAGCACCCGATATCGAAGCTGCGTTTTCCGGCTTGGAAAATATCCGCGACATAGGCTTTAGCCTCCTGCTCAGATCGGAACCAATGGCCGCGCCCTTCGACATTGATTGCCCATGGCCAAGGCTCAAGTCGGCCTTTGATCGCGCGGCCAGTTTCAACCCGCGTTATGGCGCGCAAAACATCAAGCGGTATGTCTTGGGCGAGGGCCGCGCGGCGGGCGGCCTGATCACATGTCTGAGACATCCGGGTCTCCGCGCCCGCAAAGCTCTGACGCGCTGCCAGAAGCAACGCAACACATGCTATGACAATGAATAGGCGATTTGGCATTCTGCCGGTCCGGGATTCTGATCAGTCCGGGCCACGCTAGCCTTGCCTTGGTTTACAGAGGGTTATCAGTCAATCAGATTCGATCAATCCGCCGGCCAAAAACAACGCTCGTATTGGTGCGCAGAACACCGGGGATTCGTGCCAGATCATCAACGAGAATATCCAGATCCTCGATCCTTGGCGCGTCAGCGGTCAACAGCAGGTCAAAGTCACCGTTGATCGAAAGACAGAGTTTAACCTCGGGATAGGCCTCGAGCCGCTTGATGATACGGGTGGTTTCCTTCTGTTGGACCTCGAGCAGAACGACAACCTGGACGCGGGGGGCATCTTCGGGGCTGTTCAGGATCACGGAATAGCCGGCAATGATGCCGCGTTCTTCCATCCGGCTGATGCGTTCATGCACGGTTGTCCGGGCAACGCCCAGTTTTGCCGCGATTTTTGTGGTCGACTCGCGGGCATTATGTTGCAGGACTGAGATGATGCGGCGGTCAAGCTGATCCATTGGCGCTCCGGTGCGGGTCTGGTTTTTCCGGTTTAGGGCAAAACGACAGCAGGGCTCAAGGCTCACGCGGGATACGGGGGTGCAGGTCGTCTATTATGACGGGGTGAGCATGCGGTGGCGGGCCGGCCATGTGCGGGTGATCACGCGGCAGGTCAGGATGGTCGTGGATCACCGAATGCAGATCAGAACGCGGCCAAAGGGTGACCGCACCGATAATACCCAGAAAGGACATCGCCGCCATAAAGCTCAGGGCGGTTGGGGCTCCAAACAGGGTCATCAGCCCGCCTGCCAGAGGATACAGCACCAGCCAACAGCAATGAGACAGCGTGAATTGGGCCGCAAAGACGGCGGGGCGGTCTTCGGGATGGGCCGAGCGGGTCAGCAGGCGGCCAGACGGAGTCAGCGTGGTGGAATAGCCAAAGCCAGCTAGGGCCCACAAAACGATCAACAGACCCAAAGACAGCGGGGTTGTCGCAAATATCGCGGCGGCCCCGGCCATGGTGGTGCAGCACAGAAGGGCGCCGGCCAACATGACCTTTCGATCCTCGATCCGGTCCAGCATCCGGGGCAGGATAAAAGCGGCAAGCATAGAGCCGCCACCAAAACCGGCCAGCGCAGCGGCAACGGCGCTTTCGGACAGCCCCAGATCTGATCGCACGATGACCACAGTGTTGACGATCACCATTGAGCTGAGTGCCGCCGCGCTCCAACTCAGGGCAAGAAGGCCCCGCAGCCGGGGTGTGTTCGAATAGATGCGTATGCCACGTGTTGTCCGTTCGTATATCCCACGCGGTTTGCTTGGTTTGGGTGATGGCAAAGCCACCGACACCACCAGCAGCGCCGAAGCGACAAATCCCAGGGCGGTGCCCCAGAAAAGGCTGTTGAAGCTGACCAACAATAACAGGGCTGCGGCGAATACGGGGCTTAGCAGGCTCTCCAGATCATATGCCATCCGCGATAGGGACAGGGCGCGGGTGTATTCGCGCTCATCTGTCAGTACATCGGGGATTGTAGCCTGAAATGCAGGGGTAAATCCGGCCGAGGCGGATTGCAGCACGAAAATCAGGACATAGACCTGCCAGACCTCGGTCACAAAAGGCAGACACAGCGCGACAGCCGCACGGATCAGGTCAAGCACCACCAGCATCTTGCGCCGGTCCAGCCGCTCGGCAAACGCGGCCGCCAATGGCGCAACCGTGACATAGGCCACCATTTTGATGGTCATCGCGGTGCCCAACACCAGCCCGGCCGCATCCCCTGCCAGTTCAAAGGCCAACAGACCCAGCGCGACCGTGGCCAGCCCAGTGCCCGTCAGGGCAACGATCTGCGCGGCCAACAGGTGGCGATAGG
Organism: Ruegeria sp. CDSC021; assembly: GCF_059610845.1. NCBI lineage: Bacteria > Pseudomonadati > Pseudomonadota > Alphaproteobacteria > Rhodobacterales > Roseobacteraceae > Ruegeria > Ruegeria sp. CDSC021. Next base: position 81,438 of record NZ_JBXWOK010000007.1, read on the forward strand.
TCCGGTTTCTTAGAACGCTTAACATTGATTGATATCTGCCGCAGTCTAAAGGCTCTGTCACCCCAAACCTTCGTTTAGGTCTTGACCAACTGCGACAGCGGCAACCGGCTGGCGTACAGGGATGGCGTTGAGTTTAGGGAATAAAGCGCCTATCTCGGTGGCGATACCGCGCAAAGGATTACTCGGGTGGCTAACTATTTGTACAAAAACGACCTGCCGGACGGGTTGGATATGGGGCCGGTGGTGGCCATTGACTGTGAAACCATGGGTCTAAACCCGCATCGCGATCGCCTCTGCGTGATCCAGATGTCGGGCGGCGATGGCAATTCGCATATCGTTCAGGTCGAAAAGGGCCAGACCGAGGCACCGAACTTGCGTGCCATGCTGGAAAACCCGGATGTGCTGAAACTGTTCCATTTTGGCCGTTTCGACATTGCCGCGATGTATCATGCCTTTGGTGCGTTAGCCGCGCCAGTCTATTGCACCAAGATCGCCAGCCGTCTGGTGCGCACCTATACCGACCGGCACGGGCTGAAAAACCTGTGCAACGAGTTGATCGGCGTCGATATCTCGAAACAGCAGCAGATGAGCGATTGGGGCGCCGAAACGTTGAGCGAGGCGCAGCTGGACTATGCCGCCTCGGATGTTCTGTATCTGCACCGCCTGCGGGAGGAGTTGAACAAGCGCCTGGCGCGAGAGGGCCGGACCGAGATGGCGCAGGCCTGTTTTGACTTCTTGCCGATGCGTGCGAAACTCGATCTCGCCGGTTGGCCAGAAACGGATATTTTTGCGCACTCATGACTGATACCGAAGCATTTCTGAGAACCGCCCGTCAGGTGGTGACAGACGAGGCCCGCGCGCTGGAGGTACTGGCCGACGGTCTGGATGAACATTTTGCCCAAGCGGTTCAGCTGATTTTGCAGGCCTCGGGCCGCATCATCATCAGCGGCATCGGCAAGTCGGGTCATATCGGGCACAAGATCGCGGCCACGCTGGCCAGCACCGGTACACCGGCCTATTTCGTGCACCCGGCCGAGGCCAGCCATGGCGATCTGGGCATGGTTTCAAAAGGCGATGTGGTTCTGGCCATCTCGAATTCGGGCGAAGCGCCAGAGCTTGCCAACCTGCTGGCTTTTACCCGCCGCTTTGGCATTCCACTGATTGGCCTGTCCAGCAAGCCGGAAAGCACGCTGATGAAACAGGCAGACGTGCATCTTTTGATCCCGTCACTGGGCGAGGCCTGCGGCTATGGCATGGTGCCTTCGATCTCCACGACGTTGACTTTGGCCATGGGCGACGCGCTGGCGATAGCGTTGATGAAGTATCGCAACTTCAAACCCGAAGATTTCCGCGCCTTTCATCCCGGTGGCAAACTAGGTGCACAGCTGAGCACGGTGCAGGATCTGATGCACAAGGGCGATGCGTTGCCGCTGGTTTCGGTCGGAACACCCATGAGCGATGCGCTGATCGAGATCAGCCGCAAGGGCTTTGGCGTTGCCGGGGTTACCGATCCGCAAGGTCAGGTGGTGGGCATCATCACCGATGGCGACCTGCGGCGTCATATGGAGGGCTTGCTGGGCAAAACGGCCGAGCAGGTGATGACGCAGAACCCAACAACCATCCCGCCCGGCGCGTTGGCCGAAGAGGCGGTGGCCATCATGAATGACCGCAAGATCACCTCTTTGTTTGTGGTCGAAGAGGGCAGTGATCGCCAGGCCCTGGGCGTGCTACATATCCACGATTGCCTGCGCGTTGGTTTGGGGTAGAGGGGCGTTCGATGGACGGACATTCCCGGATGGTGCAATTTCTGAAGGTGTTGCTGCCTTTGGCAGCCATTGTGCTGCTGTCGACGGTTTTCCTGCTGTCACGCAGCATCGAAACCAGCGTGTCCGTTCCGTTTACCCAAAAAGACATAGATGAACGTCTGGCCGACCAAGTGGTGACCCAACCCCATTATCTTGGAACAACCAGAAAAGGCGAGGAAGTTCAAATTCAGGCGGCCCAAGCGACCCAGGGGCGCGAAGGGTCATTGCCCACGACTGCCGAATTTAGAGGGCGGTTGGGATTGTTGAATGGCGGCGTCATAACGATGGATTCAAATTCCGGTATGATCCGCCCGGACAAGAATTCCGCAACGTTTGTTGGGGACGTCCTGATAACGACGACAGACGGAATTCAGGTCAGAACTGATCTTCTGAATACCTCTCTGGATGAAATCCGCGGCGACACTCCGGGTCAGGTCGATGGCACCGGCATCATCGGAGATTTTTCCGCGGGACGCATGACATTTGGAACCGAAAAAAAGGATGGGCCGGTCCATATTCTTTTTACAGATGGTGTTAAGCTGGTATACGAGCCTGAAAAAACAGAAAGATAAGCCGTGATTGATTTGCGATTTGCTGTTGTTAGTTTTGCGCTGATGGTCGGTGCCTTTTCGGCGTCGGCACAGGAAACGCAGGTCGCCTTCGGGTCAGCCAAGGCGGATCCAAGCCAGCCGGTCGAGGTCACCTCGGAATCCCTAAACGTCAATCAAGAAGACGGCACGGCCGAGTTTATCGGTAACGTCCTGATCGTGCAGGGTGAGATGCGCCTGACCGCCGAGCGGGTCTTGGTCATCTACAACGCCGACAGGTCTGGAATCGAGCGGATGGAGGCGACAAATGATGTGGTTCTTGTCAGCCCGCCTGATGCAGCCGAAGGCGACTGGGCCGAATACACAATCGACTCGGGCGAAATCGTGATGCGCGGAAATGTGCTTTTGACGCAAGGCCCCAGCGTTATCAGCGGCGATCAGATGAATGCCAATCTGACGACCGGAACGGCAAAGATGACTGGCCGCGTCAAAACCATTCTGAATCCGGATAGCAACTGATGGAGCGTCCGAATTTGTCTTTGGCCGAAGGCGGTTCCGGCCTCAGGATCGAGAAACTGCGGAAATCATACCGTAAGAAGACCGTGATACGCGAAGTCTCGATGACGTTGGGCCGGTCCGAGGTGGTTGCCTTGTTGGGTCCGAACGGATCAGGCAAGACCACAACGTTCTATTCGGTCGCCGGGCTTGTCTTTCCCGAAGCTGGCACTGTGACCATTGACGGCCAAAACGTGACGACCCTGCCGATGTATAGGCGCGCGCGGCTTGGGATCGGATATCTGCCGCAAGAAATGTCGATTTTCCGCGGGATGAGTGTCGAAGACAACATTGCCGCCGTTCTGGACATCACCGTGAAGCACAGCCATCGCAGGAAAGAGCGGCTGGAAGAGCTGTTGTCCGATTTTTCGATCGAACATCTGCGCCGCGCCCCGGCATTGGCATTGTCGGGTGGCGAGCGTCGCCGTGTCGAAATTGCCCGTTGTCTTGCGGCTGATCCGAAATATCTGTTGCTGGACGAGCCGTTTGCAGGCGTGGACCCGATCAGCGTCGGCGATATCCGCCATCTGGTAGCGGACCTGAAAAAGCGCGGCATCGGCGTGCTGATCACTGACCATAACGTGCGCGAAACACTGGAAATCGTGGACCGGGCCTATATCCTGCATGATGGTCAGGTGCTGATGTCGGGCACGCCGGATGAAGTCGTCGAGAACGAAAATGTCCGCCGGGTTTATTTGGGCGAAAACTTCCGTATTTCATAGGCTTGCGCGGAATTGCGCCCAGCGCATGGCCGAAATCACGTATATACACGCCTGTTTTGATTGACTCTGCCGCCGTCTCTTGCCTCAATTGGGTTATGGCATTTCTTCAGTTCCAGTCGGGATCGCGGTACACCTTTGCTAAGGGGTACGTTTCTCAGCAACTGCGGAATATGCCGATATCCCCCACCCGATAAAAACACGTGCGCTGCGTAACGCAGCGTCAAAATGGGTGTGAATTGTGAAGGAGATCACATGCGTTACCAAATTAGCGGAAAACAGATCGACATCGGCGAGGCACTGCAGACCCATGTGCAGACCGAGCTAGGGGAGGTTGTTGGAAAATATGCCCAGCGCCCGACCGACGCCAATGTCGTCTTTTCCCGTTCTGCGCATGAGTATGTTTGCGAAGCCACCGTGCATCTTTCGACCGGCCTGACTGCGCAGGCCAAGGCCCACGCTATCGAAATCTACGCAGCATTCGAGGCCTGCTGTGACAAGATGGAAACGCAGTTGCGCCGGTATAAGCGCCGCCTCAAGGACCATCACAAGGACCGATCCGAGCCGGTTGAACTCTTTGGTGCTTCCTCTTATATCCTCGCCTCTGACGAATCAGAGTCGGCTGATGAACCTGAATCGCTGCAGCCGATGATCGTGGCTGAGATGGAAACCAAGATCCCATCGTTGAGTGTTGGTGAAGCCGTAATGCAGATGGAACTAGCCGGCGCCCCGGTGCTGGTGTTCCGGAATGAAAACAAGGACGGATTGAATGTCGTGTATCGCCGTGAGGACGGCAACATCGGCTGGATTGATCCGTAACAGGCAAGAATAGCAAGGCAAGCCCCTGCGCAAGCAGGGGCAAGGCCATGGAGCGTGATCATGGAGCTTTCGAGCATACTGAAGCCCGAGGCGGTACGTGTATTGTCCGCCGCTTCCAGCAAGAAGCGGTTGTTTCAGGAAATCGGCGATGTTGCCGAGGGGGCCCTTGGTCTTGAAGCGCAGGTTGTTGTGGATGGCCTGCTCGAGCGGGAGAGCCTTGGCCCAACAGGCGTTGGTCATGGAGTCGCCCTGCCACATGCGCGGCTGGGTGATCTGGCCGAAGTGGCTGGCGTTTTCGTAATGCTGGAAAAGCCGATTGATTTCGGTGCGGTAGACCGCCAGCCGGTTGATGTCGCTTTTGCGTTGTTTGCCCCGGAAGAGGCAGGTGTGGACCACCTAAAGGCGCTTGCACTGGTGTCCAGAACGCTGCGCAATACGTCGGTTTGCGCAAAGCTGCGCGCCAATCCTGATCCGGTCAAGCTCTATGCAATTTTGACCGAGGCGCAGTCGGTCCAGGCGGCTTAACTGTCCCAAAGGCAATAAAAAAGCCCCCGGTTTTCGGGGGCTTTTGCGTTTTAACCGCCGGTTCCCATTTCCAGGGTCCACCAGATTTTCCCGCCGTTCTCCTGGTGCCAGGCAAAGCCCATCTGAGTGGCTTTGGCATCCATGATGACATTTCGCGGTCCGGGTTCCTGCATCCAGGCGGCCAGCGTTTCGGTCTCGGTCTCATAGGTTTCCGAGATCGCCTCGCCGAGGAAGGTGCCGTAATAGCCGACGCGCGTCGCCCGATCCAACGGCGAAGATCCGTCCGAGCCAAAGTGCCAGGGCCGATTCTGTCGCGCCATATCCTTGGAATGGGTGGCGGCCGCGGCATTGAGCTGAGCATTCAGTTGTACCGGCTGAAGGCCCGATGCCTGGCGGAGGGCGTTAACCGAATCCAACATCCGGAATTGCAGCTTTTCTGGATTGCCACGGATCTTGTACACCGTTGGCAGGGGGCGCCCATCTGCCCCATAGGTTGGGGATCCACCCGGCGTACAGGCGGCCAGTGCAATAAAGCTAGCAAACAGTAATGAAATGATACGCGTCATGATCGACCTGATTATTGTGTTGCCATACGGCATAGCGTGACAGAAGGCTGTGGGCAAACGCACAATGGCTTTGTTCTGCGTGATTCTGCCGGTTTCAATTGCGACTGAAGCATTCTGGCAATAAAATGCACAGGATTTTTAGATTTTCTGTGAAAAGGACCTGCGATCATGGTCAAGAAAAGCATTACTCATACAACCCGACGCGGATTCGTCGCGGGTGTCTCGGCTCTGGTCGCCTCGCCTGCGATTGCCCAATACACCCCCGGAGACCCGCTGCGCCCCGCACCCGAGGACGAACCCGCGGTGCGCCGTAACATCTCTGGCTTCAGGGCGCTGGACTGGCAGCCCTATTTTTCCAACACGAAAAACGGCGCTATCCTTGTCGATACAGTGTCGCGGGCGCTGCATTACTGGTCTGACGATCAATCGGTGTACAAACTATACCCGTCGTCGGTTCCCCTGACCGAAGAGCTGACGCGCCGCGGCCGGACCAGTGTGATCCGCAAGGTCGAGGGCCCAAGCTGGTCGCCAACACCTTCGATGAAGAAAAGAAATCCGGAATGGCCAGACTATATCCCGCCGGGTCCGGATAACCCTCTGGGAACACATGCTTTATATCTAAGCTGGAAATATTACCGAATTCACGGAACCCATGATACGCGCAAAATTGGGCGCCGATCTTCGAATGGGTGCATCGGTCTTTTCAACAACGATATTGCCGAACTGTTCTCAATGGCCAGGGTTGGCACGCAAGTGTTGCTAATTTGACGACATTTCCGCGCAGGTACCCGCTTGTGGCGCAACTTCCATTTGCATTCCAGTTGGATAGCTGATTAGAAAAAAACACGAGGTAAGTCTTGAGTGCATGGTTTCACTATACGGAACCGTGCGTATCCTGGAGGTTAATATGAAGAAACTCGTTCTCGCCGCTGCACTGACTGCTGCTGCTTCGACCGCTTATGCAGGCAACCTGGAAGAGCCGGTTGTTGAAGCACCTGTTGTTGTTGAAGAAACTCAGGGTTCGTCAAACGGCATCATCCTGCCGCTGATCCTGTTGGTTGTTGTTGCCGCAGCTGTTGCAGCAAGCTAATTCGACAAGCGATATCTAAAGAAAAGGCGGTGGAGCTTTCCACCGCCTTTTTTTTGTGCCTAGTCGACTGGGTGGCTTAGTCCAGCCAACCCTTCAAATTATCCTCGATCACCTTGCCCAGGGCCGCTATGTGCGATTCGTCATCGTTCAGGCATGGGATATAGGTAAAGCTTTCGCCGCCCGCGTCCTCAAAACTCTCTTTGATCTCTTCGTTGATCTCTTCCAGCGTTTCGATGCAATCGGAGGAAAACGCTGGTGCGATAACGGCGATCTTCTTCTTACCCTGTTTTGCCAACTCGGCCACATGGTCGACCGTATATGGCTTGAGCCATTCTTCCGGGCCGAATCGTGACTGGAAGGTCGATACAAGCTGGTCGTCAGACCAGCCCAACCTTTCTTTCAGCAACCGAGTCGTTTTTGCGCATTGGCAGTGATAGGGGTCGCCTTGTTGCAAGTAGCGTTCCGGCATGCCGTGGTAGGAACAGACCAGTATGTCCGGTTTGTCCACCATCGCGGCATAGGCCTTTTCAACCGAGCCCGCCAATGCGTCGATATAGGCGGGTTCGTCAAAATAGGCGGGCACGGTACGGCTGGCGGGTTGCCACGTTTCATCCATCAGGGCGCGGAAAAACTGATCATTGGCCGTGGCCGTCGTGGCGCCTGCGTATTGCGGGTAAAGCGGAAAGAACAGAATCCGGTCGCAGCCCGCTGCGACCATTTCCCGGACCTTTGATTTGGTCGATGGGTTACCATAGCGCATGCAGAACTCGACCATGACCCTGTCGCCATAGCGTTCCGTCATCGCGTCCCGCATCTTGGCGGTCTGCTCTTTGGTGATCGTCATCAGCGGGCTTTCGCCCTTGTCGTGGTTCCAGATCGACTTGTACGCCTCACCCGAGCTGAAGGGCCGTTTGGTCAGGATGATCCCCTGCAGGATTGGTTGCCATTTCCACTTGGGATAGTCGATCACGCGCTGGTCCGACAGAAACTCGTTCAAATAACGGCGCATGGGCCAATAGCTGTAATCGTCTGGGGTGCCGAGATTGGCCAGCAGGATGCCGACGCGGCCCGTTTTGACTTTGGGGTGATCCGCCGGGGCATGATCGGGGCGTGTGGCGTCAAACATGTTTCACTTCCTGAGATGTCTTTGCTTCGGGCTGAGATAACCGGAATTCCGCATTCGTCAATCGGACAGTTTGCCTTCGCTTGCGCCCAGAGCATCCGCAAGCCGCATCTGGGCCGAGCCCGGACGCAGCGGTTTTGGCTGGCTTTCATCGGGCGACCAGCCAGTTAGGCAGACCAGCTCGAATGTTGCCTTGAGGCGTTTCTGATCAGTGCTGAAATGATTGGCATAGATGTCTTGCGCCCGGGCAAAGACCTGCCGGTTTGTGGGGTGTTTCATGCGGTTTTGCAGGCTGTTGGTTTCACCCATTGCCCGCAGGTCATGCATCAGGTGGGTCAGATCGCGATATTCCGCCGTCAGCCGCGCGGTATCAGCAACCGGCAGGGCCAGTCCGGCGCGTTGCAGCAACCCGCCCAGATCGCGCAGCTCGGCCATAGGCGCGATGCGGGGGCTGAGGCCGCCCGTGACCTCAACCTCGGCCTGCCCAAGTGCGGCGCGCAGTTCCCGCAGGGTTTCACCGCCCAGACAGATCACCAGCAACAGCCCATCAGGTTGCAGCGCGCGGTGACACTGGATCAACTGCCCAACCGGATCATTAGCCCAGTGCAGAGCCATGGCATGGATCACCAGATCATGGGCACCGGGGGTCAAGTCCAGCACCTCGTTATCCGGGATGATCCGCGCCATTGGCAACACATCCTGCCAGACTTGCGCAAAAGGGGTCACGATCGCCGGGTCCGTAAAGCTTTTATTAACCAAGGCGAGCCGATCCTGAACCTCGTCAACTGCGGCGCGGTGCAAGAACAAGGCATCTTCCCGTGCGCGGGACCGACGCCGTGCAAGGAGTGCGCGGTCGAACAGTGAGGGTGCGTTGGAATCAGGCAGTTTCATAGGGCGCAACTATCGCATGTGGCAGCGGATTCAAACCGCTGTCCAGATGATCTATCCCCCGCGCTGTCTGGGATGCGGTGATTTGACCGAGTCGGATTTCGGCCTCTGTGGCTCCTGTTGGCGTGAAACGCCCTTTATCGGTGGCGCTGTATGTGAAAGCTGCGGCGTGCCCTTGCCGGGTGAGGCCGATGGCCACCGAATCGAATGTGATGACTGTATGAAAACGCCGCGCCCCTGGCGCGATGGGCGGTCTGCGCTTTTGTATGATGGCAAGGCGCGATCCCTGATTCTGGCTCTGAAACACGGGGACCGGCCCGAGCTTGCACGCCCTGCGGCGCGCTGGATGGCCCTGGCGGGTCGGGATTTGTTTCGCGAGAACATGCTGATCGCGCCGGTACCGCTGCATTGGTCCCGGTTGCTGAAACGCAGGTACAACCAATCCGCCCTGTTGGCGCAGCATCTGGGGCGGCAAACCGGGTTGGAGGCCTGTCCGGACCTTTTGGTCCGACGGACAAGAACGCCGGTTTTGGATGGAAAAACAGCCGCACAGCGCATGGAAACGCTGGAGAATGCGATTGCAGCGCATCCCAGGCGGCTTCGGCAGATGCAGGGGCGCGATATTCTGCTGGTCGATGATGTCATGACATCAGGCGCAACATTGACCTCATGTGCACGTGTCTGTCGTGCATCCGGGGCAAATCATATTTTTGTGTTGACCCTAGCGCGCGTTGCCAAGGATACCTAACTCGCCCAGGATTGTGCGAAACCCAAAGGTACGGAATATGAAATCGGTAGAAATATATACCTCGCCGCTCTGTGGCTTCTGTCACGCTGCAAAACGGCTGTTGAATCAGAAGGGCGTCGAGTTTCAGGAAGTCGATGTCCTGAGGAACCCAAAACGCAAACCTGAAATGATCCAGCGCGCCGGTGGCAAGCGCACCGTACCCCAGATCTTTATCGGATCGCAGCATGTGGGTGGATGCGACGACCTGTATGAGCTGGAACGTCAGGGCAAGCTGGACGGTTTGCTGGCGGCCTGATGAAGAGCGCCCTGCTTCAGATCACCTCGTCGGATGATCCGGCTGAAAACCTGAAAATGGTGCGCGCCCTGATGTCCGAAGCGGCAGGGCAGGGTGCGCGGTTCGTTCTGACGCCCGAGGTGACGAATTGCGTGTCCACCTCGTCCACACGGCAGCGGGAAATCCTGCAATACGAAGAAGATGACCTGACACTAGCGGGGCTGCGCGAGCAGGCCGCGAGCCTGGGGATCTGGTTATTGATCGGCTCGTTGGCGATCAAAACACATGATGCGGATGGTCGGTTTGCCAATCGGTCTTTCATGATTGATCCTCAGGGGCAGATCGTGGCGTGGTATGACAAGATCCATATGTTCGACGTGCAGGTGTCCGAGGCCGAGACGTTTCGCGAGTCCAAAAACTACCGTCCCGGCACACGAGCGGTCATAGCCGAGACAGATTTCGGCAAGGTGGGTCTGAGTATATGTTATGATATCCGCTTCCCCCAACTGTACGAATCTCTGGCGCAGGCTGGAGCGCGCATTCTGACGGTTCCAGCCGCTTTTTCACCGGTCACGGGTGAGGCCCATTGGAAGTCGCTGTTGCGGGCGCGGGCGATTGAAAACGGATGCTGGGTGTTGGCCCCGGCGCAGACCGGTGAACACCCTAAAACCAGGGGAAAGACCCGCAAAACCTACGGTCACAGCATGGTCGTTGCCCCATGGGGAGAGGTCGTCATCGACGCAGGGACCGATCAGGGCATTCACTTTTTCAATTTGGATGATAGTTCTGTTACAGAAGCACGAAGCCGCGTGCCTTCGCTGACACATGTCCGTCCCTTTGACGGCCCCTGATCCAGAATCTGGACTATGACAAACGATACCAATGCCCTCGCGGTCACGCTGTTCAGCGAGATCCTGACCGCAGACCAGTTATTGCGTAACCGGCTCAGCCGGGTGCTGCCCAGGGGCATGGAAATTTCGCATTTCTCGGTTTTGAACCATCTTGTCTTTGTCGGCAACGAACGCAGCCCGGCACAGCTAGCCGATACGTTTCACGTGACCCGAGGTGCCATGACCAATACCTTGGCCAAGCTGGAATGGGCCGGATATATCCACATCCGCCCCGACTGGGACGACGCCCGCCGCAAGATGGTCGCCATCAGCCCCGCTGGGCGGAGTGCTCGGGATCAGGCGATCTCCTCCATTGCGCCGCTGATCAATCGCGTGGTCGGAGAGCTGGGGCTGGAGCGGGTCCGCAGCACGCTGCCCGTGCTGCGGGATTTGCGATTGCAGTTGGAGGGGGAGTAGGTTCACCCCGGCTTCACGCTCGCCGTCACATAATTCACGCTCAAATCCCGGTCCGAGATCGACCAGCTCCATAGTATCGGGTTGAACACGAAACCCTTGCGGTCCACCGGGTCCAACCCGGCTTGACGCAACAGGTCGAACAACTCGTCAGGGGTGATGAACTTGTTCCACTCATGCGTGCCGCGCGGCAGCCAGCGCATGATCACCTCGGCACCAAAGATGGCCATCGCATAGGATTTCGGATTGCGGTTGATGGTCGAACAAATCTCAAGTCCGCCTGGTTTCAACAAATCCCGCGTGGCTGTCAGAAAGCTGAGCGGGTCGGCCACATGTTCGACCACCTCCATGTTCAGAATCACATCAAACTGCTCACCTGCGGCGGCCATAGCCTCGGCAGTGGTGTGGCGATAGTCGATCCCAAGCCCCGATTGCTCGGCATGGATGCGGGCGACGGGCAGGTTGCCCTCGGCGGCATCGGCGCCCACGACCTCGGCGCCAAGGCGAGCCATGGGTTCGCTCAGCAAGCCTCCTCCACATCCGATATCCAGCAGGCGCAGGCCCTCGAACGGGCGCGGGGCCTTCAGATCACGGTCAAATTCGCCTGCGATTTGCTGTGTGATATAATCCAGACGACAGGGGTTCAGCATATGCAGGGGCTTGAATTTCCCATGCGGGTCCCACCATTCGGCGGCCATCGCCTCGAATTTTGCGATCTCGGACGGGTCTACCGTGTTCGGATGCGCTTGCATTCCTGTCTCCGTATGCTCTTTTACGTTTAAGGACTATATAGGGCCATAATGGACAAGTACCCGGACCAAAAGCGCGCAGTGCAATATCTTTACCCGCCGATCGACCCGTTCGATCAGCGAATGGTCGATGTGGGCGATGGTCACCTTATCTATATGGAACAATGCGGCAATCCGGATGGCCTGCCGGTGGTCGTGTTGCACGGAGGCCCAGGTGGCGGATGCAGCCCCGCAATGCGGCGCTATTTCGATCCGGACGTCTTTCGGGTGATTCTGTTTGATCAGAGAGGCTGTGGACGCTCGCGCCCGCACGCGTCGGTCACAGACAACACAACCTGGCATCTGGTGGCCGATATCGAACGGCTGCGCACCCTGTTGAACATCAGTGACTGGGCCGTTTTCGGTGGAAGCTGGGGCGCAACCCTGGCGTTGATCTATGCGCAGGCGCATCCCGACCGGGTGAATAGGCTGATATTGCGCGGCGTGTTTCTGGCAACGCAGGCCGAGCTGGACTGGTTCTATGGTGGTGGCGCGGGCAAGTTCTGGCCCGAGCAATGGTCCAAGTTCACCGCTCTGCTCTCCGAGACTGAGCTTTCCGACACGATTGGGGCCTATAACAAACGTCTGTTCTCAGGGGATCGGGCGACTGAGGTTCTGTACGGACGGGCCTGGTCCGCTTGGGAAAATGCGCTGGCGTCAATCCATTCGAACGGATCCACCGGAGAAAGCCCGGGTGAGTATGCGCGCGCCTTTGCCCGGCTTGAGAATCACTATTTCATCAATCGGGCTTTCCTTGATCAGGACGGACAGATTCTGGAGCAGATGGATCGGATCGCTCATATTCCCGGCCATATCGTTCAGGGCCGCTATGACATGATCTGCCCACCGCATTCTGCCTGGAACCTGGCCGAGCGTTGGCCGAATGTCGAATTGAAGATGGTCCGTCAGGCAGGCCATGCCCTGTCTGAACCCGGCATCAGTGCCGAACTGGTCCGCATTATGAACCGCGTGGCCGAGGGGGTAGCATGACCCGCATTGACCGCCGCGCGTTGTTTGCATCAGGTGCCGCTGCGGCGCTGTTGGCCGCAACAGGCGCCTCACTGGCGAATACGCCCAAGCCGGGCGGAACCCTGCGGCTTGCGGTGCCGCGTGACGACAGTCTTGAACAGGTTGCACGGGGGGCGGTGTTTGACACGCTGACCGAAATCGCACCTGACGGTACCTTGCGAGGTGAGCTGGCAACAGGATGGCAGACCGATACGGATGCCCGGATCTGGACGTTTGATCTGCGCGATGATGCGGTGTTCCACGACGGCGTAGCATTGGATATCGCTGATGTGATGGCGGTTTTGGCCGAAGTCGGGCGCGCCGAAGCGCTGGCCCCTAACCGGCTGCACCTTGAACTGGCTAAACCTAATCCCGGCCTGCCTTTCCTGCTGGCCGAAAGTCAATTTGTCATCCCGCGGGCTGGTCAGAGCGTCAAACCGCTGCAGATCGCCAATGGCACCGGATGCTACCGTGTCGAACGGGCTGAGGATGATCGCCACTTTCTGGGCCGCAAAGTTGTTGACCATTATAAGAGCACTCAGGCCGGCTGGGCGGATGCTTTTGAGATTATCGTCATTCCTGATGCCCGCGTCCGGGCCGAAGCATTGCGGGATGGCTATGTGGATATTGCTGCCCTGCCATCATCCGAAGGCTTGAATGGACTGCGCGGTCTGCGCCTTCACCCCAGCGAATCGGATATTGCGCTGGCTGCTGCTGCTCATGTTGGTATGCCCCAGCAGATCGGCGGCGCGCGCGCGCTGGACGACGGACGCATCGCTGAACGGTGGTGGTTGGCGTAAATTCCGGTCAGGGTTCCTGCCGGGGGTTGCAGACTCGGGAATCCCTGCGTATATGCAGTTGCAACAGCGGCGTGTCAGACTTCTGGTCTGGGGCTCCACCGGGAATTTCGACGGGCCGCGCGCCCGTTTTTTTGTGCCCGACTGACAGGGTAGAGTAGCTGATGACAAACGAACTGATAGCCAAAGCTGCCATCGATCGGAGACTGGCCGAGATCATCACCCCAGTGATCGAAGATCTGGGGTATGAGCTGGTCCGTATCCGCCTGATGAGCGGCAAGCAGACCACCTTGCAGATCATGGCCGACAAGCCCGATGGTGGCATCGAAGTGGATGATTGCGCCGAGATATCGAACGCAGTCAGTGCCACACTGGATGTCGAAGATCCGATCCTTGACGCCTATGCGCTGGAAGTGTCCAGCCCCGGCATCGACCGGCCTCTGACACGTCTCAAGGATTTTGAGATGTTCGAGGGCTATGAGGCAAAGATTGAAACCGCCGAACTGATCGACGGCCGTCGCCGCTTCAAAGGTGAGCTGGCCGGGATCGAAGGCGATGAGGTTTTGATCAATATCTCCGAGGGAGATGAGACAATCACCATCGGCTTGCAGTTTGACTGGCTAAGCGATGCCAAGCTGGTCCTGACCGATGATCTGATCAAAGAGATGCTGCGCCAGCGCAAGGACGCCGGTGCCCTGAACGAAAACGCTTTCGACGAGATTGAGACCGAAGGGTCCGAAGAGGAGACGAACTGATGGCAATCACCTCAGCCAACCAGCTGGAGCTGCTGCAGACCGCCGAGGCCGTGGCCCGCGAAAAGATGATCGACCCCGGTCTGGTTGTCGAAGCGATGGAAGAATCGCTCGCCCGTGCCGCCAAAAGCCGCTACGGCGCCGAGATGGATATCCGCGTCAGCATCGACCGCAAGACCGGCAAGGCGACCTTTACCCGTGTCCGCACCGTGGTTGAAGATGAGGAGCTTGAGAACTATCAGGCCGAGATGACCGTCGAGCAGGCCAAGCAATACATGGAAGCGCCAGAAGTCGGTAGCGTCTATGTCGAAGAAGTGCCTCCGGTCGAAATGGGCCGGATCGCGGCGCAATCCGCCAAGCAGGTGATTCTGCAGAAGGTCCGCGAAGCCGAGCGCGATCGCCAGTACGAAGACTTCAAGGATCGCGCAGGTACCATCATCAACGGTGCGGTCAAGCGCGAAGAGTTTGGCAATGTCATCGTCGATCTGGGCGGTGCCGAGGCTGTTCTGCGCCGCAACGACAAGATTGGCCGCGAAAGCTATCGCCCCAATGACCGTGTGCGCGCCTATATCAAGGAAGTTCGCCGCGAGGTTCGTGGCCACCAGATCTTCCTGTCGCGCACCGCGCCTGAATTCATGGCTGAACTGTTCAAGATGGAAGTGCCGGAAATCTATGACGGCATCATCGAGGTCAAAGCTGTTGCTCGTGATCCCGGATCGCGCGCCAAGATCGCTGTCATTTCCTATGACGGCTCGATCGACCCTGTCGGTGCCTGCGTTGGTATGCGCGGCAGCCGTGTGCAGGCCGTCGTGAATGAGCTGCAGGGCGAAAAGATCGACATCATTCCATGGAATGAAGATCAGCCCACCTTCCTGGTGAACGCGCTGCAGCCTGCCGAGGTGTCCAAGGTGGTTCTGGACGAAGAAGCCGGCAAGATCGAAGTTGTGGTTCCCGAGGAACAGCTGAGCCTCGCCATCGGTCGCCGTGGTCAGAACGTACGTCTGGCCAGCCAGCTGACTAACCTGGACATCGACATCATGACCGAGGCCGAAGAATCGGCGCGTCGTCAGAAAGAGTTCGAAGCCCGCACCGGCCTGTTTATGGAAAGCCTGGATCTAGACGAATTCTTTGCTCAGTTGCTGGTATCGGAAGGCTTCACCAACCTGGAAGAAGTCGCCTATGTCGAGCTTGACGAGCTGTTGGTCATTGACGGCGTCGACGAAGGCACCGCGCAGGAACTGCAGACTCGTGCGCGTGAGCACCTGGAAGCACAGGCCAAAGCAGCGCTGGATGCAGCGCGTGAGCTGGGTGTCGAGGACAGCCTTATTGAATTCGAAGGTCTGACACCCCAGATGGTAGAAGCGCTGGCCAAGGACGACGTGAAAACGTTGGAAGATTTTGCCACCTGCGCTGACTGGGAACTGGCTGGTGGTTGGACCACAGTTGATGGTGAGCGTATCAAGGATGACGGCGTTCTGGAGCCTTTTGGCATAACGCTGGAAGAGGCGCAGGATCTGGTCATGACCGCACGCATCATGCTGGGCTGGGTTGATCCTGCCGAATTGGAGCAAGCTGAAGAAGACGGCGTAGCGGCCGACGAGGAAGCCGAGGCCTGATCGCAGGCTTCGGGTGGCGCACATGGGTCGCGGTGGCGTCCATAAGGATCGGTCTGACGGACCCGAACGCAAGTGCATTGCCACTGGCGAGGTTCAGCCTAGATATGGGCTGATCCGCTTTGTGGTCGGGCCAGACGGTCAGGTCTTTCCTGATGTCGCGGCAAAACTGCCGGGGCGCGGTGTTTATGTCTCGGCCGACCGTAGCGCGTTGGATAAAGCCATCGGCAAGAAATTGTTCGCGCGGGGGTTCAAGGCGCAGGTCACTGTGTCAAAGGATCTGGCCGATGAGGTTGAAAAGCAGATTGCGCGGCGCGTGATCGAGCTTTTGAGCCTCGCGCGCAAGTCCGGTGATGCGGTTGCTGGCTATGAAAAGGTCAAGGCAATGCTGGACCGGGAAGAGGCCCAGATATTGCTTCAGGCGTCCGATGGATCGGGGCGCGGCAAGTCGAAACTCAGCACGCCGCACTTTGGGAAATACATCGGCTGGTTGACCGCAGACGAACTTGGGGCGGCATTTGGGCGCCAAACCGTGATTCATGCGGCCTTGGCCTCTGGCGGACTCGCCAAACGTGTTGTAGAGGAAGCGCAGCGCCTGCATGGCTTGCGCGAAACGGATGACGGCGGCAAGGGCCGCGCGGAAGGGTAAGAAGCTTTATGAGCGATAGTGACGGCAAAAAGACATTGGGTCTTCGTGGCGGGGCGCGCCCCGGAAATGTGAAACAAAGTTTCAGCCACGGACGTACCAAGAATGTCGTGGTGGAAACCAAACGCAAGCGCGTGGTGGTCCCCAAGCCGGGTGCGGCCAAAACCGGTGGTGGAGCTACGCCATCAGGTGATCCGTCGCGTCGTCCTGCCGGGATTTCCGACGTGGAAATGGCGCGCCGGATGAAGGCGCTGCAGGCTGCCAAGGCGCGTGAGGTCGAAGAGGCCGCCGAGCGTCAGGCCGCTGAAAAAGCGCGCGAGGAAGAGCGTGCCCGTCGCCGTGCGGAACTAGAGGCCAAAGAGCGCGAACAGCGCGAGGCCGAAGAACGCGCGCGCGCCAAGGCCGAAGAGGAAGAACGCAAGCGCAAAGAGGCTGAAGATGCCGCTAAGCGTGTCGCGGCGACCCCGACTCCTGAAGAGCCAAAAGCCGCCCGCAGCCCGGCCAGCAAGCCTGCGCCCGCAGCAACGCCACGCAAGCAGGATCGCGAGCGTGAACAACGCGGCACGCGCACCAAGGGCCGTGACGATAACCGCCGTTCAGGCAAGCTGACTCTGGGTCAGGCGACCGGTGGTGAAGGTAATCGTCAGCGTTCGATGGCAGCCATGAAGCGTAAGCAAGAGCGCGCGCGTCAGAAAGCCATGGGCGGCGCGGTCGAGCGGGAAAAGGTTATCCGCGACGTACAGCTGCCCGAGGCGATTGTCGTGTCCGAGCTGGCCAACCGTATGGCCGAGCGTGTCGCGGACGTTGTCAAATCGCTAATGAACATGGGCATGATGGTCACGCAGAACCAGACCATTGACGCTGATACTGCGGAACTGATCATCGAAGAATTTGGCCACAAGGTCACGCGCGTCTCGGCCTCTGACGTCGAGGACGTCATCAAAGAGATCGAAGACAGCGAAGGCGATCTGCAGTCGCGTCCGCCGGTCATTACCATCATGGGTCACGTTGACCACGGTAAGACCTCGTTGCTGGACGCGATCCGCGACGCTCGCGTTGTGGCGGGTGAGGCCGGGGGTATTACCCAGCATATTGGCGCTTATCAGGTGAAAACCGATGGCGGCACAACGCTGTCTTTCCTGGATACACCGGGCCACGCGGCCTTTACCTCGATGCGTTCGCGCGGGGCACAGGTCACGGATATCGTGGTTCTGGTTGTTGCTGCGGATGACGCGGTGATGCCGCAGACGATCGAGGCGATCAACCACGCCAAAGCGGCGGGTGTCCCGATGATCGTTGCGATCAACAAGGTCGACAAGCCGGACGCAAACCCGGACAAGGTGCGCACCGATCTGCTGCAGCACGAAGTCATCGTTGAGAAAATGTCGGGTGAGGTTCAGGACGTCGAAGTGTCCGCCATCACCGGTCAGGGTCTGGACGAGCTGCTGGAAGCCATCGCGTTGCAATCCGAAATTCTTGAGCTGAAAGCCAACCCGAATCGCGCCGCCCAGGGTGCCGTGATCGAGGCGCAGCTGGATGTGGGCCGTGGACCTGTTGCTACCGTTCTGGTTCAAACCGGTACATTGCGTCAGGGCGATATCTTTGTTGTGGGTGAGCAATACGGTAAAGTCCGTGCGCTGATCAACGACAAGGGCGAACGCGTCAAAGAGGCAGGACCCTCGGTTCCGGTTGAGGTTCTGGGTCTGAATGGCACGCCCGAGGCCGGGGACGTTCTGAACGTGACCGAGACTGAAGCGCAGGCGCGTGAAATCGCCGCCTACCGTGAACAGGCCGCCAAGGACAAACGCGCCGCCGCCGGTGCCGCAACCACCCTTGAACAGCTGATGCAGAAGGCCAAGGAAGACGAAAACGTCACCGAGCTGCCAATTCTGATGAAAGCGGACGTGCAGGGTTCTGCCGAAGCCATCGTTCAGGCGATGGAGAAGATCGGCAACGACGAAGTACGCGTGCGGGTGCTGCATTCAGGCGTCGGCGCGATCACCGAAACGGATGTCGGCTTGGCGGAAGCGTCCGGAGCCCCAATCTTGGGCTTCAACGTGCGTGCCAATGCTTCAGCCCGGAACACCGCGAACCAAAAGGGCGTGGAAATCCGCTACTACTCGGTGATCTACGATCTGGTCGACGACGTGAAAGCCGCCGCATCAGGCCTGTTGAGCGCCGAGATCCGCGAAAAGTTCATCGGTTATGCCGAGATCCGCGAAGTCTTCAAGGTTACGGGCGTTGGCAAGGTTGCTGGCTGTCTGGTTACAGAAGGCGTGGCGCGTCGTTCCGCAGGTGTCCGCCTGCTGCGCGACAACGTCGTGATCCACGAAGGCACGCTGAAAACGCTGAAGCGCTTCAAGGACGAAGTGGCCGAGGTTCAGTCGGGTCAGGAATGCGGTATGGCATTCGAGAACTACGACGATATCCGCGCCGGCGACGTCATCGAAATCTTCGAGCGCGAAGAGGTCACCCGGACACTGGATTGATCCGGACAGAACTGAAATTCGGAAAACAGCGGCTCCAACGGGCCGCTGTTTTTCTTTTGGAGAGCTGACGTGAGCCTTTGACTTTTCGCGCGAGTTTTTCTGAGGTTAATCATCAAGTCGCACCGGGTAGCCTTGGTTCAAGAGGCAAAGTAAATCTAGGTTGCTGTCGGCTATGCGGACTTAGCGGCCAATAGGGTTCACCGACGCAGTGCCCGTAGCCAGGCTCAGGCTCGCGACCACGTGCTGTGTATATCTCTCTGCAAGTGAAGTACTTGTACGCCAAAAATAGGAAAGTGGAGGTTCCGATTTGAACTATTGGAAAAGCAAGTAGTGTCCGCGACCGCTTATGCATGTTTCGCGAGATTGGTTTGACGTCAAAATCTGAGCTGGATGCTGCACAGATCGTTGACCAAGAGTCGCCCTCCCAGATCACGGTCAGTCATGAGACAAGAGTTGGCAAAGTGCGAGTTGCGATCAGACATAATCAACAGAACAGCTTGAGCTTGCGCGACTGGCACACCGATCCATCGGTTGCGGGTGTTTTGGGCATTCTGCATCGCACACAGGCAAGATGGAGGGCCTGTCAGGCATCCGCGATTATCAAATCGCTCGCCTTTTCCCCGATCATGATTGCCGGTGCGTTGGTGTTGCCACTGACGATCTCGGGCATGATCGAACAATCGGCCACGCGCAGATTTTCTAGTCCGTGAACCCTTAGTTTAGGATCGACAACAGATGCCTCAGAGCTTCCCATCGCACAGGTGCCGGTTGGGTGGTAGATTGAGGTCGAATTCGACCTGGCCCAATCCAGCGTAGCGTCATAGTCATTGCAATTCAGATCTTCTGTTGGTCGAAACTCTTCCGAAATCTTCGAGGCCAAAGGGTTTTTCTTGGCAATTCGCCGCGCGATATTCACGCCATCGACTATGGTCCTGCAATCTGTTTCTGTGGACAAGTAGTTCGGTATGATCTTGACATGTTTGGACGGATCGGGGCCGTTCAGGCGCAACTCCCCCCTGCTTTCCGGGCGCAGCTGGCAGACCGACATTGTAAAGGCCGAGAACGGGTGTACGCCCTCGCCCGGGCTGTCAGCGGACCAGGGTTGGACATGAAACTGTATATCGGGTGTCTCTACATCCGGGCGCGTTTTCATAAAGCCGGTGGCAAGGCTGGCCGCCATTGTCATAGGCCCGGCACGGAACAGTGCATATTTCAGAGCGATGCGCGCCTGATTGAAGAGGCTGCGGACTTCATCATTCAGTGTTGGTTCATTGCACTTGAACACCAGGCGCGCCTGTAAATGATCCTGCAAGCCCTTACCAACGCCAGACAGGGCGTGAAGCGGTTCGATTCCGTTTTCTTTGAGGTGGTCCGGGTCTCCAATCCCCGACAACATCAGGATCTGGGGCGAATTGATCGCGCCACCAGACAGGATAATCTCGCGTCGAACCTTCAGAGTTTGCTCGACCCCTGACCTGTCACGGTAAACCAGCCCGGTCGCCTTTTTCCCGTCCAAAACCACGCGCGTCACAAATGCGTTGGTGATGATGTTAAGATTCTGACGACTTCGAATGGGTTTGAGATAAGCCACAGCCGCGCTGCAGCGACGACCGTTGCGTGTGGTCAATTGGAAATAACCTACGCCTTCTTGTTCGGCGCCATTGTAGTCGGGATTGAACGCGTAGCCTGCAACCTGTGCTGCGGCAACCCAGGCGTCGCAGATGGGGCGTTGAATGCGCATGTTCGAAACAGACAAAGGCCCGCCAATGCCGTGAAACTCATCTTCACCGCGTTCTTGATCTTCGCAACGTTTAAACAGGGGCAAGACATCGTCCCACCCCCATCCCTCATTGCCCATTTGCCGCCAGCGATCGTAGTCTTCTTTCTGGCCGCGGACATAAAGCAGCCCGTTCAGCGAGGATGAGCCGCCCAGCACCTTGCCTCGTGGCCAGTCTATGGATCGTCCATTAAGCCCCGGATCGGGTTCAGTGCGATAGCACCAGTCAACCGACGGGTTGTGCATTGTTTTGAAATAACCGACCGGAATGTGAATCCACGGGTTGGTGTCGCGACCGCCAGCCTCCAGCAATGCGACGGTCGTATTGGGATCAGCACTCAAACGGTTGGCAATGACACAGCCCGAAGATCCTGCTCCGACTACCGCATAATCGACTTCCATAACTGTCTCCTCCCGACGCGACTGAAAAAAACTCTATGCAAGATGCGAGAAATATACTAGCCTTTTTTGATACAAAACGTCTCATTAATTGCGATCAGGGAGGTAGGCAATGGAGATCGGTAAGAAACTAAGTGGCATTTCCCGGCGAGATTTTTTTCGTGTGGCCGGGCGGTATGGCATGAGTTCGACACTGCTGGCGGCAGGTGGGTTCGGTGGCGCGATGAGCCTGGCGAATCTGGCGCAGGCAGCCGAATCAACCTATGAAAAGCGCTTCTCGAAAGAGCCAAAGCACACGCTTAAATTTGGCGCATCGGGCTTTAACACCCGCAATCTGCTGATCGAACGCGCCGGCGCGATCGAGTTTGCACGCGATCTGGAAGAGCGCACGGACGGTGAAATTCGGATCGAGTTCATTGGCGACAACCAGATCTGCGGGCAGCTGAGCTGTGTTGAAAAAACTCAGCAGGGCATTGTTGATATTTACGCGGCCTCGACCCAGAACTCGGCTGGAGGCGCGCCGTATCTCAACGTGCTGGACTATGCTTACATGTTCCCCAGCCGGGCAGCGCAGTATCACTTCTTCTACAGCCCGGCGAGCCAGCGCATTCTGCGTGATCCGCTGGAGAAACGGCACGGCCTGAAGTTCCTGTTTACCCACTGTGAATTGCGCGGCCTGCAAATGGGTTCGACCTTTGCCGACAAGCCGACCGTCACCAAACTGGAAGAGCTGTTCGGCACAAAGAACCGTGTGACGGGTACACAGCTGGGACGCATTGCGATGCAGCTGTTGAACCTGAATCCGGTACCGGTTGCATGGGAAGAAACTCTGGATGCGTTGAAGACTGGTCTGATCGACGGGGCTGAAACGTGGGCATCGGCCGTCGCATATGCCAACATGGCTCCAGTAGTGTCGCAGTCAGTCAACCTGAAATTCTTCTGCGGCACTGAACATACCTCAATGTCGGCCAAAGTGTTCGACAGTCTGGGCGGGGAGCTGCAGGATGCTGTGATGGAGTCTTCCTACTTTACGCAGGCTTTGATTCAAGGTGCCAATGAAGCGGCTTTGCTGAACACTGTCGGTTTCTCGGAACCGCAGCTGCCTGATACTATCTTCGCCGAAAATGGAGTACGTCCGGCATTCCTGCCAGATGATCAGATCAAACTGGCCGAAGAGATGTGCGCCCCGAACTACAACCCCGAACCTTGGGCTCAGTGGCGTGAGCGTTTGAACAAATGGGCCGGTGGCATCGATACCTATCAGGAAATCTACGACATCGCGCGTGAGATTCCGGCAGACACCCTGCCGGAAAACGTAGAACCGCGCCGTTGGTGGAAAGGCGAAGCCTGATACAAAAGACGAACCGGCCCCAAGCGGGCCGGTTCTAATACACACCGACTGGGAGGACGGGGTACATGTCGTTTTGGGCAGACACAGGCGCGATCTTCAGTGCCTTTCTCAGCCAGGATTCGTTCGAGATTCAATCAGCGCTGGAATCGGACGCCGCATGGGTGTTGGGCGCGGTTGTTTCAGCCATGGGCGGATTCGTGATCATGCTGATCTATCGGACAGTGCCGTTTATCGAGCGCCATCTGGAGCGGTCGGTGATGGTATATTCTTACCTCGCCATTGCGTTGATCATTTTCTGGGGCGTGATCGACCGATTCGTGTTCAACGATCAAGAACCGTGGTCCACCACTATCCCTCCCTTGTTGTTTATGGTGATGGCGTGGTTCGGGGCCACGTACAATGTTCGCCTGCGGACGCATCTGAGTTTCAGTGAGTTCCGCACCGCAATGCCCCGAGGCGGGCAGTTGGCCTGTTTGATCCTTGATGCGGTGCTGTGGTTCATCTTTGCGGTGATCGTCATCGTGACGACCACGCGACTGGTTGCGTTATCGGCGTCAAATTTTCAGATCGTTCTCGGCACGGACAATATCATGCAGTGGTGGTTTTTGCTGGCCGCGCCTCTTTCGTTCTTTTTGATGATCGGGCGTGTGTTTCAGAACCTCACCGACGATCTGCAAAACTGGAAAACAGGTGAGCCGCTGATCAAGCAGGCCGTGATCGGAGCAGACTGATGACAGACGGAACTTTGGTTACACTGATCTCACTTGGGGTTACCTTTCTGTTCATGCTGGGCGTGCCGGTGTTTTTGGTCATCGGCTATTGGGTGATCGGCTGCTCATTCGTCCTAGGCTTGACGCTGGACAATATGGGGGCCGAACTGTTGAACGTGTTCAACAAAGGCTTTGCCCTGCTCGCGATGCCGCTCTTTATCCTGACCGGAGACCTGATCAACAAGTCTGGTATTGCCCGAAGGCTCAGCGATTTCGCCTATGCCTGTCTGGGCTGGATACGTGGTGGGTTGGCGATGGCATCGCTTGGTGCCTGCGGGTTATTCGCGGCGATTTCGGGATCAAACTCGGCGACGACAGCCACAATTGGTTCGATGCTGCACCCCGAGATGGTCAAAGGTGGCTATGACGAACGGTTCAGCGCGGCGACCGCTGCGGCAGGGGGTACTGTAGGGATCATTATCCCGCCTTCCATTATCTTCATCGTCTATGGCTTCTTGATGAACCTTCCTATTTCCGAGTTGTTCGTGGCGGGCATTCTTCCGGGCGCGCTCATGGTCTTTGGTATGCAATTCGCGTGCTGGATCATTTGCCGCATGAACGGGTGGGGCCATCTGATCCCTTTGCAGCTCAACCGGATACTGAAAACGGCATTTGGCGCCTGGCTTGGATTTTTCGCCATTGGGCTGGTGCTGTGGGGCATCTACACAGGCAAGTTTTCCCCGACAGAAGCCGCGGGCGTGACAGTTGGCTTCTGTGTGATCGCTGGTTTGGTCAGCTATCCGATCAACCGGATTATGGGGGCCAGAAACGACATATCGCCAACCGAGAAGAGTTACGCCGAAATGTTCGTGGTCGAAGGCTTTACGATCCCCGAGATCCCCTCGATCGTCATCCGCTCGGCCCAGATCACCGGCATCCTCGCGCCTCTGATCGCGATATCAGTGGTGATGCAACAGATCCTGTCATTGCTTGGCGCGCAGCAAACCATTGGAGATTTCGTAACCTCGATGGGCGGGTACTACGCGGTATTGTTCACATCGATGGTGATCGTTTTCTTTTCTGGAATGGTTTTGGAAAGCCTACCTGTAACCATAATTCTCGCCCCAATTCTTGCGCCAATCGCGGCCTCGGTTGGGATTGATCCAATCCATTTCTCGGTGATCTTCCTTGTGGGGGCGTCCATTGGATTCATCACACCACCTTATGGGCTGAACCTCTATGTGGCTTCAGGAGTAACAGGAGTACCTTATTTCCGGTTGCTTCGGTATACGGTACCCTATCTGGTGGCGCTTCTTTCGGTTTGGATTTTAGTGTCGCTTGTGCCCGATCTGGCCTTGATACTGCTTCCAAATAGCTAGACTGTTGCAGGATGGCCGAGACGGAAACACAAGAAAAAGAAACTCAAATACCGACCAACCTCCGCCTCCTGCTGATCCTCGAGGAGGTGGCGCGGCGTGGCGTTTCCGTAAAACCATCGGATCTGATTGAGGCATTAGGTCTGGCCAAGCCAACAATTCACCGTCTGCTGCAAACCGCAGAAGCCGAAGGGTTTCTGCAGCGGGATCTCGATGGCAGATCATATGGCCCGGGACACCGGCTGCGACTGCTATCGGTCAACACTATGTCGTCCGAGCATTTGCGCACTGCGCGACTGGCGATCTTGCGCAGTGTGGCTGAAACTGTTGGCGAGACATGTAATCTCGCCATTCCAGACCGCGAGGGCATGATCTATCTCGACCGGGTGGAAACGAAGTGGCCCCTGCGAATTCAACTGCCGGTCGGGACACAGGTGCCCTTCCATTGCACGGCCAGCGGCAAGATGTACCTGTCCACACTACGGCAAAGAAAGCTGGATGGGTTTCTTTCGGCAGGACATCTACAACCACAAACCGAACGCTCGCTGACCGACCCCAAGGCATTGCGATCGGAGATCCGACGTATCTCTGAGAATAGTTATTCCACCGATGACGAGGAATTCATGACCGGAATGACTGCCCTAGCAGTACCCGTTCAGGATGGACAAGGCCGATTGGTAGGCACACTTTCGGTTCACGCGCCGACACAACGTCATGACGTCAACAGTCTGATGTCGTTTCTGGGCATACTTCAGAAGGGAGCAAAGCAGCTTTCGGCTCTTTTGAGCCAGTGACTAATGCTTCAGATGACAGTCAAAGCGTGATTTTTTTCACCAACTGCGAATTCGATCATCGATCGGTTTGGAGAATTCTGCACCAGAATGGATGAGAGCGCGATAAAAGTTCCGTGTACTCCGTTCGTTCAACTTTGCAGAGTCGACATTGGCGCACCGCTGCCATTCCTAGCTAGCGCAGCATCTGTCACTCTGGGCTCAAACCGGACACTTGCGGTACCGCCACAAATGCAGGGATATGGCGACTTGCTCAGTGCATGACGCAAAGGTCAGAATATTCTTTCGCCCAACACCTATGACTACCGAGGAGCCGGCAGGAACGTGCTTGCGTGCATGATGATGTCGAAATGCTGCATCCCTTTCTGCAGATCAAAACTGACAGAATGCCCGCCCTTACGCAGCAATTCCGCATAGTCCCGGCTTTGACGAATGAATTCGGGTGTGTCACGCTCGGCGACGGTTATATGGTAACGCGGACCGGGGGCGGGCAGGTGCAGAATGGGTGAGAGATCGTGTATTTCGACCGGGGTCAGTTGCAGCGGGTCATTCACCGGCGTCAGGCTGATCGGTTCAAGATCATAGACGCCGCTGATCAGAATCACCTCTCGTACCCGCAAGCCGGCGCGGGCTAGCGCATCGGCTGAAGTCGCCATCATCATGGCCGCCAGATGTGCCCCGGCGCTGTGCCCCGACAAGGTGATCTGCGCCGGATCGAACCCAAGGGCCGTCGCCTGTGATCCCAGCCAAAGCAGGGCATCGCGGCACTCTTTGATCATCTGATCCAGTCGGGCCTCAGGTGCGAGCGTATAGTTCAGCGTTGCAAAGGCTTGCCCGTTTTCCACCAGTGTAGGGGCCATCATCGCGGACTCACGCTGACTGAGCGCCTGCCAGTAACCTCCGTGAATAAAGACATGCAGCGGAGCGTTGGCCGTCGACGCAGGAAAGAAGTCGAGCACCTGTTCAGATGTTTCGCCGAAGGGCAGGTTTTCCCGGCATTCCATCCGGGCGCGGTTCTGCGCACTCAGCGCGGCGTAGCTTTCAAGATAGGGTGTCAGATCGCCGCCAACCATCGAACTGGGAGAATACTCCTGCTCCAGCTCTGTCTGAGTGAAACCACGATACAGCATCGCCTACTCCTGCCCGCTATACATCAATTCGGTGCGCACATCGTAGAGATCGTGAAAGAATCGCAAGTCCAGCGCTTTGCGCAGGAACGACACACCGCTAGACCCGCCTGTACCTGGCTGGTTGCCAATAACTCGCTCGACCGCGGTGACATGGTCAAACCGCCAGCGCTGGAACAGGGATTCAACGTCCATCAGCTTTTCGGCCAGCGCATAGAGGTCCCAATACTGATCGGTATTGTGAAACACCTGAGCCCAGATTTTCACCACGCGCGGGTCGCCGGAATAGGGTTGTGCAAAGTCACGGTTCAGCAGGTCATCAGGCACGTCAAACCCTTGCCGGGCCAGCATGTGCAGCACTTCGTCGTAAAGCGAAGGCTTGGTCAGTGCGGCATCCAATAATTCCATGACTTCGGGATCATGCTGGTGAACCTTCAGGGTCGAGGCATCCTTGTTGCCCAGAATGAATTCAATCTGACGATAGCCATAGCTTTGAAATCCCGAGGAGCTGCCAAGTGCTTGCCGAAAGGTCATGTAATCGGCGGGGGTCATGGTCAGAAGCGTTTCCCACGCGGAAATCAACTGCCGCTGGATTGCTTTGACCCGGTCGAGATTCTTCATTGCCGGGCCAAATTCGTCCTCTTGCAGAAAGCGGCGCACTTCGACCAGCTGGTGATGCATCAGCTTCAGCCACAGCTCGCTGACCTGATGGATGATGATGAACAGCATCTCATCTGGTTGCGCGGGATCCTGAAACGTCTTTTGCAGATTCAGTAGGGTTTTGAGCTGCAGGAAGTCGCCATAGCTCTTGCGGTGGGTTTCGGCGAAATCCGTGACCAGAGTGTCCTCGATCCCGCGTTCAAGATACCGGTTGTCCTTGTCGCTCATCTGCTCCTCCAAACACCTGAGTTCCCTCCTGTTTAGGGGGTGAAGCCGTTTAACGCCAGAGGGTTAGGTCCAATCCAGAACAACCTTGCCGGATCGACCTGATTTCATCTCGCCAAAGCCCTTGGCAAATTCATCAACCTTGAAACGGTGCGTGATCACTCGGCTGACATCCAAACCGTTCTGTAACATGGCAATCATCTTATACCAGGTCTCGAACATCTCGCGCCCATAGACACCTTTGATGGTGATGGCCTTGAATACGATGCGGGACCAGTCCACGGGGGATTTTCCAGGTGGGATGCCCAGCAGAGCGATCTTGCCGCCCATCACCAGTGCCTCGACCATCTGGTCCAGTGCAATTTGTGAACCTGACATCTCTAGCCCGACGTCAAAACCTTGCTGCATGCCCAGTTCGGCGATCACGTCCTGCAAATCTTCCTTGGTCACATCGACAGGGCGCAATGTTGGCACAACATGCGCAGCCAGCGTCAAGCGGTCCGGATTGATATCGGTGATCACCACATGCCGCGCGCCTGCATGGCGGGCCACGGCGGCGGCCATGATGCCGATGGGGCCTGCACCGGTGATCAGCACATCCTCACCCAGCAGATCAAAGCTGAGTGCAGTGTGCACAGCATTCCCCAACGGGTCGAGAATGGCTCCGATTTCGTCGGGAATGTCATCGGGCAGGGGCACCACGTTGAAGGCAGGCAGTTTCAGGTATTGCGCAAAGGCACCCTGTTCGTTGACGCCGATTCCGCGCGTGCCGGGATCCAGATGGAACTTGCCAGCGCGGCTTTGGCGGCTGTCGGTTGTGATCAGGTGCCCCTCGCCGGAGCAGCGCTGGCCGATCTCAAGCCCGGTCACGTTGCGCCCGATCTCAACGATTTCACCGGCAAATTCATGGCCGGTGATCATCGGGGTGGGCACCGTGGCGGCGGCCCAGTCGTCCCAGTTCCAGATGTGGATATCGGTGCCGCAGATGCCGGTCTTGTTGATGCGGATCAGCACTTCATCAGGGTCGATTTCGGGGACCGGGGCCTGCACCATCCACAAGCCCTCCTCGGGCTTGGATTTTTCCAGCGCTTTCATCGTATTGGGTCGCATCAGATGATCCCCAGCTCTTTGCCGACCTTGCTAAAGGCGGCCAGCGCACGGTCCAGCTCATCCTTTGTCAGCGCCGCATTCATCTGCGTTCTGATCCGTGCCTTACCGCGCGGGACGACGGGGAAGAAAAAGCCCGAAACATAAACGCCTTCGTCAAACAGCTTTGCGGCCACGTCCTGCGCCAGTTGTGCTTCGCCCAGCATAACCGGGATGATCGGGTGTTCGCCGGGTAGAAGGTCAAAACCCAACTTTTCCAACCCCGCGCGCCAATATTTGGCGTTGCTGAACAGTTGCGCGCGCAGCATGTCGCCCTCTTCGACCAGACGGATGGCTTCGATCCCGGCAGCAACGATTGAAGGCGGCAGCGAATTTGAGAACAGATAGGGCCGCGCCCGCTGCCGCAGCAGGTCGATCACCGGCTGCGGCCCGGCGATATAACCGCCGATTGCCCCCCCAAGTGCCTTGCCCAAGGTTCCCGTCAGAATATCCACAGCGACACCGAAATGATCCGGTGTACCGGCCCCGTTCGGACCCATGAATCCGGTGGCATGGCAGTCATCGACCATGACAATGGCGTCATATTTGTCCGCCAGTTCGCGGATTTTCGGCAAGTTAGCCAGATAGCCATCCATCGAAAACACACCGTCTGTCGCGATCATGATGTGACGCGCGCCGTCCTCGCGTGCCTGCTTCAGCCAGGCCTCCAGATCGTTCATGTCGTTGTTCAGATAACGATAACGTTTGGCCTTGCACAACCGTACCCCGTCGATGATTGAGGCATGGTTCAGACCGTCCGAGATTATGGCATCTTCAGGCCCTAACAAAGGCTCAAACAGCCCTCCATTGGCATCAAAACAGGCTGCAAACAGGATCGCATCGTCCTTATTCAGGAATTGTGCCAGCTTCTGTTCCAGCTCACGGTGAATGTCCTGTGTGCCACAAATAAACCGGACCGAGGCCATGCCGAACCCTTTGGGTTCCATCGCGTCTTTGGCGGCGGCGATCAGTGCCGGATGATCGGCCAGACCCAGATAATTGTTGGCGCACAGATTGATGACCTGCCTGTCGCCCACAGTAATCTCGCCGCCCTGGGGCGAGGTGATCATTCGTTCACGCTTGTACAGACCCTCCGCTTCGATCTGCACGAGGGTGTCGGTGACATGGGACAGGAATGCATCTGACATGGCGATCTCCGTTCAACTGAGTCGCATGTCTAACATAACGGATGAAATTCCCAAATAGGGGAATTACAGTATGAAGGAAAAATTTCCGTAAAGGCGGAAATGCGCCGGTGTCAGGCGTTTTTGACGATCAGGAACACCCTTGCTGGCTTCTTGGCAGTAATTGAGTGCAGAACGTCGGCCGCGTATCGCGCGGTGTCGCCCTGGTTCAGTTCGCTGACGGCACTGCCCGAGGTGACGCGCACCGCACCTTCAAGTACCGTCAACTGTTCATGCGCGCCGCGGGCGTGTGGTTGGCTGTTCAGCGCGCCATCACTGTCAAAGCGGATATCGTAGACCTCGTGGCCACCGGCCTCTTCGGGCGGGGAGAGGATGCGGATGCGGCAATTCTGGCCCATATTGTCGATGCTGGGCACTTCGTCGCTGCGCAGGGTTTCGATCTGATCGGCGTTATTGGCCTCTTCCAGCAGGCCAGCGAAGTCCACCTGCAGGGCGCGGGTCAGGTTCCACAGGGTCGAGATCGTCGGGCTGCTTTCACCGCGTTCGATCTGGCTGACCATGGATCGGGACACGCCGCTGAGATTGGCCACAGCTTCCAGCGACAGGCCTTTGGCGCGGCGGGCCTCTTTCAGGCGGGCGGGCAGGCGCGTCAGGATATCGTCTGAATTTTCCGTCATGACGGAATCTCATGCGCGTTTGGTGGCCTCATGTCAATTCCGCTTGTGACGGTACGTCCTATGGGACAGTTCCAATGGCTGGATGCATAGTGCCCGCAAATCCACGAGGAGAAGAGACATGAAAGATATCGTCATTCTTGATGGTGCGCGCACCGCGATTGGCACATTTGGTGGCGCCTTGGCTTCAACTGCGCCGATTGATCTGGCGACCGTTGTGACTGAAGCGGCGATGGAGCGATCTGGAGTTGCGCCCGAGCAAATCGGCAATGTGGTGTTCGGTCATGTCATTAATACCGAACCACGCGACATGTACCTGTCACGCGCCGCGGCCAAGCAGGCCGGTATCCCCGTTGAAACGCCCGCGATGAACGTAAACCGTCTGTGCGGGTCCGGTGCGCAGGCGATTGTGTCGGCGGTACAGTCCCTGATGCTGGGCGACGCCGAATTCGCTGTAGCTGGTGGCGCCGAAAGCATGTCGCGGAGTCCGTATATCGTGCCACAGGCGCGCTGGGGAGCGAAGATGGGCGATGTCACCTCGATGGATATGATGCTGGGCGCGTTGAACTGCCCGTTTGGCACTGGCCATATGGGCATTACGGCCGAAAACGTTGCTGATGAGCACCAGATCACCCGTGAGCAGATGGATGAATTCGCGATGGCCAGCCAAACCCGTGCGGCGGCTGCGCTGGAGGCGGGGTATTTCCAAAGCCAGATCACGCCGGTTCAGGTCAAGGTCAAGCGCGACATGGTCGATTTCATGGTCGACGAACATCCCAAACAGACATCCGCCGAGGCGCTGGCCGGGCTGCGTCCTGCCTTCCGCAAGGATGGCCGGGTGACGGCGGGCAACGCGTCGGGCATCAACGATGGTGCGGCGGCGATGGTACTGGCCACGGCGGAGGCGGCCGAAAAGGCCGGCTTGAAACCCAAGGCACGCATTCTGGGCTATGGCCACGCAGGCGTACGCCCCGAGGTGATGGGCATTGGTCCGGTTCCTGCGGTGCAAAACCTGATGGCGCGGACGGGCCTGACGCTGGGTGATTTCGATGTGATCGAAAGCAACGAAGCCTTTGCCGCGCAAGCGTTGGCCGTGAACAAAGAGCTGGGCTTGGATGCCGCCAAGGTAAACCCGAATGGCGGGGCGATTGCGCTGGGCCATCCGGTGGGAGCAACCGGTGCGATTATAACGCTGAAAGCCCTATATGAGCTGGAGCGCACGGGCGGGTCCAAGGGTTTGGTCACCATGTGCATCGGTGGCGGTCAGGGCATTGCCATTGCCTTTGAGCTGCTCTGAAACCGAACCAAGCAGGGGGGCTGTCTGGCCCCCATCGCGCCTGTGGCGCAATTCCCCCGAAGGTATTTTTGGTCGGATGAAGCGGGCGGGATTGGGTTTAGCTGAAGCTTGTCAGCAATAGGACGAGGGCCGCGCCGGTAGCGGCACCAATGGTGGCGGGCAAGGCAACGGACCATAGGCGCGACCGGGTCGGCTCATCCTTTTGGGTTTGGGAAATCAATGCGTTTTCTACCAGTGCTGGAAGCCGCGGACCAAACCGGGCCAGAACCATTGCTGTTTTGCCAAGATCGCGAAGTGCGGCGCGGGGGCCGATGGATTGTTTGATGTAGTCTTCGACCACGGGCCGGGCGACTTCCCAGATGTTCATTTGCGGGTCGAGTGAGCGCGCGACGCCTTCGACCACAACCATTGTACGCTGAAGCAGGATCAGCTCGGTACGGGTTTCCATGCCGAAGCGTTCAGTGACTTCGAACAGATAGCTGAGCAACCGTCCCATTGAGATATGGGTGGCGTTCATACCAAAGATCGGCTCTCCAACCGCGCGCAGAGCACGGGCGAATTCATCGACATCCTGATTGGCAGGGACATATCCGGCCTCGAAATGCACCTCGGCCACGCGCTTGTAGTCGCGGCGGATAAAGCCAAAGAGAATCTCGGCATAGACCCGGCGCGTGTATTCGTCGATATGGCCCATGATGCCATAGTCATAGGCAATGATATCGCTATTTGCCGCGACCTTCAGGTTACCCTGGTGCATGTCAGCGTGGAAATAGCCGTCGCGCAGAGCATGCAGCAGGAACAGGCGCAGCACGCGTTCGGCCAGATCGCGGCGGTCATGACCGGCTGCATCAAGTGCGCCATTGTCGCCCAGCGGGATGCCATCTGCCCAGCTGAGTGTCATTACCCGACGCGCCGACAGGGACCAGACCACGGGGGGCAACCAGAATCCGGCATCGTCCTTGGTGTTTGCGGCATATTCCGAGGCAGCCGAGCTTTCCAGACGCAAGTCCAGCTCGCCACGCACGACGCCGTCGAAATGTTCGATCACTTCCATCGGGCGCAGGCGGCGCGCGCCGGGGGCGAAGAGTTGCACGATTCGGGCAGCGAAATAGAACGCATCAACATCCTTGCGGAAGGCACGTTCGATCCCCGGCCGCAAAACCTTGACGGCGACATCCTCGCCTGTGCTGACCAACTTGGCCTTATGGACCTGGGCGATTGAGGCGGCCGCAATCGGTTCGCTGAACTCATCGAATATCTCTACGACGGGTTGACCAAGCTCTTTCTCGACCTCGGCCATGGCCTCGGCCTTGGAGAACGGGGGCAGTTTGTCCTGCAGCACGCGTAGCTGTTCGGCCAGTTCGTCTCCAACCACGTCGGGCCGCGTGGACAGAACCTGACCGAACTTGATATAGGCAGGTCCCAGGGCGGTGAGGGCACGGGTGGCTGGGGGCATCGACGGATCGCCTTTGTAACCCAGCCATTGAAAGGGTTTGCCCAGGGTGTGGGCCAGAACGCGCAGGGCGCGTGGTGCTTCGAACGCGTCCAGAACGACATTCATGGCACCTGTCCGTTCCAGCGTCGCGCCGGTCCGGATCAAGCGGATGATATTGTGAGGGCCGCGCATCAGATTTTCCAGCCGGAATGCAGCGCGGCAATGCCCATGGTCAGGTTACGGTATTTCGCGTTGTCGAACCCGGCGGTGCGGACCATGTTCAGGAAAGTATCCTGATCCGGGAAATTACGGATCGATTCGACCAGATACTGATAGCTGTCATAATCATTGGCGATCAGCTTCCCCATGCGCGGGATGACATTGAAACTGTAGAGGTCATAGAGTTTCTGCAGCCCGTCATTGGGCAACTGACTGAACTCCAAAACCATCAAGCGGCCACCGGGTTTCAATACGCGGTAGGCCTCGTTCAATGCCTCTTGCGGACGGGTCACGTTTCGGATGCCGAAGGAGATCGTGTAGACGTCAAAGGTGTTATCCTCGAACGGCAGGGCCATCGCATCGCCCACCACCCAATTCAGACTGTCCGACATCTGATCCGCCTCGGCCCGCTGTCGGCCTTCGATCAGCATCGGCTCGGTCAGGTCCAAAACGGTGGCATGGCCACGGCCTGCGCGTTTCAGGAACCGGAACGAGATATCGCCGGTACCGCCCGCCACATCCAGCAGGCGCTGACCTGGGCGCGGGGCCAACCAGTCCATCATTGCGTCTTTCCAGATCCGGTGAATGCCCATCGACATGACATCGTTCATCACATCGTATTTTGAGGCGACCGAGTTGAACACGCCCTGCACGCGCCCGGCCTTGTCGGCCTCGCGCACGGTTTCGAACCCGAAATGAGTGGTCTTGTCGCTGTTGTCGGACATTTGCCTTGCCGTTTGTCGAATTTCGCCTCTGTTATAGGGCGATAAGAACCGGGCACAATGCGGCCCTTTGGAATAGGAGCCAGGAAATGCCCGAATTGCCCGAGGTCGAGACAGTAAGACGCGGCCTGTCCCCGGCGATGGAAGGTATCGTGATCGAACAGGCGGATGTAAATCGCCCCGATTTGCGCTGGCCGTTTCCTGACCGGATGGCCGAACGGTTGACCGGCCAGCGGGTCGATCGGTTGCGGCGGCGGTCCAAGTACATTCTAGCTGATCTTAGCAGTGGCGAAACGTTACTGATTCATCTGGGCATGTCCGGGCGAATGACGGTCTCGGGTGATCCACTGGGCCAATTTGCGCATACCCATCCCATGCCCGAGAAACATGACCATGTGGTGTTTCACATGGCCAATGGTGCTCGGATCACCTTCAATGACCCACGTCGGTTTGGTGCGATGGACCTGCTACCTACGGCAACCGCCGAGCATCATAAGCTGTTATCGGTCCTGGGACCGGAGCCTTTGGGCAATGATTTTCATGAACAGCATCTGATCGAAGCGTTCAAAGGCAAGAACACACCGGTCAAATCAGCGCTGTTGGATCAGGGAATCGTTGCAGGACTGGGCAATATCTACGTCTGCGAAGCGCTGTATCGGGGTCGAGTGTCGCCACGTCGCAAAGCGGGACAGATTTCTTCTACCCGCGTTGCCGGGTTGGTTACTATCATCCGTCAAGTGCTGCAGGAAGCGATCGAGGCAGGTGGATCGTCGCTGCGGGATTTCCGGCAAGCCGATGGAGAACTTGGATATTTTCAGCACAGCTTTGATGTCTACGGGCGCGAGGGTGCGCCCTGCCGGACAGGGGGTTGCGGGGCAGAAATCAAGAGAATCACCCAGTCCGGTCGCTCATCCTTCTATTGTGTGCAATGCCAAAGATAGCTTGATCCAAGTTTTTCGCGTGGTAAGGAATCGTACCTGAACGGAACAACCGGAAGCTTTAACTCATGGCTTTTGAGACGATCATCGTCGAAATCGAAGACCACGTCGCCCTCATCAAACTCGACCGCCCCGATGCGATGAATGCGCTGAACACTCAGTTGCTGGGTGAATTGTGCACCGCGTTGGAAGAGGCGGATGGAAACGACAAGGTACGCTGCGTCGTCATCACAGGCTCGGACAAGGCCTTTGCCGCAGGTGCGGACATCAAAGAAATGTCCGAGATGAGCTTTGTTGACGTCTTCACTGTCAACCTGTTTGCCGAGGCCAACGATCGTATCTCGGCCATCCGCAAACCTATCATTGCAGCAGTTGCGGGTTATGCGCTGGGCGGTGGCTGTGAATTGGCGATGCTGTGCGATTTCATCATTGCCGCCGATACTGCCAAGTTTGGCCAGCCTGAAATCAATCTGGGCGTTATTGCAGGGCTGGGCGGCAGCCAACGTCTGACCCGGTTCGTCGGCAAGTCAAAATCGATGGACATGAATCTGACCGGCCGCTTCATGGACGCGGAAGAGGCTGAACGTTCTGGTCTTGTCAGCCGGATTGTACCGGCCAAGAAGTTGATCGAAGAAGCCATTGGCGTGGCCCAGAAAATTGCCGAGAAATCGCAACTGTCGACCATGGCGGCAAAAGAGGCGGTCAACCGCAGCTATGAAGTGCCGTTGAGCGAAGGTATGTTGTTCGAGCGCCGGGTGTTCCATTCGATGTTCGCCACCGAGGACCAGAAAGAAGGCATGGCAGCCTTTCTGGAAAAACGCTCGGCTCAGTTCCGGGACAAGTAAACCGGCCACGAAATATGTATCGAACAGGCGGGCTGAGCCCGCCTTTTTCTTGCCCGCGGTTCAGCAGTACAGAATCGGCTTGGCAAAGCCTCAAAACTTGTCTATGCACCGCCGCTATACATGCGCGTGCGGCCCGCTTGGCCCGACTCACACTCGTGATTCTGATCCGGTGCGGATATCCGCGGCGCGCATTCTACATAACCGTACCGAACAAAGGTCAGAGACACATGGCAAATTCGCCCCAGGCAAAAAAACGCGCTCGTCAGAACGAAAAGCGTTTCGCCGTTAACAAAGCGCGTCGTTCGCGTATCCGCACCTATCTGCGCAAAGTAGAAGAAGCAATCGCATCCGGTGACAAGGACGCAGCAACTGCCGCTCTGCGCGCAGCTCAGCCCGAACTGATGCGCGGCGTCACCAAAGGCGTCTTCCACAAGAACACAGCCTCCCGCAAAATGTCCCGTCTGTCGGCCCGCGTCAAAGCGCTGGGCTGAGTCTTTATGTGACCTAGGGTCACGTAAGCATGGCTGAACTATTCCGAAGGGCGTCGCATATCGCGGCGCCCTTTTGCTGTTGCCAGAATACCGCGTCTTCACGTTGCCGAGAGATTCTTTCGCACAAAGACCCGAGTCAATATCAGAGTTTCGTTGCCGCAGACGTCGGCCTCTTGTTACCACTGATACAGCGATTCACTCGCTTGGGGGGACAGGCTGTTCCTACGATTGTACTGACGGGCATCAGAGCGGTCGAGGAACGAATGTTGGCATCCGGATAAACCGGTTTGCTGATCTGCTGAGGGTCTTGGGGTAACCGAGGATCCGAGCCCTGTCTAAAGATAAGATTGCGAAGCGCAGGCCGCTTTTCGGGATATTCAGGTGCTGGATGTCACGAGTTTGGATTGTGCTGACTTTCAGGGACAAACCCGCCAAACTTCTGCGGTTTGGCGCAGGGTATCCTTTTGCGAGTGACATCGTGATCCGGGCGACCGGGGCTTAGTAATAAGGCCGACAGGCCAATAAAGAATGGGATGCGTGAGGCGCTTAATGACACAAGAGAAATGGGGACTACTGCGTAACAAACTGCTCAAGGCGATCGGAAAGAACAACTATACCACCTGGATCGAGCCTCTTGAATTCCAAGAGCTGCAGGACGGTGTAGCGGTGTTCTCGGTTCCGACGAACTTTATGGGCAATTATGTGAGCCAGAATTTTGCGGATCTTATCCTGTATGAGATGAACACCGCCGGAGAATCTGTACAGCGCCTCGCGTTCCGAGTGGCAGCGAACTCTCCGGTACGTCCTTCGAACGACGTGGCAACTGCGCCTGCCCGCGTTCAGGAAGCGCAAACGCAGACTTTATCCGCGACCGCGAATGATGCGTTGGAATCCCTGCAGGCGGCGCCGTTGGATTCTCGTTTCACGTTTGACAGCTTTGTGGTCGGCAAACCCAACGAGCTGGCCCATGCCGCCGCGCGTCGTGTGTCCGAAGGTGGCCCCGTGACTTTTAACCCGCTGGTTCTGTATGGCGGTGTCGGCTTGGGTAAAACCCACCTGATGCATGCCATCGCCTGGGAACTAAAGACTAAACATCCCGAATTGAATGTTCTGTACCTGTCGGCGGAACAGTTCATGTACCGCTTTGTGCAGGCGCTGCGGGAACGCCGGATGATGGACTTCAAACACCTGTTCCGTTCGGTCGATGTGCTGATGGTTGATGACGTCCAGTTTATCGCTGGAAAGGATTCGACTCAGGAAGAGTTCTTTCACACGTTCAACGCGCTGGTAGACCAGAACAAACAGATCATCATCTCAGCCGACCGCGCCCCGGGCGAGATCAAGGACCTGGAGGACCGTGTGAAATCACGCCTGCAATGTGGTCTGGTCGTCGATCTGCATCCCACTGATTACGAACTGCGTCTGGGCATCCTGCAAACCAAGGTTCAGCAATACAGCCGCACCTATCCTGACGTGACTATCGTAGATGGGGTGCTGGAATTCCTGGCCCATCGCATCTCGACCAATGTGCGTGTTTTGGAAGGGGCCTTGACCCGGCTGTTTGCCTTTGCCTCGCTTGTCGGGCGCGAGATCGACATGGAGCTGACGCAGGATTGCCTGGCGGACGTGCTGCGCGCGTCAGAACGCAAGATTACCGTCGAAGAGATTCAGCGCAAAGTGTCAGAATATTACAATATCCGCCTTAGCGACATTATAGGCCCCAAGCGGTTGCGCTCCTATGCGCGCCCGCGTCAGGTGGCGATGTATCTGTGCAAACAGCTGACCAGCCGCTCTTTGCCCGAGATTGGCCGTCGGTTTGGCGGACGCGATCACACCACGGTCATGCATGGCGTCAAACGCATCGAAGAACTGAAGACAACCGATGGCCAAATCGCCGAAGACGTGGAAATGCTGCGTCGCGCGCTGGAAGCCTGAGTATCTTCTAGGCATTAAACAGGCGCCCCGGATCCTGATGGCCGGGGCGTTTTTTTGTGCGCAATAGTCCACGGTTGGCTATGAACTGTGACCGCAGGGTCACGCGCCTCTTGACCCTGCGGGCAAACCGACTCAGAAATCCATAAAAAATCCTTGTGCCTCAGGGCGGAGGCGCTAACGTGCCAGTCCCGCCCATTTTCGGCACGCAAGTCAGAGGAATTAAGGGTATGAAGATCAGCATCGAACGCGGCACCCTTCTCAAGGCCGTTTCCCAGGCCCAATCAGTCGTCGAACGACGCAACACGATCCCTATACTTGCTAATGTTCTAATCGAGGCCGAAGGCGATCAGGCCATGTTCCGCGCCACCGATCTGGATATCGAAGTGGTCGACAAGGCCCCTGCGCAGGTGGAAAAGGCCGGCGCCACCACGGTTGCCGCCACAACCCTGCACGAAATTGTGCGCAAACTGCCCGATGGCGCGTTGGTCACCCTGACCGCCGACAGTGCGGCGGGTCGCCTGACGGTTGAAGCCGGGCGATCGAACTTCTCTCTGGCGACTCTGCCGAAAGAAGATTTCCCGGTTATGGCCTCATCAGAATACCAGTCGAACTTTACGGCTTCGGCAGCATTGCTGCGCCGTTTGTTCGACAAATCGAAATTCGCCATCTCAACCGAAGAGACGCGGTACTATCTGAATGGCGTCTATATGCATGTTTCAGATGGCTCCGAAGGCGGCAAGGTGCTGCGCTGTGTGGCCACCGATGGTCACCGTCTGGCGCGCATTGACGCAGATCTTCCTGATGGGGCTGCGGACATGCCCGGCGTGATCGTGCCGCGCAAAACCGTGGGTGAAATGCGCAAGCTGTTGGACGATGACGAGATGGATATCGCCGTTTCCGTCAGCGAGACTAAAGTGCGTTTCGCAACGCCGGATATCACGCTGACCTCGAAGGTGATCGACGGCACATTCCCCGACTACACACGGGTCATCCCGCAGGGCAACACGCGGCAACTGGAAGTGGATGCGGCTGAGTTTGCGCAGGCCGTCGACCGGGTTGCGACGGTATCGTCGGAACGTTCGCGCGCGGTAAAGCTGCAGCTGGATACGGATAAACTGGTTCTTTCTGTCAATGCACCGGACAGCGGTGCAGCCGAGGAAGAATTGGCCGTCGCATATTCAGATGAACGGCTCGAGATCGGTTTCAACGCAAAATACCTGCTGGAAATTGCTTCTCAGGTAGATCGCGAAAACGCGGTGTTCCTGTTCAACTCCGCCGGTGATCCGACCCTGATGCGCGAAGGCAATGACCTGAGCGCGGTCTATGTGGTCATGCCGATGCGTGTCTGATTGGCTTTGGGGGCTGATCGCTGAGGAAAGAGAGGGGTCATGACCTTGGCCCTGACCGAACTGACGGTCTCGCATTTTCGCTCTCACAAACTGGCGCGTCTGTCGCTGGATGGCCGCCCGGTTGCCATTCACGGACCCAACGGCGCGGGTAAGACCAATATCCTAGAAGCTGTTTCGATGTTTTCACCCGGTCGCGGTATGCGCCGGGCCAGTGCGGCCGAGATGACGCGTCGCCCCGAGGCGCTGGGCTGGAAGCTGTCTGGCCTGCTGCAAGCGCAGGGCCAGAGCTATGAGATCGAGACTTGGTCCGAAGCTGGCGCAGCGCGGCAGGTTCGGATAGATGGCAAATCCGCCAGTCAGATCGATCTGGGCAAGCTGGCGCGGGTCGTCTGGCTGATCCCGTCGATGGACCGGCTGTGGATTGAAGGCGCCGAGGGGCGGCGGCGGTTTCTGGATCGCATCGCGCTCAGCTTTGATCCTGCCCACGCCGAAGCCTCGCTGATTTATGAAAAATCCATGCGCGAACGCAACCGGCTGCTGAAAGAACAGGTGCGCGATGCCCATTGGTACGCCGCGCTCGAGGGGCAGATGGCCGAAACCGGGCATCGCATCCATGTGGCGCGCATGGCCGCTCTGGATCATCTGCGCACAGCACAGGATCAGGCCGAAACGGGTTTTCCATCGGCTGATTTTGAGCTGGTTCAAACCGAAGGTGCCATGCCGGAAACGGCGGATGATCTGCGTGAGGGGCTGAATGAAAGCCGCTTTCGCGATCTGGCGGCGGGGCGCACACTGGTCGGGCCACACCGGTCTGACCTGTACGGCGTCTTTGCCGCCAAGGGCGTTCCGGCCAAGGATTGCTCGACCGGTGAGCAAAAGGCGCTGCTGGTCTCGCTGATCCTGTCCAACGCGCGCGCTTTGGCCGGGATGATCGGGGCACCGCCGATTGTGTTGCTGGATGAGGTTGCCGCCCATCTGGATGCCGGGCGCCGCGCCGCGCTTTATGAAGAGATTTGCGCGTTGGGGGCTCAGGCCTGGATGACGGGCACCGGGCCTGAACTGTTTGCAGAATTGGGGGACCGGGCCCAGACCCTGGTTGTCACCGAAGGTGATGAGGGCTCGATCGTCGATTAGGCCGGTTCGCTGACCTTACGTTCCCACAAGAAGCCGCGCATTACTTCGTCGACTGGGGTCTGTGCCATGTGG
This sequence comes from Ruegeria sp. CDSC021, assembly GCF_059610845.1. Taxonomy (NCBI): domain Bacteria; kingdom Pseudomonadati; phylum Pseudomonadota; class Alphaproteobacteria; order Rhodobacterales; family Roseobacteraceae; genus Ruegeria; species Ruegeria sp. CDSC021. The sequence goes on from NZ_JBXWOK010000007.1 coordinate 122,313, forward strand.
TTGACGTAATTCGACATGGTTTTCTGCGCCAGGCCCAGCACCACGTCCAACACGGCGCGGTGCGAATAACCAGCGTCAAAGAAGGCTTGCAGCTGCGCCTCGGTGGGATTGCCACGGGTCTGCATCATCTGCAGCGTAAATGTCCGCAGCGCCTCGAGCTTGGCATTGGGCAGCGCGGTTTCGTTGCGCAGCGCTTCGGTGATGTCATCCGTCACCTTCATCATCTTGGCGATGCCGGTATGGGCGGGCACGCAATAGTGGCACTCGTTCTCGACATTGATGGTCTGCCAGACGACGGTTTTTTCGTCATTGTCGAAATCGGTCTGCATGAAGAGGCCATGTAGAACCTGGTAGCCTTCCAGATGCTGTGGGCTTTCGGCCATCACCTTATGCAGGCCGGGCAAGCGGCCAAACGCGGCCTGAGATTTTTCCAACAGAGGTTTGGACCCTTCGGGGGCGGTGGTCAGGTCGTGGGATGGGAAATCGGCCATGTGGATGCTCCATTTTTTGATGTCTGAGTCGGAAATAGTCTTTCTTGAGCGATCACTCAAGTATATATTTGAGTGACCGTTCAAGAATTGGTGATGTCGATGCCCCGCAAACCTACCTATGACCGAGACGCGCTGGTCGCCCGGGCCTGCGACATATTCTGGCGCTACGGCTGGGCTGGGACGTCGTTGAAGGATCTGGAGCGCGAGCTGAAGTTGAAGCCAGGCAGTTTCTATGCGGCCTTTGGGTCAAAAGACGCGCTTTATGCGCTGGCGCTGGAACGTTACACGCAGGACGGTGTAGCGCGGCTGACAGCGCTGGCAGAAGACATCGGGCCACTGGCCGCGTTAAAGACGCAGCCGCAGATTGTGATCGATTCCAGCCAAACGCCGGTGCAGGCCTGTATGCTCGCCAAGACCTTTGCCGAATTGCAGGCCAGGGATCACCAGCTAGCGCAGAAAGCCAGCCGGCATATGGCTGAGATGAAGCAATGTTTTGCAACGCTGTTTAGACAGGCGCAACAGGCCCGAGAGATCGGTCCTCACCACGATCCAGAGCGGCTTGCGGCGCGCTATCAATCCGACCTATTGGGCCTGCGATTGTCCGCTGAACGCAGCGACGTCGACGCCAAGGAAATCGCCGCAGATATCGCCGCAGACCTCGATCAGCTTTGATCGGCTGAAAATCCAAACTCTGGCACAAAATATTGGGGGATCGCGTGACATTCCCCACCAGAGAACGTATAAGTTACCAAAATAATATAGGTACTAACGGCATGTCCGAAGACGCACAGGCACCGCAAGAATACGGCGCGGATTCAATCAAGGTTCTCAAAGGCTTAGAGGCAGTTCGAAAGCGCCCAGGCATGTATATCGGCGACACCGATGACGGCTCGGGTCTGCACCATATGGTGTATGAGGTTGTCGACAACGGAATTGACGAAGCTCTGGCCGGTCATGCCGACCATGTGACAGTGAAAATTCACGCCGATTCCAGCGTCTCAGTCAGCGACAACGGTCGTGGTATTCCGGTGGATATCCATCACGAAGAAGGCGTGTCCGCCGCCGAGGTCATCATGACCCAGCTGCATGCGGGCGGTAAGTTCGACAGCAACTCGTACAAAGTGTCTGGTGGTCTGCACGGCGTGGGCGTTTCGGTTGTGAATGCGCTGTCCAACTGGTTGGAACTGCGCGTCTGGCGCAACGGAAAAGAACATGTCGCCCGGTTCGAAGGGGGCGAAACCGTCGAGCATCTGAAAGTGGTCGGCGAATGTGGCGACCGTACGGGGACCGAGGTGCGCTTTCTGGCCTCGACCGATACGTTCTCGAACCTCGAATACTCGTTCGAGACGCTGGAAAAGCGCCTGCGCGAGCTTGCCTTCCTGAATTCGGGTGTGCGGATCATCCTGGTCGACGAACGCCCCGCAGAACGGCTGGAAACTGAGCTGTTTTATGAGGGCGGCGTGAAGGAATTCGTCAAATACCTCGACCGATCAAAGTCGTCTGCCATGCCCGAGCCGATCTATATCAAGGGTGAGCGGGACGATATCGGTGTCGAAATCGCGATGTGGTGGAATGACAGCTATCACGAGTCAGTTCTTCCCTTTACCAACAACATCCCTCAGCGCGATGGCGGTACTCATATTGCGGGTTTCCGGGGTGCGCTGACCCGCACGATCAACAACTATGCCCAATCTAGCGGCATTGCGAAAAGGGAAAAGGTCAGCTTTACGGGCGATGACGCGCGCGAGGGTCTGACCTGCGTGTTGTCGGTCAAAGTACCGGATCCAAAGTTTTCCTCACAGACCAAAGACAAGCTGGTCAGTTCCGAGGTCCGCCCGGCGGTCGAAGGAATGGTGAACGAGAAGCTGGCTGAATGGTTTGAGGAAAACCCAAATGAAGCCAAAATCATCGTGGGCAAAATCATCGAGGCTGCTCTGGCCCGTGAAGCCGCACGAAAAGCCCGTGAACTGACCCGCCGCAAAACGGCGATGGATGTGAACTATCTGGCCGGCAAGCTGAAGGATTGTTCCGAGAAGGACCCGTCAAAGACCGAAGTTTTCCTGGTCGAGGGGGACTCGGCTGGCGGCTCGGCTCAGACAGGTCGGGATCGTTTGACACAGGCCGTGTTGCCGCTGCGTGGGAAAATCCTGAACGTGGAGCGTGCACGGTTCGACCGGATGCTGTCGAGCCAGGAAATCGGTAATCTGGTAATGGCGCTGGGCACGGGCATTGGCCGCGATGAGTTCAATATCGAAAAGCTGCGTTACCACAAGATCGTTATCATGACGGATGCGGATGTGGATGGTGCACATATCCGGACGCTGTTGTTGACCTTCTTCTTCCGGCAGATGCCAGAGCTGATCGAGGGCGGATACCTGTATATCGCGCAGCCGCCGCTTTATAAGGTCGCGCGCGGTAAGTCCGAGGTGTATCTGAAAGATCAGGCGGCATTGGATGACTACCTGATCAATCAGGGCGTCGAGGGTGCGGTGCTGAAACTGGGTTCGGGCGAGGAATTGTCCGGCCAGGACTTGGCGCGCGTGGTTGACGAAGCGCGCCAGCTGAAACGCGTTCTGGATGCATTCCCGACGCACTATCCGCGCCACATTCTGGAACAGGCCGCCGTGGCCGGTGCCTTTGTCCCCGGTGCGGTTGATGCCGATCTGCAAGGCGTGGCCGACAAAGTCGCAGCCCGTCTTGACCTGATCGCATTGGAATACGAACGTGGCTGGCAGGGTCGGATCACGCAGGATCACGGCATCCGCCTGGCTCGTATTCTGCGCGGCGTTGAAGAGGTGCGTACGCTGGACGGCCCGATGCTGCGCTCGGGCGAAGCGCGCAAGACCGGCAGCTTTACCCAAAGCCTGCAGGAGATCTATAACACATCCGCAACCCTGATCCGCCGCGACCGGTCGCAGGCCATCCACGGTCCGCTGGACCTGTTGCGTGCCATTCTGGAAGAGGGTGAAAAGGGCCTGTCCCTGCAGCGCTATAAGGGACTGGGCGAGATGAACCCAGATCAGCTGTGGGAAACCACGTTGGACCCGGATGCACGGACGCTGTTGCAGGTGCGGGTGAATGATATGCTCGAAGCTGATGACCTGTTTACTAAATTGATGGGCGATGTCGTGGAACCGCGCCGTGAATTTATACAGAAAAATGCTCTGAGCGTCGAAAATCTAGACTTCTGAATTTTTGTAGGTGCGCCCAAAGCTTTGCATTTCGCCTAAAGATTTGCATCTTTGGCCCAAAACATTGGGCGCAAAAGCCACGCACAGAATTTAGAATTCAAAGCTAATTGCGCACAGCGCAAATTTTGGTTGGTCCCATGCCATAGACGTGGCCTCCGTGAAGCTTGAAGTTTGCCGCTTCCAACCCAAAGTGGACAAGAATGATCTACGTCAAGAGCGGAATGCGGACTTCCGCCGTAGTTTTCTCAGATGGCGGCTGTAGGCTACAAGATAAGCGGGTGCTATTGCTTAAGGTCAGCGATGCGCAGGAATCCGGACTTTGCAAAATTCAGCGGACGGCCCAATTCGGACGTGGCCCGATGGGCGTCGTTGCTGCGGTGCAGCCCGCCAAGCCAGCCATTCGCCGCGAGCGCAACGCTAGAAACTAATTCGACGCGAGCACATGACCTTGCCGAAACCACCTGCCAAGAGGCCGGAGATTGTTCCATTGTCGATTTCCAGATCGACTTTTATCAGGCTCGGACTCGCCGGGTTCATAAACACCCCTTGTTCGATTTGAAATGATCGTTGAGATGATACGACAAAGTCGTGCAATACACATGCTAAGGGCCCCGCAGCCATCCCCGTCGCGGCTTCTTCCTCAATCGCGTATCGGGGCGCAAACATGCGGGTTGTAGCGTCTCGGTCGGTCGCCGATGGGTCTCTTGTGAAGACGTAGTAGCCGATCAAATCCAGTCGTTCGCTGATTTGCGTGATTTTGGCAAAATCTGGTTTCACATTGGCAAGACCATCGGCATCAGCGAGGCCGATGACAATGAAACTGTTACCGGTATTGACTAAAACCGGTGGTATTTCCTGATCAAGATGATGTCTGTTGATCCCAAGGGAGTTCAGCACATCGTCGATGCTTACATCTTTTTCCACCCATTCCTCTGGTATCGCGTATTTTGGGGCCAGCTGTTCCATATAGGCGGCACCCTCTTTCATTAGTATGCGCCTTGGCCCATCAACTGTCTCCTTCGAGGTGTTGGGATTGGGAATCCGGCCCAGCGCGTCAAGGTGAGAGAAGGCGGCAATTGTTGCATGACCGCAATGAGCGATGCGCCTGTTCGGTGTGAAGAAATCCAGTTTGAAGCCCTCTGTCTTGGACTGCGACACAAAGGCCGTTTCGGACAATCCAACCCTTGCCGCGACGGTTTGCATATCCTGTTCGCCCAATTCATCAGCATCCAGGACGACGCCTGCGGGATTTCCACCGGCGCCACCGTCGACAAAGCCGTGTACGATTTCAACCGTTACCTGTCTGACAGTATTTGCTTGCGTATTCATTGGTTTTCTCCATGCGTCGGCCGCACCTTTGAGCATGGTGCGGCCAGTTCCACGTCAGTTGCTAGCGGTGGTGATGCGGTTCAGAAAGGCGGTCATCTGCGCTGCAATCTCGGGCCCGTACTCTTCGAGTGCAAAGTGTCCCGTATCGAGCAGATGAAACTCGAGATCATTCAGATCGCGTTGATAGGGATAGGCGCCTTCGACCGGAAAGATGTGATCATTTTTGCCCCACATCAGCAGCGTCGGGGGTTGATGTTCGCGAAACAGCGCTTGCCATTTTGGGTACTCGGCAACGTTGGTGCCGTAATCCAGAAAGAGTTCAAGTTGCACCTCTTGATTGCCATCGCGGTCAAGCAGGTATTGGACGTGCCAATAGTTATCCGGGCTGATCAACTCGGGTTTTTGAACTCCGTGGGTGAACTGCCATTTGGTTGCATCCAGAGTGAGGAATCCACGAAGCTGGTCGCCGTTCTCTTGCGATGGCTCGGCCCAATAGGCTTTGATTGGATCCCAGAACTCGCGCAGCCCTTCCTCGTAAGCATTCCCGTTTTGAATGATGAAGCCGGTTACCCGCTCGGGCTGTTCCGCAAACATTCGGAAACCAACCGGGGCACCATAGTCCATCAAATAGACCGAGTACTGTTCGACTCCCTTCCGATCGAGCAGCGATGTCATCATTTCGGAGATATTCGCGAAGGAATACTCGAAGCCTTCGGCCTTTGGCATCTCCGACGCTCCAAATCCGGGAAAATCGGGTGCGATCACGTGGTAGTGCTTGGCCAGTTCAGGGATAAGGTTGCGGAACATATGTGATGAGGTCGGAAAGCCGTGAAGCAGCAGGACAGTAGGTCTGTTTGGATCTCCTGCTTCACGATAGGCGATAGCGATGTCGCCGATTTCTTCCGTGCGGAAGCTGACAGCCTGCGTAGCTTCAATTCCAGTCTCTGCGGCGATTGCTGGCGCCGGTGTAAATGGCGCAGCAATGGAAAGTGCGAGAATGCTGGCGCTCAGGACGGATTTCAGATTGCGCGACATGGATATTTCCTTTCTTCAGGTTACGGCGTGCGTGCTTGAACGCGCGGGGCTTGATATCGGTCAGTTTTGCTGACCCAGTGCCTCTTCGAGCCTTGCGTTTCGAGCTTTCAGTGCTTCCAGCTCAGTGCGAAGCGGGACGAGGTAATCTTCAAATTCTTCAAGGGTCAGGCGTTGGGGGATGTGCTGCGGGCAGTTCCAGTCCATCGCCTCAAGCTTGATCACAATCGCCCGCTCAGGATGAGCGCGATAGCCCGGCTCACTCAGGCGTTGCATCAGCGCCGGATCGGCATTGGCATCAATGAGTTTCGCCCGACTCCAGATCTTGAGGCGTCGCTGATTGGGATAATCCATCAGGATCAGCGAGATTCGGTCATTGCCCAGCAGATTCCCAGTGCTGAGATATTGCCGGTTGCCGAGGAAATCGGCGTAGGCAAGTGTCCGTTCATCCAACACTTTCAGAAAACCCGCTGGTCCACCGCGAAATTGTACATAGGGCCAGCCGGTTTCCGAGACTGTTGCCTGATAGAAGCCGTCTCTTTGCCCGATGAACCTGGCCTCGACCGGGCTGATTGAGTCCTCCTGACGCGTGCCGTCCAGAAACTTCGCGTAGCCGTTAGCTGACCCGTTTTTGGCCTGCGTTTCGCGAACGGAGGGCGTGAAGCTGATCTCTGCAAAGGGTCGTGCCATTGAATTCTCCATCTCGGCCTGGGCGATGCCCTGGGACTGAGGTGAAGTTAATTGGAGCTTTCAAGTTGCGGAATTTGGATACTTGGCAATATATTATTCAAAAATATGGAATAATATCTTGGACAGATTTCACGCGTTAAAAGTCTTTGTGAAGGTCGCCGAACTAAAAGGTTTCGCTGCTGCGGCCCGCGACCTCAACATGTCACCACCGACAGTGACCCGAATGGTTTCTATGCTTGAGGACAGCCTCGGGCTACGTCTTTTTGTACGCACAACGCGCTCAGTGATGCTGACTGATAGCGGGCAAAGGTTTTTTGAGGATGCCAGACGTATTCTGGCTGACCTTGAAGAGGCCGAGCGCGCCGCTGTCGGTTCCTATGCCGAACCGACCGGGGAAATTAGTGTTACTGCATCAGTCCTGTTTGGCCGTATGTTCGTCACTCCAATTTTGGGCGAATTTCTGGATCTGTATCCAAAGCTCTCAGCGCGCACGCTCTATGTGGACCGAGTGGTCAATCTGATTGATGAGGGTCTCGACGTCGGGATCAGAATTGGCAACCTCGCTGATTCCAGTTTGATGGCTGTCAGGTGTGGTACGGTGAGGCAGGTCGCGTTTGCTTCCCGTAAATATCTTGACCAATATGGCGAACCAGATACGCCCGATGATTTATCCTGCCATGCAATCATTAATTCAACTGCCTTGAATGCATCGGCCCAATGGCATTTTCAACGGGGCAGAAAGACTGTCACCAAACGCATGAGCCCACGCATCAGCATGAACACAAATGACGCTGTGATCGAGTTGGCCTTGCAAGGTCATGGTGTCGGGCGGCTTCTGTCCTATCAAGTCGCACCCTACATTGCAGATGGGCGGCTCAAGACTGTTCTAAAGTCGTATGAACCACCCGAAGTCCCCATCCATCTTGTGCATCAAGAGGGACGAACCGTGTCTGCGAAGGTGCGCACCTTTGTTGACTTTGCTGTCGGACGTCTAAAATCAGATCCCCTTCTTGTCGGGAATCAAACACAGGTCCAAAAGCAAGATTAACAAATGGGCGGGCGTCGCGCTATTCAGCCACTGCCGCGACCGAGGCGATCCATGCATTTGGCACAAAGGCATCATCCAACGCGGTTTCCGCCACATGGTTCGTATAGTTCGACAGGGTTTTCAACGCTGTGCCGAGGATGACTTCCAGCATAGATCGGCGTGTGTAACCAGCCGTCAGAAACGCTTCGACCTGTGCGTCGCTGGGCCAGCCTCGGCTTTCGTTGATCACGATGGCGAATTTGCGCAGTGCTTCCAATTTGGGGTCGGCGATAGGGCTGCCATCGCGTAACGCTGCGATCACGTCTTCGGGGACACCGGCCATCTGTGAAAGAGTGGTATGGGCGGCCATGCAGTACTTGCACCCGTTCAACCGGTTGTTAGTCATAAGGATGATCTGGCGCTCAGTCTCTGACAGGCTGGTCTTTCCAAAGATGCTGGAAAGTGTCGTATAGCCTTCCAAAATTGCGGGCGCTTCGGCCATGGCCGCATAAAGGTTGGGTACAAAACCATATCCTTTCAGCGATGCTTCCAGAATTGGTTTCGCGGCATCAGGGGCTGAGGCGATTGTATATGTCTCAAAATCAGTCATGTCTGGTTTCCTTTGGGAAGAGTTTTCGACACACGCGAATTGTCATTGCGGACAGGGTGTCTTGGAGAAATGCCGGCCTTTTGGGGAGGGGAGAGGCAGCGGTGGCTCCGACCGGCAAAAGCCACCAAATTCCTCGATCAAAGGCTGCCGACAGGCGTGTGGTGGATGTCTGCCCACTTGGCATGGGCGCCTTGGATCACGGTCTCTTTGTCCTCAAGGTACTTCTTGAAGATTTCTTCATTCACAAAGAGATAGAGCTTGTCGTCCACGATATCGGCATACCGAACATCGCCATCAAGCTTCTTGCCTACATAGACGCCAAAGGCGCAGAACCCGCCGAATTGAGGCAGATGTGCCGTCGGATCCGCCTCGAATGTGGCTTTCGCTGCCTGCGACGCAAAATAGTAGTCCACTCCATCATGGGCCGATGTAAAAGTGGCGTTGCCCATTTCGGGTATTTCGGCTTCAAACATCGATACAGGATCGACGCCATGCATGCCGAGGGGCTGCCCAGTCAAGGTAAGACTGTTCGAAACGTTGTATTCATCGTCAGCCAATGCCGCCGCCGCCAGGGCGAGAGTCAACGCTGTTGTAAGCGTGGGAAATGTAAAGATGCGTGTCATGATATGTCCTTTCAGGATGCTAGGATCAAATTTGAAGATCGATTTGGGTCAGGCCGATTGGCCAATGCGCTCAACCGCGTCGTCGGTCCACCAGACGCCGTTGGCGACCATGCGGAAGTTGATGATGGCGGCGAGATACCCGTCACCTTCAGGCACCTTGGCCCCGGCTGTGGCATCGCGAACGACAGCGACTTCGTAGCCCAGCTCCAGCAGCTCGTAGAGATGCGCCTGCGTACACAGGTTCGCCGACATCCCCGCGAGGATCACCTTGTCGATCTTGCGTTTACGCAATTGCAGGTTCAGGTCATTCTGAGCAGGGCTGTAAACCTTGTGTGGCGAGCAAATGATGGTTTCGCCATCCTCGATGTACTTCTTGTATTGCGGCATCCAGTCGGCACCTGAGCCCTCGAAGTTGTCCAAATTGAGCGGTCCCAGGCGGTCAAACATGCCGATGCTGTGCATCGTCGCTTCCAGAGTGCCCTCGAACTCCCATTTGTGGTCATGTGGGTAGTAATAGTGGGGCGAGATGAAGACCGGCATCCCCGCAGCCTTGGCGGCAATGAAAAGCCGTTCGATATTGTCGACCGTGCCCTGTTCGGTCACGCTTTCGCCAACGACGCCCCACGTCACACCGTCCTCTGACAAAAAATCAATCTGGGGGTCGGTCACCACAAGCGCAGTACGCCCCGGCTCGATGGTCATGTCGATTTGGGGAAGGCCTGGATTTTCCGGGTCAGCATAGTAGGCGCGTGCTTCGTCGGTCGCGGCAAGGGCCTGCCCGCCAGCCACTATTGTTGTACCTGCCGCGGCCGCACCGGCGGCTTGTTGCAAGAGTCGCCGGCGCGCCATATCAACGCGTTCGGGCGTGACGTCGCAAGCGCAGCTTGCTCCATGTTTGTGGTCATGATTGCTCATTGCAAATTTCCTTTGTCTGAGAGGGGCAAATGGGTTTGCTTTACTCGGCAGCGCCCCAGGTGGATCTGACAAAGAAGAAGTTATGCACCACATCGATTGAGGTATCGGCTCGCCCTGCCAAGGTTTTGGCCGAACCTGCCATGTGGTCTTGAGGTGTGTGCCTAGTCGGAGGTCGCTTGCTGCCTGAATCGTGCCGGAGCCTGGCCAACCCAGCGCTTGAAGGCGCGGCTGAACGTGCTCTGTTCCGAAAACCCGGTCATAAAGGCGATCTCGGCTATGGAAGCCTTACCGTCACGGAGCAGGTCACGAGCAAGTGCAACTTGTGCCTGACCAAGAACGTCGCGATAGGTCAGCCCTTCCTCGGCCAACCTGCGGTAAAGCGTGCGCTCGCTCATTCCCATCTCTTGTGCGACATGCGCGGCTTGCGGCGCGCCGTTACTCAGGGCCGGTGTAAGCCGGTGGACAATTGCTTGGCTCAGTGAGGTGTCGTCATCGCGAGAGTTGAACTCCTCATCCAGGTGCTTCGTCATGAAATCTGACAAGCCCGGATCGCCAAGACGATTTTCGCTTTCCAGCATAGCAGGGCGCATAGCAATGGCGTTGTGGGCGCTCCCAAATCGAACCGGGCACCCGAAATATTCGGCGTAACGCTCTGGTTCTTGTCTGCATGGATGCTGAAACGTGACATATGCGAGCGACAACCCATCACCCACAAACCGATGCATGTTCCTCGCAAAGGCCGCAAGCGCGCATTCGTTGCGCAGCTCCAAGGCAGCGCGATGTGATGTTTGTCCCTCAAAAATCCAAAGGACAGGATCGCCGGTTTCATCAAGTCTGTAAACTGCGGTGTCCGTTACGAGACGAAAATAACGCTCGATCCGTTGCAAAGATTGCCGCAAGGTCGGAGCTGTCTTTACGGCTAGGCCAAGGACGCCGAGATCATCGGTCGCAATCGCGTTCGCATAGGCCTCAACCAACGCGGCCTCGTCCGCTTGTTGCGTACGAATCCAATCGATCAGATCGAAATACGCATCATCCGCCAATTGGCCGTCTTGAGCTTCTGGTAGACGCAGCACGACAGCGCCATTTGAAATCAGGGCGCCATCGTCGTTTAGCGTCATCCCGGCGGCGTTGGCCATCGCGCGGGCGAATGCGTAAGTTACACTTGCCATACAGTGAGATTAGCACTGGAAAGCTCTTTCACGCCAGATCGTCCAACCCTGTGATAGGTATAATAAATAGAGACAGCCTCGATCTTCGGGCGCTTGAGGATAAATGCGCCAAACTGATAACACTCGTCATCAGGTTTTCTGAACGGTATCGTCCGAAAGCGTGCGGAAGCATGCAGCCATAGAGGTCATGGTAGATGGGCGAAATTTTCATATCTGTGCTGCTGCCGCTCGCAGTTGTTGTCATCATGTTCTGCCTTGGCCTCGGACTCACAGCGGCTGACTTTCAACGCATCGGACGACGTCCACGGGCCTTTTGCGTCGGCGCTCTCAACCAGATCATTTTGCTGCCTTGCATCGCTTTGATGGTGACTTTTATCTTTGGGATTTCCGCTGAGGCAGCCGTTGGCATCATGATTTTAGCGGCCTGTCCGGGCGGGGTGATCAGTAACATCGTGACCAAGCTTTCGAATTGGGATGTCGCTTTGTCCGTTACTCTTACAGCAGTCTTCAGTCTGACTTGTGTCGTTACCGTACCGCTCATCCTGGGGTTTTCGATGCAGATGTTCATGGGGGCAACTGCGCCCGCTATCGACATTTCTTCGACGGCTTTAGCAATGTTTTTTTTAACAGCTTCACCGATCCTAGCCGGGGTGATCGCGCGATCCTTGGCGCCGCGAATTGTAGCTGCGGTCGAACCAATCTTTAGCAAGGTCTCTATGCTACTTTTTGCGATGGTCATCGGAGGCGCTATCATTTCAAACTGGGTGGTGGTCGCGGATAACTACCTTAGGCTTGGACCCGCACTTTTTGTTGTAGGTGCGTCACTCACGTTTATTGGCATCATGAGTTCAGGGATGCTCGGATGCACAGACATCGAGGCGAAGACGATTTCAATTGAGACCGGCGTTCAAAACGGAGCTTTGGGAATCGCAATTGCTACTTTGCTGTTGCCTAACACCAATGGGTTAAGCGAATATGCCATACCATCCGCAATTTATAGCGTGGTCTGGATCGTAACAATGTTGCCTGTCTTCGCCCTCCTTGCGCGAAGAAGCCCAATTTCATGATCCTGACGCCTATTCGCTAGCTTTGGTTATGCGCTGAGCCAAGCCCCTTTGTTTCCATGCCAGAGCGCCGTCTGGTCAAAGAGCGACCAAGGAGCTCCAAAGCCCGTTGTGGAACGGCCGCCTTGGCGATTTTCCCTGTTGAAGGGAAGAGCTGTTGTTGCCAGTGCGGTGGATCCTGCGTCAGCGAAGGTGTAGACGCCAAGGTCAGTTTTGTCCGCAAGTCGGAATTGCAAAGTCTTGGATTAAGTGTCCGGATTGGGCTGGACCTGCCAAACATGCAAGCCGCGGAGAATGGCCGCATCAGCGCTATTGGTCTATTTGGTCATTGCCAAGCTTGGTTTGCCCGGACGAGACAGATGAAGATCGCATCTGTTGGCCCGCGGCGTCGAGGGCACCTCCGCTCGCCGGGCCGCGCAGCGGCTGAATCAGCATTCGGTCGAGCCAGAGGTCTCGGCGTGTGCGAAACTGCTTGATGCCGATTTCCATGCTTTTGTGCCCCTTCTTGGGTTGCGCAACGTAAGTGCCTAGAAGTCGGTCCCACCACGGTAGATTAAAGCCAAAGTTCGAGTTGGTCTCGCTTGGATCGACTGAATGGTGGACTCGGTGCATGTCTGGAGTGACGACGATCCATCTGAGAATTCGATCCACCGGACGCGGCAATTCAATGTTTGCGTGATTGAAGAGCGCGGTAGCGTTCAGGGTCACCTCGAAAAGGAGCACGGCGACAGCGGGCGGCCCCAAGGTTGCTACGACCGCTAGCTTGATCCCCATCGAGATGAGGATTTCTACCGGATGGAAACGCAAGCCAGTAGTCGCGTCAAAATCAAGGTCGGCGTGATGCATCCGGTGCAGACGCCAAAGCCCCGGTACGGCGTGGAACATCACATGCTGAAGATAAATTGCGAGATCTAGAAGCAGCATGGAGACCACGATGGCAACCCAAACCGGCGCCTCGATGTTATTGAAGAGCCCCCATCCGCGATCCTCGGCCATGGCTGCGAGACCAACTGCGAGGATTGGAAAGGTCAGCCGCAGGATGGCGGTGTCGAGCACCACGAGCGCAAGGTTGTTTGTCCATCGGATAACGCGCGGAATATCCCGACTTCGCCGGGGTGCGGCCACTTCCCAAAGTGCCATCGCCGCCAGGACGGATAGGAAGGCAATAATGCGGATAGTTGGTTCAGCAGCTAGGATTGTGTCGGACATGGACATCCACTATTCGGGTTTCCGTCGCGATAGAATTGCAAGCTGTTCTAGGCGACGACCGTTCCAATGTAACGCAGACATGCAAGCGATACCATCTGAGGGCGGCTTGGTCCGCAAGGCGGACATTCAGCGGAATTAACCGAACGTCTGCTTCGAGTCCATTTCGTTGAAAAAGTCGTTGATTTCGGCAGGCTTGTTTGAGGTATCGGTTTGATTTCGTTCAGATGTCTAAGGCGTAACCGCCGCTTCAACCAGTGGCGAGCGGCATTGGCTTGAGTTTGGCCAGTTTCCGAAGGTTTTGGGCGGTGGCGGCGAGGGTAAATTCGTCTTGAACGCCGCAAGGGCCCCGTAATCGGAGCCGTCCCAGTCCGAGGATGCGTTTGAGGTGGGCAAAGAGCATCTCGACCTTTTTTCGTCGCGCCTGAGCCTCGGGATTGAAGTCTGAGGTGGTGCATTGGCGAGCAAAGTCTCTGACGATCTCATATTTATCGCGATGGACCGAACGCGTTTCAGCGTTGGGGCAGCACTTTGCCTTCAGCTCGCATCCTGTGCAGTCTGATTTCAGTGCCCGATAGTTTCTGGATTTCCAAACTGGCGCATTCCGTTTTGGATCAGAATAGGTCCGCCATGTATGCCGCATCTCTTTGCCGCCGGGGCAGATATAGCGGTCGTTTTCATCGTCCCAAGTGAAGTCAGAGCGAGAGAACGTGCCATCGGTCCGCTCGCCCTTGTCGAAGACTGGGATGAAGGGAAGGATCTGTCGCTTCAATGCCAACCACACTAGATTATCCGAAGACCCGTATGCCGTATCTGCCGCGATCCAATCGGGTTTCACGCCAAAGCGTTCTTCGATGCGGTCGAGCATCTTGCGCATCGCGCCAACCTCAGCGGTTTTGTTCGACCGGCTTGCGTCTACGTCCATGATGATGCCGTGGTCCGTGTCGATCAGATAATTGTTGGAATAGGCAAAGAAAGCAGGACCTTTCCGCGCCGCCGTCCATTGGCTGGCAGGGTCGGCATGGGCAGTGAACTTGGGCTTTGCGGTGGTAGCTGCTCCGAAGGCCTCGTCGTCCAGCGTGTCGAGATATTCGCGTACAGCGCGTGGCGCATCATCGGGATTAATCTCGCGGGCTGCCCAACCTTCGGGGTTACTGGAGTTCTGCTTCTGAACATCCGCGCTGATCAGGCTGGCGTCGACCGCGAAGCCCTGACCGCCAACCAAACCTTCCTTCATGCAACGGGCAACAGTCGTCTCGAACACATGGCGCAGCAGATTGCTTTCGCGGAACCGACCATGACGGTTTTTGGAAAAGCTCGAGTGGTCCGGGATGCGATCCGCGAGATCGAGGCGGCAAAACCAGCGGTAAGCTAGGTTCAAATGCACCTCTTCGCAAAGCCGCCGCTCCGACCGGATGCCAAAGCAATATCCGATCAAAAGCATTCGGATCAGAAGTTCCGGGTCAATGGAGGGGCGACCCGTGTGGCTGTAGAAGTCGGCCAAATGCGCGCGGACGCTGGTCAGATCAACAAACCGATCAATCGACCGCACCAAGTGATTATGGGGAACGTGATCCTCAAGCGAGAACTCGTAGAACAAAGCGGCCTGCGCCTCTTGCCTTGGTCCCATCATCGCCAATCCTCCTGCTCGTCTCGAGAATTGAATCAGCCGGTGGGCCGCCGATCAAGCAGGAGTTTTTCAACGAAATCAGCCCCAATCTGTGAATTTGATTTTCTTGCTGCGCGGGCATCATCTTGAACACGGCAGTGCGGCGTAAAGAGCGGCTATTGGTGCCGGGCGCAGCGAGGTTTTGTCAGGCAATTCGCGAGACGCGGACTTTGCTACCGTTAGCCATGGCGCAGAGTTGTGCGAGTTTGATGGTCGCGATGCGCAGAAACCAGACTTTGCAAACTTTGGCCGACGAGCCAATGCGGACAATCAAAACCTTTCTCGGATGTTGCGGTTGCGGCCCGCTTATCCACAACAGCAGTCACCTGACTGAATTGGCGGGCACGGGACAGTTGCGTAGGAACAAAAAACACAGCAATCGCCTTCTAACGGTTTCAAGACTACCTTGCATGATTTGCATTCATAAAACCACTGGCACGAGTCAGTTGGCATTTTCTCGGTTTCAACGTGCCCACACCGAGGGCAGGTCAAAGTGCTATCCAGCACCACAGTTTGTTTTGTCATTGTCTCACATCTGCATGATTAGATAATCGTTGATTTGAGCCTCATTGAACACGATGACCCATGCCAACGCGGTAGTCGCCGTGTTTCCGACAAGCCACCATTTCAGATTTGCCAACGTCCCGTTTCGATGCGCTACGAACCACGAAACTGCGACCAGCACTGTTGAGATGGCGAGAACATAGTAGCTTGCTGCCGCTATTTTTCCGAATATCGCCAACCAACTGCCACCCAAGCCGAGCAACATCATGGCCATTGGAAGAACACAGCATGTCGCGACCCCCAGAGCGGAAACCGATCCCAGGTGGCTGAGGGTCAAATATTTTTTCATCTTTCGCTCCCTGGGTAGGCGATTTGATTGTGTTGAGGCACTAGCATTCAATGCGTATAACTCCTGTAGTAACTATAGGATCAAGTGGAGGCACTTCACATGATTGCGATAGGCGAGGCTTCCCGGCAATGCGGGGTCGGCATAGAAACTATCCGCTATTACGAACGCGAAGGTATCGTACCAAGACCCGCACGAGCTCTGAACAATCGTCGCCTCTATTCGGCAAGCGATGTTGGAAGACTTCGATTTTTGAAGAAGTGCCGTGACCTGGGGTTTCCTCTATCTGACGCAAAGGCGCTTTTGGAGCTGTCAGAAGGAAGTGCCGAAGACTGCCGATCAGTGAAAGAACTGGCCGAGGCACACATTGCCAGCGTTCAAAGCAAGATTAGTGAGCTCAGACGCCTGGAGCACGCCTTGAGTGAGCTTACGGCCAATTGTGATAGCGGAAACGTTCAATGCCCGATGCTGCAAAGACTGAGAACGATGGACGATATCTGACTCTGGCCACTGGACGGAAGCGCAGGATCTGAGATTTAGCCAGATCACGTCAGACCAAGGTCTGTGGTGCGATAACAGATTGTAGTTCATAGTCGATTTCACGATGAGAGCGAAAGTAACTGACCTGACGATTGGCAATTGGTCGCTGTCGCGAGTCTTTCTTGCGGCCAGCATTTTCGTGATGGGTACTGCTACCGCAATCGTCGGGGTCTGGGTGTCAAATCGAATCCAGAACGCAGTCGTGCAAAACTCCGCCAATTCCGCTGCGCTATATATGGAAAGCGTAGTATCCCCGCTCAGCCAGGAATTGGCACATGGCAACCATCTTTCTGAGCAGGCGAGCCTGGCGCTGGACGAGATTTTCATGACCCAGCCAATGCGTGACCGCATTGTCTCCTACAAATTCTGGAAGCAAGGCGGTGTGATTGTACATGCCTCTGATACAGACATCATTGGAAACCGTTTCAATCCAACGGATGACTTAAGGCGGGCGTGGAGCGGTGACATCTCCGGCTCTTTCAAAGAGCTTGATCATGCCGAGAGCGCCGCCGAGGCGGCTTTGGGGATACCACTACTTGAAGTTTACAGCCCCATCCGCGAACTTTGGTCCGGCGAAATCATCGCAGTTGCGGAGTTCTACGAAAGAGCTGATCAGCTTGAGTTAGATTTAGCCAAGGCCAGGCGAACAAGTTGGTTGGTCGTCGGTTCCGCATTTCTGGCAAGTACTATTGTTCTGTATTCCATTGTCGCAATTGGCGACAAAACTATTCGACGACAGGGGGCTCTTCTTAAACAGCGCCTGACAGAAAGTGAGAGGATGGCCGAGCAGAATGCCCGGCTGCGGTCGCGTGTAGTAGATGCGTCAGAAAGATATGCCACGCAAACAGATCGGTTCCTCAAAAATCTCGGTGCCGAGCTACATGATGGTCCTGCGCAATACCTGTCGCTCGCCGCCCTTAGACTGGAGGCGGCGTTTTCCAAAGAGTCCGAAAGTTCTAAAGAGGCAGAGGAAATTCAGCAGTCTTTGCAAAAATCTCTGGCTGAAATTCGTGCAATATCGCGAGGGCTTTCTGCGCCAGATATCGACAGCTTGTCACTCGTCGATGTTGTGAAGAGAGCCGTAGAGGATCACGTCGAACACAGCCCGTTGCGACCGGATATTTCACTTTTGGGTAGCCAGGCCCCAGAGTTGTCATTGTCCGACAAGCTGTGCGTTTTTCGGTTCCTTCAGGAGACGCTTTCCAATGCCGCGAGATATGCTCCAGCTTCCAAGTGCACCGTTATCTCTGAGGCGCAGAACGACCGCATAATTATAAAGGTCAAAGACGACGGGCCTGGTTTTGACAGGTCAGAAGAAACCGCGTTGCGAGACGATGGTGGCCAGGGGCTTATGGGCTTGCGGGATCGGGTCGAGAGTATTGGCGGCAGGTTCGAAGTCGCATCGAGACCGGGTGAGGGCACCACAGTTTCTATGACACTCTTTCCCAGAAAGTTAGGCACATCATGACTACATCTGTCGTAATAGCTGATGATCACCCGATATTCAGGGATGGTTTGCAACGCACGCTGGATGAAGCTGATGGTTTTGAAGTTTTAGCTGCCGGGTCCAGCGCTGATGATGCAGTATCG
The DNA here is from genome assembly GCF_059610845.1 of Ruegeria sp. CDSC021. Lineage (NCBI taxonomy): Bacteria > Pseudomonadati > Pseudomonadota > Alphaproteobacteria > Rhodobacterales > Roseobacteraceae > Ruegeria > Ruegeria sp. CDSC021. Next base: position 140,312 of record NZ_JBXWOK010000007.1, read on the forward strand.
CTGGTCGTCATGCATCAGCCGGACATAGCCATTCTTGACCTCTCGATGCCCGGTGGCGGGATAAGCGCAACACGTAAAATTGCGGCAATGGCAAATCCGCCTTTCATTGCAATCTTGACGGTCTCAGAGAACAGCAGCGACGTCGCGGACGCGTTGGAGGCGGGCGCGATAGGGTACATCGTGAAGGGAGTAACCGCGAGCGAATTGACCGCTTCCTTAAGCAGCATCGCCTCAGGTGAAGGGTTCGTTTCTCCGGGCTTGGCCTCGCGGGTACTGCTTCAAATCAACGCTGACACCGGCACCTCTAAGAACAGCAGCATTCTCGATGACCTTACGCATCGTGAGGAAGAAATACTTCGACGTGTAGCCAAAGGACTGAGTAATCGTGAAATCGCTGACGAGTTAGACCTTCAGGAAAAGACCGTGAAGCACTACATGACGGCAATACTGTCCAAGCTTCACGCGCGAAACCGAGTAGAGGCCGCGCTCATTGCCCATGATGTTTGGAACAAGGGAGACTAACAGCGGTCTCTAGTACGAAGATGGCGGCCCCCTCTACAAGAAGCCACCAACGGGTTATCTACTGGAGTTGCTGCTCAGTTGGCAACCGACTGCAACCTTCGGCGATCGGAAGCCGTTGCGTTTCTCTCAACAACAGTCCGGTTGTATGGGTCTTTCAGCTCGTAGCGCCCAAACTCGATCTCCTCTTTCCAACCATTGGCATAGTTCACTTCGATATTTTTGCCCTGGCGTTCAATTTTCGTAGGTCGACTTCCAGCAGTGCCGCCTTGCCCAGAAGAGAGCACGTTGTCGATTGAGATACCATTCGCCAAAGACCGAAGCCTTGAGACGTCAGCACCGGTCGCAGGGCGTTCCTCAACAGTTCGGTTCTGAGCATTCTTTCTCTCATACCGCCCGTTTTCGATCTCCTCCTTGGTTCCGTCGGCGTAACGCACTTCAATGCCGTTAGCGTTTGTTTCGACCTTTGTTACACCGGCCGAACCCAAGGGTTTACCACCTGCTTGAGACCGATCCTTCTTTCCGCTGCCCTTATTGGAGCGTTTGGAGTCGTCATCGTCATCATCATCGTCGCGACCACCTTTGCCTGATCCCGAATTGTCGTCACGATCATCATCCCGGTCGTCGTCGCGGTCATCATCTCTGTCGTCATCCCGATCATCATCGCGACCATCCCCGTCGCTTCCCCTGCCGCTCTTGGCAAAGGCATATGATGGTTCAAAATGTAGGCGACCATCGGCATCAAACGCTGGCACATAAGGTGTTGCCGCGATCAACGAAGCCAACGCCGCGGTACTAAGAAGTTGACCCAGCTTTCTTTGAATTTTCATTTTCGCCTCCAATTTTGAGCATCACGCTTCGTGACGTTGGAGGCAGGTTACTTCTTGTTCGGCTTCCCCACATCGGGCTTAGGTCTGACGAATTTCAAGCCGAACGTCTTAGTCAGATCAGTCAAACCAATTGAGTTTTTGCTGAGCCATGTGACCAGTTTAGCGGGAACTAACCCGGTCACCCTTCAGCTCGTCATCAGGTTCGAGGTGAATGACAAAGACAGAACCCGGATACAAACGATCCAATTCTTCCTTGATGTCATTGCATATATCATGCGCCGCGCTGACTGGCATTGTGCCGTCCACAACAAGATGAAACTCCACAAAGATGACGTTTGCGGATCTACGCCCTTTGAGGTCGTGGTACTCCAAGGCTGCGCCGAGATTTGCTTCGATTGCATTAGTAACGGTCTGCAAGTCATGATCCGAAAGGGTCACATCAATCAGTCCATCGACAGACGCCCGAATAACTTTCCAGCCCTCCCACAAGATGTTCAGTGCAACAAGAATTGCCAGGATCGGATCGAGGATCAGCCAGCCGGTGACAAGTGCAAGTATCAGACCTGCGATGACACCAACTGAGGTCATGACATCTGTGAAAATGTGCCGGGAGCTCGCCTCCAATGCAGGCGAACCCTCGCGACTGCCGATTTTGAGCAATAGGTAAGCCCATGCGCCATTCACGCCCGTTGCAATGACACTGACGGCGGTTCCAAAAAGAGGCGCATCCTCAAGATGCGGGTTTGGGAGTGCCAGTACAGCTTCTCCGATGATCAAGAACGCCGCCAGAACAATCAGTACGCCCTCGACGACAGCGGAAAGATACTCAGCTTTTTTGTGACTAAAGGGGTGGTTTTCATCAGGGGGTTTATTGGCAACCCGAACCGCAAAGTATGCCAGCAACGCCGCAACGACATTCACGGTAGATTCCATTGCGTCCGACAACAACGCCACCGAGCCTGTCAGCAACCAAGCCAACAGTTTCAGAGCCACTACCGCAATGGATATTGGAATGGATTAAAGAGCGATTATTTGTGTCATTTGACCACAACGCTCAATCAATCATGAACAGAATCTCGGGGTATTGCTGAGCTCCGACGTTCAAAACGTAAAACAGGTGGTTGGTGAAAAGGGAATAGGCCCTGCGGCTTCCTACCGGCGATCGACGACAGCATCTGGTCCCCCTGCATGGCGCCAAACGACTGTTACTCTGATGGAAGCACCGCCGACGAAACAGGAACCGCCTTGAGATAGGCGGCAATCGCCAAACGGTCCTCATCGGTGAGGCGAGTTGTGTTCTCGATGACCTCTACCATCTCACCACCAGCGCTGTCATAGTCCGGTGTAAAGCCAGATTTGAGGTACTCGGAAATGTCGGCCTCGGACCAATCAAGCTGGTCTGAGGTAAGGCCCGGGACGCGACCCTTCCCGTTTGGATTTGGTGCACCTGTCAGCCAAAGGTCTCGTTTCAGACCACCTAAGCCATTTCGCGGCGTATGGCATTCGGCGCAGTGACCCAACGCCTCCACTAAATACCTGCCATGTCTTTGTTGGTCGGTCAAATCACCTTCGACTACCCAGCCTGGTGTCATGAACAACAGTTTCCATCCCCCCAATCCACGACGAACATTGAAAGGAAAACCGACTTCATGAGAAACGCTTTCGGCTTTGGACGCTGGCAGGGTTCTGAGGAATGCAAGGAGCGAAATAACGTCTTCGGCCGTAATGTTGGCGTAAGATGTATAGGGAAACGCTGGAAAATAGTGCTGCCCTTCGGGTCCGGTCCCATGGATCAAGGCATTGGCCAGATCCAGGGCAGACCAGGACCCAATACCAACTTCTGGGTCACTGGAAATGTTGGGGGCAATGAACGTGCCGAATTCCGTCTCAAACCGGCGACCACCGGAGAGCATGAGCTTGTCCTCACCAACCGCATCCGGCGCTGAATGACAAGATGCGCATCCTGAGGCGTGGAACACGATTTCGCCTCTGGTGAGATCCGGATGCAAACCGTCGAGTTTAGATTGATCCGTTCTTTGTGGTCGGGTCAGCACCAAACCTGCCAACCCAATCAAGAGTGCAACGAAAGCGGTGAAAAGGAAAAACCGCTTCACAGCTATCTACCAATTAGTCTTTTGGCGCTCTGTACGCTTTGTGACATGCCGAACAGCTTCCACCCAAATCGCCCATAGCCGCTTTCAGGGCATCAACATCTTGCCCTGCCGCAGCCTGCATCGCAACAGCGGCATCTGCCATAGCCTGCCCTTTCGCACCAACGTCAGCGAAGTTTTCCCAGATCGCAGGCAGCGCTCGGGTGGACGGATCGGATACATTGTCGGATCCTGCGGGCCACATCGCGGATTGGTCGATCTGCGTTAGTACAACAAGGTTGTTTGCAGCCCGTGTTGCGGCCTCGGCATCATAGCCCACCTCGCCTTTGGCCATGCCGCCAAGTGTACCAAGATTGAAGGAATAGAGCTGCATGATTGAGGTCCGAGCTTTCACAGCCGGATTTTCGCTTTCATGGGCGATGGCTGCGCCAATGGCCGCTACAGACAAAATGCCTGCCGCCAAAATTGAGAACTTCTTCATCATGATGTCTCTCCCTGTTCAATACTTCGAATGTTAGCTTGAACGAATTTACTTGTAATTGTTTGTTATTCGCCGCCTCCTGTTAATTTATGAACAACGATAATTGGGATGACATTCGATATGTGCTTGCCGTTGATAGATACGGTTCGCTGAACTCGGCGGCGGAAGCTTTGGGGGTAACGCATGCGACAGTCCTGCGCAGAGTGGTTGCCTTTGAACAGAGAAGTGGCTGTGCGATTTTTCGGAAGAGCCCTTCTGGATATTCCGCGCTGCCTGAGGCCAGAACAATTCTCTCGGCTATGGAAAACGTTGAAGATGCGGTGCTTTCAGTAGAGAGGGCAATCGTAGGCGCGAACCGCTCTCCTGTTGGTCACGTTCGCATCACGTCCACTGACAGTCTTTGCCAGATGGTTTTGCCTCAAATTTTGAATGAAATTTCCAAAGAGTACCCAGGGTTGGAACTGACTTTGTTGAGTAGCAACAGCCACCGTGATCTATCCCGGCTGACTGCGGATATCGCTGTGCGCCCATCGATTAAACTTGAGGACGGCCTGGTCGGAGAACGATCAGGTACATTGTCGTTTGGGGTCTATGATGATGGTTCCCCAAATCGTAAATGGATGAGGCTTGACGGCGCGTTGAGCCGCTCTCGGCCTGCCAAGTGGCTAGCAGAAAACGCGAAAACCGAACAAACTACCAACGGAGCAGACAGTTTTTTGGTGCTTCAGCAGATGGCCGCTTCCGGAGCGGGCAAGACATTTTTACCTGAACTCATCGGCGATGCTGACCCCCGCCTTCATAGATCGCCCGGCATGAATCCCCAAATCGAAGTTCCGCTCTGGGTCGCAACACTAGAGGAAATCGCGCAGACACCAAGGTTTGCTCTCGTGCAACGGGCCTTGGTTGAACGCATAGCCAAAGCTCTAGCCAACTGAAATCACCCAAAAACAGTTGTAAGCAGTCGCATTATTTGCAGAGCAGCATTACGAGTTCAGTGTTTCAAAGGCCGACTTTCCGATGCAAGGCATTCAACGCAATAGCGGCTTTGGGCTGACTACGGACATTGCCGCGGTCAAGTCGGAAAGCTGCTTTGTCCAGCATCTGAGGCAATCGATCACAGCACGGTGGTGGAGTACGTCTGTCAGACCGGGTGTTCGCAATACTCGCGGCGAAAGTTTCGTGCGAACCCCATTTTGGGTTTGCCACAATGGTGACGAAAGTCGGCCATAACGTCTGTGCCGACCAATATTCCGTCAAGATATGTTTCGAAGGCTGAACTGTCATGTTCTCTAATCCCTGTGCGCTAATCGTGGACCCAAGCAATGCATACGGCTAGCATCGGAGATCAAACAGCAAGAAGGGAGAATCACATGTCGAAGTTCACCAACAGAACAGCTGTCCATGGGGTTGCTGCACTCGTAATCTGCTGTTTCGCGGCAATCGTTCAGGCACAATCGGCAGGCGATGAGATGTCGTTCTTCATCACTAGTGTAGGCAAAGGAGACGGTGCCAATCTAGGCGGCCTCGACGGCGCCGATGCTCATTGTAATGCACTTGCTTCTGCGGTCGGTTCTTCCAAAACTTTTTCGGCCTATCTGAGCACGTCAATGTCCATTGATCGCAGCACCGACCCGATGACAATAACCAACGGTATTTCGGCACGCGACCGGATCGGGGCGGGTCCATGGTACAATGCCAAGGGAGAACTCATCGCCAACAATGTAGAAGACCTACACAGCGACAGCGTGAACATTAGTATTCTGACCGCACTCGATGAAAACGGTAACCCTGTAAATGGGCGTGGTAGTCAGCCGAACAAACATGACATTTTGACTGGCTCCGATTCTGCCGGACATTTCTCGACGGCAGGTGGCGATACGACATGCAGCAACTGGACTTCGAATAGTGAAGACGGGTCCGCGATTGTCGGACATCATGACCGTGTGGGTCTCAATGATGCGCGAAACATGGTGTCTTGGAACTCGTCGCACGGCTCGCGTGGTTGTGGAGAAGAACATCTGCCACGTTCTGGCGGGGCGGGTCTGTTTTATTGCTTCTCAACGGACTGATCAGACAGCGCTGTTGCGTGTGCCACCCGCATTGCCGCTAGTATTCACCAGGTCAATTTTTCGGGGCGCATTCTGGAAGCGCTCGTTGTCGCCATCGTAAGCAATGAGCGCTGTTTCATGCGTCCAGATTGTCCGATCTGGATGCACCGAAAGCTCCGTTCGAAATTCGGACTATGATCTTGCCTTGAATGGCCGGTTTGACGAAATAAGTTGCACCGCAGCGATGCGCGTGCAGCAGCTGCTCACCGATGCTGCGTCAGCAATAGCAGCGGTTGCATAAGGCTGCTTTGTCCGCATAGCAGTCATTTATGCCTTGTACAGCGATTGTCTACTTGAGCCCAAAGAGTCAAATGCTGCATCTTGCTTAGATGTCAGTTCCCAGGCGCAAAACCAAAGACGGGTTTGTCCTAGGTAGAAGCGACGCAAACAATCTGATCGAGGTTGATTTGACAGTAGAATTGCAGAACCTGATGCTAGGACAGCGAAATTAGGAGTGTTTGTATGTCCTTCAAACAACAGTGCCAGGAGGTATTCGACCACTATGTCGCCTGCTACCGACAAGGGGACGCCAATGGATGCGCTTCCGTGTTTGCAGCGCAAGCAGAGATGTACTCTCCCTTCGGCCCACCTTCCATTGGAAGGCAAGCTATTGAAGACACACATGCAGAGTGGGTCGCGGTAGGTGGAGAAGACAAAAAAATCAATGTCTCTAGTGCAGGTCGAGACGGCGAACTCGGCTGGTGTCTTGCAGAATTTAGCGAAGGCACGACAGGTGAAGGCGTTTCGCTGAATGTGCTTGAGCGACAACCAGATGGTCGATGGCTAATCACCCTATGCAGTCTTAATGAGACGCATCCCTAGAATTTAAACAGCTTGCTGCCGTCTGTTCCCATGCGTCGAATTGCCGATGTTAAATAGTTTTTATCTAAACCAACCGAGCCGAGCTAAATTGAAAGGAATCTACCATAGCCTCGCAATTGAGTTGTTTTGTTCGGTTTTGGGTTGAATTGTTCCAAGAATAACGCACTTTTGGCTGAGTTATGGTGCGTTCAAGTTGATCAAGCCACTGTACGACAATCGAAAATTGAGCGCGTATAGTGAACCGTGCAATCTTATGGGAAAATCGTGCAAACCTATGCGCAAATGCTGTGCAAAATTATGGGCGAAGACACCCAGATTTTCTGAATAAAATCAATGATAAGAATGCAGCGTTATGCGCGTCCCTACAATTTTTGTGTAGGATCGCCCAAATTCCTGTTTTGACCCAAAGCTCTGACTAAATTGCCCAAAGTTCTATTGGCGATGCAATCAAGAGTTGAAATTTTTAGTTTCTTGAGTGCGAACTCAACTTTTAGGCGATAGCGAATGCGTGGCGGCTGCGGCATCCTCTGATTTGAAATCTCCAATAGGCCCACTGATCGCGGCAACAAATCACCGCGGCCAGTTGGGCGCTGTACCTATCGAACCCTGAGGTGACCCTTTGGCAGTCAACGGTCGGCTTCGGATGACTGCACGACCTGGGTCTGATTTGGCAACTAGGTCCAATGCAATGGCTAAATTCTACCGTGCGCACCTGAAGCAGTTTGTGTCTGATCACAACGACGGATGGGCAGCACGCTTGGGCGTTGTACCCACGGAAACTAGGATTCTCAAAAGATGAAAACCCGGTGGGGGAGCTGTAAACCTGCCACAGGCCGCATCCTACTGAACCTCGAACTTGCCAAGAAGCTGTCTAGCCCCCATGTTGTGGGCCATTTCGGACTAGAGTTTCGGGGACTGGTGGGCTTTGTAAGGGTGGAGAGTTGCTTAAGTTTGACGCTGAAACAACGAAATTACTAGAAACCGCCTATCAGGGAGCCGAATTGACGCGGCGACGACAGGTGTCATTTGATGCGCTGTGCCCTTCTCCCGGTGAAACTATTTTGGACATCGGATGTGGCAACGGGCTGTTGACAGCAGAGTTGGCTCGCGCAGTTGGCTCGGATGGCTGTGTCATCGGGATCGACCCAAGCACTGACATGACAGCGGCCGCTAAAGAACGATGCAGCGACTACGCAAACGTGGAGTTTCGTGCTGGTGCCGCAAATAGCTTGCCCATTGAGGATGAGAGTGCTGACAAAGCGGTCTCGGTACAAGTCTTTGAGTACATCGAAGACGTAGACGGTGCGTTGGCTGACACGCTGCGGTGCGTCAAACCCGGCGGGCGGCTTGTCATCAGTGATCTGCACTTTGGTAGCTTGATTTGGTTCAGCGATGAGCCCGACAGAATGCAAAAGATGCTGACTTCCTGGAACCAGCACTTTGTGAGTGGTTCCCTCCCGGAAAGACTGCCCGCACTGATAAAGGCTCGCGGCGACCATGTGGAAGATGTCTTGTCGTTCACTATGACAGATCACCAGCTAAAGCCTGATGGCCTCGCAATCATGATGATGCACCTCATGAAGCAATACGCTGTCGCAAATGACTATGTTGATCCCGCAGTTGCGCAATCGTGGTTTGACGAACAGTTCAGCCTTGCAAAAGTTGGACGCTTCTTCTTTTCGATGACCCAATTTGTCGTCGTGGCGCGTAGAAAAGGGTGATCGAGCGAAGTAACTCGGCCTAGGTTCTTCCGCAGGCTTCCTGAAAGTCGCGGTTGAAGAGACCCCCATTGGTGTCACAGTCGCCCCAATTGGTGCTGCAAATCTTTTGTCCATACTTAATTGTCGTCGGTGATGCCCCAAGGAAGTGCCAGACGTGCAGGCATTGATCAGACGTTCGAACGACCGCAGTGATAGGTGTGATGACAGAAGGTCTCGTGTTGCTACTTACTCTATGGCGACAACACAGGTGCGTGGCTGTCACTTCCAGCTTGCAGCTGCATTTTGGTGCGATCTAATCGCCTTATTCGGCCGATTGTCACCAAGTGTTGTCAGAACTTTCCTGGATACAGGTTCATCATGTTCTGCACGTCAAGCTCACTCGAAAACGCATCGGGATTACTCCAGATCACGTCATTAATATAGTCGCGTTCCGCGTGAAGATCGTTGGCTGTAGGCCGCAGCTTCCGGGTTTCGGGGAAGGCTCTTTTGGTCCAACCGAACAGTCCACCAAATACGGCCCAGAGGCTGGGTGACATTGTATGGGAAGCCATCTCATGGTCCTTTCCGAGTTAATTGCGCTGTCGCAACAACAGTAACTGTTCTCCCGTTTTTCTGGTATCCGGCACAAAATTGTGCTGTTCTACAAAAATGAAGAACGGGTTCCGAAATTGGTCGGATATTCGTGTGTTCCTCTCTGTCTTCAGAGAAGGGTCGACGCTTGCGGCCTCTAGAAAGCTAAAGGTCTCCCAACCAACGGTTGCCCGACGCATTGATGTTCTCGAAAGAGAAACAGGCTTGACGCTTTTTGAGCGCGGTACGCACGGGTTCAAACCGACCCCAGAAGCCCTTCGCCTCGTTCCCCTCGCCGAAGCAATCGAGACTTCAGTCCTTGAATTTGCCGATTGCGCGAAAGAATTGACGTCGACACAACCCATCCGTATCACCGCTTACTCAGCAAACTTCTCTGCACGCATGATTGAAATCGTAAACGAGTTTTCCGCCGACAATCAGGATGTCGCATTCGAGTTTTTGTCCAGCGTTCGGGCGCTGGAGCTGATGGCGGGCGAGGCCGACATTGCTTTGCGCCTTGCAAGAACTGAACCTGATCCTGACCTGATCTGTCGTAAGATCAGCACGGCCCGCTGGTCTTTGTTCGGCAGCAGAAATTACGCGGACAAATTTGGCTTACCGGGGTCAACGAATGATCTGGCCGGGCATCAGTTTGTTACCTTTCAGCGGGACGATGTACCAAATGTATTCCACGAATGGTTGACCAATCACGTGGAGCCGGACCAGATCGTCATGTCTTTCACTGAACTGGAGCTAATGCATGCGGCGATCAGGTCAGGGCAAGGCCTTGGGATCAGCAATGTCAAGCTGGTGGAAACAGACATGTCTTTTATCCGATGTTTCGACGAAATCCCCGAACTTGCGGTGCCGCACCTAATGCTCATTTCGCCGGAAGCCTATCGTCGGCCAGAGGTTAGAGCCTTCGTTAAGTTCTTCGCACCTCGCTATGCGGCAATCTACAAGTAGTTATTTAGGCAAAAAAGGATTGAGAACACGCGAACAAGCTAGTTTGCATGTACGCCACGACCGCAATTGCGAATAGAAGCCTTATGTGGCGAGCCCAAGGATACTCTTGAAGATGACAAAGGGAGGTCGAATTGATCGCCGCGCCCAAGTCGCTGCAAACCGCCTTAACTCCGACATGCCATCACATGGTGCATGACCAGGTTAAGAACTTCAACATCGTTCTGGTTAAATGTCTGGTATCGGAATTTGACCGTTCCCCGGTCTGGCTTCGAACGTGATGGTGTAATTGCCTCAACCGTGACGCGCACGCTGATCGTGTCACCGGAATACACCGGAGCCAGCCACCGTACCTCGTCCATACCATGTCCACCCAGATTGGTGCCGGTAAGTACACCAGTGTCGCGGAACAACCTGAAAGTAAGCGCTATTGTTTGAAATCCACTGGCGATGAGACCGCCGAAAATCGACTTTGCGGCAGCCACTTTGTTAACGTGGAAGGGCTGCGGGTCATGAACCAGTGCGAAGTCAACAATCGCTCCCTCGGTCAGCGTAACGCCACCGGTTTCGAAAGTTTCGCCAACCGACAAATCGTCGATGTATTTTCCGCTGGCCATGGCAAAAGTATAGTTTGATGCACACTCTACCGTCAACGCGGAGCCACGCTCGGCAGCCACTAATGCCGCATTGTCATTCGACTATGGCAAAGATCGTAATTGAGAACTGAGCCAGTGGTCGTTGACCTATGCCGCGGCGACAAAAAGGTGCGCTTCTTGCGGTACGTGCAATACGCCTTCATTGTCATATCTAGACAAAACGTCTGCAACCTCTTCCACGACCTTGTTGGTGACGTCATCACCTGCATCCCTAAGATCAGTTTCGATTGGCAGCGCCATGATTTGCGCACGAAGGTCAATAAATCTTCGCTCTAGTACCAATGGCTCGTGACGAGCTATCTTAAAGCCTGCATCGACCAACAAGTTCGAAATGAGGTCCCCATCTCGAAACGAAAAAGGCGCTCTGGCCTTGACTGCGGCATCTGTTCCAACATGCTGTTCGAGAGCTTTTGCAAGTGCTCCATTGAAGGGCGACACAGCGCGCCAACATGTCAAAAATAGCTAACCGTCATTGCGCAAGATCCTATGAACTTCTTTCAACGCGGCGGATTTGTCGGGGAAGAACTGAAGCCCCTGTTGTATGAAGGCATAGTCAAACGTAGCGTCTCCGAAAGGTAACTCGGTTACATCTGCTGCATACCACTCGAGCACATGACGACAATCCAGCTGATTGGACTGCGCGACCTCAATCATGGTTTCGTTCAGATCTACGCCAACAACCCGGCCTTCGCCCGTCAGTTTCCTTGCAATCTCTCGCGTCAAAGCCCCGGTGCCGCATGCAATGTCGATAACACAAGTGCCGCTTCGAAGCTGAACCTCCTGCATTGTTGCTTCAGCCAATGGGCCGAACATCGCAGGCACACTATGGTTGTTGTACTTCTGCGCAGCTTCTTTGGTCAGCCGGAAATTGTCCGTCATCAAAAATATCCTCCTAGCAACGCGTCAATAATTGGATCACCCAAAGTGACCCAAAATCGTAGTCTCACGAGGTTTCAACCGGAAGGCTCTCATCGGCGCTCCATTCAGCCCAGGAACCATCATAGAGGCGCGACTTGTCGAACCCCATGTGGCGAAGCGCAAGGAGACCGCAAGAGGCGGCAATACCGCGACCGCAATACGCGATAACCTCGTCGTCGGTTTGAATTCCCTTGTCCTGATAGTGCTGAAGGAGGCGGAGGCGATCCGCCAACCTGAATGAGCCTCGTTCCTTTAGTTTCGCTGCCCGCTCAGCAATGGGTGTGTGTGCCAAATCCGGATCGATGTTCGATATCGCCGGTATGTTAACTGCACCGGGGATATGTCCCGAGCGACCTCCCCATGTGTGAACACCGTCGCCTCGGAAGAGGTCGTTTGGCAGAAAGTCCACAACTCTGACCTCAGGCCTTCCTATCGCGTCCAGAACGTCAGTTTTGCTGGCAATCCAATTGCTCTGCACCTTGGGAGCGAAGTCGCCAGGCTCAACGGATGGATCGCCAGTTTCAGTGGGTCGACCTTCGAGTTTCCATTGCTGCAAGCCGCCGTCCAAGACCTGCGCGTTTTTATGGCCATAGTGCGAAAGTGCCCACCAAAGACGCGCTGAAGCCAACGGAAGCCCGGAATCATCGTAGACCAAGACATGACTGTCGTTGGAAACACCCAACTCGCGCATCTTTTTCCCAAAATCCTCTGGCCCGAGCATCATATCGGGAACGTTCTGATTGCTGTCTGCAAGCTCCGTCGACATGCCTACATACACGGCGCCGGGAATGTGCTCGGCTTGGAACTCGCTCCTATCGTCATAGGCCAAGCCTTTGCCGTTTTCCTCCCTAAACTTCCAGCGAACATCAATGATGCGTAGTTTCGGGTCAGTCAGGTTATCTGCCAACCAAGCCGTATCAATGAGCGGGCGAGTTTGGGTTGTCATACCTACGTTCTCCTCTAACCGGACGCGGGCCGGGCCGTATGGAATAATCCCCAAAATTGCTTTCGGAGTCCAATTTTAGGAAATTGGGATTTGATGAAGCAACTATGGTTTGATTGGCATTTCGATGATTTCATGAGACTTCTGAAAGAAACGGATGCTGAAATCAGGGCGCCTCGCAACGTCGATTTCCTTTGACTCGTTTATGGCTAGGCATGCTCATATAGCTCACTGACGGACAGGTTTGGTACAGATAGTGGAAGGTTTGGATGCTTGAAGATCGGTACGGAAGCCCGCTAACGACCACATCACAAGCTGCGCGAGACGCCTACGTTGAAGGCATCGATCGTTTTCTGGGTGCTTTTGATGATGTTGAAGAAGCTTACCGTTCTGCAATGCAGGCAGATGATAGTTTTGCCATGCCCCATGTTGGGCTTGCGCGATACCTTGTTACCGTCGGGCGTGGACAAGATGCAAAGCGTGAAATAGCCGTCGCAAAGGAACTGTCGCATGGCGTCAGCTCGCGCGAAGCCGCCCAGATCGACATTATCAGCGATCTCATCGAGGGGCGTGCACCACAGGCTTACAGGCGCATCCGGGATCACGTCGCTGACAATCCACGAGATATTTTGCTTGCTCAGACCTGTACCAGCGTATTTGGCTTAATAGGGTTTTCAGGTCAGGCTGGACGCGAGGCGGAGCAGCTTGCGTACACGACCATGTTAAAGCCACACTATGGCGACGACTGGTGGTTTCTCTGTCAGCATGCATTTGCCCAGATGGAGGCCGGACAGATTGGCCCGGCCGCGGAAAACATCGAGTGCGCACTTGAGTTGAAGCCAGACAGCGCACACACTGCACATGTCAGGGCCCATCTCTACTATGAGAACGGTGAGACGGACGCTGGCTACGCTTATCTGCGCGAGTTTTGGCAAGACTATCCCTCCACAGCGTATCTGCACTGCCATCTCAGTTGGCACGTCGCTCTGTGGGCGCTTGAGAGCGGCGATGTGGCGGGTATGTGGAAGCTGTTCGATGATTATGTTTCCCCCGACCGACCTCCTGCGCCACCACTGAACGTTCTGACTGATAGTGTGGCAATTGTTCACCGCGCCTTTTTGGCTGGCGAGCAAATTCCCCAGGAGCGTTGGCAACAACTCAGCGACTATGCTGTTGAGTTCTTTCCTTCACCTGGCTTGGCTTTTGCGGATGTTCACGCTGCTCTTGCGCATGCGATGGCTGGAAACAGAGAGCGTCTGGAATCAACCATTGACGGCGCAAAGGGACCCGCAGGCCCCACCGTTGTTTCTGTCGCAGGCGCATTCCGTGCGTTGGCGGATGGAAATGCGGATGAAGCGATTGAGAAGTTCGTAAGTGTCATGTCTGAGCACGAACGCCTTGGTGGTAGCCGGGCGCAACGCGACATTATTGAGTTTTCATTGGCGCATGCGCTGGCAATTTCGGGACAATCGAATGAAGCTCAACGCATTCTCAACATGCATCGACCGCATACCTCTCACGACCATGCAGTTGCCACGCTCGAAGAATAGGGTCCCCCGTATTTTTGACGCCCGCAATGAGCGCAAATTACAGGTTTTCAACGCCACTTTGAACGGAAGCTGTCGCACGACGCTACTAGGTCCCAAAAGTGTTAGTTGGCGGAAAAGAACAATCTGACTGCTGACATCAGCTTTCTCAAATGCCCGTCTTAGGTGTGCAAGCGGTGATTGTGGTCTTGTCGGCGGGCTACTGTGGAGGGATTGGACCGTCCGTCACTCACGCGGCCGACAAGTTTATCAGTTGCCAAGAAGAGTGCTTCGATCAAATGGGGCTCATATAAGTCGGGTCTATGCCTTAGGTCGGCTTTGATGTAGCCAGTATCGAGAAACAGCCCATTGTGGTAAACTTCTCCCTTTAATTAGGGGGTTATTGTGATGGAATACTATGATCTCGGTCGCTACAGCCGAAAGATCACAACCTCGTCGGACGAAGCCCAGCTTTGGTTTGATCGTGGTTTGGCTTGGACTTACGCGTACAACCACGAAGAAGCGATTGTATGCTTTCAGAATGCCGTGGCTGCGGATCCAAATTGCGCAATGGCGCACTGGGGCATCGCGTATTGTATTGGGCCGAACTACAACAAGCCCTGGGAAACATTCGAAGAAGACGAGAAGCCTGACTGTATCGCCTTGGCGAAAGCGTCAATCGAGGCTGCTGCGTCGTTAAAGGACCGGCTGACGCCTGTTGAACGCGCGCTAATCGATGCCATTCCAGAGCGTTATCCATCCTCGTCGGATATTGAGGATTTCAGCCCGTGGAATGACGCCTTCGCTGATGCGATGCGAAAGGTTCACACCGAATTCGATCAGGACCTGGACGTGTCTGCGATTCTGGCCGAGTCGCTCATGAACCGGACACCCTGGCAGCTTTGGGATTTGCCGACCGGAAAGCCCGCCGAAGGGGCCGATACGCTCGAGGCAATATCCGTGCTCGAAAATGCGTTCGATACACTTTCCGGAGCATGGGAGCACGCAGGACTATTGCACATGTACATTCACCTTATGGAAATGTCGCCCCACCCCGAACGGGCACTGCGTCAGGGCGATGTGCTCAGCACGCTGGTGCCCGAGGCCGGGCATTTGTTGCACATGCCGACCCATATCGACGTGTTGTGCGGAGACTATATGAACGTGGTACTGCGCAATCACAAAGCCATATTGGCAGATCGCAAGTTTCTGAAGCGCGAAGGCCCTGACAATTTCTATTCCGTCTATCGGTGCCACAACTATCACTTTAAAATATACGGTGCGATGTTCTTGGGGCAACCATCGGCAGCAATCGAAGCTGCCGATGAGCTGATCGACACCTTGCCGTCAGACACTCTTCGGCCTATGGCGGACTGGTTTGAAGGCTTCATTCCAATGAAGCAACATGTGCTGATCAGGTTTGGTCTCTGGCAGGATATTCTCGATCAGGATCTGCCAGAGGATGAAGAGCTTTACAGCGTGACCATTGCCATGATGCGGTATGCAAGGACGGTTGCCTTGGCCAACCTACACAGGGTCGCCGAAGCCGAGAGTGAAAAAGCCAAGTTCTATGATGCTCTGGCCAGAGTTCCTGAGACCCGAATGCTGTTCAACAACACATGCCGGGACATTCTGAAGGTCGCTGAGCAAATGATGCTGGGTGAGTTGGCCTATCACGCAGGAGAGCACGAAACGGCCTTTGACCACCTGCGAAAGTCAGTCGAGATCGACGACAACTTGCCATACGACGAGCCCTGGGGCTGGATGCAACCCACCCGTCATGCGCTGGGTGCTCTTCTTCTTGAGCAGGGCCAGATGGAGGAAGCCGAAGCTGTTTACCGTGCAGACCTTGGCCTGGATGCAACGCTTAGCCGGGCCTGTCAGCATCCGGGCAACGTCTGGAGCCTGCATGGCTTGCACGAATGTCTCACCCGGCGCGGTGAAACGGTCGAAGCCGCCCACATTAAGCCACAACTGGACAAGGCCACTGCTCGCGCCGAGGTGCCGATCAAGGCATCGTGTTATTGCAGGCAGAAGGCTTTGGCCGCCCAGTAATCACTGATCAACAGCAATGGCCGGGGTATTTGCGAGGCCCGCTTCTGCCGTTGACCGGGACTTATTTAACTTCGTTGATGGCAACAGTCTGGACGACGATAAGACTGCCAAGCATCGCTTCGGTGCCGATTTGCGGTAAATCAGCCGCATGGTAGCATAGCGCAGGATTTGCAGTCGGGGGGCAATATGGTCTTAACATTCGCACAAATGGAAGCTCAGGAAATATCCAAAGCAAATCCGATTTCAGCAACTGACGCGCTGGCAGTA
Organism: Ruegeria sp. CDSC021; assembly: GCF_059610845.1. Classification (NCBI taxonomy): domain Bacteria; kingdom Pseudomonadati; phylum Pseudomonadota; class Alphaproteobacteria; order Rhodobacterales; family Roseobacteraceae; genus Ruegeria; species Ruegeria sp. CDSC021. The sequence continues at coordinate 156,802 of NZ_JBXWOK010000007.1, forward strand.
CTGATCGAAGACCCCAACGCACTTGTAGTGGACGTGAGGGATAGCGCTGAAATGGCGGCTACAGGTATCAGCCCCAGAGCCATTCCGGCTCCAGGTCGAGCCGTCGCTTGGATGGCAGTCCTTGAAAGTGAATACAGATCTCAAGAGTTACAGGATCGTGGAAGGCGAATTTTCACCACTTGTGGCGGAACTCCAAGCTACCGAGGCGCGGCAGCGGCAAATGTATTGGCTGCTATGGGTTTTCAAAACGTGCAGTTCATCGATGGAGGGATGGCGGCTCTGATCGCTGCTGGCTCCTCCACAGAGCAGCCTTAAGAAACGGCGAAACCAACGGTCTTGAGCAAACAGAGCAGGGGGGGGGAATTAGATACGTCTCAGCTTCCAGAGTTGTGTCTCGATACGACTTGCGACTGAGATATAAGCCAGTTGACGAACACCTTAGCCTCGGGACGCTGAAATTCTGCTTGAGTCTGGATGTAATAGACGCCGAAGAGTGGCTCAGAGAACAACTCAATCATCCGACCAGATGACAGATCGTCCTCAAAAAAAGCTCTGGCAGAATACGTGATACCGTCACCCCGGCGAACCGCAGTCATGATCAGGTTCCCAGGCATGTGATTTATGGTCAATGGCTCGGCAGGAACAACCCCGTGATAGGTGAACCAGTCAGCCGCCTCGTTTGTGCCTAGTTCCTGCAACCAGGGCAGTTTCGTTAAAGAGGCCGGGTCACGCAGATCTTGGCCTTCCACCAGTGAAGGTGCGCCGATCACGACCATGTCGGATACAAGGACAGTATCCTCTTCTTTTCTTGGCATGCGTCTATCGTGATACCGAATGGCGACATCGATACCACCTGGCTTTATCTGAACCAGTTCAGAAGTTGGGTTCAGCATCAAAGTGATCTCTGGATGTTGTTGTTGAAACTCTGCCATTCTCGGCAATAGCCACTCCACCGCGAATGCTGGTGACATGGTCACTTGAACGGGACGGTGTGCTGCATGTTCCGCCAGTCGTTCGACACCCCTTCCGATAATTTCAAAGCCGATACCCAGTTCACGTGAAAGAATGATGCCTGGCTCTGTCAATTCAATGCTGCGCCCACGTCTGGCAACGAGAGCTACACCCAAATGTCTTTCCAACGATTTCACCTGCTGGCTGACAGCCGCTTGGGTCACGTTCAAGCGTTCAGCCGCCACGGTGTAACTCCCTGCTTCCGCAACTGCTGAGAAAGCGCGCAAAGCGTTCATCGGGGGAAGGTGCAACCAATCCATACTGTAGATTTTCTAATGCTTGGTTAAACTATTTGAGTCGCATGATATCGGTTTTCTTGACAATATTCATATCGAAATCTGTTTATAAGCTCCAAGAAAAATAGGTATAGGCATCATCATGGATGTCAGCCTAGCCGCATGCCAGGAGATCTTCATACGATGGAAAAACTTCAAGGTGGATGCTACTGTGGTGCGGTTCGATATCAGATCGCGACACCACCTGTCTGGTCGGGACATTGCCATTGTCGTTCATGCCAAATGGCCCTTGGCGGCGCCTTTGTAACTTGGGCTAAGGTAGCCGCCGAAGACTTCGCCGTTATCAAAGGCGAAATCCAACACATTGAGAAAACTCCGGGTATTCGCCGCGGGTTTTGTCGGGACTGTGGAACGACGTTGACCTATGCCGCCCTAAATGAAATTGAGGGCCAAGACTGGAGCGCTGACGCTTGGTTTTCTGCTGTAACGTTGGACGACCCATCGATTGCGAAACCCAAGGCCCACGTCTTCGTGTCACATCAGCAGCCATGGATAAAACTCGACGACGGTCTGCCGACGTTTCTTGAGTTCTAACCAACTTTCCGAGCGCACGGAGGAGAAAGCGATGATCACTGCATACTCATATGCCTGCAAGGATTGCGAGGGCATGGAGGCCTGCCCAGGCAAAGTGGTTGCAGCGACTAAGGACGAAGTATGGAAACTCATGGAACTGCACGCGGTAGTCGCCCATGGAGAAGATCCTAGTTCGTGGGACGCCGATACTCGAGAATATCTGGAAACACTGATAAAGCCCGCGTGATCAAATAAATTAGGCTTCAAATTCCTGCGGATACGCGCCACAGTTCACATCGCCAGCAATTCCTGATGAATTGCGACCATTGCCCAGGTGTCGCGCGTGCAATACGCCACAAGATCAGCATATACCTTAGGGCTGCAGCCGGACGCACCTGCGGACTGCCGTTGAAGACAAGTATTCGGAGCGCCTTTAATGCCGAAAATAGGCAGTTATTTTAGGTGATTAACGACCGGATACGAGAAGATCAGAGGCTGTTGAGCCGATGCTTTTCGAGTATCCCGCAAAGCATAGCCTGTGCTTGCAGCCTGTGTTCTCGATGACGTTCACGGGCGGCATCTGGACGACCTTCACTGATCGCTTGAAAAACAACCCGGTGATCTTCATTAGATTTAACGGGCAGGGGCCTGATGAACAACGTCGTTGCGCGCGCGCGACGTACCTGGTCGCTCATCATGGCGACAATCGCTTCGACTCGTTTGTTGCCGCCTAACCGAACGAGCTCCTGGTGAAACAACTCGTCGGCCTCGGCCCAGGCTTCAAGGTTTTCGGCTTCGATGGCTTGGTCCATCTTTGCAATTGATCCGGCAAGTACCGCCAGTTCATCTTCGCAGTAGCCCGCTTCGGCAGCGCGCTGTGCTGCGAGACTCTCGAGTTCCGTTAGGATGTCGTAGATTTCGCGCATATCATCTGATGAAACAGGCAGTATCCGAACGCCCTTTCGGGGCCGCATTTCAAGCAACCCTTTACTTTCCAACATCAGCGCAGCTTCCCGTATCGGGGTGCGGGACATGCCAAGGGTTTCGGCGAGTTCCGATTCCAGATGATCAGTTCCGGCCGCAAGTTCGCCGGACAGGATCATCTGTCGCAAATCCCTGACAGCGCGTTGTGTATTAGAAAGAGTTTTTGCGTCCTGATCCTTCACGGGGTCTCCAGGTTGATTTTTCGTCCTTCCGCAGCTGAGAGATAGATATTCTCTTCAATGCGGATCACATCCAAATATTCTCGGGCCGTGTTTTCCAGCGGCGTGCCCCGTAGAAGGCCCGAAATGACGTGACTTTGCAAGGCGTGGACGCAGTCTCCTCCAAATCCATCATGATCGCTTGGAGGTAGAATCTGCTGTCGCTCCTGTTTTCCAAAACCGCGGAGTTCTACTGAACCATCGCCATTAAGAACCAGTGATCCTTCCGTTCCTTCGATGAGCGCTTCGCCCATGGTCTGACGCAGGTTTTTGGCGCTGTGGTCAAGGCATCTGTTGCCATCGAACAGAGCATTCAAACCGTTTGGGTGGTCAAACAGGATGAAACCTGCATCCTCGCCCGCGATAACGGGGTTAATTTGGCGCAAGTCCGCATAAACGGCGCTTGGCGCATCGAATAGAAACCGGAACGTGTCTACCCAGTGAACCGCTGTTTCATGAACCAGGAAACGCGGCATTTCCTGAAAGTACGGCTGCCGGTCTAGGTAGGCTCGTGGTCCCTGTCCGTCGCCGGGCCGAAGCCGGAAAGTAGCTTGGAGAGGTGTACCAATTCGACCCTCGGTCATCGCCACCTTGATCGCACGATACCAGGGCTGAAAGCGAAAATTCTCATGCACGACAATAGTTGCACCTACCGCCTCAGCCTCTGAAACAATCTTCTCAGCTTCATCCAGAGATAAGCAAAATGGCTTTTGGCAGATCAGCCACTTGATACCAAACCGCAATGCCGAGCGGATTGCCTCGGCCTGCGCCACAGGCGGAAGGATGATGTCCACGAGATCTGGTTTTTCCGCCTCCAACATTCTTGACAGATCATCGTAAGCGGCCAGTCCTGTTTCTTTCGCCTTGTTGATATCACGGTTGCAGGATGCAATCGGAACCGCACCGGGCATTCGGGACCAGCTTTCGTAGTGGAACCTGCTGAAATACCCCGCACCCACACACGCGACACTGATGGCTTGTTGAGTATTCATGCCCGCATTGCTTCCAATACCGATGCGGCGGCACCCTTCGTTCCGGCCGTTCCACCTAGGTCACGGGTCAGGTTCTGTCCGTTCGCCGTCACCTTTTCCACGGCTTCACGCAATCGTTCGCCGTCGCTGGACAGGTCTGGATGATCATGGGTGAACCCCAACCATTCAAGCATCATTGCTGCGGACAGGATCATCGCAAAAGGGTTTGCAATACCCTGTCCCGCAATGTCCGGGGCGGAACCATGGCAAGGTTGGAATACAGCGTGATTCAACCCGATATCCGCTGATGGCGCCAGTCCTAGACCACCCATGAGACCCGCACCAAGGTCTGAGAGGATGTCTCCGAACATGTTCTCAGTGACCAAAACGTCAAATTCCCAAGGCTTTTGAACCATCCATAGAGCGGTGGCATCAACATAGGCATGGTCAGCTTTCAAATCGGGATGGCGTGCGGCCTCCAAGTCAAAGATAGATCTGAAGAATGCAAAGGCCCTGAAAACATTGGCTTTGTCGACACATGTAACCCGTCCTTGGCCGCGACCGGATGCCTTGCGGTTCTTGGCGAGTTCAAACGCGAAACGGAACAGTTTTTCGGACACCTCACGAGTGATCAGCAGAGTTTCACGTGCTTCGTGTTCCGTAACTTCGCCAGCGCCTTGGGTGAAGAACAGTCCTTCTGTGCTTTCGCGTATCAAGACAAAGTCGATCTCTTTTCCGGGGGGCAGCGTCAAGGGGGTCATTTGTCCGCTGCTTACTTTTACAGGACGCACACCAGCGAAAAGTCCCAGTTGCTTTCGCAGATCAATTTGCGGTGAAATTTCGGTTCCGTCAGGATATCGCACATCCGGCAAACCCATTGCAGATAGCAGAATCGCGTCGGCGTTGCGTGCAGTTTCGAGTGACCCAGCCGGAAACGATTCTCCAGTTTTGGCGTAGTGGCCTGCGCCTGCTGGTGCGTCTGTAAACGCCAGTTCGTAGGAAGGACTGCCGCGCGAAAGCTGGCGCAGAATTTCAAGCGTAGGGGCCATGATTTCCGGGCCGATTCCGTCCCCTTGGAACACTGCCACATCATAATTTTTCTTCATCTTAGCCCGCTTCCTTCCCGTTTCGCATTCATAGCGCGATTTCAGCTCTCACTACAGTCCGTTGACAACGCATTCTTTAATGTATACGCAAATAAATGCAATAATAAACGCAAAGTTGTTTGGGAGGACTTGGAAATGAAACTAAAGCTAGGGCGGTTGGCGGCCGCAGCCGTGATGGCGACCGGGATTACAGGGGCAGCTGCTGCGCAGGATTATCCCTATCGTGATATCACCACAGCTGTGGTCTGGGGGGCCGGTGGTGGCACGGACACGATCAACCGAATGATCATGGCCGAGATGGAAAAACATCTTCCGGTCTCGATCAATGTGATCAATCAAACAGGTGGTGTCGCAGGCTCCAACGGTATGGTTTACGTGATGAACCAACCAGACGATGGCTATACATTGGTCGGTTTGTCAGAGTCGAACGTCACCGCTGCTGTGCAGGGTGGTTGGGATAAGAAATTTGATTTTTGGTATCCGTTCATTGTTGGTGGATCACCTGATCTGATCTCGGTCCCGGCGGACAGCCCTTACAATACTCTGGAAGAACTAGTCGACGCAGCGAAAGCAGCTCCTGGCACTATTCCTGCGGCGGCTTCCGGCGCAGGTTCGATCCACCACTTGAATCTTCTGGCAATCGAAAAAGGGGCCGGTGCAGAATTCAAGTTTGTTCCATACAAAGGCTCAGCGCCCGGTCAGGAAGCTGCGATAGCGGGCGAAGTCGCGTTGGTTGTGACGTCACTGGCTGAACAGGCTCCGTTGATTGAAGGCGGTCAACTTAAACCGCTCGCGATGTTGACGCCCGAAGATGCGCAGATTGCAGGGGCATCAGTGCCTTCTGCCTTTGGCATCTATGACGGTCTTGATCAGTATTTGCCGCTCAAACAGGCCATCGGGTTTGCAGTTCACAGTTCAGCCGGGGACGATGTAAAGGCCGCGCTTGGTGATGCCTTCGAGCAAGCTATTGCCTCCGACACCGTCGCCGAATGGGCCTCTGCAAACAATTATGATGTCGGTGGTCAACACGGTGAAGAAGCTCAAGAACTGTTTGCGAACCTCGAGGCTACTTTTGCCTATACCTTGCAAGACCTTGGCGCTGCCACAGTGGATCCGGCCTCGCTGGGTATCGAGCAGCCCTAATCCGATCAATTTTGAAGGGGCGCGCTTGATCGCGCCCTTTCCCTCAGGAGGCAGGCAATGGACAAACCTGACGAAACACTGGTCATGCGGTCGCGCGACTTTTGGGCAGCAATTGTTCTTATAACAGTGTCTGTCTTTTTTCTTTGGAAGACATCGGACATTCCACTTTGGGGCGAAAACCGCGCAGGTGTAAGTGGATCGGATTGGTACAACTCGGCTGCAATTGTACCGCTGTTCATCTTCGGTGGATTGCTTGGCTTGTCCTTCGTTTTGCTTGCTATTTCAATCCGCTCAGGTGGTGCCCAAAACGCGCTTAGTGCTTTGGGCATCGGATGGGATAAGTCGGAAGCCTATCGAGCTTCAACAATAGGCCTGATCCTTCTTGCATATGTCGTCGGACTGGTTCCCAGAGTGGACTTCATTCTGTGTTCTGGGTTGCTGATTACAGCTTTGACTTACGGCTACTACGGGGGTCATGCGCGGCGTGCTTTGGTGGCCTGTAGCGCGGTTGTCTCTGCCGGGCTATTTGCGTTTGCTGTTTTCCCCGCGCAGGCGGACTGGAACGCACTCAGTGATGATTGGTTTACACTGGCTCTATGGGTCTCGCTTACACTTTTGGTGTTGAGCAAGGCGGCTTCCGAACACGTTTTGCGGTTCGTTCCGTTGGTGGCAATACTTGCCCCGCTCATCCTCGTTTGTGCGATGGCCTTTGTTTTCCGACAGAACGTGCCCGCGCGCGGCGGGCTGATCTTCAAGCAAATCGAGTACCACTACTACGTGACGCTTCGTCCGCTATGGAAAGATTGACCGGATGGACTTTATCCTTTCGCAACTGGCTGGATTTGGGACCACATTCGTGGGCCTGGCAGTAGACCCGCTGACCTATCTGTATTTGATTGCATCCGTGTTCCTGGGTATAACGTTTGGCGCATTGCCCGGCCTGACCGCAACGCTGGCAGTGACGATCCTGACGGGTTTCTTCGGCAACAAGATCCCATTGGACTATTCGCTGATCGCTTTGCTCGGGGCCTATGTCGGCGCGATTTACGGTGGCTCTTATCCGTCAATCCTGCTGAACATTCCGGGCACGGCGGCCAGTGCGGCGACGGCCATGGATGGATACCCTCTGGCTAAAGCGGGTCGAGGGGGCGAAGCACTAGGGCTGACCACAACGGCCAGTTTCATTGGTACAGTTATCGGGACCATCACGCTTTTGATCTTTGTCTGGGCGTTGCTTTTGGTTTCAAAAAACATCGCAAGCCCGGAGAAAGCACTGCTGGCCCTGTTCGGCATTCTGCTTTCTGGCACTTTGATGAGCGAAGACCTGGTGATCAAGGGATGGATCGCCGGTCTGATCGGCCTTGCGATGTCCATGGTGGGGCTTGACCCTCTGTTGTCTGAACCGCGCTATACCTTCGGCTGGTCTTACTTGATGAGCGGGTTTCAGGTCGTGCCGGTTTTGATGGGGGCATTTGCCATTCCCCAAATCATCGACGGTTTAAGGCACGTTGAGGCCGGGAAAGCTCTGGCCCTGAAAGGTCGCATCCTTCCGAATCTACGCTCCATCCGACGCTACCTGCCCACCATTGGCCGGTCAGGGGTGATCGGGACAGGGGTAGGAGCACTTCCCGGCGTCGGCGAAGATGTCGCCGGTTGGGTCAGCTACGGTGTCGGTAAGACCGTATCTGCTGAGGGCGATAAGTTTGGAAAAGGGTCATTGGAAGGTCTGCTGTGCTCTGAAACGGCAAACAACGCCTGCATTGGGGGCGCACTAATCCCGCTTTTGGTGTTGGGCATTCCCGGTTCACCACCCGCCGCGGCTTTGATGGGGGCTTTCAAGATCAACAACGTGATCCCAGGTCCGACGATAGACCCCGAGATCATTCTGCGCGTGGTTGCAATACTTGTGTTGGCCTCCCTGACAATGTTCCTGATGGGCTTGTTCACTGCTCGGGTTTTCATCAGAATACTCGCCATCCCGCAGACTATCTTCTTGCCGGTTGTGATGGTTCTAACAACAATTGGGTCTTTCAGCGTCGGTGGTGGCATCAATGATCTTTACCTGATGCTTGGCGTCGGCGCCGTTGCCTATTTCATGAACCTGATGAAATACCCAATCGCGCCATTGGTTATCGGGGTTATTCTGGGCAGCCTGTTTGACGAAACCTTCCGCCGGTCGCTGTTCTTGTCGGACGGGGATCTTTCGGTCTTCTTTTCACGCCCGGGTGCGGCCATTCTGCTGGTGCTCAACATTGGCCTGATCCTCAGCCAACTGCCCGTTGCGAAGCGCGCTTTCTCACGTCTGAAAGGACTTTCCGTCTGATGTTTGTGGTTACTGTCACCTTCACTCTCAAGCCCGGTACGAGAGACATCTTTTTGCCGCTGATGGTCGAAAACGCTTCGACCTCTTTGTGTGAAGAAGCCGGATGCCAGCAGTTTGACGTTTGCCTCGGCGGCAATCCCGATACAGTTTTTCTCTATGAGGTTTATGATGACGGCGCTGCGTTCTCCGCCCACCTGGAAAGCGCGCATTTTCAGGCCTTCGATACGGCAGCGGCTGATATGATCGCTACCAAGGTAGTTCACCAGTACTCCGAGGTCATCCGATGAACGATTGGGAAATCCACGCCGTGAAATACGCGGATCGAAATGCGCGGACGCGAGCAGATAGTTTCATCATCGATGATAATCACAGCGCGCCTCATGCGATGGATTACTTCGTTTGGGTGCTCAAACGCGGCAACAAAGTCATTCTGGTCGATACTGGCTACGACTCCGATGAGGCCGCCGCCCGTGGTCGTCCCATTGCGATGGATCCTCGCGAGGCTCTGCGGCCCCTAGGCATTTCACCGGAAGCGGTAACCGAGGTTATCGTGACCCATCTTCATTATGATCACGCGGGGGGGCTGCATATGTTCCCGAACGCGAAGTTGCATATGCAATCGGCGGAGATGGCCTTCGCCACAGGCCCCTGCATGTGCCACGACCATCTGCGCGCACCTTTCACGGCTAGCCATATTTGCGAGGTCGTAAAGCGTCTCTATTCAGGGAACGTCGTGTTCTACGATGGAGAAGCCGAGATTATAGATGGGGTCACGGTGCACTGCATTGGTGGGCATTCGCGAGGGTTGCAATGCGTTCGCGTAAGGACGGAAGCCGGGTGGATGGTGCTCGCCTCTGATGCCTCGCATTACTATGAGAATTTCGTGGCGCGCAAAGCCTTTCCCATTGTCGTCGACCTACAGGACATGATGGATGGTTTCGAGACACTCGAGAGGTTGGCCTCGCATCCTCGACTTATCGTGCCCGGCCATGATCCACTTGTGCGTGAGGTTTTTCCAGTCGGTGCAGCGCCGCATATCTATAGGCTAGACCCAGGGCCGACGAGGGACATCGAACTATGAAAATAGGTGTCATAGCGGATGATTTTACTGGTGCGAGTGATATTGCGAACACCTTGGCGAAGGGCATGGAGCCAGAAGGTGGGATACGAACCGCGCAGTTTCCGGGTGTTCCTAATATCCCGGTCGACGAAGAGATCGAAGCGGGTGTGATCTCACTCAAAAGCCGCACTGCACCGGTTGAAGAAGCCATTGCAGACAGTCTGAGTGCTTTGCGGTGGCTCGCGGATCAAGGATGCCAGCAGTTCATCTTCAAGTATTGTTCGACCTTCGATTCCACGACGGAAGGAAATATCGGCCCAGTTGCGAAAGCGCTTGCCGACGAGCTGGACGCGCAAAAGGTGGTTTTCTGCCCGGCCTTTCCGACAACCGGGCGCACCGTCTATCACGGTCACCTATTTGTGCAAGGTAAGCTGTTGCACGAGTCGGGGATGGAAAATCACCCTCTTACTCCGATGACGGATGCTAACATCAGGCGATGGTTGCAGTATCAGACCCAAGAAGCGGTCGGGTTGGTGTCAATTGACGCCGTGGAGCAAGGATCAGAGGCGATTGCTGATGCTTTGCAGAAGGCCGGCGAACGATTTGTAATTGGCGATGCGATTTCGGATGAAGATTTGTTGGCCTGGGGAGAAGCTCTAAAGGATGCCAAGCTCATTACTGGGGGATCGGGTATAGCACTGGGACTACCAAGAAACTTCCTGAGAGAGACTTCATCCAAAAGTGCTGGCACTGTGTTCACTGGTATCGCAGGGCCTGCCGCGATCCTTGCGGGTTCTTGTTCAGGTGCGACCCGCAGGCAGATTGAAATTCACGCGAAGTCCCATCCGACTTTCGCAATTGATGTTTCGGGTGTTATGTTCGGGGATGTGACCACGCAAACGCTTCTGGATTTCTTTGAAGAGCATTCGGGTCAGGCGCCGCTCGCGTATTCATCGGGGAGCCCGGATGATGTGCGTGCGATCCAAGGTCAGTTTGGTCAGGAAGCCGTAGCGGAAAAGCTGGACAATCTCTTTGAAGATACCGCGCGAGAACTTGTCCAAAAGGGCTACAAGCGGTTGGTTGTAGCTGGAGGTGAGACGTCGGGAGCTGTCGCCCAGGCTGTCTCTGAGGCACTGGGGTCACCGGCTATGTCAATCGGGCCAGAGATTGACCCGGGCGTACCTGTCCTGAGCGTTGGAAAAACTGAACCCATTGCAATGGCTTTGAAATCCGGCAACTTTGGCGCTCCAGATTTCTTCTCGAAGGCACTGAGAATGATGGAGGCAGGCAAATGAGTTCTGAAGAACAGGCACTGCGACGGCAGATGTCCGAGCTGTGCGCCTCGCTGTTTGTGCGTGGCTTTTCCGTTGGCACCGCGGGCAATGTCTCTGCGCGTTTACCGGACGGGATTCTCATGACGCCAACGAATTCGACTTTGGGCAATGTTGACCCCGAGCGAATTGCCAAGATTGATTTGGATGGCAACCACCTGTCCGGTGACAAGCCGACCAAGGAGATCTTTCTGCACCAAGCCTTCTATGAGACGCGACCTGAAGTGGGCGCCGTGGTTCATCTGCACTCGACCTGGGCGACCGCGCTGTCGTGTCTGGAAGACACCGATCCCAATGACTGTATTCCGCCGCTTACACCATACGTGGTCATGCGCGTAGGCACGGTTAAACTGGTTCCATACATTAAGCCGGGTGATCCAAAATCCGGTGATTTGATCCGCGAACTGGGCGGCAAGTATAGTGCTGTTCTGCTGGCCAACCACGGTCCCGTCGTATCAGGAGAGGATCTCTTTTCAGCGGTCTGTGCAGCGGAAGAGTTGGAAGAAACAGCCAAGCTGCTCGTGGCACTGCAGGGTATGCGAACCCGGATGTTGGATGTAGAACAAGTCGCAGAACTCAAAGAGGCTTTCGGAAGGATGTAGTTGGACACAGATAGGGAGAGTGTGCAAACTTTTGGGTAAATCGTGCAAAATTATGCGCAAATACCACGCAAAGTTATGGGCAAGAACATCTGAATTTAATGATTGAAATCAATAGCAGAAGCGCAGCGTTATGCGCGTCCCTACAATTTTTTTTGTGCGCCCATAGCTTTGCAACTCGCCCAAAACCTTGGGCGCATTAACCTACAACTTTTTTGGTTTGAGGTTCGATATCTTCGGGTCTCATTCTTGGCTGGTTTCGCAGCATAGTCGTAGTACCGGGGAAGATTTTCGGATAGCCGCTACTAGCCCGAAGCGGACATCCAAAACTAGTCTTTGCAGTTTCCGAGATGCAGACTTTTCTGCCGTTCGTGGCAATCTGCCGAACTGGTGTTTCACGGCCCTTACCGGACATTCACCCTTCTATCGGAATGGTGCAGCGCGGCCCGTCGAAGCGAACAGCCAACTCACGCGGGGAAAGCTCACTTTCCTTCAGGGCCAGATCCCTGATCTTCTCGCGCACTGGCGTGGGAATGCGGTTCCAGACCCGTGACGGCCGGGGGCAGCGGTCTTCAAGCGCCTCAGGACCACCGGAAAGATATTGGTCGTACCAGCGTTAGAATGTAGTCATCGGGATACCCAGCTTTTCCAAAGTGCGTTTGGTCGGCAGATGGGATTGTTCGACCAGCTGGATGATCTCCAGCTTCTCAGATGCGGGGTATCTCATTCGTCGTCGTCCCCATCCGCGATCATGCTTTTTTTGAGAAGCCGCAGCTCAAGGGCCTGTTCAACAACAACCTCCTTCAGATCGCGCGCCTCACGGCGCAGATCCTTGACCTCGGTTGATGTCGCAGCACGTGCCGTGTCGCCAGCCAAACGTTTCTTTCCGGCTTCCGGGAACTCCTTGGACCAGCTGAAATACAGGCTCTGAGCAATGCCTTCGCGACGACATAGCTCTGCAATGCTGTCCTCGCCCTTCAGGCCATCCAGAACGACCCTGAACTTCTCTTCGGCAGAATACTGTTTGTGCGTCGCGCGGCGGATGTCTTTAACAACCTTCTCGCCGTGGCTCTGCTTGGTTCCGGGTTTCTTTCCCATCTCCACTCCTTGGCGGTTACGATGAGCCAGAAACCCTCTCTTATCAAATCAACCTAAACTGTCCCATTGGCGCTGACGTCAGACACTCAGTTAAGTACGCTAAAGAGTGCTGCGTTGAGTGCCCTGATCTTGCTTTTCTTGCCGGTGGCAGAAAAAGCAGGGGAGTCACGAATTTGCCAGATGTTGTACGACGTATGAGTGACCAAAAGCTAAAACTAAGCTGCCATCAGACAACCAGCTTCGCCTGCGATATCGACTATGCAGTCATCGCCGGTCTGAATGCGAATTGCCGGACTTTCCCCTCCGAGTTCCAATTTGGGTGAGGTTAACCAGAACGCGCATTGCCACGGCGTCATTTCACGTGGCAGGGCTTTCAACACTTTTTCCATCAAAGGAAGCGGGGTTCCATCCTCAGCAAACTGGAAAGATGGATAGGCGTTGGCCCCTTTGTAAGGCAAAGAAAGTACCTTCCCGGTTCTTGTCCAGATATCGGCTATCCGCGTGATTTGCCAGGAGCCATTTTGCCATTGTGCGTGCACGCCGGCATCGTCCAACAACGGATACTCAAGCGCAAAATCATCCATCCGGATGTCATTGACTGCGCTACAATGTCCCTCGAAACTATGCAAATACATCTACTTACTCACCGAACTCACTAACAACTCATGAAACGATACTGACAAGAAATCGTTCTAGCCAAAGTTAAGAAGTTCACATTGGGCGAATTAAACTTCAGCTAACCTCGCTATTTTAACCTAGCGCGCTGAAATTATTGTTGGTTTGCTTACAACGGCCCGCCGTACTGATGCTCATAAAACCAGTTCTGAATTCGTGGCTTTGTTACTCATTGGGGTAGTAATCCTCACAATTTGAGGGCATTGGCCATGGATCTACCGAACCAATCTCTGGTTTGTGAGTGATCAACATCTACGTATTGGACAAAGCCGCCAGTCACTCTGTCAAGTGTTGGAAACGAGTACCGAGCGTGGCCTCTCTTTTCTACGAACACGATCCTCTTCGTCTGACACTCCCGCAAGAAGACTAACAGTCCTGATCCTAAGATTAGCGTGACACAAAGCGCGCCGGGGAGGTTTTGCATTTCCACGGACCTAAATTCCTTTCTCTGGTCACAATACGGACTGACCATTCCAAAAATTCCCTACCGCCACCTTGAATTTCTGGGCCAACCATTCCACATCTTGCTCATGAGCAAAGAAACTCTCGCAGTTGGCGACATCAAATCACCCGCAGGCCCGGGTAGGCCTCGCGCCTTTGACGAAGCTGAGGCTTTGGAAAAAGCCTTGTGCGTTTTTTGGCACAAGGGCTACGAGGCCGCATCTGTGGATGATCTGACCAAGGCCATGGGTTTGAGCCGGTCCAGCTTCTATGGAACGTTCGTCAACAAGCAGACTTTATTTCACAAAGCCCTCAGCCACTATTCCAGGCGTGGTTTGAATACTCTGCGCGACGTCGCGGACGCGGGCGGGGATGATCCCGTTGGTGCGATAATGGAAGCTTTGGCGAACCCGCAAGGAGGTCGTGACGGCTGCATGCTTATCAACTGCCTGACGGAACTTGCTCCGCAGGATGATGAAGTAGCGGCTCTCGGGCGGCACCATTTGGAGAGTATTGACGAGATTATTGCGAGAGCGCTTGAGCCTTCGGATCCGGGACAGGTACTCGACAAGGCACGCGCCTTTGCCTCCCTTGCAATTGGCACGCTAGCCTTGCGCAAGGCGGGCATTCCCTCTGAGCAGATTTCGCAAACCCTGAAACAAGCCCGGTTGGTGATTTCGCCATAAGGCCTCCCGCCACAACAAGGAAATGAAACCTAACACAAACTCAATCAAGAGACAGTGACCCTAATATTGGACTGATTGGTCCAATAATATCTGAACGAAGTTTACCAAGAAGGAAGCTGCAATGGCTGATGAAAAACTGTTCTCCGGCATCAAAGCTGGTGCAATCGAGCTGAAAAACCGCGTTGTCATGGCGCCACTGACCCGCAACCGGGCAAGAGCCGAAGATGACAGCGTCCATGAATTGCAGACCAAGTACTACGTGCAACGGGCGGGTGCTGGATTGATCATCACGGAAGCTTCGCAAATCTCGCCCCAAGGCAAAGGCTATGCCTGGACACCTGGCATTTATTCCGAAGCACAGATCGACGGCTGGAGAAAAGTGACTGAGGCCGTCCATGCTGAGGGCGGCAAGATCGTGATCCAGCTTTGGCATGTGGGCCGGATTTCGCATACCAGCTTACAGCCGGATGGTGGTGCCCCTGTTGCACCATCTGCGATCGGCGCTAAGGCCAAGACCTTTGATGGTGAGCAGTTCGTCGAAACATCCGAGCCGCGGGCTCTGGCCGTCGAAGAAATTGCTGGCATTGTTGCTGACTACCGGAGGGCCGCGGAAAACGCCAAGGAGGCCGGTTTCGACGGTGTCGAGGTCCATGCAGCCAACGGATACCTTATCGATCAGTTCCTGCGGGGCGAATCCAACAAGCGTGAAGACGAATACGGCGGTCCTGTCGAGAACAGAGCACGGTTTCTGAAAGAGGTCATGGACGCAGTTGTTGACGTGTGGGGCGCCGACCGTGTTGGTGTCCGCCTAAGCCCGTTCTCGGACGCCAACAACATCTCCGACAGCGACCCGCAGGCGACATTCACTCATGCGGTCAAATTGCTGAATGGGTATGGGCTGGCCTATCTCCATCTTGTGGAGGGGCAGACCGGCGGCCCCCGCGAAATTCCGGAAGGTGGCGATCTGAAGGCGCTCTATGAGTTGTTTGACGGTGCGAAAATGGGCAACAACGCTTATGACCGAGACATGGCGATTGAAGCGGTTGAAACCGGAGCCGTCGATCTGGTGGCCTTTGGCCGGCCGTTTATTTCCAATCCTGATCTTGTCAACCGGTTGGAGAAAGGCGCCGCTCTGAATGAGCTCGATCCAACCACGCTCTACGGCGGCAATGAAAAAGGGTACACCGACTACCCGGCACTGGAAGAGGAAGCTGTTGCTGCAGAGTGATACATCGCTCTTAACTCCGTAGTGACAAGCAATACCAAGCAAAGTGAGCGCGTCGGTTTGGACGCGCTCACTTGGCAATTACGGAGATATCCATTCTTGAAGCGAGGATCTATCACAAGCCCTCGAAAGAACTGCTTCCCTATGATCAGGGTCGAATATTTCCAATAAGAATTTACTCTTGATTGAGAAACGCCCGGCTTTAGTTGAAGAAGATGTGTGGTGACTACGATCAATTGAGCGCGTTTCTCGAACCGCGCAATGTTATGGGCAAATCGTGCAAACTTGTGCGCAAAAGTCTTCAATTTTTGTGAGTAAAATCGATGGCGGCGATGCAGCGTTATGAGAACACCTACAATTTTTATGGGTGCGCGCCAATTTGCAGTGTCAGAACCCCTGCGCCGCGTTTGCACGTGATACGCCACGGAACTGCGCGGTCTTGGCCCGCGACTGATCTCCATGTGTTTTGACCGGTTATTCTGACGTGGACGTCTGCGCGACGTAGTCTGCTATCGCAGCGCGGCTGCCATGTCTCCAGATCTTGGTCAGCCAAAAAGAAAAGTCCTGACCAAAGCGGGTTTCACGGCCAATCTCGCCGTAATATTGATCCTGCTCGATCCACAGTTTCGGATCATCTCTGGACGCCAGCGCGATGTGCTGAAGAGCGTCCCAATGGGGGTCGTTTGGCGCAATTTCAGACCCATCCTCGCGCCTGCCTGCACACATCCGGCACCAGAATGCCTCGGCCAGGGCCAGCCCGCTGGGGGCAGGGCCCGAGGCAACTGCGTCACGCAGCGAAGGCAGCAAGAACCCGGGATGCCGTGAGGATCCGTCAAACGCGACACGGCGCGTGGTGTCATGGATGGCGGTGTTTGCAAATCGCTTTTCGACCAGATCAAGATATTCACTTGGTTTAGCGCCGGGGACAGCAGCGACATGCGGGAGGATTTCTTCTGCCTGAACTTTAGCGAAAAACGCCAGGATATCAGAGTCCTGCATGCATCGTGAAATCGTCGGGACGTTCAGGATTTCTCCGACATTCGCAAGCAGCTGATGACCGCCGTTCAAAATACGCAGTTTCATCGTCTCATAGCTATGAACATCGTGGGTCAGTGTGGCGCCGACTTGTTCGAGCGGCGGACGCCCTGCGCAAAAATTGTCCTCGATCACCCATTGGCGAAAGTTTTCATGTGAGACAGGGACGCGGTCATCGATTCCAAGTCCGTGGCATTGCGAAACAACCTGCTCTGTCGTAGCGGGTACAATGCAATCCACCATCGAATTGGGAAATGCGCCATATTGGTCGATCCATGTGGCTAGATTCGGGTCAGACATACGCGCCAAACCAACAATGCAGTTTCGCAGGATCACCCCGTTGCCCTGAAGGTTGTCGCAGCTGAGTGTGGTAAAGGGTTTCAAACCCTCCTTCTTGCGCTGTCGAAGAGCTGCAACAATGGCGCCAAACGCGGTTCGCGGCTGGTCTGGATGGGCGGCATCGTATCGAATGTCTTCGTGATCGGCGTTGAACGCGCCGGTATTGGCGTCCAGAAAATAGCCGCCCTCGGTCACTGTAAGCGACACAATCCGGATGGACGGATCGGCCATCTGTCGGATCAGCGTCGCATTGCCCTCTTCGATTGGCAGGTAGTCGATCATGGCTCCGACAATTTCGGCGGATATTCCCTTTGGGTCCAGCTCGATCAGTGTTGTCAGACAGTCCTGCGCCAGCAACCTCTCTCGCATTTCGGCATCATAGCTGCGGACACCGGCCCCGATGATCGCCCAGTCCAGTGCTTGGCCCTGTTGCATCAACTGGTGGATATACCAGGCCTGATGCGCGCGGTGAAAATTGCCCAGCCCGATATGGACGATGCCGGGTTTCAGGTCTGTGGGCAGGTAATTCGGTGTCCTGACAGTCGCAGGCATATCTGCAAGGCTGTCGCGCCGCAGCCGCACCGGGGGTTTTGCGTTTGCCACAGGATCCATCAGCTCATCCAGTTCCCGCCGTCGACATTGTAGGTTTGCGCGACGATATACTGCGCCTCATCTGAGGCCAGAAACACGGCCATTCCGGTCAGGTCCTCGGCACGGCCCATCCGTCCGTGCGGCACCGCTGCGGCTACTTCGCGTTTCTTCTGCCCGGGCTCTTTACCCTCATGCTTTGCAAAAAAGGCGTCCACACCATCCCAGTGTTCGCCATCGACAACACCCGGAGCGATGGCATTCACGTTGATGCCGTGTTGGATCAGGTTCAGCCCTGCAGATTGGGTAAGCGAAATGATAGCGGCTTTGCTTGCGCAATAGACGGCGACCAGAGGCTCGCCCCGTCGTCCGGCTTGCGATGCCATGTTGATGATCCGGCCTTTGGTCCCGTGTTCGATCATGTGGCGCGCGACGGCCTGCATCGTGAACAGGGCGCCTGAGACATTGATGTCGAAAACTCGGTTGTAGTCGGTGCGCTCGATTTCGATGATGGGTGCTGCGGTAAAGATGGCAGCGTTATTGATCAGAATGTCGATGGGACCGAAATGTGAAGCCGTCTTTGCCACCGCGGCATCGATGCTCTGCTGGTTGGTCACATCCATCTCGATAGCCAAAGCGGCCTCACCGATTTCGGCGGCCGCGGCTTGCACGCGCGCGCCGTCAATGTCGGCCAGCGCGACACGGGCCCCTTCGGCAACATAGGCTTTGGCAAAGGCCAGTCCGATGCCACGCGCGGCCCCGGTGATCAGGGCGGTTTTACCGACCAGACGTGTCATTCGATCCGCAGGCCCTTTGCGTCAAACCGATGGATCACATCCGCGCGTGGCGTCAGATAGATACGGTCGCCGTGGTTGAAGCCAACTTCACCCCCCGCTCGTACGGTGATCGTGTCCGCAAGGCCGGTTTCGTGAATGTGGAAGAACGTGTCCGAGCCCAGATGTTCGGAAACCCCAACCACCCCGGACCAGGTGCCGGAACTGTCGGATACCTCCAGATGCTCGGGGCGGACCCCGATCGTATGGGCGTCATGTTTCGCGGCCTCTTCGCCCGCAATGAAGTTCATTTTGGGTGAGCCGATAAAGCCCGCGACAAACAGGTTTCGCGGAGTCTTATACAGCTCGAGCGGGCTGCCCACCTGTTCGATCACACCGGCCTGCAGCACGACGATCTTGTCGGCCATCGTCATCGCCTCGACCTGATCATGGGTCACATAGATCATCGTGGTTGCAAGACGCTTGTGTAGCTCGCTGATTTCAAGCCGCATTCCAACGCGCAAGGCGGCGTCGAGGTTCGAGAGTGGCTCGTCAAACAGAAACGCCGCAGGCTCACGTACGATGGCGCGGCCAATGGCAACGCGCTGGCGTTGACCGCCGGACAGTTGGCCCGGTCGGCGATCCAGGTAATCGGTCAGGTTCAGAACATCAGCAGCGCCTTCTACGCGGCGGTCAATCTCGGCCTGGTCCAGCTTGGCCATGCGTAGCGGGAACGCGATGTTCTTGCGCACCGTCATATGCGGGTACAGCGCGTAGGACTGGAACACCATCGCCAGACCGCGCTTTGCGGGCGGCACATCGGTGGCATCCGCCCCGTCAATGTCGATATTGCCCGAGGTGATATCCTCCAGCCCGGCAATCAGCCGCAACAAGGTGGACTTGCCGCAGCCCGAGGGGCCGACGAAGACAGTGAACTCGCCATCTTGAATGGTCAGGTCCAGCGGCGGAATGACTTCAACGTCGCCAAATTTCTTGGTCACGGATTTGAGTTGAATGCGTCCCATGCGGAGTTTTCCTTATTTCACGGCGCCGAAGGTCAGGCCGCGGACAAGTTGTTTCTGGCTGAACCAGCCAAGGATCAGGATTGGTGCGATTGCCATGGTCGATGCCGCGCTTAGTTTGGCAAAGAACAGGCCCTCGGGGCTGGAGTAGCTGGCGATGAAGGCCGTCAGCGGTGCCGCGTCAACCGCGGTCAGGTTGAGGGTCCAGAACGCCTCGTTCCAGGCGAGGATAAAGTTCAACAGGATGGTCGAGGCGATACCGGGCACCGCCATCGGCGTCAGCACATAGAGGATTTCCTCTTTCAGCGTTGCCCCGTCCATGCGGGCGGCTTCCAGGATCTCGCCGGGGATTTCGCGGAAATAGGTGTAGAGCATCCAGACAATGATCGGCAGGTTGATCAGCATCAGAACCACAACCAGACCTGCGCGACTGTCCAAAAGCCCAAGCCGGATGAACAGCAGGTAGATCGGGTATAGAACACCGACCGCAGGCAGCATCTTGGTGGACAACATCCACAGCAGGATGTCCTTGGTGCGTTTTGATGGCACAAAGGCCATCGCCCAGGCGGCGGGCACCGCGATGATCACGCCCAATATGGTCGAACCACCCGCGATGATGACCGAATTCCACAGGAACCGCATATAGTCCGAGCGTTCCTGAACGATGGCATAGTTTTCCAGCGTCCAGTCAAAGTTCAGAAACAGCGGCGGGCTGGCGATGGCCTGTGCTTCGGTTTTGAAGCTGGTCAGGATGGTCCAGAGGATCGGGAAAAAGATCAGCAGACCAACGGCCCATGCCAGGGCGGTGTTAAGCGACTTGCGACGGGGTGTAACTGAGCGGCTCATATCGTTACCTCCTCACGCGTCCAGGTTCTTGCCGACGATGCGCATCAGGAAGATCGCAACGATATTGGCAAGGATGATTGCATAGACACCTCCGGCTGATCCAAGGCCGACGTTCTGGCCCTCTAGCACGCGCTGGAAGATCAGGTAGGTGAGTGTACGGGTGCCGAAGGCGCCGCCGGTGGTCACGAAGATTTCGGCGAAGATCGACAACAGGAAAATCGTCTGGATCAGGATCACAATGGTGATCGCGCGGCTTAGATGCGGCAGGATGATATGGTAAAAGCGCTTGAGCGGCGGCGCGCCGTCCATTTCCGCGGCCTCCAACTGTTCACTGTCCAGCGACTGGATCGCAGTCAGCAGGATCAGCGTCGCAAACGGCAGCCATTGCCACGATACGATCATGATGATTGACGTCATCGACGCCTCGGATAGCCAGGAAACTGGCTCAGCCCCGAAAAAGCGCCACAGATGAGCCAGCAACCCGTTGACCGGGTCCATGAACATGTTTTTCCAGACCAATGCGGAAACGGTCGGCATCACAAAGAACGGTGCGATCACTAGGATGCGGACAACGCCTTGGCCCCACATCGGCTGATCCAGCAGCATTGCCAGAAGGATGCCCAGAACAACCGTGATGGCAAGCACGCCGCCGACGATCATCAGCGTGGCCTGAACCGCGGGCCAGAAGGAACTGGAGGAGACGAACCGGACGTAGTTGTCCAAGCCGACCCATCCCAGATCACCGCCGCGCAGGGGCAGGTATTTCTTGAAGGAAAAATACAGCGTCATCGTCAGAGGCACGAGCATCCAGCCAAGAAGCAGGATCACTGCAGGTGCCATCATCAGGCGTGCAACTGATCGGGAATGTTGAGTAGCCATGACGCAAAACCTCTCTGTTCAGGCATAGCTCAGCCTGCGAGAAAAACGCGAGTTGTGGAAGGGTGAAGCGGGGGACAGACCTCTGTCCACCCGCTGGGAAGGAGGCCTTAGTAGCCTGCGGCTTCCATTTCTTCGGCAGTGAAGGCTTGCGCTTTGGCAAGAGCTTCTTCTACCGTTTGCTGCCCGGCATAAACTGCTGAGAACTCCTGGCTCACCTGCGTGGCGATACCTGCGAATTCCGGGATCGCTGCAAACTGAATACCAACGTAAGGCACTGGCTTTACAGTTGGATTGTTCGGATCAGCCGACAGGATCGAGTCCAATGTCATCTTGGCGAACGGAACCGCCTGATAGTCCGGATTTTCGTACAGCGACGTACGTGCACCCGGAGGCACGTTGGCCCAGCCTTCGTTTTCGGCTACGAGTTCGATGTAGTCTTTGGATGTTGCCCACTCGATGAACTGTTTGGCCGAGTCTGCCTGTTCCGTACCAGCCGGAATTGCCAGAGCCCACGCCCACAACCAATTCGAGCGCTTGCCAAGCCCCGTGTCGGGTGCAAGTGCAAAGCTGACGCTATCCGCGACTGTCGAGTCTGTCGGGTTGGTCACGAAAGAGGCCGCAACCGTTGCGTCGATCCACATGCCGCATTTGCCCTGCTGGAACAACGACAGGTTTTCGTTAAATCCGTTAGTGGCGTAACCTGCGGGGCCGGACTCGTTCATCATACCTACGTAGAAGTTCAACGTGTCAGCCCATTCAGGCTGATCGAACTGCGGCTTCCAATCTTCATCAAACCAGCGCGCACCAAAGGAATTGGACATCGCTGTGATGAAAGCACCGCCTTCGCCCCAACCAGCCTTGCCGCGCAGGCAGATACCGTTGATATCAGCGTCGCGATCGGTCATCGCAGCAGCCGCTTCGCGGATGAACTCCCAAGTCGGAGCATCCGGCATTTCCATACCCGCTTTTTCCATCAGGTCAGTGCGATACATGATCATCGAGCTTTCGCCGTAGAACGGAGCCGCGTAGAGCGTTCCATCATGGCTAAGGCCGCCTGACATGGCGGGCAGGATGTCACCTACGTCGTATTCATCCGACAGCCCGTCTAGGGGAACCAACCAGCCGTTCGCGCCCCAGATCGGCGTCTCGTACATACCGATGGTCATGATGTCGAATTGGCCACCTTTGGTGGTGATATCCGTTGTCACGCGCTGGCGCAGCACGTTTTCTTCCAACGTAACCCACTCGACATCGATGCCGGTCGCTTCGGTGAATTTATCGGTATAGCCCTGCATCCGGATCATGTCGCCGTTGTTCACGGTCGCTATTGTTAAGGTATCCGCTTGGGCTGCTGCCGTGGCGACGAAAGTCATTGCTGTCGCCGCACGAAGTGCGTTCTTGAGATACATCCCTGTCCTCCCTGAGCTTGGATGTTGTTTGGACAGGGTAAGGGGAAAATTGTCGCGGCGTCAATAAAAACTTTACGCGCGTTAATTTTTGATCATGCGGAGTCTCTCAAAACAAGTCGTGCAGGAAACAGTGTTTCCGTCCTCTCGTTAAATTTCCCTCCATTTTCAATGAGTTCAAAGAGAGTTTCGACGCTGCGCCCCGCTACATTGTCGTAGTCATGGGCGGCCGTTGTCAAAGACGGGCAGGTAAACCTTGAGAAGGGATGGTCATCGTTTGAAGCGACCCGCAACGCGCAGTCTTTCTTGCGACCGACCCGAATCCCTTGTTCGTAACATGCCGAAAGAAACCCGATTGCCAGGCGGTCGTTGCTGCATAAAACCGAATCCGTTTTCAGCTCTTGCCGCTCCAGAACTCCGGCGGCTCCATGTTTGCCAATCTCTTCAAATGCCCAACCCTGGCCGTCGATACTAATGACATGTGGTTCAAAGCCGAGCTGTTCCATCACTTCAATATAGGCGTGGCGCCGCTTATTAGCATTGGGGTTCGCTGGCGTTCGCATCTCAAAAAATGACGGCGGTTCGCCGGTGCGGGTCATGTATTCGACGGTTTGTGAGACGAAACTGAAATTGTCCGACCCGATAAAGGCCGCGCCCAGGCCTTCGAGATTACTGTCAAACAGGACGGTCGGCACATTGGCGCAAAACTTCTCGATCGCTGACCGATCCGAGGTGCGCCCCAAGGGCGCCAGCAGCACTCCAGCAGGCTTCATGGATTTCAGGCCGTCGAGAATTTCGATTTCCAGCTTGGGATCACCATGCGAGCTGAACAGCGACGGGCGATACCCCGCAGCAATACAGCTTTGTTCCAGATAGCGCGCGATTTCGGCAAAGAACGGATCGGCAAGATAGGGAACCACGATGCCGATATTCTTGGTCAGCTTTCGGTTCTGGTTCACCGCATAGATGTTGGGGCGATAGTCGAAGCGCTCAAGCGCCTCTTCGATGCGGAGCCGTGTTGTGGGTCGAACGCTGTCCGGATCCTGAAAATACTTCGATACGGTAGGCCGAGAGATGCCGCTGAGGGCCGCAAACTCTTCCATGTTCCTGATCTTCGTCATGCCAGTCTGTTCGTCCGCCTTGATCTTATCATAGTTTTACATATTCTTTGCGCGCGCAAAAAAATCAATAGCCTGGCCGGTGACACCAGAATTATACAGGGCAAGGGGTGTAAATGTATCTCGGGATCGACATCGGAACCTCAGCGGTCAAGCTGGTCTGCGCGGATGCGGGGCGAATTCTTGCGACCTCTTCCGTGGGGATCGGGACGTCGTCGCCACAGCCCGGCTGGTCCGAGCAGAACCCGGAGATTTGGTGGCAGGCGACCCGCGATGCGTTGGGCCTGCTTGCTGGCGAAATCTCCCTGTCGGATGTGAAAGCAGTCGGATTGTCGGGGCAGATGCACGGGGCCGTGCTGTTGGACCGCGACCAATGCCCCATCCGTCCGGCAATTCTGTGGAATGACAGCCGCGCGGTCCGCGAATGCGACGACATTCGCGCGGCACAGCCACAGGTTGGTCACATCGCAGGCGTCCTGCCTTTGCCCGGCTTTACGGCCCCCAAGATTGCCTGGCTGAAACGGCATGAACCGCACAATTATGCCCGACTCTCCCATATCCTGCTGCCCAAGGATTATATCGGCCTGCGTCTGCATGGAGAGCTGGCAACCGATACTTCCGATGCCGCAGGAACAATGTGGCTCGATCAGGCTTCACGCCGCTGGCATACCGGAATGGCGGAAGCCACGGATGTCGCTGTTGACTGGCTGCCGCAGATGTTCGACGGCCACAATGTCGTTGGCACGGTAACAGTTCGGGCTGCAGCTGAGACCGGATTGAACTCCGGCGTGCCTGTCGTGGCCGGGGGAGGGGATGCGGCAACCGGTGCGGTGTCATTGGGCGCAACCGAACCTGGACGTGGGTTTATCTCGTTGGGGACATCCGGTCAGTTGTTTGTTGCGGATCGTAAATACAAGCCCAACCCCGAACGCTATGTCCATGCGTTTGCGCATACATTGCCCGACCGCTGGTATCAAATGGCGGCGATGCTGAACGGGGCAAGGCCCATTTCGTGGATTGGTGATCAGCTGGGGCTGTCTGCTGCAGAGATTGTCGGGCTTGCAGAAACCGTCAGTGGTGATCGCGTGCCCATATTTCTGCCCTACCTGACAGGTGAGCGCAGCCCCCTGGGGGACCCGCATATCCGAGCCTGTTTCTTTGGCCTTGAGGACGCCACAACGCGTGCCGAGATCTGCCGCTCGGTGGTCGAGGCAATTGCCTTTTGTTTTGCTGATGCGGCACAGAGTTTTGGCGACACCATTGGCAGTTTGCCAGAGCTTGCAGCGATTGGCGGGGGCAGTCGATCTGATCTGTTGCTGGGTCTGATTTCAGCCGTAACCGAGAAGCCCATAGTGCGATCAGTGGGGGCGGAATCCGGCCCGGCCTATGGTGCCGCCCGGCTGGCGGCCTGTGCTGACGGTGCGCTGACCATAGCTGATCTGGCCGAGCAACCTGCGACGACGGACAGGTTCGAGCCTGTTGAAATGTATGCGTTATTTGAACGCCTGGGGCGGTTTCGGCGGCTTTATACTGCCGTTAGCACCGTGGACTGATCGCCCTCTCAGCTAAGGTCTTTGAACATGAAGGTTGTTGGTTCCAGCCGATCATTTTCCGGGCTGCGGCAGTAGTTCGGAATCTCTCCGGCAATTTCAAACCCAAGGCTTTGATAGAGGAGGAGCGACGGGTCCGTGCTGCGCGTGTCCAGCACCAAAAGGGACCGCCCCAGTTCGCGTGCCCGCGCCTCAACCGCCGCCATAAGCGCCCGCCCAATGCCCCGCCGTCGCGCGCGGGGATGAACAAGCAGCTTGGATACGTCGGCGCGATGCGCTTGGTTGGGCATCGCGGCAGGCACCAGCTGTGCGGTGCCGACAATCCGTTCGCCATCACGATAGACGAATATCTCGGCCGCGCCGGTCTGGATGTTTGGCCAGACATGGGACTGCCAATAGCGCTGCGCGTCGTCCGACGGAAATGGCTGAATGAACCCGATACTCGCCCCGTCATGCACGCAGGCGTGCAGTATCTCTGTCAGGTCATCCAGAGCGTTGTTCAGGTCATTGGCTGTCAGTCGCGATATCATATCAGCACCATCAAATACCGCGCACCGCGCTCGGCGTGGGTTTCGAAACGTGTCGGGCCAGACAGGTGATAGCGCAGGCAATCCCCGCTGGTCAGATGATGCGCGGTTCCATCCACGGTCAGGGTCAGGCCACCGTCCAGCATGATCAGGTGATGCTCCTGCCCGTGTTTTGGCGGCGTGTCATAGGTGATCACAACGCCAGGGGGCAGATGGCCTTCCATGACCTCTCCGCTCAGGCCCGCGGCCGGAGGGGAGACGGACCGGCGGGTAAAGCCGGTTTCGGGGTCGCGCCATTCGGGTTGATTTTCGAAGGGAACGCGCGGGGCGAAACTGTCCTCGACCATCATCAATAGGCGCGACATCGGCAGCCCATAGGCGGCACATAACCGGCCCAGAGTTTCCGCGGTGGGGCTGACATCCCCCTTTTCCATACGCGACAGGGTGGCTCGGCTGACACCGCTGTGTTCCGCCAACTGATCCAGCGACCATCTCCGCGTTTGGCGAAGATGATTCAGGTGGTTTGCAAGGCGGTCGGATAGGGTATCAGGCATAGCTCGTATATGGGAAACATTTCCGTATATGAGATTATTGACCAGAAAACATAACTTCACAATAGAAAAAGGGCGCAGAAAACTGCGCCCTTCTGCTCGATAGAATGAAAGATTACTTCCAGCCGGCCTCGTTAAAGATCTTCTGTGCCTCGGGGATGTTCTTGGCAACCTCGGACAGGTTGATCTCGTCGGCTTTGAACTCACCCAGCGCTGCCACGTTATCCGCAAGGGCGACGCCTTCGACCGCCGGGAATTCGTCATTGCCATTCGAGAAATAAACCTGTGCCTGATCGCTGGCGAGGTATTCCAGAAACTTGATCGCGTTGTCCTTGTTCGGGGCATTTGCGGCAACGCCAGCACCGGACAAGTTCATATGTGCGCCTTCGGCGTCTTGTGCCGGGAACTGGACGCCGATCATGTCAATCTCAGCGCTCAGGCCTTTGACGTCTTTACGCATTGCACGGGCAAAGTAATAGGAGTTCGAAACGGCGATCTCGCATTCACCCGAAACAATGCCGCGCAGCTGGTCAGTGTCGCCGCCTTGCGGTTCGCGCGCCATGTTCGCGACCATGCCTTCGGCCCAGGTCTTGGCGGTTTCCGCGCCGTGGTTTGTGATGATCGAGGCCAGCAGGGTCTGGTTATAGGTGTTGCTGGACGACCGGATGCAGACCAGACCTTTGTATTCGGGCTTGGCCAGATCCAGATAAGACGCGGGCGGGTTGGTCACATCGGCCTTGTCAAAGAAGATGATCCGCGCGCGCTGCGAAAAGCCGTACCACTGGTTGTCTTCGTCCTGCAGGTTGGCGGGAATACGTTCTTCCAGAACCGCGCTTTCGACCGGCTGCAGGATACCTGCGTTCTTGGCGCGCGCCAGACGCGAGGTATCAACGGTCAGCAAGATATCTGCGGGTGAGTTCGCGCCCTCGGCCTCCATCCGAGCAATCAGCTCGTCCGCTTTGCCTTCGATGCGGTTGATGGTGATACCGGTGGCCTCTTCGAAATCGGAATAGAGGCGTTCGTCAGTGTCGTAGTGGCGCGAAGAATAAAGGTTCAGTTCGCCCTCGGCAGCGGCAGAGGTCGCGATCAGGGCCGTCAGGGCGGCGGCAACGCAGGTAGAGGATTTCAGCATCATGTGTCCCAACATTGAAAATCGGCGCGGGTAATAACCCGACTGAAATGGTCAATTAAACGATTCTCAGGGGGATGCAAGAAATTCCGACAAAATTAGTTGGTCAAATCACCGCCAACATGTCGCTGGCTCCGACCAAGTGGTGCAGCACAGCGGGGCCTTAGGGTCGGCAAAGCCCATCCTGGCTACGCCGTCATGGCTGGCCTAGTCGTGTTGATTTAAAAACTGAAAGATCGAGAGACGCTGCTTAGCGCTTTCTCTGTCTTTTTTCAGGTTCAGGTGGAGACGGGTCCGGGACAGGTGCGGGGGCCGGCTCAGGGTCCGGGTCGTCGGTCAACACCGGTTCTTTTTTCAGCATGACCTGTGTGACAGCTTCCATGTATTTCTGCAGCAGGACCGGCGGATCGGCCGGGGCCAGTTTGATGGTCAGCCTGCTTGCGCCTTCTTGGCTGTAAGCATAGCGCGAGGAATAGCTGGCATTGACCTGCGCTGCGACAGGGCCCCAACCACCTTTGACCGAAGCGCTGCCCGCTTTTTCGGTTTGCTTAGTCATTGAGATCGCCATTTTGACCTCAATTTCGGCTTCTTGCACCGCGTAGAATGCGGGTAGAAAGCCCATGGAAACCAAACTGAATTCTTTGGGGGGGCCATTGGGATTGGACAGGTCCGGAAGCTGGATCTTCTGATCGGCCATATATTTGGCGACATCTGTAGAATGTCGATCCAACTCGGTCTGCGACTCGGCAACGGAAAGCGCAAGCTTTTGAACCATTTCCGCAAACGGGACGTTTAGCAGTTCCTGCCCGATACTCATTTCCAATCTCCTCTGTTAATTCAGTCTTTCTCAATAATTTGCGTGGCGGTCCGCCTCCTGACGGAAAAAGTGACCTTGGAAGCGTTCTGGCTGATCGCCTGTTTTCGGGCATTCGTCGCGATTTGGGCTTTGGTGCCGTCCTGACCCAACCCAACAACCGCTTCGACTTTGACGTTGTCGATGGTGAAATCACTGCTCCCATCAGACCCGGCGAGGATCTGTTCACCCAGGGCTTGCGAGAATTCCTGCGCGTTGACGACCTGTGTGTCAGGATCGTCCGCTCCCATTGCCGCGCGGCCCTCGGCCATCGGGTTCATCACCGGGTTACCCGCGCCCATCAACATGCCGCCGCTGCCTTCTTCCAGATCGTCGATCCGTTCTTGGAGGTCGTTGATCGTCTCGAGCAGCGCGACTTCGCGCGCCTCCATTGCCGTCATGCGGTTTTCAAGTGACTGAAGCAGAGTGGTGAATGCCTCGGGCATCTCGGTGACGCGGACATCTATGGGCGCTCTTTTGGGGGCTTTGACTTTCTTAGTTGCCATCATTGCCATCCAAAGATCTGCTCTCATCTACGGGACCGGGCGCGAAACGCATTCGCATCGTGGACGCGCTTTTGGAATCGAGCGTGTCTGTCTGAGTCAGCTTCGGGCCAAAAATAAAGGTGCCAATCCTGCTGCGTTGGCCTTCTTCGGTGGAACTGCTCATCTCCATGACGACCTTCAGTTCCACATCGACATCCTGCATGTGATAAAAGACCGGCGGGATGCCAAGATCGCGCAGTTCCTGGGGGTAGTTCTTCAGCGCTTTCAGCTGATCAATGCTAAGCTGTTCGGCCGCCTGGGCCACACTGCGGCCTATATCGGCTACCATGTCGGTCAGAGTTGTTCCGAATATCTTGTCCAGATCATCGTTGGCCAATCCGACCTCCCGTCATAAAATCACGGAAAGCGTAGCACGAGATCGCCCTATCACAACGTTGAATCTTAGAACCGAACTTTCTGAGCGAATTCCTGCAGTTCCGTCCGCATTATATCTGGTTGAAATGCCGGACAAAAAAACCGCACCCGAAGGCGCGGTTCTTTGAATTCAGTATGTGCAGTTCTTAGCCCTGACGAGCTTTGAACCGACGCTGCGTCTTGTTGATCACGTAGACGCGGCCTTTGCGACGCACAACCCGGCAATCACGGTGCCGGTTCTTGAGCGAGCGGAGCGAGTTCTTGACCTTCATGGGTCTGTCTCCAATCTGCGGCGCCTTCATCAAGGACGTGGCCAGCGCCTGGGTTTGCGGGTGCCCCGGAAATCCGAAGCAGTGAGTTCATGGTGGGCGGTACAAGGATCGAACTTGTGACCCCTTCGATGTCAACGAAGTGCTCTACCGCTGAGCTAACCGCCCATGAAACCGTCGCGTGGCCAACCCCATAACGAAATGGGGCGCGGAACCCCGCGCCGGTAGCGGGGTCTATAAAAGGAGTCGCAAAAGGGTTCAAGGGGTTTGGTAGAACTATTTTCCGGTCTATGTTTGGTGCGAACAAGGAGTCGCCATGCAAAACGCTGCTTACCTACTGGATATGCCTGCCAAGCGCACGTCCTGTGTGGTTTTTTCCTCTCCGCATAGCGGTCGAAACTATCCAAATGGGCTGATGAAGCGATCGATTCTCAGCCAAGATGTGATTCGATCTTCCGAGGATGCTTTTGTGGATCAGTTGTTTTCATCAGCGGCGGACCATGGTGCGCCACTGATTTCGGCGATGATGCCACGCGCCTATGTCGATCTGAACCGCAGCGCAGAAGAGCTGGATCCAGCCCTTATTCAGGGCGCGCGCCGCCAAGGCCATAACCCGCGGGTAGCGTCCGGGCTGGGGGTGATTCCGCGTGTGGTCGCCAATGGTCGAGAAATCTATCGCGGTAAGCTGACCATGGATGAGGCGCGTCTGCGAATCGATACCTGTTGGCGTCCCTATCATGCCCGGATCAAATCGTTGTTGGCAGAGTCGCATCAGGAATTCGGGCAGGCGATTCTGATCGACTGTCATTCGATGCCGCACGAAGCCGTGGCCCTTGCGTCAACAGTCAATTCCAGACGTCCCGAGATCGTGCTGGGGGATCGGTTCGGTGCCTCTGCAGCGCCAGAGGTCGTCGAACAGATAGAGGCCGCTTTCGTCTCGGCGGGTCTGAGTGTGGCCCGAAATACGCCGTTTGCCGGGGCCTATGTGACCCAGACCTATGGACGCCCCAGCCGCCACCAGCATGCTGTACAGATCGAGATCGACAGATCCCTGTATATGGATGAAAGCAGGATCGAGCCGAATGACAATTTCGCTGCCTTCAAAGAGACCCTGGGCGAAATCATCATGGATATTGCGCGGATCGGACCTGAGCCGCTGCAGCTCGCAGCCGAATAACCTCAGCGCAGGGCACGTCCTTTGACGATGGCATCCGTCCCAAAACGGCGGCGAATCTCATCCGTGGCGCGTTCGGCCTGCGACCTGCGCGAGGCATCCGGATCCAGCAGATCCCCTGAAATATCCGCCTGATCCTCGGGGCACAGATCCGACAGGCCACACCCCAACAGCCGATAGGGGCCCTGATCACCAACCTGATCGAACAGCGCCCGTGCTGTGCGATAGATCCGATCGGCAATCTGTGTGGCATCGCGAAGAGAAACGCGTCGCGTAATGAGTTTGTGATTGGCTCTTTTCAGTTTGAGCGTCACAACCCGCCCGGCCAGCCCCTTGGCCTTGGCCCGATCCGAGACTTTTTCCGCCATCCGCCAAAGGTGCCCATCCAGAATGTCGGCATTGGCCGTATCCTCAAAAAAGGTCGTTTCGTTGCTGATGGACTTCATCGGTTCATGTGCCGAAACCCGGCGCTTGTCCTGACCGCGGGCCAGATGCCACAGCCGGTAGCCCATGGAGCCAAACCGCGCGGTCAGATCCTCTTGGTCCCAGCGCAACAGGTCCGAGAACAAGCGTATGCCTGCGCGGTCCAGCGATTCCTGCGCCGCAGGGCCTATGCCCCAGATCAGGCGCACTGGCTTGTCGTTCAGAAACGCGGATGTCTCTTCCTTGCCGATCACCGAAAATCCGCGCGGCTTGTCCAGATCGGATGCGACCTTGGCCAGAAACTTGTTATGTGACAGCCCGATTGACCCGGTCAGCCCCAACTCGGCCTTCATCCGCTTGACCAATCGTGCAAGCATGACGGCGGGTGGAGCGCCGTGCAGACGTTGCGTGCCGGATAGGTCCATGAACGCTTCGTCCAGGGACAGCGGTTCAACAATCGGCGTCAGCTCGTCCATCATCGACCTGATTTGGCGCGAAGCCTCGGCATAGACCGACATGCGCGGTTTGATCACGACAGCGTCGGGGCATAGTTGCAACGCTTTGAACATCGGCATTGCCGAACGGACGCCGCGAATCCGGGCTACATAACAAGCCGTAGAAACAACACCGCGCTTGCCGCCCCCGATAATGACGGGTTTGTCGGCCAGCTCCGGATTGTCCCGTTTTTCGACAGAGGCGTAGAAGGCATCGCAATCCATATGTGCGATGGACAGGTCAAACAATTCAGGATGCGTTTTGACGCGCGGGCTGCCGCAGACCGGGCAGCGGCGTTCCTTGGTCAGTTCTGTCAGGCAATCTCGGCAGAGGCCGGGCATTTTCTTTTCCCGTCTTCCATGCGGTCCGTAAGGTTCGGTGACTATATCATTCGCATGCCACGGGCAAAACCCGCACAGTGAGGGTAGGAACCAGATCTGCCAAAAGAAGGCCCCCCGCAAAGTGGCGGGGGGAGGTGACGGACCTCAGGAAGAGATGGTCCGCGGGGAGTATCACCTACTTAGATTCTCTCAAAATCGAATTTTTCGATAGAACCCAGTTCACACAGTGGAAACTCGTGTTTTGCATGTGTGTTTTGGGGCACAGGGACGATTTGGCGCGGATCAGGTGAAAAGTGACCTAAGGTCAACTGTTTGCGGGTTGTTCTTGCGAAAATTTAGCCTGATTTAGCCGGATTGCCCTAGTGTCGGGATAAGGAATTTAACTCTGCAAGCACCGCCTCTGCGGCGGCTTTAGGGTCTTGCGCCTGATAGATTGGGCGCCCGACGACGATGTGATCGGCACCATCACCGATGGCATTTGCCGGGGTTGCGACCCGTTTCTGATCTCCCAGAGCGGCACCGGCGGGCCGAACGCCGGGTGTCACGATCAAGCGGTTTTCGGCTTGGGGCAGAGCACGGATCAGCGCGGCCTCTTGCGGGCTGGCGATGACGCCATCGGCACCCGCCTCCAACGCTTTGGCTGCGCGTTCGACAACCAGGTCCCGGACATCGCCCGACTTCAGCAGGCTGGCATCCAGATCATCCCGGTTCAACGAGGTCAGGATGGTCACGGCCAGTATCTTGAGGTCTTTGCCAGACGCACCCTCTTTGGCGGCCCGCACCACGTGCGGGTCACCATGTACGGTCAGGAAATCCAAATCGAACTGTGCCAGACCGCGCACCGCATTTTCCACCGTATTACCGATGTCGAACAGTTTCATGTCCAGAAAGATGCGCTTGCCCTGATCCTGCTTTAACTCGTTCGCCAGGGCTAGCCCGCCCCCTGTCAGCATTCCCAGACCGATCTTGTAGAATGAGACACTGTCCCCCAACCTCTCGGCCAAGGCCAGACCGTCCAGGGCGTTGGGGACATCAAGGGCTACAATCAGGCGGTCATCGGACATTGGGGGCTCCTTTTTGGCAAACGTCTGCGTCCTAACGGTTTCGTGCGCTTCTGTCCATGCGCGCCTTGCGTGATTCAGATCACGGCAGAGGTTTCCAACTGTGCTATTATCGCGTTGTGCAACTGGGACGGAATTCGGAATGAGACAGTTTACGAAACCCACTATCGCAATCTGCGCGGGGCTGATGCTGGCCGGGTGTCAGGACATGGCGCTGGAAAAAGAGGCTGCTGATACAGTCCTGAGGTCTCCGACAAACGACAACCTCCGGCTGATTGGTGGTTATCGTTCGATGGATGATGACTGTCAGGTTACAGGGGAATCCGCCTTTACCGTGGATTTTCTGGATGACGCCGCCGATCTGGTTTCCTGCCCGACAGGCAGCGATGCGGCGCAATCGCTTGTCGATATGTACGGTGCGCGTTCTGTGGCGAAAACTGGGGGGTATACAGTTTATTCTGTGCCGCGTCGGTAGGTTGGATTCTGTTGGCAGACCCCTTGAACCGCGCAAGATATTTCCCAGATTGAATGTGAGGCCCAGACCGACGCGCGCTGCCAGGCGGGCGCGTCAAAACCGGGCGCTTAGAGAAGGAGCAAAATATGGACTTGAACAAGTTCACCGAGCGGGCACGAGGTTTCGTGCAGGCAGCGCAAACGATTGCGATGCGCGAGGGGCACCAGAGGTTGACCCCTGAACATATACTCAAAGCCTTGATGGACGATGATCAGGGGCTGGCCAGCAATCTGATCACCCGCGCAGGCGGAGCGCCCAGCCGTGTCGTTAACGCACTGGATGCGTCCATGGCCAAAATTCCCAAGGTCAGTGGCGATGCGGGCCAGGTTTATCTGGATGGTCAGACCGCCAAAGTTCTGGATGAAGCTGAAAAGATCGCCACCAAGGCAGGCGATAGTTTCGTGCCGGTTGAACGTATTCTGATGGCGCTTTGCATGGTGAAATCCAAAGCCAAGGATGCTTTGGAAGATGGCGCGGTGACGGCGCAGAAACTGAACGAAGCCATCAATGACATCCGCAAGGGCCGCACTGCTGACACCGCATCGGCGGAAGAGGGCTATGATGCGCTCAAGAAATACGCGCGTGACCTGACCGAAGCGGCGGCTGAGGGCAAGATCGACCCGATTATCGGGCGGGATGAGGAAATCCGCCGCTCGATGCAGGTTCTGTCGCGCCGCACCAAGAACAACCCCGTTCTAATCGGCGAGCCCGGCGTGGGTAAAACCGCGATTGCCGAAGGTATGGCCCTGCGCATCATCAATGGGGATGTGCCGGAATCGCTAAAGGATAAAAAGCTGCTCGCGCTCGACATGGGTGCGCTGATCGCAGGTGCGAAATACCGTGGTGAGTTCGAAGAACGCCTCAAGGCGGTTTTGACCGAAGTGACCGAAGCCGCCGGTGAAATCATCTTGTTCATTGATGAGATGCACACGCTAGTGGGTGCGGGCAAATCCGACGGCGCGATGGATGCTGCCAACCTGATCAAGCCTGCGCTTGCCCGGGGTGAGCTGCATTGTATCGGTGCCACCACGCTGGATGAGTATCGTAAATACGTGGAAAAAGACGCGGCTTTGGCGCGCCGGTTCCAGCCGGTTGTGGTTCAGGAACCGACTGTCGAGGACACGATCAGCATCCTGCGCGGTATCAAGGAAAAGTACGAGTTGCACCATGGTGTGCGTATCTCGGACTCGGCTTTGGTGTCGGCAGCGACCCTGTCGCATCGCTACATCACTGATCGCTTCCTGCCCGATAAAGCTATCGACCTTGTCGATGAAGCGTCGGCTCGCTTGCGGATGGAAGTGGACAGCAAGCCCGAAGAACTCGATCAGCTGGATCGCCAGATTCTGCAGATGCAGATCGAGGAACAGGCGCTGAAGCTCGAAGATGATGCGGCATCGAAGGATCGTCTGGAAACCTTGCAAAAGGATCTGGCCGATCTGCAGGAGCAATCTGCCGAGATGACTGCCCAGTGGCAAGCCGAACGTGACAAGCTGGCTGGTGCGCGCGATCTGAAGGAACAGCTCGACAAGGCACGGGCCGATCTGGAAATCGCCAAGCGCGAAGGCAACCTCGCCAAGGCGGGTGAGCTGTCCTATGGCGTCATCCCCGAGCTTGAGAAGAAGCTGACCGAAGCCGAAAACGCCGAAAGCAGCCAGATGATGGCCGAAGAAACGGTGCGCCCCGAACAGATCGCAAGCGTTGTCGAACGCTGGACGGGAATCCCGACCTCGAAAATGCTGGAAGGTGAGCGCGAAAAGCTGCTGCGGATGGAAGACGATCTGCATTCACGCGTGATCGGTCAGGATGCAGCGGTGACCGCCGTGTCCAACGCTGTGCGCCGTGCTCGTGCAGGTTTGAACGACGAAGGCCGTCCGTTGGGTTCGTTCCTGTTCCTCGGACCAACCGGCGTGGGGAAAACCGAGCTGACCAAGGCGGTGGCGAACTTCCTGTTCGACGACGACAACGCGATGGTGCGCATCGACATGTCCGAGTTCATGGAGAAACACGCGGTTGCCCGTCTGATCGGGGCGCCTCCGGGCTATGTCGGCTATGACGAAGGCGGTGTGCTGACCGAAGCCGTGCGGCGCAGGCCCTATCAGGTTGTGCTGTTCGATGAGGTCGAAAAGGCGCATCCGGATGTGTTCAACGTGCTGTTGCAGGTACTGGATG
The DNA here is from genome assembly GCF_059610845.1 of Ruegeria sp. CDSC021. Lineage (NCBI taxonomy): Bacteria > Pseudomonadati > Pseudomonadota > Alphaproteobacteria > Rhodobacterales > Roseobacteraceae > Ruegeria > Ruegeria sp. CDSC021. The sequence continues at coordinate 192,464 of NZ_JBXWOK010000007.1, forward strand.
ATGGTGTGCTGACCGATGGTCAGGGCCGTACGGTGGACTTCAAGCAGACGCTGATCATCCTGACCTCGAACCTCGGCTCTCAGGCGCTCAGCCAGTTGCCCGACGGTGCCGACAGTGCACAGGCACGGCGGGATGTGATGGACGCGGTCCGGGCGCATTTCCGGCCCGAATTCCTGAACCGTCTGGACGAAACGATCATCTTCGACCGCCTCAAGCGGGGTGATATGGATGGCATTGTCGATATCCAAATGGCACGCCTGCAAAAACGTCTGGCCGCGCGGAAGATCGAGCTGGTTCTGGACGACGGGGCTAAGGAATGGCTGGCCAACGAGGGCTATGACCCGGTCTTCGGTGCTCGCCCGCTGAAACGCGTGATCCAACGCGCCTTGCAGAACCCGCTGGCCGAGGCGCTGCTGGCGGGTGAGATCAAGGATGGTGAGTCTATTCCGGTCACCGCCGGGGCCGAGGGCCTGATCATAGGCGATCGGCTGGGCACGTCTGAGCGACCACGACCGGATGATGCCGTGGTGCATTGAACCTAAACTGATTGTTGAATGGACCCGCTTGACTGGTGGGTCCATTCTTGAATTTACCCGCGTTTTTTTGCGACTAACCCCCGGCTTGTCCGAGAGGGTGGGCCAGATGGGAAAGAATAGACCGTTTCGCAATCAAAACCTGCTTCATCTAGCAGCTCTAAGATCTCCGCGCGCTGAAACGTTTTATGTCGCCATTGCAACCAGATGATGGCGTTACACCAATGTGGCTTTGATACCACCAAAAACAGGCGACCCCCCGGGCGCAGCAGTCTGTGAATGTCTTGCAAGGCTTGGGACGGATCTGCGCAATGTTCAATCACATGGGCCGCAAGAGCTACGCCTACGGGGTCTAGATTGACATTACCTAGCACCCCTTGGGCTAGTTCTGGTTCGACCCCCCGCGCCCGCAGAGCCTTTTGGCCTTGCCTGATCATCCCCGCGCTGGGTTCAAGTAAGGTTATCCTGGCCGGTTTTCCGTGGACCGCTACCCAGGCCTCGGCGAAGGACGCAGTGCCAGCCCCAATATCGACCACATGTGTCACTTCGTCAGCGACAGGCAATCCCGAGGTCAGGAATTCTAGGTAGCCATCATAGTACCCAAGCGCGCGCATCTTGTCCCGCCACCGGGGCGCGGCTGTATCGTAGCGATGCGTGATTTCGGCAATGGGTTTGGACATCGGTCCGTGCTTTGAAGGTATGCTGTATCACTAGTGCATCGTGGCTTTAGACCAAGGCGAATATCCGTGCCGGACCTCCGGTGCCGCCAGCATGTTTCGGTGCGCCGATGACCAGCGTGGCCCCTGCGGCCGGAACCCGATCCAGGCCCGCAAGGCATTCGATGCCAAACCGGCCCGAGGGCAGCCAGGCATAGTGGGTGGCGAAATCAGCAGACATGCCGTGATCCAGCGACAGGGTATCCACCGCTATCGACCGCGCGCCGGTGTCTTCCATTAACATCTGCGCCGCTTCGACGTGAAACCCGGGATAGTGCTGCGCCTCACCGTCGAAATTGCGGAACCCGTCCGTGGCGGTCTTGCCAGACCAACCGGAATGCATCGCTACGCAAGCGCCGTCGGGGATGTCTCCGTTGGCCGCAATCCACGCCTTCAGATCATCCGGGGTAACGCGGGTGTCGGCGTCTTCGGCCGCGCGGGCGGCGATATTGACGACACAAAGCGGTGTAACCAGATCAGTCACCGGTATCTCATCGACCGACATACCATCCGCGGAAAAATGCAGAGGCGCATCTATATGCGTGCCGGTATGTTCGTTGATCGACAGATTGAACAGGTTAAAGCCGTGATCCGCGAAGTTGAACGCCTGTTCGGCGGAAATGCCCGGCTCCCCTCCCCAGGTGGGGAAGTCTGGGCTGAGCGTATGGGTCATGTCCTCGACCCCGCCATGACCTGCCGCCAACGCTGCCGGGGCAATCGCTCCGGTGGTTGCTGCCGCAACGCCCGTGGCCGCAGCGGCCTTGAAGAAATTTCGCCGCGACAGCATCCTGTCTTTGACGGCATTCATAACGCAGATGTCACACATTCTTCTTCTCCCACTGGTGGATTTCAATCGTTGGATGGGTCGTCCATCTTTTCCCTTGTTGGTAATACCTGCGGCCCAGCCTGCATTTTTGAGGCCTGCGTTGTAAAGGTGGTGACCACAGGTGGTGCCGCGACAACAGCCTCACCCCCCCTGATACGTTACAAACTGGTCGCTCAATCGTGAGGCCTGTTTCCTTGGCTCTGTGCTATCAGCGGACTACCTCACCTCAGAGGATGTATGAAGACGGAGACTTAGATGGCGCATCGCTGGACCAACACATTGACACATGCCGACGTCACCCCCCGGGCGGCGTTTCTGAACCGGCGCCAGATGATGGCCGGGATGGCGGGTGTCGGATTGGCAGGGCTGGCGCAGGGGGCAGCCGCGCAAGAGGCGCTGGAGCCGAATACCTGGGAAGAGATCACCGGTTATAACAATTATTACGAGTTTGGTACGCGGAAAGAAGATCCTGCAAAATACGCCTATACTCTTGTTACTGAGCCGTGGAGCATCAAGATTGACGGTCTGGTGGACAAGCCCGGCGATTACAATTTCAAGGACATCCTGTCCGAAATGACCGTCGAAGAACGGATATACCGGTTTCGCTGTGTCGAGGCATGGTCGATGGTGATCCCTTGGAACGGGTTTGAACTGGCCGATCTGCTGAACATGGCCGGTGTTCAGGAAGGCGCCAAATACGTGGCCTTTGAAACCGCTTATCGTCCAGATGAAATGCCGGGTGTTCAGTATCCGGTTCTGGACTGGCCGTACCGTGAAGGTCTGCGGCTGGACGAAGCTATGCACCCGCTGACCCTGATGGCCACTGGTATTTATGACCGGCCGATCCCGAACCAGAACGGCGCACCGTTGCGTCTGGTGGTTCCGTGGAAATACGGGTTCAAATCCATCAAGTCGATCGTTCGCATTACGGTGTCAGATGTTGAGCCGCCGACAAGCTGGAACATGGCCGGTCCGCGCGAATATGGTTTCTATAGTAACGTGAACCCCAATGTGGATCACCCGCGCTGGTCGCAGGCCTCGGAGCGCCAAATCGGCGGTGGGCTGTTTGCCAAGCGCATCCCGACGCTCATGTTCAATGGCTACGAGGACGAGGTCGCCGGGCTTTACGAAGGCATGGATCTGTCCAAGCATTATTGAGAGTATGAGCGCGCTGAACCAGATATTCCGTCGGATCCCTGTTTGGGCCGTCTATTTGCTGGGGGTCCTGCCGGCACCCTGGCTGTTCTATCAAGGGCTGACCGGAGGTTTGGGTGCCGACCCGATTGAGGCTCTTGAGCATAAGTACGGCAAACTGGCATTGCAGTTTTTGATTGTTGTTCTGGCTATATCGCCCCTGCGCAGGTTTGTCGGCGTGAACCTGATCAAGTTCAGGCGGGCGCTGGGCGTTTTGACATTTATATATATCAGTCTGCATCTTTTGGTTTGGCTGGTATTGGATGTGCAGGCCCCCGGGCAGATCTGGGCGGACATCCTGAAGCGCCCCTATATAACTGTGGGTATGGCGGCATTTGTTCTGACGCTGCCACTGGCCGTGACGTCGAACAACTTTTCAGTACGGCAGCTTGGCCCGGGCTGGCGCGCGCTTCAGCGTTTGGTCTATCCGGCAGCAGTTCTGGGGGGCGTGCATTATGTAATGCAGGCCAAAGGATTTCAGATCGAACCCTTGATCTATTTGTCCGTGATTTTGGCTTTGCTTGCTTTGCGCCTACCGATCTCGACCCTGATGAGCCGATTCCGAGGTGCGATTCCGCCCGACTCGGCCTGAGTCTGCCAGCAAGCCTGTGCGAAACACAATTTTCCGTACGCATCTTGGCGGTTGGTCGCCGTATTTGGGCGCGGTTCTATTTGTAAGCATTTGTTTTATTTCAGTAAATAATTGTTTTGAAGATTTTCGAGAGTTTCGGGAATTTTCTGCTTGCGGTGTATGTTTGTAATGCTTAGAACCCCCTTCACCGGCGCTGCTGAGGCGCTTGTGACACACTG
>NZ_JBXWOK010000008.1:0-194565 GCF_059610845.1 Ruegeria sp. CDSC021
AGAATAGATTGCTCATGTCATACCCCTGAAACTCACGGGTATGAATCACGCAGGCGGGATGACGGCAACCAAATTAACAGGTCCAGAACCTAAGCCGTGGCTAACTGTCCACGCAGCCAAGCTTTGAACAGGTCGACATCGATATGCGAAACGTTCAAATGCCGGGCCGCTGCCTCGAAGCTGCATAACCAACTATGGGTATTGGGTTTGATCTAATCTAGCGACAAATAGTTTTTGTGGTAGATAGCCTGTTTTATCATTTTCACTTGCAGCTCAGGTCGCGATACAAGTTTTTGAATTGTCTCAAATCCGAACAGGAAATCTGGACTTGATCAAACCAGACGTCTCATCGACGAAAGTCAGGATTGCCACATTCGTGGCCAATCCGGCGCTTGGCTTCGACTTCGTGGCAAACGCGGCCGGCCCTGGCGTTATTGCAGGTTCCAACGTCGTTTATCAGACAAAGGGGTCGGTGGCACCTTGTTCTCGGGAATCGCTTATCGACCGCTCACCTAGCGGATCTGTTTGTTTGGATTTTTCGTACACTCGGAAGGAATAGAAGATGAAAGTAGGGTTCATTGGACTTGGTAATGTCGGCGGAAAGCTTTCAGGCAGCCTGTTGCGGAACGGAATCGACCTGACGGTTCTTGATCTAAACCGCGACCTGATGGCAGCGGCGGCGGACAAGGGTGCCAAGTTGGCGGAAAATGCCGCAGCATTGATGCGTGATTGCGATGTCGTCATCACCTGCCTACCCTCGCCTACCGCATCGGACGCTGTCATGCAGGAGATGCTGCCAGAGGTGAAAGAAGGCAAGATCTGGCTGGAGATGTCTACCACTGACCAAGCCGAAGCCGAACGCCTTGGCGGTATCGTCATCGCCGCCGGTGGTGCCGCAGTCGATTGCCCGGTATCTGGCGGTTGCCACCGCGCCGACACTGGTAATATCTCGATCTTTGCGGGCTGTGACCGCTCAACGTTCGAGCGAGTTCTGCCGTTGCTGAAGACAATGGGACGCCGTATCCTGCATACCGGTGAACTTGGCAGCGCCTCGATGCTCAAGGTACTTACCAATTATCTGGCCACCGTCCATCTGGTCGCCAATGCCGAAGCGTTGGTGACGGCGAAGGCTGCAGGTATGGACCTGAACACAGCCTACGAGGCGATCAAAATTTCGTCCGGTAACAGCTTTTCCCATGTTACCGAAAGCCAGGTAATCCTGAACGGTTCGCGCGATATCTCATTCACCATGGATCTGGTGAAAAAAGATGTGGGCCTGTTCCAGAGTATTGCCGAACGAAACAATGTGCCGCTGGAAGTCTCACCCTTGATTTGCCAGATTTTTGACGACGGCATTGCACGCTATGGCGATCGCGAGCTATCGCCCAACATTATCCGCCGGTTAGAGGACGCCACCGGTCTTTCCATCCTTGCCCCCGGCTTCCCTGCGGAAATGGCGGATGACGAACCAGAAGAGCCTGGATACGAGGTGATCCCGCAGGGTTCGTCGCGCGTCTCTGCCGGCAGCTAGAGCCCGTTTCAGCAGCCACGAGCAAGTTGAGGGCAGGTATCATACCTGCCCCGACGGCCAATGCTCAGAGGCTCAGAGGCTCAATGCCCTTTGAACGGCGTCGCACCAGCTTACTCGGCCTCGAATTGCGGGACGGTATGATGCAATGCGCAAAACAAAAAATCCGAGGATGAGGCGGATATACGATAGGGACGAAGGTCCGACAGGGCCGTATTGACACTGGGTGAGGGCGTCGGATGTGGACTGCCGACCGCCCAAAAACTCATTTCCTAACACGCCCTCTCTGTGATCCCGACACGCGCCTCTGTTCTTACCCGTCGAGCATAGCGAGAACAGCGTCACGATCGGACAGAACCAGCAACAAAGCGATATCATCCGGTTGTAGCTTTTCAAGTATCATTGATGCGGCTTGTGTGGGCGAAGCGGCTCTGAGTATTTGTTCTGCACCATACCCATGTTCCAACGCTGTCTTTTCGATCAGATCAGAAATTTCCCCCGAATCGCGGCCTCTTAGATATCCTTCCAGCTCGGTTGCGACGACCACGTTAGGTTGGAAATTCAGCGCTGTCGCGGTTACGTCCCGGATATCCTGATCCGATCTGTCCCCCGCATGGCTGAGCATGATGAAACGCCGTTTTGCTGGCAAGCTCGACAGCGCATCGCAAACGGCGGAAATCGAATGCGGGTTATGTGCAAAATCCACAAAGACCCGTGCCCCGTTGTATCGGAACTCGTTGCAACGGCCTGGATTATCCTTGGCGTCTGGTTTGAACCCGGCCAATCCATCCCGAGCCGCCTGAACGGGCAAGTCCAGCGCCAAAGCCAGGCACAAGGCCGCTAGCGCGTTCAGGATATTGTATTTCGCAGCGCCGCCCATGGTCAGGGGAACATCGGAAACTGCAATCACCACCTGTTCCGCCGCACCGTCGAAAAACACGATATCACCCTGCCGCACATAGGCGCAGCACCTGTCTGCATCGCGCGCCTGGCGGATCAGGTCGTTCTGCGCGTCCAGCGAAAACCACCAGATATTCGCCGAGGTACTCTCCGCCTCGGCACGGACAAAGTCATCATCGGCATTCAGAACCAGCACGCCCCCTTCGGCCAATGTTCGATGTACGGCGAATTTGGCCTGGGCCAGTTCCGGCACCGTGTTGACCCCGTATTGGCCCAGATGGTCGTTGGCCACATTGGTGACAGCCGCCGCCGTGGCGGCGCGGGTCGGCAGACCCCGGCGCAGGATGCCCCCACGGGCGACTTCAAGACAGGCAACCTCCAGCCTTTTATCGCGCAGCAACATCCGCCCGCCGCCGGGGCCCGAGTAATCGCCACGGTCCAGTATATCATCGCCCACGCGGACAAACTCGGTCGAGGTTAGCCCGGCGACCTTGCCCGAAGCGCGCGCGATAGCCTCAAGCAGCCGGGTCGTAGTGGTCTTGCCGTTGGTTCCAGTGATGAACGCGACCGGGATATCATGCAGCGCAGACCAGTCCACCTCACCCGGGGTGGGCAGCCCATCAACAGGCCAAGTCTGACTGCCTGTGCCATGCCCGATCGACACCTCGTCATCATCGCAAAGGATATCCACGCCATGCGCCTCAGCCGCTGCGATCAAGGCGATCAGCGCAGGATTGGCTTCCATTTCCATGACGCCTTTGACATCCGCAACCATCTGATCGAAATCTCCGGGCTCGGATGCCAGCAGTTCTGCAGCACAGAAATGCCAGGCGGTTTGCGCTGCGAATATCCCGGAATAGAGCTGATCCATCGGTGCCGAGATCGCCAGATTGACGCCGCCCGTAAAGGTACGGTGGATCAGACCCTGCCCCTGCCAGCCCAGTGCGTCCAGAACCCGGCGCGCATGCTTCTCCCACAAGTCGGTGATCTGCGTCGCGTCGATATCAGTGAAGAAAACATCCATCACAGCGCCGGGTCGGTTCCATAGCAGGCCCGGCCCGGTCAGACGCCGGGCGTCATCCACCTGAATATGGTCAACGGTCGCGCTTTCTATTGTCAGCGCGGTCTCAAGCTCTTCGATCCGGTCCATTCCGGTGCCTCCGCTCAATCCGCGTCTTCGCTGATTTCACGGGCCAGACGCACGCCACGCTCATCCCGGATCAGGTTCTGGTCGCCTTCGAACATATCTTCGAACGAGGTTTCGGCGGGGGCTGCCACAGGTGCGACCTCGGGTTCTTCGCCATCAGAATTGAAATAGATGATCTGTTTCCAGCAGCGCGTTGTGTCATCACCAAAGATCACCAACAGATCGCCCTGTCCGGCCTGTTCCAACGCGGCACTGACCGCTTCGACCTCGTCGGGGATGACCGTGATGGCTGCGGCATCCACTCCGTTGTCGATCAGGGCTTGACGCATCATCTGCGGCACCTCGTCATGCCCGCGTCCGCGACGGCGGTCATCTGCCTTGCAGATGAAATGATCAAAATGTCCGGCCAGGGCGGCGGCCCCATCGACGATATCTTCGTCGCGCCGGTCGCCAGGCATCGCTACAACGCACAGCCTGCGGCCCTTGATCTCTAACTGATCGGCCAGCGCCGCCATCGCTTTCAGCGCGGCGGGGTTATGGCCATAATCGAGGATCACCTTGAAGGGATGTTCGTCATAGACATTCATCCGTCCAGGTGCCTGAAAATAGCTGGTGTCGAAGGTGCGCAGCCCATGGCGGATATTATCTAGGTCCACGCCGAAACTATAGGCCATCGCGGCGGCGAACATCGCATTCTGGACGTTGAAAATTGCCTTGCCTTCCAACGTCGCCGGGATCAGATGCGACCACAGAACCGGGATATGAAGCCCGTTGTCATAGATGGTCAGCATGTCACCATTCATGCCTTTTTCAAGCACGATAGCCTTGCCGCCGGCCTTGATATGTTCCTTGACCAGACTGTGCGCTGGATTGGTCGTGACATAGAAAATCTGATCCGCTTGAGCGTAGTCGGCCATTTTCAGACAGTTGATGTCATCGGCATTCAGCACTGCAGTATCCACAGCGCTTTCAACCACCACGCGCTTGACAACGGCCAGCTCCTCGACCGTGTTTATGCCGCCGAGACCCAAATGATCGGCCGAGACATTCAGACACGCCGCCACGTTCGACCGCTGATAGCCCAGACCGGACCGCACAAGCCCGCCGCGTGCGGTTTCCATCACCGCAAAATCGACCGCCGGATCACGCAGGACGATCTGTGCGGATTTCGGTCCCGTCATATCGCCCTTAACGCTTAGTTTACCGTCCACATAGACGCCATCGGTCGAGGTCATGCCAACGGTCTTGCTGCTGGTTTTCATAATATGCCCCAGCATCCGCGAGGTCGTCGTCTTGCCGTTGGTGCCTGTGATCGCCGCAATCGGGATGCGGGTTTCCTCATTGGCGGGGAACAGCATGTCGATCACCCTGCCCGCCACGTCGCGGGGCTGACCTTCGGACGGCGCCACGTGCATCCGAAAGCCCGGGGCGGCGTTCACCTCGACGATAGCACCGCCGATATCCTTGTAGGATTTGGTGATGTCGTCGATCAGAAAATCCACACCTCCCACATCCAATCCAACCGCCATTATGGCGCGTTCGGCCATGTCACGATTGTCAGGATGCACCACATCCGTCAGATCAATCGCTGTCCCCCCCGTCGACAGATTTGCCGTTGAACGAAGATAGAAAATCTCGCCTTCCGACAGCACGGTTTCTTCGGTCACGCCCGCATTCTCCATCAGGCGTTTGGCCTGATTGTCGATTTCCAGCATTGTCAGCACTTTCTCGTGTCCGATGCCACGGCGCGGATCCTGGTTCACGATGTCAACCAGTTCGGCAATCGTGTGTGTGCCGTCGCCAACGACATGTCCGGGGACACGCTTGGCCACCGCAACCAGTTTGTTGTTCACAACCAGCATTCGGTGGTCAAAACCGGTGATGAAGCTTTCCACCAGAATGGCCCTGCTGCGAGAATGTTCCTTGGCTTCGGCAAAACCGGCCTCGACCTCGGACTCTGAATTCAGATTGATCGAAACACCACGCCCATGATTGGCGTCAAGCGGCTTGACGACAACAGGAAACCCGATACGCCCCGCTGCTTTTGCCGCCTCGCGTGCCGAATAGACCATGCGCTGCTGTGGTACCGGCAAGCCCAGATCGTTCAGCAGATTGTGGGTATCTTCCTTGTCGCAGGAAATCTCGACCGAGATATGTTTGGTCTCAGAAGTGATGGTAGCCTGGATGCGTTTCTGATACTTCCCGTGTCCGAACTGCACCAGCGAGCCAGAGTTCAGCCTGATCCACGGAATGTCCCGCTCTTGTGCCGCCTTGACCAACGAGCCGGTCGAGGGGCCAAATTCTTTGCGTTGCGCCCGCAGCACAAAGCTGCGTAACTCATCATCCCAGTTGAAATCCGGATCAAAATCGTAATCCACCTGGTCCTTGAGGGAGTGTGGCAACAGATGCATTAGCAGACGCATCGCCAGCTTGCCCGCATCCAGTCCGACATCGCGCTGGCGGTATTCATAGACCATGTTGTACTGGCCGGGTTCGCCAGTGCCGCGCGTTCGGCCAAAAGTCACATCCGTACCGGCTACGTTTTGAACCTCGATAGCGCAATGTTCCAGCACATGACCCAGCCATGTGCCCTCATCTTCGCGCAGGCGGCGGATGAACCCGCCGGGTTCGCGATAGGAACAGCCATGTTCTGCCAAACCGGGCAGTGCCGCGACCAGAGCGTCGATAAATTCCGAACCAATTTTTGCCGAAGGCCATTCTTCCAGAATACCCAGATCGATAACGTGGCGAATAACCGGAAAACTTGCCCAAACATTCGGGCCGACAAAGACGTTGGTCGAAATTATTTTCATGAGGCACCCTGTTGGTTAGTTTTTATTTTCCCCCGCCGGCGCCCTCGTCCCCGGACAGGTCCGGCAATGTACAGAACGCCATATGCTCATCCGGCGGAAACGCCTGGCGAGCCGTCAGATCATAACGGCACCCTTCGCCCAGAACGTCAAGCCGAAGTCCCAGAAGGCTCAACGCCTCTCCGCGGCGGGCATCCCACATCGATGAATGCGTCAGATGGCTGGCATCCACCACAGTGACCGTTCCGCTGCCCACTACCTCAAGGACGTTATCGGGCCCAATGAAGGCCGCCGTGTCTTCGTCAACGCCCAACCCGATCAGGAAAGGGTTGAAAGATGAGGCGGTTAACAGGCGCCCCAGGCGGTTACGCTGCGTGAAATGCTGGTCAATGATGACTGCATTGGTCAAACCCATGCCCGGGGCCAGAGTGATATTGCCTTCGGCTGGGGCGGAATTGCTGCTGCCGCCTGCAACCATATGCTCGGACATGACCGACGCCCCGGCTGAGGTTCCCGCAATCGGTATCCCCGCCGCATTCCGGCGCCGGATTTTCTGAGCAACAAGCGTGCCACCCAGAATCGCCGACAAGCGCAGCTGGTTCCCGCCGGTCATGAATATCCCGGTGGCGCGGTCCAACATCTCGGCATAGTCGGGATTGTCGCAATCGGCGCGACGCGAGATGGGCAGGAACTCAACCTGACCCGCTCCAAGCTCAGAGAAAATGCGGTTATAATCCGGCCCTGTTTCTTCCAGCATCGAGGCTGTCGGGATCACGACAATATCGGCATCGCCGCCGCCGGACAGCTCCACGAATTTGCGGTGAATCTGCATTTCCTTGACGCGGTCTTCGCCACCGCCGATCGGGATGATGAACCCGCGCGGGGTCTCTGCATCAATGGGTGCAGGGCACATATCTTAACTACCTTCCGGAGCTATAGCGGGCAGCCACCGGGGACCGCGCGGACGTTCAAATCTGTTCATACATGCCGCGCCGGGCTATCTGGCCATCGCGGACATGCCATTCCCCCCGGGCCATCACATGCCGCACAGCGGTGTTTTCGTCAAGAACCACCAGATCGGCGTCCATACCTACGTTCAAACGGCCTTTTCGGTGCAGCTTGAGCAGATCGGCGACATTTGACGTTAGCGGGGCCAGCGCATCTGACAGGGGCATTCCTTTGTCGGTCAGCTCGCGCAGCGTTTCTGGTAGAGTGTCGGACAACCCCACACCAAACCGTGTCAGATTGCCCTCACGGTCAAAGGCCGGCAGGCAGCCACCCCCATCAGAGCTGATGGTGAAACGGTCCGCACGACCACCCAGATCGCGAAATTGGATATAGGCCTCGGCGGCTGATATGCCCGGCTCGATATGCTCGCAGGGGAATGCGGTCGCGTCGATGTAACATCCGTGCCGCGCCAACGCGACAGCCTGTTCAAAGAGGGGTTTGTTGCGATTGACATGAGTTGGATTGAAGACGCGTGCGGGGATTTCGCAGGTCGCGATAGCCTGTTCCAACATCGACAGGCCCCTGTCGCCGTCGCCCATATGGCAATGCACGATCCCTGCCTTGCCGGTCATCAGGCCCGCGACATGCGCCTCACTTGCGATCCGCAGAAACTCGTCCAGTGTCGGTTGGCTTGACCGGTGATCACTGATCGCCAGTTCGCCGACGCCGATAACCGGATCAAGGAATACTATATCACCCCGGGCGGAACCGGTCAGGGTGGTCAGAGGGACGTGATAGCCACCAGTGTGACACCAAGCCGAAAGCCCCTCCTCCCGCAGCCCATAGGCCTGCTGCACCAACGTCTGCGTGTTGCGGGTCAGATCGTCCGTACCCAATACCCCGACAACCGAGGTGACCCCGGCACGGGTGAACGAGGACAGGACCATCGGCGGCACCCGGCTGGCTGGCCCGGTTTCACCGCCACCACCCGTGATATGCGCATGTCCGTCGATCAAACCCGGAACAACCGATGCACCTTCGACGTCAACGACTTCAGCCTGAAGCGGATCCGGCAGTTCGGGTTGAGTGCTACCGAGGTAAATAATGCGTTCACCCGCGGTGAGAATATGGCCTAAACCAACAGGCTCAGGCGTATAGAGCCGCGCATTCTTGATCAGTTTCAACACGTTTCATACCCGTCAGTAAGAGCAAAGACATCCTTTCTTGCACTGAAAGTCAGCAGAAGAACCATCCCTTAATTCGGAGAAAGCGTAAATGTCGGGCGCAGGCCTTAAAGGCAAAATCTTAGGAGCGCTGAGGTAAAGCTGGGCATTTGCGCAATTCGCCGCGCCAGTCGCTTTCGGATCGGAACAACCGTAAGAAGCGAATGTAGCGGACGCCGTGAAACCTTTGTTGACAGCCGCCTCACTGAGAAAAGGCCCGCCGAAATGGTGGGCCTTTCTATTTTCACGTTCAGCTCTTTTTGCCGACATTTTCTTCGAATGAGACTTCAAAAGCCGCCTGCTTTTCAGGACTGGCTTCGGTCTGATACTTCGCTTTCCATTCGCTCATGGTCATCCCGTAAAAGATCTGGCGGGCTTCGTCCTTGTCCATCTCAATGCCCTGTTCATTGGCCGCTTCCTGATACCAGCGCGACAGGCAGTTGCGGCAAAATCCGGCCAGGTTCATCATGTCGATGTTCTGAACATCGGTCCTGTCTTCCATCAGGTGCTGCTGCAACCTGCGGAATGCGGCGGCCTGAAGTTCGGTTTCAGTTTTCTGGTCCATGTTCTCGTTCCGGATGCTTGCCCAATATGTTCAAGATGACCTAACAACCAAAGCGGGCCGTTTCAATCATCAGCAACACCTCAGTGCGCTAGGCCAGTTTCAACGCCAGCCAGGGCACGATGGAAAAGATAAGCACCAGAATTTTGTAATTGGCCAGATACCTGAAATACGCACGTTTCACATCCGCGCGGTCCATTTGGAACATCCGACTATGGATGCCAGCCGCCCAATCCTGCATCAGCACGACCATCAGGGTCGAAAATAGTAACACAGCAAGGTTGATCACCGCCATCCAGCCGAAAACAGATGTCAAAAGCTCTTGCGTCATGATCGCCTCCTTTCGCCTGATATATGGGGTTTCGGGCGTGGTCGCTCAATGGTGCGCAGGCTCTCAGCCACCAAAAGTCACAATTCGCTTTGCGAAAGGGCGTCTTCCAGGACAATTCCCAGACGTTCGGCCCATGCGCGCTGCCCCGCGTGGTCGGCGATCAGGTCATTGCGCAGTTCGATTAACGCATTAGGGCGGCCAAAGGCAGTGCAATGCTTGTCGATCGCATCGCCCGGCAGAACGCCAGTATAGGGTTCATTGACGCCAACACATAGGTCCTTTTCAGCCTGCAACCGGTGGATCAGTGGGCGCGAAAAACGCTCATCCGGAGTGTGCAGCACACCGACATGCCAGGGACGCGGTTCGCGTCCACGCAACTGCCGGGTGAAGGAATGCATCGACACGATCACCGCATGGGACAGTGCGGCCAGCTCAGCCAATGCCCTATGGTAAGGGCGGTAACACATGTTCAGACGCCGCTCGCGCTCATCCGCATCGGCGTTACGGTTGCCGGGAATGATTGACCCATCATACAGTTTCATCACAAGAGTCGGGTCGTCCTCGCCTCGGTTCGGATCGATCACAAGGCGCGAGAAATTCGCCGCGATCACAGGCGCGTTCAGAATTTCACCCAGATGTTTCGATACTTCATAGGCGCCCACGTCATAGGCGATGTGGCGCTCCATATCCTCACGCGGCAGGCCAAGATCTCCACCATTGATTCCCGGTGGAACAGTATTGGTCGCGTGGTCACATGTGATCAGCCAGCGGGAAGGGCGATCCGCGCCATGGATAAAAAACGGAGAATACGTCATAAGCCTGTCATGTTGTTTCCGGCAGGTTTAGGACAGTTGCTTCGGAAAGGGAATTGCGCAATAAGCGGGCAGAGTCGATGTTTGCGGTAACATTCACGCAAATTCAGGACATGATTTGAGGAGAACAAGGTCAATGCGACGCCTGAGAAATGTGAAAATCGTGGCGACGCTGGGGCCGGCGTCCAATGACTATGACACCATTCGCGCATTGCACGAAGCCGGAGCCGACGTATTTCGCCTGAACATGAGCCATGGCAGCCATGACGAAATCCGTGAGCGGCACCGGATCATCCGTCAGGTCGAAAAGGATCTGGACAGCCCTATCGCCATTCTTGCAGATCTGCAGGGGCCAAAGCTGCGTGTCGGCGTATTTGCCAATGATGCGGAAGAGCTGATCGAGGGTGCCGTGTTTCGGTTGGATCTGGATCCGGCCCCGGGCGACGCAGGCCGCGTATGCCTGCCCCATCCCGAGATTTTTGCTGCGCTGGAACCCGGTGCGCGCCTGTTGGTCAATGATGGCAAAATTCGCCTGATCGTACAGGATTGCGGCCAGGATCATGCGAATTGTACCGTCGAGGTCGGCGGGACAATTTCGAACCGAAAGGGCGTGAACGTGCCGGATGTCGTGCTGCCCTTGGCCGCGTTGTCCGCCAAGGATCGTGGTGATCTGGAATTCGTCTGCCAGCTGGGTGTGGATTGGTTGGCGCTGAGTTTCGTTCAGCGGGCCAAGGATGTTTTTGAGGCTCGGGCACTGGCCGATGGGCGCGCCTCGATCCTGTCCAAGATTGAAAAGCCTGCTGCGGTTGAAGCGTTTGACGACATCCTCGATGCCTCTGACGGCATTATGGTTGCGCGCGGAGATCTGGGCGTGGAGCTACCGGTTTCCGCGGTGCCCCCGATCCAGAAACGTCTGGTCCGCCGGTGCCGTAGCGCCGCCAAGCCGGTGATTGTGGCCACACAGATGCTGGAAAGCATGATCGAAAGCCCGATGCCCACACGCGCCGAGGTTTCAGATGTGGCAACCGCAATCTACGAAGGCACGGATGCCATCATGCTGAGTGCGGAATCTGCCGCTGGCTCATATCCGATCGAGGCCGTGCAGACCATGAACAAGGTCGCCATCGAGGTCGAAGCCGACCCCACTTATGATCAGATTATCGCAGCATCGCGCACGGCGAAGGGGACTACCGTGGCCGACGGCATCGTCGCCGCCGCCCGCGAAATTGCCGAGAAAACGGATATCAAGGCCATCTGTTGTTTCACTCAAAGCGGCACAACTGCGCTGTTGACCGCGCGCGAACGCCCCGGAGTTCCGATCATTGCAATGACCCCAGCAAAGGGAACAGCCCGTCGGTTATGCCTGAGCTGGGGCTGCCATTGCGTAATGACGCCCGAGCTAGAGCGTTTCAAAGGGGCGGTCGTGAGCGCCGCCCGTGCTGCTCGTTCTGGTGGATTTGCAACTGACACGGATCAGATCGTTGTCACCGCTGGTGTTCCGTTCAACGTGCCCGGCACGACCAATATCCTGCGGATCGCGCCTTGCGACGAAAGGCTGATCTATAACACGGATCCTGGCTGATCAGGCGGGTATGACATTCTGCCCGACCGGTTCCTTGACGATTTCCATCACGGTAAAGGAACTGGTCTGGTGAATGCCCGGAAGCTTATTGATCTTTTCCCCCAGGGTCTGGCGGAAATGGGCGATGTCGCGTGTGCGAACGGTTAACAGATAATCAAACGACCCCGCCACCATCAGGCAGCTTTCGATTTCGGTGACATCGCGCACGGCATCGTTGAATTTATCCAATGAGTTCTCAGACGTTGCAGCCAGGGAAACCTGCACAACCGTCATATGCCCGAGACCCAACCGCTCCTTGTCCAGAACGGCGCTGTATCCGGTGATATAGCCGGTTCTTTCCAGTCGTTTTACACGCTCTGAGCACGGGGTGTTGGTCAGGTTTACCCGCATGGCAAGCTCGACGATTGGCAGGCGGCCATTGGCTTCCAATTCCTGCAGGATGCGTTGATCGATCTTGTCCAATTCTCTGTCCATTAGGTAAATTCCCTGTAATTTTGGCGCATAATGGGATAATTTACTGAGAATAGACCAAAAATAATACCATTTCCTAGTGATTTTTCCTGATACTGACTTGAGGGCAGTCTACAATAAATGCTCCAAGTTCCGGCTGCCCTGCCGGGGGCACGGGCCCCGGTCAAATGAACAATAAATGGAGGAACGAGATGACAACAAAAATTGTCATAGGACTGGACGGGACAGAATCCGGAGAACGTGCCATCGCCTTCGCCAAAGATTTGGCTGAAAGAATTGGTTCATGCGAGCTTCTGGTTGCATATGTCATTGAATGGTCGCCCTACACTTTTCAGACACCTGAAGAAAACGCAAAGCGGCACATGCGGCGTGAGGAGGAGATTGAACTAGCAACGACACGGGTGGTGGCACCCGCCGTCGACGCCCTGAAGGCCGCGGGTTTCGCCGCGACCGGAGTGGTGCGCCACGGAGATGTGGCTGAAACGCTGAATGCCATCACGGTAGACAGCAAGGCCGTACAGATTGTCGTTGGACGCTCGTCCGCGGATGGCCTCAAAAAGCGTATCTTCGGCAGCTCAACGCAAAACCTTGTAATGCATGCCGATGTACCGGTCACGGTCGTGAATTGAGGGAGGCACAGGAATGAAAACACTATCTCAACTGGGATTGGCAGCCGCCACCCTGATGGCCAGCCCCGTCGCCGCGCAAGAGGCGCCCGGGTTGGACGAAAAGATCAATCAGGCTTTTGCTGATATCACTGGGCCATTCGTTAGCTTCATATTCGCACCAATTCCCGGGACAGGATTTCCCTGGATCGTGATGTGGTTGGTTATCGCGGCGTCGGTCTTTACTCTATACTTTGCTTTTGTGCAGATGCGCTTTTTCGGCCACGCGATAAGTCTGGTCAAAGGCGACTATTCCGATCCCAACGATGCTGGTGAGGTTAGCCACTTTCAGGCATTGGCCACTGCCCTGTCGGGCACGGTCGGGCTTGGCAATATCGCAGGCGTTGCCGTTGCTGTTGGCATTGGTGGCCCCGGGGCGACCTTCTGGATGATCCTGGCTGGTCTTCTGGGCATGGCGTCAAAATTCACCGAATGTACACTTGGCGTAAAGTATCGCAACGAATACGAAGACGGCAGCGTCTCGGGCGGCCCGATGTACTATATGTCCAAGGGTTTTGACGAGCTTGGCCTGCCCGGAGGTAAGATCCTGGCGGTTGTGTTCTCGATCTTCTGTATTCTTGGAGCGCTGGGCGGGGGCAACATGTTTCAGGCCAATCAGGCGCATCAGCAGATTGCAGGCATCGTCGGGAATTACCCGGGTTGGATCACCGGTGTGGTCTTTGCGGTTGTCGTGTTCATGGTGATCGTCGGTGGACTTAAATCCATCGCGCGAGTGACTGAAAAAGTTGTGCCCTTTATGGGCGTGATGTATGTCGCGGCGGCTCTGGTCATCATCGTCATGAATGCGGATATGATCGGTTGGGCCTTTGGTCAGATCTTTGCCGGTGCGTTTACCGGTCTTGGTGTGGCCGGCGGAATGGTCGGTGCTCTAATCCAGGGCTTCAAACGGGCCGCGTTCTCGAACGAGGCCGGCGTTGGGTCTGCTGCGATTGCCCACTCGGCGGTGCGCACAAAGGAGCCGATCACAGAAGGCTTTGTTTCGCTGCTTGAGCCGTTCATCGATACGGTCGTGATCTGTACCATGACCGCGCTGGTGATCATCATCACACAGCAGCTGATCATCGACCCCGAGACCGGCAACTATATGTTGAACGAAGCAGGAAGCGCTATTGCGACCGTTGACGGCAACTCGGGCGTCAGCCTGACCTCTGCCGCCTTTGGCAGCGCGTTCAGCTGGTTCCCCTATGTTCTGGCGATTGCGGTGATCCTGTTTGCTTTCTCGACTATGATCAGCTGGTCCTACTATGGCCTGAAGGCCTGGACCTATCTGTTCGGTGAGGGGCACACCAAAGAGCTGGTGTTCAAGATCATCTTCTGCGTCTTCGTGGTGATCGGTGCTGCGGCCAACCTCGGCCCGGTTATCGACTTCTCGGATGCGGCGATCTTTGCGATGGCGGTTGTGAACGTCTTTGCGCTCTACTTCCTGATGAAGATCGTTCGTCAGGAACTGGCATCGTATAGTGAAAGACTGAAAAGCGGTGAGATCCGCAAATACGGTCACTAAATAGACCACCGGGGCGGCCTGCGTCGCCCCGGTGCCTGACTGGGCTGCTAAAATTGCAGATTCAGCCAAAACCCCCTTGCCAGTATGGTCGAACTTGCGTAAACGGCGCTTCTGATCGCGTGACCGGCCGAGATGGCATGCCGAGTCGCGTTTCGAACCGAACCCCGAAAGGAGACGGAAATGCCTAAGATGAAGACAAAGTCGAGCGCCAAAAAGCGCTTTAAGGTGACTGCGACCGGTAAGGTCCTTGCTGGCCAGGCCGGCAAACGTCACGGCATGATCAAGCGGACCAAGAAATTCATCCGCGATGCTCGTGGCAACACCACCCTGTCCGCCCCCGACGCCAAAATCGTCAAGGGCTATATGCCCTACGATCGATAAGAGGAGATTAAGACATGTCCCGCGTTAAAGGTGGAACCGTAACTCACGCCCGTCACAAGAAGGTTATCAAGGCCGCCAAAGGTTACTATGGCCGCCGCAAAAGCACCTTCAAGGTTGCCCGTCAGGCCGTAGACAAGGCCAACCAATATGCAACCCGCGACCGTAAGAACCGCAAGCGTAACTTCCGCGCGCTCTGGATCCAGCGGATCAACGCTGCTGTACGTTCGCATGACGAAGCCCTGACATATTCCCGCTTCATCAACGGCCTGAACCTGGCCGGTATTGAAGTGGACCGTAAAGTTCTGGCCGATCTGGCCGTGCACGAACCGGAAGCGTTCGGCGCGATCGTCGCCCAGGCTCAGGCTGCTCTGACCGCCTGATCCTCTGTAAAGAGACAGTGAATAAAGGGCCGTTCCGTTTGGGGCGGCCTTTTTTGTTACTGGTAACTGGTAGGGTCCGCTTTGAACCAAGAAGGCCGGATGCTGTGCAATGTCTGTCTGCCCGATTACTGAGAACGGTCAAACGATCTTGGGTTTATTTGCGATTTGGCTCACATAGGACATAAAACCAAAAAACATCTTGGCAGATACTCTGCGTTTCGCTTCTGATTTCAAAGCCTCTGCAGTTTCGGAAAATAACAGACCCTCTTCCACCATGCGGTCCGCTCCGCGTTCAATTACGGTGAGAAAATAGGTCGCTTCCCCTTCTGCCACATATCCATGACCTTTCCGGGCCCCAAGTTGAAATCCGGCATCGACCAGGATGCCTGAAATCTGACGCATTATCCAAAGATTAGTGACATTTTGATTGATCATGAATTTGATGAGTTGATCGAGCGGATCAAAGTCCGCGATCTGCGCAGTTGCGGTACTGTAGTCGCCATCACAAATTGCCAGTACACCTCCGGGCTTCAAAAGGCGGAAGGCCTCTTGGACAACGTCTTCAGGTCCAGGGACGTGGCACAACAACGTGTGCATTAACACAAGGTCAAAGGTCTCGCTTTCAAAACCTGTGTTTTTGGCATCCCCGATATCGAAGCTAAGTCGATCATCATCCCCAAAGCTCTTCTGGGCCCGAGCGACCATGACGGGCGAGGGTTCAATTCCATGGGCCGTTGCGGCTCCTGCAAGCTCCAACAAATCTCGGGTAACGTGTCCTGTTCCTGAACCAAGCTCCAGCGCCCGTGCACCTTTGGGGAGACTCAGGTTTTCCATGTAGGCTTTGCGAATTGCAATCTGCGCAGGCTCTAAACAGCGCACTTCCATTGCTGTTGCGATCCGCTCTTGAAGGGCGGTGTCTTGTGCGCCTAGGTCAGAGTATGGATCGGCCATAAGTTAACTCATTTGAAATGGACCACAGGAGGACATGATAGACCAACATTTTCATCGGCACCAATAGCGGCCATTGAGGCCCATTGGTCGTGTGACGGGGCATCTCCGGCCCTCTGCCCCCTAGCTACACCAGCAACACGTAGGGGCTTCGCCATCATCATGTGTGAAGTTGGCTCCTGAAAACCGCAACTCAGCGCGTAATATGCCGCCTGGTTTCGGCCATACCAATACCCTTTGTCAGGCTGAGTATGCCTATTCTCAAAGCGGCCTGTCAGGATGCAGGATCACCAACTATCGTGTTCAGTGCGCGCTCTGAGATTTTGGTGCCGCACCTTCTTTGCGCCGTTCATCCCGACCAAGATCTGCACGCGGCACCAAATGTTGTCAAATTCGTTGCGACCACCCCATGCCACACAAACGCCCAGCATGGGATTTCTTTAGAGTGCTGCCTTGCGGCTTTCGTCCAGATAAATCTCGCGCAGACGTTTGGCTATGGGTCCCGGCGTGCCGTCGCCCAGCGCTGTGCCGTCAATTTCAACCACAGGCATGACAAAAGCACTGGCAGAGGTGGTGAACGCCTCATCAGCCTCCTTGGCCTCGTCGATAGTGAACAGGCGTTCTTCGACAACCATCTGCGCTTCGGCTGCCATTCGCAGAACGGCCTTGCGGGTGATGCCGTGCAGGATGTCGCTCGACAAGGGCCGGGTGACAATCTTGTTGCCTTTGACAAAATACGCGTTGTTGCTGGTGCCCTCGGTCACATAGCCGCCTTCGACCATCCAGGCATCATCACAGCCCGCGGCCTTGGCCATCATCTTGCCCAGCGAGGGATAGAGCAGCTGTGTCGTCTTGATGTCGCGCCGGCCCCAACGGATATCCTCGATCGAGATGACCTTGGCACCTTTCCGGGCAGCAGGGCTGTCTGCCAGACCCGGCTTGTTTTGGGTGAACAAAACCAGTGTGGGTTTGGTATCAGCCGCAGGAAATGCAAAATCCCGGTCGCCGTCGCTGCCGCGCGTGACCTGAAGATAGACCAGCCCCTCTTCAATGCCGTTCAACTCAACCAGCTTGCGGTGGATCTCCAGCAGCTCGTCCTTCGCGCAGGGTTCAGCCATCTGTAATTCGTCCAGCGAGCGCTTGAGGCGGACCGCGTGGCCTTCGAAGTCGATCAGCTTGCCGTCCAGAACGCTGGTCACCTCATACACGGCATCGGCCATCAGGAAGCCACGATCAAAGATCGACACTGTGGCTTCGGTTTCGGGCAGGTAGTCGCCATTCACATAAACGGTGCGGGTCATGTCAATCTCCTTAGCCCCAGAGCGCCGCCAATGGCGGGTACACTCCGGCATCATCAAAAGTCAGCGGGTTGTCGCGGTCTTCGGCCAACAGAAGTGGTCCGTCAAGGTCCGTTACCATCGCACCCTGCGCCAGCAATGTCGCAGGGGCCATCGCCAAAGAGCTGCCGACCATACAGCCGACCATGATGTCATAGCCTTCAGCAATCGCCGCTTTGCGCAGCTCCAGCGCTTCGGTCAGACCTCCGGTCTTGTCGAGCTTGATGTTGATCACATCATATTTGCCCTTCAGTTTGGGCAGGCTGGCACGATCATGGCAGGATTCGTCGGCGCATACGGGAACCGGGCGCTCCATCCCGATCAGCGCGTCATCGTCACCGGCGGGCAGAGGTTGCTCGACCAAGGCCACACCCAGGCGTACAAGATGTGGCGCAAGATCGGTGTAAACGGCGGCGGACCAACCTTCATTTGCGTCCACGATGATTGTCGCATCCGGTGCGCCTGCGCGAACGGCTTCAAGTCGGGGCATGTCATCCGGCGTGCCCAGTTTGATCTTTAAAAGCGGGCGATGTGCATTCGCAGCCGCCTGCGCCTGCATCGCCTCGGCGGTGTCCAATGACAATGTATAGGCCGTGATTTCGGGGCCCGGCTGAGGCAGCCCAGCCAGATTCCAGACGCGTTTACCGGCACGCTTGGCCTCAAGATCCCACAGCGCACAATCTACGGCATTCCGTGCAGCGCCCGCAGGCAATAGGTCCATCAGTTGCACTCGGTCGAAACTGTCGGGCAATCCGGCAATTTCAGCCTCGACCGAATCCAGTGTTTCACCATAACGCGCATAGGGCACACATTCGCCCCAGCCCTGATACTGGCCGTCAGAAATGCGTACAGTCAGAACCTTGGCCTCGGTCCGTGACCCACGTGAAATTGTAAAGACCTGAGCCAGCCTGAATACATCGCGAGAGACGTCAATTTGCATAACATACCTTTTCCTGGCTGAGCCGCCCGGATTTTCCAATTTAGATCCGGGCCGGCGGGACCAGACCGCTTTATACTGCTGCCAGCGCGTCGACCAGCTTGCCTGCACCAAAACGGAACGGGTCCGTCGCGGGCAGCCCCATGTCGGCTTCGACCTGTGCCAGATAGGCGGATGCGTCTGCTTCGCTCATATGCTGCGTGTTGACCGAAACACCGATGACCTGACACTCAGGATTGGCAACCTTGGCCAGCGCCAGCGCCGTGTCCCGCAGAGCCTGCAAAGATGGCAAACTATAGGTCGGCAGACCGCGCATATGCTCGCGGGTGGGTTCATGGGACAGGATCAACGCGTCCGGTTGACCGCCATGGATCAACGCCATTGTCACACCGGAATATGACACATGAAACAGTGACCCTTGCCCTTCGATCAAATCCCAGTGGTCGTCATCATTGTCGGGTGTCAGCCATTCGACCGATCCCGCCATGAAATCTGCGATCACCGCGTCCAGCGGTACACCGTCACCGGTGATCAGAATGCCAGTCTGGCCAGTAGCTCGGAAGGTCGACTTCATGCCACGCTTGCGCATCTCGGCATCCATAGCCATCGCGGTGTACATCTTGCCAACCGAACAATCGGTGCCCACGGCAAGACAGCGCTTACCTTTACGTTTGATGCCGTTGGCGATTGGGTAGTCGACCGACGGAACCCGCACATCATGCAGCTTGCGGCCTGTTGCTTCGGCGACTGCGACTAGATCGGGTTCATCACACAAAAGGTTGTGCAGGCCCGAGGCCAGGTCGAAACCTTCCTCCAATGCCATGACCAGCACCTTTTTCCATTCCTGACTGATCACACCGCCACGATTGGCCACGCCAATGACCAAAGTCTTGGCCCCGGCCTCTTTGGCCTTAGCCAGGGACATGTCGGTCAGGCCCAGATCGGCTTTACAGCCCTCCATCCGGTATTGACCCACGGCGTTTTCCGGACGCCAGTCCTTGATTCCAACGGCAACCTTGGCCGCCAGCTGGTCGGGCGCATCGCCCAAAAACAACAGATACGGTGTCTCGATCATTGCGGTGCACTCCTTTGATTCTGGCGCAGGCTATGGGACGGGCAAGGCGAGTGTTTCTCGATTTCGCCCAGCATCGCTGGATCCCGCAGGAAAATTTCGCGCAAATATCGCAGCTTGCGCAAAATTCTTTCAAGTTTTTAAAGCGATTAAACTTTAATCACCAGAGACACGGCGCATTGCGGCGAATGCTGCGACTGCATTGCCGCAGATGCACAAACATGCTTGCGGAGACCTGCGCAATTTAATACCTCATAAGACAACAAAATCGCAATTTCCTTTCCTGCACGAGGTCCAGATGAGCTTTCGCATTCAACCCGCCGCCCCCGCGCGCCCCAACCGTTGTCAGTTGTTTGGCCCCGGGTCGAACACCAAGCTGTTCCCCAAGATGGCGGCCTCTGCGGCGGATGTGATCAATCTTGATCTTGAGGATTCGGTTGCACCATCTGACAAGGATACAGCGCGTGCCAATGTCATCGAGGCGCTGAGCACCCTTGATTGGGGTACCAAATACATGTCCGTACGAATCAACGGACTGGATACGCCTTACTGGTACCGCGATGTCGTGGATGTGATGGAGCAGGCCGGAGATCGACTGGACCAGATCATGATCCCCAAGGTCGGTTGTGCGGCGGATGTCTATGCGGTGGACGCGTTGGTCACCGCCATCGAACGCGCAAAAGGCCGTACCAAACCGATCAGCTTTGAGGTCATCATCGAATCCGCAGCTGGCCTCGCCCATGTCGAAGAAATCGCTGCCTCGTCCCCCCGGATTCAAGCCATGAGCCTTGGGGCCGCCGACTTTGCGGCCTCGATGGGCATGCAGACAACTGGCATCGGCGGCACGCAGGAAAATTATTACATGCTGCGCGAAGGTGAAAAACACTGGTCCGACCCGTGGCACTGGGCGCAGGCCGCTATCGTTGCCGCCTGCCGCACCCATGGCGTGCTGCCGGTGGATGGACCGTTCGGCGATTTCAGCGATGACGAAGGCTATATCGCGCAGGCCAAACGTTCTGCCACTTTGGGCATGGTCGGCAAATGGGCAATCCACCCCAAACAGATCGCGCTGGCCAACCAGGTCTTCACCCCCTCGGACGAGGCGGTGTCAGAGGCCCGCGAAATCTTGGCCGCCATGGAGCAAGCCAAGGCCAATGGCGAAGGTGCGACTGTCTACAAAGGGCGTCTGGTCGATATCGCCTCGATCAAACAGGCCGAGGTGGTCGTGGCCCAGGCCGAATTGATCGCTGCCAATAGCTAAAAGTAGAAAGGCGCCTCATCGGGCGCCTTTTTCTTACCGTCCGAAGACATCATTGGGGGTCCAGGTGAACCTTTCGCCCTTTTTACCAGATTTCATCATCAGACAGGATGTTCCGAGCTTCTGGAAATAGATGATCTTGAGCGCGTACCACCCGGCTTTGGGCACATCGACTTCGGTCCGCTGATTGGCCTCGCAGCCCTGAATGCCCGAGACTTGTCCAATGTTCTGGCCTCCGACGAATGCCTCTATCCCGTCATTTGACCACGTTTCCAACTCGTAGATTCCAGCAGAGTCGAACCGCATGTACCCCGTAATTTCGGCGGCGACATTGTAAGCGCCGTCAAACGTCATGACGTCCTGACCCTTACTGGTGTCCCTGTAATCCAAGCCCCGCAACGGTTGTCCGGGCTGCGCTTTAGACAGCATGCTTTTTGCATGGCTCAGATCTCGGATCTTCTTGTGTTGATTGCCAGTGCCAAAGTAATTCACATTCAATCCCGCCTTGGGGCTGGGCTGTGGGTTGGCAGGTTGCAGCTTTAACGGAGCTGCAAAAGATGCACCCGAAATCATCACCAAAGTTGCGACCAGTGCTCCGGTCCGAACAAGTTTCATCGTCTTCTCCCTGAATACGACCGGTTGGGGTTGTCCCCATTTTTGGTCAAATCTTTGGCAAGACAGTAAAACGTGAATCCAACTCCGGCAAGCCGGTACAGAATCATCTTTCCAATGTCAGGCCCGCATATCCTTGGGCGAGCCCATGACGACATAGGACGTGATCGACGTGACATGGGGCAAAGTCCCCAGAACTTCGGTGTGAAAAGTTTTGTAAGACGACAGATCGGCACATTCCACGCGCAACAGGTATTCGATCGTGCCGGTGATGTTATGGCACTCCACCACCTCAGGCGCGCGCTGCAATGCACGCTCGAACCCTTCCTGAGCGGCCTTTGTATGTTCGCCCAGCCCCACGCCAATATAGGCGACAAAGCCGATGCCCAGCGCAGGTGGGTTCAATACAGCACGATAGCCCGAGATCACGCCCGCGCGCTCTAATTCCTGAACACGGCGCAAACAGGCCGAGGCTGACAGCCCGACCCGATCGGCCAATTCAAGGTTGCTTATCCGCCCATCACGTGTCAGCTCACGCAATATATGGCTATTTATTCCATCCAACTTGATCATTAATTGCAGAATTACCGCAATAACCAGCGCAAACGCAATTTCATTTGGGCGGATTCCATCAATTATCTGCGATATGAATCCTGAATTGCTTTTTGCCCTCGTCACCTTTGCCTTCGTCTCGTCGATCACGCCGGGACCCAATAACCTGATGCTGATGGCCTCGGGCGCGAATTTCGGGTTTCGACGCACAATCCCACATATGTTCGGAATCGGGTTGGGCTTTACAGTCATGGTCCTTCTGGTCGGAACGGGGCTGGTACAGGTGTTTGATGCCTATCCGATCAGCTATACCGTATTGAAAGCGGCTTCAGTCGCATACCTGCTGTATCTGGCATGGAAAATTGCGCATTCGTCCCCAGCCGAAGCGGGCGCACCTGCGGGGACACCGATGACGTTTTTACAGGCCGCAGCATTCCAATGGGTCAATCCAAAAGCCTGGGCCATGGCCCTGACAGCAACAACCGTATACACCCCCGATCGCTCCCTGAACGCCATCGTCATTGTCGCGATTGTTTTCGGCGCAATCAATTTGCCCTCGGTCAGCACATGGACGGTACTCGGGCAGCAGATGGCGCGGATTCTCACGAACCCACACCGACTGATGCTGTTCAACTGGGTGATGGCGGGGCTGCTGGTCGCGTCGCTCTACCCTGTGCTTTGGCCCGTTTGAGAACGTTCGCAGGCTAGCAATGGCCGGTCATCAAGGCCCTTTTGAGGGTGAATACGGGCACCCCTACCAACCCTTTGAATCTTGCTGAGTTGCATCCGGGGCAACGTCAGGCCATATAGCAGGGAACTTCCGCGTTGAGAGGCGTCATGACCCAGTATCTGGAATTCGAAAAACCTTTGGCCGAGATCGAAGGAAAGGCCGAGGAACTGCGTGCGCTGGCGCGCACCAATGAAGAGATGGATGTAGCCGCAGAGGCCGCTGCTCTGGATGCCAAGGCTGAAAAGCTGTTGGACGAACTCTATGCCGATCTGACGCCATGGAGAAAATGTCAGGTCGCTCGTCACCCTGGACGTCCCCATTGCAAAGACTACGTGGAAGATCTGTTCACCGAATTCACACCTCTGGCAGGCGATCGGAATTTTGCTGACGACCTGGCCGTGATCGGCGGTCTGGCGCGGTTCAACGATCAACCTGTTATGGTGATCGGCCACGAAAAGGGCAGCGACACCAAATCGCGCATCGAACGCAATTTCGGCATGGCTCGCCCCGAAGGGTATCGCAAGGCTGTCCGACTGATGGAGATGGCAGGACGCTTTGGACTGCCGGTTATCACCTTGATCGACACGGCTGGCGCCTATCCCGGCAAAGGCGCCGAAGAGCGCGGCCAGTCCGAGGCGATTGCCCGCTCGACCGAAATGTGCCTGAAGATCGGCGTCCCGTTGGTCTCGGTCATCATCGGCGAAGGTGGATCAGGCGGTGCGGTGGCTTTTGCAACGGCGAACCGTGTCGCGATGCTGGAACATTCGGTCTATTCGGTCATTTCACCCGAAGGCTGCGCCTCGATCCTTTGGAAAGATTCAGAGAAAATGCGCGAAGCAGCCGAAGCGTTGCGGCTGACCGCGCAAGACCTGCACAAGCTGGGCGTTTGCGACCGGATCATTTCGGAACCCAAAGGCGGCGCACATCGTGATCGCGCCGCGACCGTGGACTCCGTGCGGGATGCGATTACGGCGATGCTCAAGGATCTGGACGGCAAGGATTCTGCCGCCCTGATCAGAGATCGTCGTCAAAAATTCCTCGACATCGGCTCAAAAGGGCTGGCTGCGTAACCCTCAGCCCCCCAACTGCCTCAGCAGCGCAACTGAGGGCTCTCCGGTCGCGGGCAGCCCATTGGCCCGCTGGTACGCAGAAATCGCGGATGTCGTGTTATTCCCGATGACACCATCCGCCCCTTGCGTATCGTAGCCCGCGGATGTCAAACGGCGCTGCAACTCTTTGCGGTTCTCAAGTGTCAGCCCAGTCTCATCCGGGCCGAACGAGGCCTGGAACGGCGCCCCTCCGGCAATTCGGTCTGATAGATGCCCTACCCCGATCGCATAGCTGTCCGAGTTATTATACCGTTTGATCACCTGAAAATTGCGGAACACGGCAATGCGGGGCCCTGGCACCTGGGGTTGCAGCACAGCAACCGGCGTACCGGATACCGTCCCGGCCTCACCGCCCCAGGGCTGCCCACGCACCCAACCGGAACGCGCCAGATAAGCCGCCGTTGATGCCAGCGAATCCGTTGGATCGTCGGACCAGATATCGCGCCGTCCATCGCCGGTGAAATCCACCGCATAGGCCAGATAAGAGGTCGGAATGAACTGCGTGTGCCCCATGGCACCGGCCCAACTGCCTGTCATGTTGGCAGGCGTCGTGTCGCCGTTCTGTAGAATCTTCATCGCTGCCATCAGTTGGCTCTCAAAGAACTGCCCGCGCCGACCGTCATAGGCCAGCGTCGACAGGGCCGATACAACAGGCACATCCCCACGCCGCGCACCATAGCGGCTTTCCAGCCCCCAAATCGCCACGACAACTTCTTTGTCCACGCCGTACTGCGCCTCGATCTGAGACAGCGTTCCCGCATGACGCACCAGCATTTGCTTGCCGGTCGCGATCCGTTCATCCGAGGTTGCAATCGCCAGGTAGTCTTCAAGCGACCTCTTGAACTCGACCTGATTTCGGTCCCGCTCGATCACTCCGGGCAGATATCCGGCGCCCTGGAAGGCGCGGTTAATTGTGCTTTGCGAAATCCCCTGTGCGGCCGCGCGGCTTTTGAAGCCCGCCACCCAGGCGTCCCAGCCCGCGTTCCGAACCGGTTGCATGCGCGCGGCCGGCGCCGAAGGAGAAGGCACGCTGTCCGTACAGGCAACCAACAAGCCGGAGCCCAGCCCAAGGGAAAATAACCGTCGATCAATCATGGTTGAAAACTGCTCTTATTGTGATTTCTCACAGCCTAGCGCAGAGAAATCGCCGGGGCCAGAACAGCGATACCGAACCGGGCGATTTCGGCAGCTTCGGCAACAAGCCGCTTAGCTGACCAGCATCCGCAGGCCCTGTGTAACATCCGAGCGAACCGCAAGGCGCAGACCCGGCTCATCCCCGGCCTTTAGCGCCGCAATTATCAGCTTGTGGTGATGCGGTGGTTCCGTTCGCCGCAGCCGCCCATAAAGCGCGCGCATCGTCGGCCCAAGCTGCAACCATACGGTTTCGGCAATCGCCAGCATCGCCGGGGCCTGCGCCCGCAGATACAGAGTTCGGTGAAATTCCAGATTGGTGCGAATATATCCAACGGCATCCCGTTTGGTGACCATCTCGGCTACCGTCATGTTGATGCTCTGCAATCGGTCAATCAGGGCAATATGCGCTCGGGGCAATGCCCGGCTGGCCAGCTCGACCTCAAGCAAGGCCCGCAGCGCAGCAAGCTCCTCGATCCGGTCATTGGTCAGCTCGGGCGTCGAGACGCGGCCCGAGGACGACAGAAACAGCGCCCCTTCAGCCGCAAGCCGACGCACCGCCTCGCGGGCCGGTGTCATCGAGACTCCGAACTCTTTGCCAATTCCCCGCAAGGTCAGCGCCTGACCGGGGGCGATGTCGCCATGCATGATGCGGGATCGCAGGGCCCGGTACACCCGGTCATGCGTTGCGGTCTGCGTTTCCGAGGGGCGTGTGTTCAACATGTCTCTATGTGATCACAAACACCGCACAGGTCAACTCGCAGGCGCATCAAATCTGTACTGATGCAACTGCGCCCCGTTGTCACGCAGCCAGCGCCGCTGTTCTTTGTAATCTCCGAATAACCGCTCGACCTGGGCCCAAAAGGCTGGGGAATGGTTCATCTCGGCCAGATGCGCCACCTCATGTGCGGCAACATAATGCAGGACGTCTGGTGGAGCGAGAATCAGCCGCCAGGAAAACATCAACCCACCCTCAGAACTGCATGATCCCCAGCGCGATCGGGTATCCCGAATGGAGATGCTGGCATAAGCCCTACCCAACATCGCTGCGTAGTCATCACATGCGCCGGTCAGCCGGTCGCGTGCCAGTTCTTTCAAAAAGCGCGCCAAACGTCGCGCTTCAGCGCCTTCAGGTACTGAAATCTGATCCGCCTGCAACAGAACGCGTCGGCCCGTTGCCCGGACAATGCGCCGTTGGGTGCCCTCAACAGGAATATGCTGCCCAAATTGAACCACCGAGGGGTCTGGCCGATCACTCAGGTGCTGCCGAATCCAGCTTTCTTTTTGGCGGGCAAAGTTCAACGCATCGGATTCAGCAACGCCATTTGGATAGGTCAGTGTAACACGCCCGTCCAACTGGGATATACGCAGACTGATCCGCCGTGCCCGCGCCGATTTGCGCAATGTCAGCGGCACCGGAGGCGATCCTGGCAGTGCGTGATCTCCCATAGGTCTGTTTCTCCTGCTCAAAGGCTTTGACAGTGCCCGCTGCTTGTGGCACCTGACCTGAATCGTCGATACGACTCACCTGATATCAAGGGGATTGGACATGCCCAAGGAAGAATGGGGTGTAAAGCGCGTTTGCCCGACCACCGGTAAACGGTTTTATGACCTGAACAAAGACCCGATCGTTAGCCCTTATACCGGCGAGATCGTGGAACTCGAAACCGGTAAAAGCCGGATGATCGCAGCAGATGCAGAAGATGCCGCATCGGCCAAGGCGCGCGAAAACGCACCTGAGGAAGAACTGGTTCTGGATGACGACGACGATGTCGAAGTCGATCTGGATGATGATCTGCTGGATGACGATGATGACAGCAGTGATGAAGTTCCGCTGGACGACATCACTGACATTCCAGCAGAGGACGATAGCTGATCACGGTCAGAGGCGGCCTCGCGCCGCCTCGCGCCATTTGCAATCTGGTTGCAAAATTTTAACGGCGACGCCTGTTTTTGGACTTGCGCTTAGCGCCACTGTCTCATAAACGTCCGCCCACTGCTTCTGCAGTACCTGTATGGGGCCTTAGCTCAGTTGGGAGAGCGCTTGCATGGCATGCAAGAGGTCAGGGGTTCGACTCCCCTAGGCTCCACCATATCGCAATTAGACGTTGAAATTTCCGCTAACACCTTGAAAGGTAAGGCAATTTCAGCGGTTCGATAACCCGAATTCAGTGAGTACCGCAATGGCTCTGCAAAGGCCAACCTAAGTACTGTTCTCCTGAAGGCCAAACTACCATTTTCGTATATATTCCAAGGACTTGCCAAAAACTGAAGCGCCGGTTCGATAAACTCCTCTAGCCTACCCTTCGGAGGCACGATTCGAGTGGATTTTTCGGCCAAAACAGCCTTATTCCGCTCCAGTTTCGCGATCTTGCCTTCATAAGCTTTCACGACAATCGGGTTTTCGGCGTCGACGATGCGCTCAAGCAGCGTTTCGATCTGCCTCTCGGTATCGCGGAGCTGTTTTGCAATCTCATCCTTGTCCTGATGCGCTTGTGCCAGCCGCATGTCCCATGCGTCCGAAAACATCGCCTTGGCCAGCATGAAGAGCTGTTTGGTCGGTTGAAGGCTCTTCAGAATCTCAGCAAACCCACCTTCGATCTTATCGCGCGGGATTGACTTGCGGTTGCTCTCGCAGCCGCGCGTATCACAGAGATAATAGGGATAGAGCTTCGAGCGGCCTTTGGACCAGCACGAAGTCATCGGCTCCCCGCAATCATCGCAAAGAACGAAACCGCGCAGCGGGAAGTCTTCACTGATATCTTTGCGTGCCGGAGCCCGTGCCTTGCCCTGCACGCGTTCCTGTATCCGCTCGAAAGTCTCAAGACTGATGATCGGTTCATGCTGACCCTTGCGTGGCGACACGTCCCACTTCGGCGCTTCCACGTAGCCAGCATAGCTCAAGTGCGACAGCAACCGCTGAACACGCTGCCAACGAACCTCGCCATCCGGTGTGTCTTTCGGAAAGGCAGGCTTTGACTCCAGGAATCGCTTTACCTCGGCCTGCGATTGCAGACGCCCAGAGGCGAAACCTTCAAGAGCTTCGGCAAGGATCGAGGCCACAGGTTCATCCCGCACCAGAATCTTTCCGTGCGCGCGATCTGCGGCGTATTTGTAGCCGACAGGCGCGTTGAAGACAGAATAGCCTTTCTCCACGCGTGCTTTCATTTTCTGTATGACCTGACGGCGGTTCTGCTCTCGCTCAAGCTCGCCTTGCGCCGCAAAGATCGTTTCCACGAACTTACCTTCAGGTGAGTCATCGAGTTTGAAATTCAGGCATTCAATGCGCGCTCCGCGCGTTTGGAATTCCCTACGAAGCTTCATGTGGAACTCGGTATCACGGGCAAACCGCTTCAAATCATCGAAGATGATGACGTAATTTCGACCTGGTTGAGCATCAAGATAACTCAGAAGCGCGACCATCCCTGGACGGTTCATGAAATCGCCGCCACCGGACGCATCATCGGGGAACACCGCCTCAACGTCATAGCCTTGAAGCTCTGCATACTGGCGGCAGCGGTGCTCCTGACTTTCAAGGCCGCTACCTTCCAGCTTTTGCTTCGTGCTCGACACACGACAGTAAATGACTGCCTTTGTAGCCTCTTGATCTTTATGATTAGTCTTGTTCATTTTACCTCCAGTCCGCCTTTAGGCGCTGAATTCATTGGTGTAATCGGTGTCTTAGGGTTCGGTTGAGGATACCTCATCGAAGCCTTCTTTGGCAGCCTGAACGCCGGTCTCTGGAGCTTTTCCACAGACTTCTTGAGCCGGATGAACGCCAAAGCCCAGATCAACGAAGTTGACAATGATGGACCACAGCGCTTGCAGGAAATCTTCCTTCTGCACATCGGTCATGTCGGAACCATCAAGGAAAGCCTGATACTTTTCAACATCAACGGAGAGTTTCCGTTTCGAATGAACAGCAACGCTTTTTTGAAGGTCGTTGCGTCCGGTAGCATTATACTCGTCTCTCATCTCCCTAACCTTTCCGGAGATAGGTATTTCTTATACCTATTTTCATTTTACCACTAAGTGTTGTGTTGCTTCAAATTTCAGATACTAAAACGGGATATCGTCGTCCGTTCCTGTACCGGATATCGATCTTTGAAATTCGTACTTCGCAATGGAAATTTTGGTCATTTCGATTTCAATTTGACGTTCAAGCTCCATCACATCCAAAGCGTGTCTGAGGATCAATGCTGCGAACTCTTCGATATCATCGAAACTTGCATGGACAGCCAACAATTGCAGCTTTGACCCATAAGTTTCTCCCAGATCGAGTGTGTAAGAATATTCGGTCATCTCACGACCCTCCCATCAATTTGTTCCAATCGAGCGGCAACACAGTCACCAATTGGCAGCGCTCGCCGTAACGTGGCCTTTCAACCCTGCGACCCTGGACGCCGTAGTAGGCGCACCAGCTCACATACCGGCAGGAGCCGAAACCGCGCGTGGAATGACTACACTGGTATTTCCACCCGACATGCGGCGTGCCAAAGGTAAGGACCGCACCGGCAAGTGCGGTCAGAAAGATCATCCTTGGGCGCATGAAGACGACCTTTGCCGCCTTGCCAATGCGCTCGCGCAGCTGTTTGACCGGACCATGCGGAGGCCGTTGCGGTTTGGCTCCCAGTACTTTGATCTCAAATTTTCTCATGGTCATTTCTCACTTCTTGCCTGTTAGTTCGTAGCTCAGCCGCACAAGCGGTTCGGGGCTTGGAAAACTTCCCTCGACAGGGTTCTCTTGCGCCCATTCGCGCCATGGTGAGATGAACCAGAAGGGCACGCGCTGCGCTTTCACCGGAGGCAAGCGGTTAATGAACAAGAGCTGTTCATCCCTCGCCATCTGTCTGATCTCATCAGCCGCCAGGAGCGGCCTGCCGGTCTCAGACAGGCTTTCGCCGACTTCATCGTCATCGAATTTTCCGAGATTGAAATTGTGCGTCTTGACGGTCTTCTGCCCAAGAGCGTCTGAGAGCGTTTTTGCCAGCGTGTGATCTTGGACTGCGAAGAACTGCGTGACTTCCGCCTGCGAAAGCAGCGTTCTGGCCGTATGCGGACCATAGAGGCGCGTGAGCTCTGCAAGCTCCTGCACAAACATCCACACGCGGACGCCCAGACCTGGCAGTGCAGTCAGGCTTTCAGCGAGCCCCGAGAGTTTGCCCATATTGGCAAACTCATCGAGCATGAACAGGACTTCACCCTTCTGCTCTGAGCGAGCGACTGCCGCGATGGCTTGGTTGACGATCAGGCCAAGCGCCGCGCCGTGCGAAGCGACCCGCTCCTGCGGGAAGGCCAGATACAGGCTGACATTGGCGCTTTTCAGATCATCGAGCGCAACATCTGAGCCGCTAACAGCCGCCGCGAGATAGCCGCCAGGCTCATAGACATCGAGCGCCTGCACGGCACCGGCACGGAAATCGGCAAACTGGTCGGCATTGTCGTCGATCTGATAGGCCAGATCATCGCCCAGATCAGACAGCACACCGCCCAATGCGTCTGAGCGCTGCATGGCGCTGACAGCACGCGCAAGCCGCGAGGGGTTTGCAACGACCCTCCACATTTCCGGCAAGTTGCAGCGCTTGGGCGCATGAAGCGCAAGATACAGTAGCACACCGCGCAGGATCGTGCGGGAGCCCTCGCGGAAGTACCGGTTTCTCGTGTCTTCGGGTTCTGGGTAGAGTTGCAGGGCTATCACCTTGACCTCATCGGTCAGGCCGCGCTGACGCGCCGGATCACGAGCAAGCGCAATCACGCTTTCCAGCGGATTAATCCTATCCTGCGGCAGGCCATGAAGTCCCCACGGATTGAGAACAACAACACGCTGACCGAAACGCTCGCGGCGATGCTGCGCCGTCACGGCGGCCAGTTCGCCTTTGGGATCAGTCACCACGACCGACCCGCCATAGTGCAGCAGGTTCGGCAATACGACATTGATCCCTTTGCCCTGACGCGCGGGCGCACAGGTCAGAAGATGGGCCTTGCCACTGTAGAAGAGGGGCTGACCGTCAAGCAGGCCGAGATAGAGCCCTTGCGGGTTCAGAAGGCCCGCTTGCACACACTCATCTAACGTCGCGAACGCAGCTTTCCCAAAAACGCCTGAGGGCTTTTCGGTCTCTTTGCGATCCTGGGCTTGCCTCCACTGTTTGTAGTATCCGGCAAGACCGCCAAAGACGGCGGCACCGCCGACCAATTTGAAGAACCCAAGGTAAAGATCATCGGCTGTGTCAGTGCCCCCGAGCATGGCGGGCGCGTAATGCGCCAGCGCAATAAAGAAAGCCCCGACGAGCAAAGCTCCCGTCGGGGATTCACGTTTAGGATTATGTCCGGTGTTCATTTGCTGTTTCCCTAGAGCGACTGACTAACCCACACCGCATTCAGACCACGAAAGTGGTTAGCGACAGTGAGCACGCTTCATGGGGAAATCACCGCATCTAGGATGCCGCTTGCATGCGGGGCAGCTCCGTCGATGATCTCAGCAGTTTTTCAGATAGTGGCTCAGGCCCACAAAGTTCAAGTTCTTGCGAAACATATTTTTTGGGAAACGACGTTTTGACGGATTCCAATCGTCAGGCAATACGCTTATAAATGTACGTATGCGTGTTCTTTTTGTCTGCACCGCCAACAAGCTCAGAAGTCCGACCGCCGAAGACGTGTTCAGGGCCTATACTGGTATTGAGGCGATCTCAGCAGGGACAGCTCCTGACGCTCCGAGACCACTGAGCAAGGAGCTTGTTGCCAGTTCCGATCTGATCTTCGCGATGGAACCTCATCATCGTGATCGGATCAGAAGGAAGTTCAAGCAACGGCCAGCCGACAGCAGGATCATTACGCTGCACATACCCGACGAGTATGAGCGCGGCGATCCTGAGCTTGTTGCGCTGTTACAGGAGAAAGTTGGACCCCGTCTGGAAAGCATCCTCAGCGACGGTTGAGGATGCTACATCGCAGTGTGGGCGTATATTGGTGCGACGCAGCAAGTCATTGTAATACAAACGTTTAGCCTTGTGTTAAGGCGGTGCTGCAAGATGTGTTTTGTAGTACAAAACCCTCTTGGCAAGGGGGCTCGCTGCGCGCCCCCGTTGCATCCCCCAGGCCATGGCTCTGTCAGGGCATGGAACACATGCCAGAGCCATTAGACCGTATCGCCGGTCAAACACTCGCGGGAGACTTCGCTCTCCCTGCACCCATTGATCAAAGGGCGATCCTGCCCTTGTGAAATCCTGACCATGCCATGGAGGCGACTTCATCGAGACCATGGAAGGGAGCATTTCATAGCTGCCCTTACCTTGGAACCTCCCCATCGAGCAGGAGCCTTCGCGCCCCTTGCATCCCTGACCAAGAGCGAGACTTCGCTCTCCCTGCCTGGACCTCCCATCGACCAACCCTGCGCGGATTGGATGCCGCCATCTTGCCGAATTTGGATCACTCTCAAGGGCCTATCACCGCCCCTGAATCCAGCTCGCCGGACCTGGAGAAATGCCTCTTTACCGGCTCCGAACCATGAGCACCACACCGCCGATTGATAAGTTGAGTCACACTAATCCCCGCCGCGTATGGCAAGTCTGTGGATAGACCCCTCACTGAGGCTGGTTAAGCCCGACTGATTTGCTATGGTGAGTAAAAATCGTCCAACCGCCACCGGCAAGAAGTTGGACATTAGATGATATTGCCCAATGAGCAGAGATAACATGAACGAAGCTTCCCACAATAAACTGATATCCTTTATTTGGTCGATCGCGGACGACTGCCTCCGCGATGTCTACGTCCGAGGTAAATATCGAGATGTTATCTTGCCTATGGTCGTTCTCCGCCGCCTGGATACATTGTTGGAACCAACAAAAGATGCTGTGCTTGAAGAGGTTGAATTTCAACGCAACGAAATGAAAGCCACAGAGCTCGATGACGAGCCACTGAAAGCCGCTTCTGGCTACGTTTTTTTCAACACCAGCAAATGGACGCTTCAAAAGCTTTACGACACGACTACCAACAATCGACAAATCCTCTTGGCAAACATGGAAGAATATCTCGACGGCTTCAGCGACAACGTTAAGGAAATTATCGAGCGCTTCGACCTCATGGCCAAAATGCGCCACATGGCAGGAAAGGACGTACTTCTCGACGTTTTGGAGAAGTTTGTCTCACCTCGGATCAACCTGACTCCAACCGATAAGGAAGACCCTGACGGCAACTTAATGGCTGGGCTTTCGAACCTTGGCATGGGCTACGTTTTTGAGGAGCTGATCCGCAAGTTCAACGAAGAGAACAACGAGGAAGCCGGGGAACACTTCACCCCGCGCGAGGTGATCCACCTCATGACGCACCTCATGTTTGATCCGATCAAGGATCGGCTTCCCTCGGTCCTTACGATCTATGACCCTGCGTGCGGCTCAGGTGGCATGCTGACCGAAGGCCAAAACTATGTCATCGATCCCGAAGGCCAAATCCAAGCCAAGAGCGATGTCTATCTGTACGGGAAAGAGATAAACGACGAGACCTACGCGATCTGCAAATCCGACATGATGATCAAGGGCAACAACCCCGAGAACATCAAGGTCGGATCGACCCTCTCCACCGACGAATTCTCGGGCCGTAAATTCGACTTCATGCTGTCTAACCCGCCCTACGGCAAAAGCTGGGCCAGCGAGCAGAAGTTTATCAAGGACGGCAAGGACGTGATCGATCCGCGCTTCAAGGTCGATTTGGCCGACTATTGGGGCGAGACCGAAACACAAGATGCGACACCGGGCTCAAAAGATGGCCAGCTTCTATTCCTCATGGAAATGGTCAAGAAGATGAAGCCGCTAAGTGATAGCCCAATGGGCTCGCGCATTGCGTCGGTTCACAATGGCTCCAGCCTATTCACAGGTGACGCAGGCGGTGGCGCAAGCAATACGCGCCGTTACATCATCGAAAACGACCTGCTGGACACGATCATCCAGCTGCCGAATAACCTGTTCTACAACACCGGCATCACCACCTACATCTGGCTTCTGTCAAACGCCAAGCCTGACGCTCGCAAAGGCAAGGTTCAGCTGATTGATGCGAACCTTTTGTATCGCAAGCTGCGCAAGAACCTGGGCGACAAGAACTGTGAATTCGCTCCCGAGCATATCGAGGCGATCACCCGCGCCTATCTGGGATTTGACCCGATTGAGCGTGAGCTGGACGACAACGGCGATCCCACGGGCATCGCCGTGCAAATTTTCGACAATGAGGACTTTGGCTATCACAAGGTCACCATTGAACGACCCGACCGCCGCAGCGCAGGCTTTTCCGCTGAACGTCTCGCACCGCTGCGCTTTGACAAATCCTTGCGCGCCCCAATGGAGCATCTTTGGGAGGAGCACGGCGATCAGGTTTATGATGCGGGCTTCCTGAAGGACCATTCCAAGGACATCCTGAAATGGTGCGAGGATGAAGAGATCACGCTGAATGCCAAGGCGCGGGGCAAGTTGCTGGACGTGAAGTATTGGCAATCTCTGCGCGACTTGCACGCCACGGGGCTGCGCCTGATGGACATCATCGGCACGGGCGAGACGAGTGATTATAACGCCTTCCGCGTTACCGTCACGGCGACTCTGAAGGCGCAAAAGATCAAACTATCCGCGACCGAGAAAAACGCAATCCTGAATGCGGTCAGCTGGTATGACGAAGACGCCGAAAAAGTCATTGGCAAAGAGCTGAAGCTGAAAGGCGACAAGCTGGATGCGTTGCTGCACCGCCTTGGCTGCACCGAAGGGCAACTGGCCGATTTCGGGTACTATCGTCAAAGCGATGGCACCTATTTGACCTATGAGAGCAATTCAGACCTGCGCGATGCGGAAAGCGTGCCGCTGAAGGACAGCATCCACGACTATTTCCTGGCCGAAGTTCAGCCCCATGTGCCCGAGGCATGGATCAACATGGACAGCGTCAAGATCGGCTATGAGATCAGTTTCAACAAATACTTCTACCGCCACAAACCGCTACGCGCCGTTGAAAAAGTAACCGCTGACCTCTTGGAGCTTGAGGCGCAGGCTGACGGATTGATCGCGGATATCCTCGGACTTGAAGAAAAGCCCACCGTGGAGGTGGCGTAATGCAGCTGCCGCAATATCCGCGATATGAAGACTATGCAGACTCCGGGTTTGATTGGATCAAGAGCGTTCCAAGCCATTGGACCGTTTCCAAGCTGGGTTCTTGCCTTTCTCCGGTCTCTAAGAAGAACCACGGCGACAAGCAGCTTCTTTCGATCACCCGCGAAGCGGGGGTGATCGAGCGTGATGTTGAGGATCAGGACAGCAATCACAACTTCATCCCCGACGACCTGAGCAACTACAAGCTTGTTCGCGAAGGGCAGTTCGCCATGAACAAGATGAAGGCGTGGCAGGGTTCTTATGGGGTTTCTGAACACACAGGGATCGTCAGCCCTGCTTACTATGTCTTTGATTTTGCGAAGCCTTTCTATCCGCGTTTTTTCAACATTGCGATCCGAAGCAAACTTTATGTCTCCTATTTTGGTAGCGCGTCTGACGGGGTTCGGATTGGCCAGTGGGATTTGAACAAGACGCGGATGAAGGCCATCCCGTTTCTTGTTCCTCCCCTCGAAGAACAAGAAGCCATTGCCCGATTTCTCGACGACAAATCCGACAAGATTGATCGGTCGGTGAAGATCAAGGAGGAGCAGATTGCCCTTTTGCGCGAGCGCAAGCAGATCATCATCCAAGAGGCCGTCACCAAGGGCCTGAACCCCGACGCCCCCATGAAAGACAGCGGAATCGACTGGATAGGCCAAATCCCGGCGCATTGGGAGGTAGAGAAATTGTTTGGCCTTTGCCGTTTTGTTCGAGGGAATTCAGCTTTCGCCAAGGATGAATTGCTGAATGAGGGTGATTTTGTTGCCCTTCAATATGGCAAGACTTACAAAGTTGATGAGGTCGATAGCTCCTATAATTTTTATGTAAACGAAGAATTTTACAAAAGGTCACAAGTGGTCAATTTTGGCGACACTATTATTATCTCGACGTCTGAAACGGTAGAAGACTTGGGTCATTCGGCAATTTACAATAGGGATGACGCTGGCCTGTTGGGCGGGGAGCAAATTCTAATCAAGCCAGATTCTGATTTGTTGGACCATTTATACACATTTTACTCGACTAGAGCATTTCTAAAAGAACTTAGAAAATGTGCTACCGGAGTAAAAGTTTTTAGGTTTAATACCAATGATTTAAAGACAGTTTACACGACCCTTCCTCCCAAAGATGAGCAGGCGGAAATTGCTTCACGTATTCGTAGCAAAATTGACAAAGTCGATAAGGCGATTGAACTAAAAGAGCGTCAGATCGAGACGCTGAAAGAATATAAGGCCACGCTGATCAATGCGGCAGTGACGGGCAAGATAAAAGTGATTTAAGGGGGCGGGCATGGTCAGCAACACAAAAGAAATCGCACTGGAACAGGCGATCCAGAAACATCTGACGGGCTACACCAGCGAAGAG
Source organism: Ruegeria sp. CDSC021 (assembly GCF_059610845.1). NCBI lineage: Bacteria > Pseudomonadati > Pseudomonadota > Alphaproteobacteria > Rhodobacterales > Roseobacteraceae > Ruegeria > Ruegeria sp. CDSC021. Next base: position 36,432 of record NZ_JBXWOK010000008.1, read on the forward strand.
CTGGCTGGCCAGCCGCAGCCCGACAATCCGGCTAAGTTCCGCATCGGCCTGCCACAGTATTTTGATGCGCAATATGCGCTCGACACCAAGCTCTTTTGGCAGTTTCTGGAAGGCACACAATCCGAAGAGCTGGACAAGCTTCGCAAGCATTCCCCGAATGACTGGCAGCGCAAGGTGCTGGAACGCTTTGACCGGATCATCAAGCAAAAGGGTCTGCTGCATATCCTGAAAAAGGGTTTGCAGGTGGACAACGCCTTTCTGGTGCTGATGTATCCCGCGCCGTTAGCTAGTTCCTCGGCCAAGGTGCATGAGAATTTCGACGCCAACCTGTTCAGCGTCATGCGGCAGGTTCGTTACAGCCAAGCCAACCCGCTGCAAGAGATCGACATGGTGCTGTTCCTGAACGGTATGCCTCTGATCACGCTGGAATTGAAGAATGCTTGGACGGGGCAAACCGCCCGGTACAACGGGCAAAAACAATACCGCGAAGACCGCGATCCTACCCAGCCGCTTTTGCAGTTTGGTCGCGCCCTTGTGCATATGGCCGTGGACACCGACGAAGTGTTCATGACCACCAAGCTGGCAGGCAAAGGCACGTTCTTCTTGCCGTTCAACAAGGGCTACAAAGAGGGCGAAGGCAACCCGCCCAACCCGAACGGTCACAAGACCGCCTATCTATGGGAAGAGGTTTTTGAGAAACGAAGCCTTGCAGGCATTATTCAACATTTTGTTCTATTGGAGGGTGACGCCAAATCGCCGTTAGCAAAGAAGACTTTGATCTTCCCACGCTATCAGCAACTGGACGTAGTTCGAAAGCTATTGGATCATGCTGCTACCACTGGCGTTGGGCATAGCTATCTTATCCAGCACTCAGCAGGGTCTGGTAAATCAAATTCAATTACCTGGGCGGCGTATCAACTCATTGAAACTTACCCCGCGAGCACCGAAGCCGCAGGTGATCGAGGGATGGAGCGCCCTCTATTTGACAGTGTAATCGTCGTGACCGACCGTCGGCTTCTGGACAAGCAGCTACGAGAGAACATCAAAGATTTCTCCGAAGTCAAAAACATCGTGGCCCCGGCGTTCCGTTCAGCAGACCTGAAATCCGCGTTGGAAGCAGGTAAGAAGATTATCATCACGACGATCCAAAAGTTCCCTTTCATCATCGATGGCATCGCGGACATGAGCGACAAGCGCTTTGCCGTGATCATCGATGAGGCCCATTCTGGCCAAGGCGGGATCGCCGCTGGAAAGATGAATGAAGCACTTGGGACTGAATCTTCTGAGGAAGACGATCTTGATCCCCAAGACAAGATTTTAGCCGCTATGCATGCACGAAAAATGCGCGGCAACGCCTCGTATCTCGCCTTCACTGCAACGCCCAAGAACACAACGCTGGAGAAATTTGGCGAGCAGCAACCCGATGGAAGCTTTGAGCCGTTTCATCTCTACAGCATGAAGCAGGCAATAGAAGAAGGATTTATTCTCAACGTATTGGCGAACTACACGACATATAGAAGTTACTACGAAATTCAGAAATCTATTGAAGACAATCCTGATTTTGACACCAAGAAGGCGCAGAAAAAGTTGCGCTCCTACGTCGAGCGCAGTCAGCAGACTATCAACACCAAGGCCGAGATCATGTTGGACCACTTCCTTGATCAGGTGGTCAATGCCAAAAAGCTCAAGGGCAAGGCAAAGGGGATGATAGTCACCCAAGACATCAAAGCCGCCATTCGATACTACAAAGCCATCGCAAAACTGTTGGACGAGAGAGGAAATCCGTTCAAAGTCTTGGTCGCATTTTCTGGTGAGAAGGAAGTCGATGGTATTTCTTACACCGAGGCTGGAATGAACGGTTTCGCCGAAACTGACACGCGCGATAAATTTGAGACGGACGATTTCAGGCTATTGGTTGTCGCCAACAAATATCTAACAGGTTTTGATCAGCCCAAGCTATCGGCCATGTATGTAGACAAAAAACTTCAAGGCGTCTTGGCGGTTCAAGCTTTGTCGCGGCTGAACAGATCGTCTGCCAAACTGGGCAAACGCACCGAAGACCTGTTTATTCTGGATTTCTTTAATTCAGTCGATGAAATCAAGACTTCGTTCGATCCTTTTTATACTGTGACGACGCTATCCGAGGCAACGGATATCAACGTTCTCCACGAGCTTAAGAATATACTAGACGATGTTGGCATCTACGAGAAAGCTGAGGTTGATGACTTCACAGCTCGTTATTTTGCAGGCGACGATGCACAGCAGTTGAGCCCCATCATCGACCGCGCAGCAGCCCGCTTCAACGAAGAGCTTGAGCTGGAAAACCCTGACAAGATTGACTTTAAGATCAAGGTCAAACAATTTGTCAAAATATATGGCCAGATGGCTGCGATCATTCCATTCGAAGTTGTCGAATGGGAGAAGCTATTTTGGTTCTTAAAATTCTTGGTCCCAAAGCTGAAGATACAGGACCCGGATCAAGATACATTAGACGAGCTTCTCGAGGCCGTCGATCTTTCCACCTATGGACTTGAGCGAGTTAAGCTGGGTCACAACATCGGGCTAGATGCCTCCGAAACGCAAGTTGATCCGCAGAACGCCAATCCTCGTGGTTATCGTGAAGGAGAAGTTGAAAAAGATCCTCTGGATGAGATTGTTCGAAGTTTTAACGAAAGGTGGTTTCAAGGTTGGAGCGCAACCCCAGAAGAACAGCGGGTCAAGTTCGTGAATATCGTTGAAAGCATCCGAGCCCATCCAGATTTTGAGAATAAGTATGAGAATAACGCTGATCCTCAGAACCGAGGTCTCGCATTCGAAAAGATGCTGCGCGATGTGATGCTTAAACGACGGAAAGACGAGTTGGAGCTCTACAAGCTTTTTGCTAACGACCCAGCTTTCAAAGCTGCTTGGCAGAAGAGTGTTGAATCAATCATCAGCACGAAAGCAAACGTTAGGAGTGACTAGAAAATGGCAAGCAACATCATAGCATCTCCAAGCGTAAGCTTAGTTCAGGCATCCAATGTTCCGGGACTATTGTCTCAGGTACGCCCACAGTGGCAGGCTAAGAGCCTCATTCAACGAGTGCATCGGCTGCTTGATGTTGATCCAAGCAGTGCATGCCAACGGTTGCTAAACGCAGCCATACACGACCTAAGGGAAAAGGTCATAATAGCCGGGACTGACATTGCCCTTGAAGCAGCAAAACAAAACAAACTTCCACCTGTCACCAGTGCAGACGATGTTGAAAATTACCCCACAGCAAAACTAATTGACCTTGCTTATAGAATGGGATTACTCAGCCGCCCTGAATGGCGCAGGGTCTCGCGATGCTATGAAATTCGTCGCGACCTAGAACACGAAGATGATGAGTATGAAGCGGGGGTAGAGGATTGTGTATATATTTTCACAACCTGCATTGAGGTTATTTTATCGCGCGATCCCATTCAGCTCATTAAGGTTACAGATTTCAAAGAATTAATAGAACAAGCAACGCCTGTAATACCAGATGCAGTAGTGCTCGAGGATTACGAGAGCGCACCGCAGACAAGACAAGAAGAGATTCTCAAGTATCTAATTTCGCATGCGCTAGACAAGAGCTCCGCCGATGTTGTGCAACAGAACGCTTATTCCTGCCTGTTGTACTTAAAGAATATAACTCAGCAATCGGCTCGCGTGGCGATTGGCGAGTATCTTCAAGAAAAAGCTGGTCGAACTATTGATGAGCGCATGGCGCGCGTTGCGCAAGCAGCTGGAGTTTTCCCATATCTGAGACAAGCTGCGCGGAAATCTTTCTTTGAGAACGTTTTTGATCAAATGAAGAAAGTTGGCACGAACTGGTCGGTATATGAGCAACACGGGGAACTTCTACGATCTTTTAAAGACTATGGAGGGCTAGCAAGTTGCCCCGACGACGTTCGATCAAAGATCATAAAATGGATGGTTCTCACCTATGTTGGAACCCCAGGTGGCCAGACGAGGTATGGCAATGTTCGTCATGTCTATTACAGCAACACAGCAGCGCCCGTAATTGAAGAGTTGTTTCGAGACTCGCCGCATTTGGTCTCCGAACAGATCGAGAAGCTTTTAGACGACAAGGACGTTAAACGAGCTCTTGCCACGGAACATATTGTCCGCCGCTTTGACACGGTTCGTGATATCGTCGCATCCGATTAACTGTTTGGCGCCTCGGCGATCCGGCTTCGGGGCGATGTCCCGTTCAGAAACTCTGTCGACTTAACGCACTGAAAAAACGCTTTTTTCTCGTGTTCCATTTAATTGAAAACGATCATGCCCTGATCGGGTTTTTGGCATCTGCACCCGCGAAGGTTTCTTCGACTAAAGCACGGTGCCCTTTGAGGATTAGAGCAGGATCGATGCCAAGTGGCTCAGCGTAGCTCTTGTTCATCTGATCCATAACGCTGATGATGTCCTTGGCAAGAACCTCGTCTCTTGAGGGGAGCGTAAGCAAAAAGGCTGTCTTCGCCATGGGCTTGAGCAAGCCTTCGATACGGCTTTGCTCTTTGGCCGAAAGTGGAGCCTTCATGCACGCCTGAAGCGCCCAATAACAGGTTGCCCAGCACTCGTTGAAATCTCCTGGAACCTGGTCATGCTCTTTTGTGAGATGCAACAGCTTGATTGCCGGTTTGTTGCCGCCGAAGAACGTGAAGAGCAGGCGTCCGATAAGCACAGGCCAGCTATTTTTATCCCCTTCGACCGGAAGCACGCGAAGTGTTGAGGGATTATCCTTCGCTTCCTTGCTCTGGTGTGCATGCGGTGACGCTGCTGTGGCAAGGATCATAATCAGCGCTCGGAGACGGATAAGATCATAATTCTTCAGAGGCTCATTGGCGCTTTGACGGCCCTTGATATCCTCCTGAAACTTCTTCACGGCATTAATGAGCTGGCCTTGCGTCGCGCGGCGCTGCTGCGCACGGCGGATACGCTTCTCCTGCTCGATGTCTTCTTGCTCGGGACTCTTGGTGCCAAACTCAGCGCCTGCGTCCATGGCACCTTCGGCGTCTTCGGTTTCATCGCCAAGATCGAAGGCACCGTCATGCTGATCATCAGTGGCCTGATCTTCGTACTCCGCACCGAAGCCAATAATGCGATTGAGGATGACGCGCACGATTGAGACATCACTTCCAACAAGGCTGTTATATGACAGCTCATGGCCGCTTGTGCGAGGACGACGCCCTGCGATGAATTCCTCATAACTTAGAGATGTGTGGTTTTCAGGCGCGCTGCTATCGTCATTTGCGCTGTATTTCGGAAGCGAGATTGGTGCCTTTGGCGTGCTCTCGTCTTTCTCAAGTGCCTGAAGCTCGTTCATAATATCGAGCAGCGCGAGGCTCGCTTCTGTATCCCCTTCGAGCTCATCAAGCCGATTCTGGATGCCGGAGCGCCGCCTCTCTCTGATCTCCAGCTTCAGCGTGTCGATCCAGGTTATGATCACCGGAGAGGACCTGATTCCATTCGGAAAAGTGATCTGTGCAAAGGCCGGACGCTGATCAGCACTTTCGATTTGATAGCGGTTATCTTGCTCCGTGCCAGCAAGCAACGGTTTCAGAGTGCATGCGATCGGCAGTCCACGGATGCTTAGGAGTGAGATCGTGCAGTCTTGTGGATTTTCGATCGCTTTGCTGCGCCATATCAGGCTATCGGCTCGACCCTCGAAGGTGCCGGGATTCTTAGCAGCTAGCTCTGCCAGTGGCAGGTCCTCGGCATAGTCAGGCTCGCTTAAATCATGCGCAGCGATGATCTGGTCGTCGGTGAGAATGTCGCCCAGCTTGAGAGACTCGATAAGGGTGCCAGCAGGCAGTGCCCTGTAAAGGCAGGCCTCGGCGTTGCTGCCCGCAAAATTAGCGCCGCCGAGCGCTGCGCTCGTGCAGTTGGCGCTGCCGAATAGGACGTGATCGATACTTTCCGTTTGAGCGATTATGACCTTGGCGTGAATGAAGCGTCCCTCGCGAAACGTGCCACGATTATAGAGTTTAAGATTTTCTATGCGATGCGCGGCATCTTTCGGGAACTCCTTGGTGTCCGGATCAACGAGGACAACGACACCTTCAGGCTCTAGTCGCTCTGTGAGATAAGACAAGGCGTCAAGTTCAGGGTCCCAATAAGGACTAATGACAATCAGACGGGTAACTGGCCCTTCGATCAAATCAGCAAAGCGCCGCGCGATCCCGGCCGTCTCACCGCTGAGCAGAAGCCCTGCCAGCGTGCCGTCAGCTAGCTCAACCGGGCCACTCGCTGGCGTCGTGGCTTCGAGCCATCCGGCGCGTGAGCGCAGCCATGCAATCTGGTCGTTTACAGACTGCTGCGCACCGTCGGCAAAGCGCGCGGCATAGTGCCAGGCCTGAGCGATGAGTTGCTGCTCACCAGAGCTATCTTCATCGCAGCTGAGCGTGCCAATGATCTCAAGATTACCAGCGAGACCCGATGGGGTAAGGTTCGCAGAACCGATGATCAGCCGACCTCCTTTTCTGCCAAATTGAAGAAAGAGCTTCGGGTGGAAAACGCCTGCAGCACTTGCGCCGCTCACCGTGTAATGCGTGCCAGCGCGTTGTGGCAGTTCCGAAGCACCACCTAGCGCATGGCTCAGCATGCGACCATCTGCGATTACCAAGTTGTTGCGACAACCGGCACCGCGCAGCCGTGAGAGTGCGATTGACTCATAGGAATCGAAATCAATACTGAACGTGGTGGCAACGCTCGTGTGAAAATTCTTGTCAGCAAATCGCTCGTACAGCCTCATGAAGCGGTCACGGCCTCCACTCCGTAGTCGGTCAGGCCCTGACCGCCAATTAAATGAACGTCCTTAAGAAATGTGATGGCCGGACCCAGCCGAGGGTTCGTGAATACCGGGCCATCCTTCTCGCGCAAACGGAGCCTCCCTTCATCGGACTCGATCAGGAAGGTGTAGTCTCCGCTCCTAAATTTGCGTGCGGCAACCCATAGGTGACGCCGCACGATCTTCAGCTCAATGATCTTGCCAAGTATCTCACGGAACGGAAGATCAGCATGCTCATCTAGAAACCGCGTCTCTGTCAGGATCGTCTGGAAGGCCTCGGAAGTGAAACCACCAAGTTCAGCCTCGACCGGATGTTCTTCATCTCGCACACGCTTGTGAAGTACCGCAAGAAGCTGCACGGCTTTCCAGGCGATCTCCGGTGAGCAAGTGCTTTCGTTTCTCCGCCCAGCGCCCCGCATGATGTCTGTGCAGAACCGGTATTCAGACAGCTCACTACTTTCTTCGTAGGGGTTGGCCGCTGTTTCGGTTCCTTGCAGCAGAGCGGCCCAGCTCTCAGGTGCCGGCACTGCCACGTCAAGGATTTGATCGACGCACTCTGATATCAGCTGATCTAGCGGCAGTCCTGTGCTGTGGTTGCCAAGCGTGTCGAGCGTGAATTTTAGAAGTGTTTCCAGTGCAATGTGGCAAAGGTCACTGGCCTGGTACACCCACCAGCGCTGCCTTTGATCTTCAAGTGCCGGATCTTCTAGCTCAAGCGCACGACCGTTCTGATCCTGCCCCGCGTAAAGCACCCAACGCACCTGATCGCCCGAGGGTTCGCATTTGAGCAGGGCAGAAATCTTCAGAATGAGTAGCAAGCTCAAACGGCGGGAGCGTGCATTCAGATCATCCTCATCTTGAGCGGACAGCAAAAGGTCTTGATAGAGCGCGCGTTCATCGCCAGCAGTCGGGATTTCCGATGGGACTATCGGTGCCAGCCTATCTATTTCCTGCTTGGAGGCTGAACCGCGCGCAATGAGCTCTATGAAGAGTGACGCAAGCTCACCGAGCTCATCTTCGAGGATTTGCGCAAGACGATCACCAAAGGTCTTGCTCGGCACTGGCAGAATATGATCCGGGCTTTCCCAGAAGATGCCGATCGCAAAAAGCTGGCTGCCATAGGCTGCACCATATGCGCCCCACGCCTGTTTGAGATACTTGGTTTCACTATCAGGATCAGCAGCCGCCGCAAAATCTATGACTTCGCCAAGCGTGTTCTCATATGCTTTTTCGGCCCATTGAATTCCAGCTACACCTCCCTGATTTCCGGCACGGTAAGAGATGAGCGCGTATAATGCCTCGGCGCGCCGCACAAATGTCTTCCAGCGCTCCGGATCATTTGAGCCATCAGTCTTTGCGTAGGTTCGGCAAAGCCAAGCATAGAGGCCGTAATAACGCATACGCAGAGTCACGTTACTGATACCAGGCAGGAACGTCTGGTAGAGATTGACACTGCTGTTCTGCATGCCGAGTGGGTCAAGCCCGTTCTTTTTCTGATACTCTGTCCATTCCGGCAGAGCGATATGGATTGTATCAGCTTGCTCCGCGCTCAATATCTTTTGCTCCTAGCCGTCTTATTATTTTGTCCCTTGTCCTGCTCATCGCGCTGGTAAAAGTAGCCTTTGCGGAAACCGCCGCGCTCATTCTTTTTCATTTTCGCGAGGCGCAAAAGTTCATCGTTGCTCACCCCGTATTGATCGCCAAGGGCGAATATAACCTCAATAAGATCAGCCAATTCTTCGCGTTTATGCTGCTCATCTTTGGCAGCAATCAGTTCCGCGTGCTCTTCTGTCAGCTTGTCGTAGAGCGCGCTTGTCAACGCTTTCCCTTTTAGCTCTTTGATAACTGGGCTTCGCCCCTCGGCGCGGATCAGATCAGGGATATGGTCGCGTACAAGCTTGTCGCGACGCCGGAAATCCGTTTCGTCCCTATCTCTTTTTGCGCGATTACAAGAGAAACAGAGCGCCTGAAGATTTTCCGGATCGTTGACGTCGATAAGTTTGCCATTCAAACGGACTTTTCCGTCTTTGTTGGCCTTAGAACGCGGCACGATGTGGTCGATATCAATGGGACGCACTTCTGCGGAGATGCCACAGAGTTGGCATTTGCCCTTAGCTGATTTTAGGATTTCATAGCGAACTGACGCTCCCGCATCAGGCGCTCGTTCACGTGATCTCTTACGCTCCACCCAAGTGGCGATCTTTTCATCGCAGATAGCCATCGCTTCATCACGATCATCTGCGCGCGCGGGATACGGGAGTAGCCGAAAAATAGAGCCATTACGCTCATATTCAACGATGCCATGCTTGGTCAACGTGATCTTAGGCCAACGCATAACGATGCGTTCGTAGTATTCCTGCACTGCAAGGTCATGACCCGCTAGAGCAGTTGCTAGTTCTGCCTTGGTGCAGGTGCCTTTGTTTAGCAGCAGTTCCTTAACAACAACCGGTTGATAGACATCCGTCATAGACATGCCGCTGCGCAAAAACTCAAGTAAATCAGGCGTTTTCATACGATCAGCATAGAAGAACCTTACGCATCTACGCTATGCCTAATCGGCTAAGACCTCTATAGATCCACATTTTTAGTTTGGCGCACCCTTCGGGGCGGGCTGACTTTGTCTTCCTTGTTTTGGGGTCTGCGACCCCCTTCGCCGTCAAGACCAAGCCCTTCGCATGTGCTGCGGGCGGGGTCAGCGGTCTCCCCATCCTTCCGCACTCCGCTTGTGCAGGACGGGTGATCTCCCACCGCTGCCTCCGGTCTGTGACGGTCTCCCCCCGCTCATTGGCGCGGGCCTAGTCCGGTTGCATGCGCAACCGACTGTCCAGATTTAGAAAAGCAAGGGAATACGGCTGACCATGCAGCCAGCCGCATCTGAAGTTACAGGCTTGGCGAACGGGTCGCCAGCTCAGCTTCAACGTTTCGCATCGTGACAAGCGCCTGGCGCTGTTCCTGCGAGCCGCGCGGGGCGGCGGTGAAGGCTATGAATGCCTCTTTACGCAGACCGTACAATTCGGCGGTGCTCAGCGTTGCCGCTTCAAATCGAGAGACAAGTTTCATGTCATCCTCCTTTGGCTTCAAGGAGGCCCCGAACCGCTCAGGGCCTTTCGGCCCTGGCACACATCATTGGTCAATGAAGGCTCTGATGGTTCGGACTGACGCTAGAACGTCACAGGAGGATGCGCAGGGAACGCATCGACGGTTTGTGGCTGCTATCGCCCAAAGCACTACAGGATTGATCACGGGTTGATCGGAAATAGGCAGGCATCACGTCGTCGCTGCCCTGTGACAGCCTGTGGATGAGATCAAAAATATGATTGTCTGCATGGTATCCTCTCTGCAAAAATATGTGTTCGTTCAAATAGTGGTGAGGCTATGGCAGAGATAAAGGGAAATGAATTTATTAACTCTGTCGAAGTGGCGTTCCGCTTCTTAAGTGATGATCTGGGTTATAATTTCACCGGCATTAACGCAATTGTGGCCGCATACGACAATTCTGATTTTTGCATTCGTTTTGAGTATGAAGAGCGCTCTGGCTACGTTGATTTATCCATCGAATCGAAAACCCAAAAAGATATAACCCTTTCTTTGGGGGACCTAGCTGAAGCCTTTGGTGGTGAGTTAGAGCAGTATAAGTTGGGCTTGTCTGCATACGAGATAGATGTCTTGGGCCGATGTCTGACCAGACTTGGATCGGCAATGAATCAAGAGCTAAACGGCCTGCTATCCGGAGACGAGACGGCGCTAAAACGCGCAGTTGGTGTGTATAATCAGCGCTACGCTGAGATGATTGAAGATATGGAGTATGGAGGGTTGCATGGCAGCGCATGCGACGCGTGGGACGTACAGGACTTTCATCGCTTTCTGGAAATTATCAAGAAAATACCACATGCGTTTAGAACGAATTCAGAGCACCGTCGCGCCAGAATTGCCGAGATCAAAGTTCAAGAAAGCTCGCGGCAATAGATTTTAATATTTGGCTTTTTTGTTCAAAGGTGTCTTCTGCAAAATCAAAATTTGCGAATATTTGATCAATACGGTGCAGGCTTTATTGCTGAGGTTCTTGACTTCGGCTCTGCCAAGCCTCCTTAGCGCTAGCAGTTTAAATTAAAGTGGCTTTCATGGCTCAAAGCCCCGTCTGCGACTGTGCCTAGAACGCTGGGCACGTTGTCGGTTTTCCTCATCACGGTTTCGTTCCTTTTTGCTCGTCCGCGTGTGATCGGGATCAGGCCGATCAAGGCGCATGTAGTGTGCTGCATCCTCGCGCAGTTTCAGAAGCTCTTCTTGCGATGCTTCCCGCTGAGCCATGATCTCCCGCTGAAGCCCTTGCCGCTCTTCAATCTGCCGAACTACCAGCGTATCTTTCTCACTGCGGTCACGGCGGAAGGATTCAAGCGCTTCATGCTCGTTCTGTTCTTTCATCTTCGCATAGCGTCCGGTCAGCCGATCCCAGATGCCAGAGAAACCCTTCGGCATACGCTCTGCACGCTGGCGCGATTCCGCCTCCCAGCGCTTCTCATGGGCTTCGGTCATCTGCCTGCGTTCTTCCTGGTGCCGTCCAACGACCTCCGCCTTTTGGAATTTGATCTGCAATGAACGCCGTGCCGCATCGCGCTCCACGTCCTTGATGAATTGTTGCAGCTTGGCAGATATGCCGCCTGCGATCTCGGCCTTCACATGATTGACGGAGCGCAGAGTCTGCGGATCACCAAGCTTGGCCTCAACGTCTTTTGCCTTTACGCCGCTATAGCGTGCAATGGCATAGACCTCGCCGCGATAGTCAACGGCAACAAAGCCGCGCCGATCACCCTTGGCGAGCCAGAACCCACGCTCTTTCAATGCTTGTTTGAAGGCCGCACGGTTATCGGACGCCTTCCATACATTCTGGAAGACGGCCTTCAGCTCCTTCGGATCGAGTCCCGCCCGTTTGGCTTGCTGCCATTCATTGTGCGTGAAGCTGAGGGGATCACGCAGGCGGCGATCCTCAAGTCCGCGCGGCATGTCCCAGCCATGTTCCAGGAAGAGCTGGCGCGAGACATCACGCAGCTTGATTTTGTAGTGGGGCAGGTTCAGCGCCCGCATCCGCTCACTATCGATCCGCGACCACACAGCGTGCGCATGACGCCGCCCGTCTTTTTCATGGAAGACGATGGCGCGGGGCTGATTTTCTAGCCCCATCTTTTCTTCAACCTTGCGGATAGCGTCTTCGAAATCTTCGATGCTGGCGTTCACACCTTCGGGCGGATTGAAGCTCATTGAGAACAGATACTTCTCGCAGCGCGTTCCCCGCGCGATGGCATCGGCTTCGCCGAATGCCCCGATCAGATCATCACTGATGAAGCCGCGCACCTCATGCAGTTCGACATGCTCATTATCCCGCATCGCCAGCAGATAGCGCCCAAGCTGCGGGGCGTTGCCACGTTCTTTGGCTTTCAGGATCATGGCTCGCGCCCCGGCACTTTTCCGAGCGCAGCCAGGAGTGCATCGCGCATTTCGGAGATATCACGACAGGCTTCGATCAGTTCAGCTTCAGTTTCCGGCGTGACAGGCAGGGAGCCTGTATTCACCGCCTTGGCGAGTTGATTAAGGTTGGAAGACAGGCGCGACTGCCCAAGCGCTCCCACCAAGCGGCCAAGGACTTCCTTGTCCCCAACAGGGCTATTACCGCTTCGTTTGCGCGGTGCAGCATCATCGCCGAACAGCCGCTCGCGGATATAGGCGGCAAGGGTTTTGTCGCCCCGCTCAGCGTCGAGCCTTGCCCGTTCTTCATAAGTCAGGCGCAGCGAGAACGGCGGCGGGTATTTTGGTTTCTCCGCGTCTGGTTTCGCTATCTTGTTGAAATTATGGCGTGAATGGGTCATTATCACACCTCAGACTCTCAGAGTCTAACGATGCGAGATGGTGTTCCCATTCTTCAAGGACCTGAAAAAGCTGGTTCGAGCTTTCTCCCGTTAGGCCCACCAAAACCTCATTCAGATATTTTGCGTCACTTAAGACTCTGAATAGAAAAGATAATTCTCCGGTTCGAAGACCCGATTTGGAAGAGTAACTTCCCTTCTGAACAAATTGCATTCTAAGCAGCGCTCTCTTGCCCCTATAGTCGCTTTTTTCCATACTTTCCAAGATTTTGACAGAATTTCGGCGACCGGTTCGAACATCTCTTCAAAATTCCTATGCGGAACTTCGAAATCTTCCAACTTCCGCTTGAGCTCTTCCTGCTTCATCGTCTGTCTGGCTACAGGAATGACAACCCACACGTTGCGGACTTTTCCGCCGCTCCACCCATGATTGATAATATCTGGTCTGTAGCACATTGCGACAATTGTGACGTGTGCTTGTTTCAAGTTTCAATCTTGGCCGCTTTGACCGGATTGGGCCGTATAGTAAGGAATCTTGGAATTGCGGCCTGATCCAGGCAATATTGCCAAATCAAAGCGGTCTCAATCGAGTGCTGTGCCCACCCCGGAGTTTGATGCGGTAATGTCGACCACTATCCACTCAGCCAAGGGTGGGCGAGACAGACATCCCCTAGCCTAATACTGCTGTAACCGCGCGCAGAGTTGCGGCGACGACGGTATCAGCTTCTTCACGACTCAGGCAAAACGGTGGCGCGAAGCCCAAGATGTCGCCTTGCGGCATAGCGCGTGCGATGACCTTATCCTGTGCCAAAAGAGCGGCTGAGACTTGCGGGCCGATCTTGTCCGCGGAGTCAAAGAAGGTGCGGCTATCTTTATCCTTCACGAACTCGACCGCGCACAACATTCCTTCGCCGCGCACATCGCCGACATTGGCGTGTGCTGACAGTGCATCCTTCATCGACTGCTTCAGATAAGCGCCGACTTTGCCTGCGTTTTCGATCAGGTTCAGATCATCAATCAGTTTGAGGTTTGCCACACCGGCCGCCGCCCCGATCGGGTGTGCCGAATAGGTCCAGCCGTGGCCGATGGCGCCGTTTTCATCCGTGCCCTGTTCCAGCACCTTCCACACTTTTTCAGAAACAATCGAACCTGACAGCGGCGCGTAGGCCGAGGTGAGGCCTTTGGCGATGGCGATGAGATCGGATTCCAAGCCGTAATGCTCCGACCCGAACATGCTGCCCAGGCGGCCAAACCCGGTCACAACTTCATCGGCAACCAACAGGATGTCATGCTTGCGCAATACGGCCTGGATGGCGGCCCAGTAGCCTTCGGGCGGGGGCACGATACCGCCGGTTCCCAACACCGGCTCGCCAATAAACGCGGCGATTGTATCAGCGCCTTCACGTTCAATCAGCGCCTCCAGTTCAGTAACGCAATGCGCGACGAATTCGGCTTCGCTTTGGTCCAGATTATCGCGGCGGAAATAATAGGGCGCTTCGGTATGAACCACCTGCGTGAGCGGCAGATCGAACTTTTTGTGGAATAGTTCCAGCCCAGTCAGCGACCCGGTGACAAGGCCCGAGCCATGATACCCTCGCCAGCGCGAGATGATCTTTTTCTTTTCGGGGCGGCCCAGGATATTGTTGTAATACCATATTAATTTGACGTTGGTCTCATTTGCATCTGAACCGCCCAGACCGAAATAGACCTTGGACATGTTCGAAGGCGCGCGATCAAGGATCATCTTGGACAGGGTGATGGAGGCTTCTGTGCCGTGGCCTACGTAGGAATGATAATAGGCCAACTCGCGGGCTTGATCCGCAATCGCTTCGGCAATTTCCTGACGGCCATAGCCCACATTCACGCAATAAAGTCCTGCAAAGGCGTCCAGCAATTTGGTACCATCACGGTCTTCGATATGGACCCCGCTTGCGGTTTTGATCACACGGGTCGCTGTTTCGCCCCGCGCGTGCTGGGCCAGATGAGTGGAGGGATGGAAAAAGTTCTCGCGGTCCCATTGGTCAAGTTGATCGTTCTTCAGCATCTTTTCACTCCTCATGCCCAGTCGCGGCAGACATATTTGATTTCGGTAAACTCTTCCATTCCCCGCCTTGCCCCTTCACGGCCCAGACCGGATTGTTTGGTGCCGCCAAAGGGGATCGGCGCGCCGGTGACCTTGGTGCGATTCACCGCCACCATGCCAAATTGCAATTCACGAGATACGCGGTAAATACGGCGTGGGTCATGGCTGTGCAGATACGCAACCAGACCGTATTCGGTGTCATTGGCCCGGGCGATCACCTCTTCTTCGGTATCAAAGGGCGCAATGGCCGCCACAGGGCCAAATGTTTCCTCTGACATAAGCACGGCATCGGCGGGCACGTCGGTCAGAACCGTGGGCTGATAAAACAGCGGGCCGAGAGGATCCCTTGCACCTCCGCACGCCAGTTTGGCCCCCTTGGCCAGCGCATCGGCGACATGTTCTTCCTGCTTTTGAACCGCCTTTTCATTCATCAGAGGGCCGATGTCGGGGTCGTCCATACCGATGCCAAGGGACAGCCTGCGGGTCGCTTCGGTAAACTGCGAGCAGAATGCGTCGTAAATTGAGCGCTCCACAAATATCCGATTGGCGCCAAGACAGTCCTGCCCGGATGTGGCGAATTTGGCCTTGATCGTTTCAGAAACCGCAATTTCAAGATCGGCCCCTTTGAACACAATCACCGGTGCATGCCCGCCTAGTTCCATTACAAGTTTTTTCACTGTGTCGGCGGACTGACGGTAAAGTAACCGTCCGATTTCGGTGGAGCCTGTAAACGAGAGTGCCCGAACACGGGTGTCTTTCGTCCAAGGTTCGACCACGGTCGAGGCCTGGCCGGTGACCACGTTGAACACGCCCGCCGGAATACCCGCCTTTTCCGCCAGTTCAGCCAACGCGAGGGCCGAAAACGGGGTTTCACCTGAGGGGTGAGCCACAACCGTACATCCCACTGCCATGGCTGCTGCTGCTTTGCGGGTCAGCATGGCAGCAGGGAAATTCCACGGAGTGATCATTGCCACCACCCCGACCGGCTCTAGCCAAACCTCGACCTCGGCATCGGGCAGATGGCTGGTGACGCCTTCAATATTGGGTCGCTTGGCCTCTTCTGCGTAGAATTCTACAAAAGACGCAGCATAATCAATTTCACCGCGCGCCTCGGACAGGGGCTTGCCCTGTTCCAGTACCATGATCCGTGCCAGATCTTCTTTGTGGTGCAGCATCAGGTCGAACCAACGGCGCAGAATGGCGGATCGGTCTTGTGGCAAGAGGCCCGACCAGGTCGGAAAGGCAGCTTGTGCCGCATCCACGGCGGCAGAGGATTCCTCTGCCGAAAGGCTGGCGGCCTCACCGATAACATCGCCAGTTGCCGGATCGGTGACGCGGATGGTGTAACCCGACGAAGCTGCACACCATTTACCATTCACATAGGAAAAACTGCGCGCCAAAGATTTGTCAGCAATATCATCGCGCGCAGAAAGTGCAGTGTCTTTCATGGAAACCTCTCCCTCGATGCCCGACAATGTCGGGCATTACAGGCAAAGGATGAGACCAAATTTCGGGTCCAAAGCAGAGTATTCTGCTGTCAACCATCTCTCAGGCAGAGGGTTACTCCTGCCATCCAGCAATGAGGGAAAACGGCGGAACGCCCTGCCCCTTCACTGGTTTGGTGACAATATAGGTAAAATATTTTTCCAGACCTATGTCAGCATTGAGCATTTCATCAATCAGGCGTTGATAGGCATCGATATCGCGCGTCACGATTTGCAGGATGTAATCAAATCCTCCGCCAAGCGCCCAGCAGGCCAACACTTCTTCATAGCGTTGCATTGCGGCCTCAAAAGCCTGAAAGCTGGCAGCGGTATGATCGGACAGTTCGGCCGCAACAAAAACAGTTACATGTGGCCCAAGTTTGCGCAGGTTGATCTCGGCTCTATATCGCTTGATCAACCCGGCTTTTTCCAACTTTTTCAGCCGCTCCCAGCAGGGGGTGGGCGACAGGCCAACGCGGTCGGCCAAAGCCGTTTTTGTGATGCGCCCGTCGGTTGAAAGCACCCGTAGAATATCCAGATCGCGGGCGTCGAGCCGCATGGTCTCACCTCCGGGGAATAAAGTTATCCAGCGTTCAACCCGATCACCGCCGCGCAATCTCCCGCTTTGATGAGACCGGGAAAGTGGCGACTTATCAAAAGGCCCGTAACTTTGGCGCGGTATTCAATCGGGGCAATCCCGGTGCGATCAACGGGCCAAACGCGGGCCACAACATCGCCTTGGCTGACCTGTTCACCAAGATCAACCATCGGCTCGTAGAGGCCATCGTCTTCCGAGAAAACAAAGCAGTCACCATCGGGCATATCCAGGCGCACGGTGGGGTCAATCTGCATCTCGCCCTTCAGAATTCCAGCGTGAATCAGCACATTGCGCAGGCCCTTTTTTGCAACAGCAATCGACTTGGCTGTTGCAGAGCCACCACCGCCCAATTCTGTTGAAACCAGAACCTTACCCATATCTTCGACCGCGGTGTCGTACATTCCGACATTGTCGATCTCCAGTAGCTGCACCGAATAGGGGGCGTTAAAGGCGGCCATCGCGGCGAAACAGGCCGCTTCATTGGCTTTATCTTCAAGGATATGGGCCGCCGCGAAGGGCACGAAATCCAGCGTTTTTCCGCCCGAGTGAAAATCCACCGCAATATCGGCCATTGGCAAAAGAACGCGCTGGAAATAGTCGGCAATCTTTTCGGTTGGGGTGCCATCTGGCCGGCCCGGAAAGGCACGGTTCATATTGCCTTTGTCGATGGGGGACGTACGTAACCCGGCGCGATAAGCGGGATAATTGAAGGCAGGCACGATGATCACGCGTCCGGTGATGTCCTCGGGCTTTAGCGTAACCGTCAGTTCTTGCAACGCCACGGGCCCTTCATATTCATCGCCATGGTTGGCGCCGGTCAGCAAAGCCGTAGGCCCATCTCCGTTTTTGATAACCGTTAGCGGGATCATAATTGACCCCCAAGCACTGTCATCCCGGCTGTAAGGCAGCCGTAGGAAACCGTGGTGGATACCATCGCAATCCAGCGGGATCGTCGGGGAAATTGGGTTGGGTGTCATTACTCAGTCCTTCACAACCATTTTGCGGGGCACGTTGGCCAGGCACTCATGGCCGGATCTAGTGATGCGGATGCTTTCAGTAATCTCAAAACCCCAATCCTCCATCCAGAGGCCGGTCATGAAATGCAGGGTCATGTTCTCCTGCAGAACCGTCTTGTCGCCGGGACGAAGCGAGAAGGTCCGTTCGCCCCAGTCAGGCGGGTAGCTGACACCGATCGGGTAACCGGTGCGGTTATCTTTGGTGATCCCGTATTTCTTTAGCACGCTGAAGAAGGCAATGGCGACATCCTCGCAGAGGTTGCCCTCTTTTGCAGCCTCCAGCCCGGCCTCCATGCCCTCAAGCACAGCCTTTTCAGCGTCGAGGAATGTTTGCGTGGGCTTTCCAAGGAAGACCGTGCGCGACAGCGGGCAGTGGTAGCGTTTGACGACACCTGCGATCTCGAAAAACGTGCCTTCGCCGGATTTCATTGGTTGATCGTCCCATGTCAAATGCGGGGCTGAGGCATCCGCGCCTGAGGGCAAAAGTGGCACCAGCGCGGGATAGTCTCCGCCCGCACCGATCTGTGCGTCATAGCGTAAGGCCGCATCATAGATTTCCGCCACCAGATCGCATTTACGGATGCCCGGCTCGACCTTTTCAAAGATACGTTCATGCATACGGCCCACAATGCGGCCTGCTTGGCGCATGTATTCCAGCTCGGTTTCAGATTTTACCGCGCGCTGCCAGTTGACCAACGCAGTCGCATCGGAAAATTTGGCATTTGGCATGTGGTGCTGTAGCGCGGCAAAGGCCGCAGCTGTGAACCAGTAGTTGTCCATCTCAACGCCGATATGGCCCTTATCCAGCTTACGATCGGCCAGCTGTGCCGACAGGTAATCCATCGGGTGACGTTCGGTGGATTGTACATAATGGTCCGGGTAACCGATGATATTGGCGGGATCCATAAAGCAGGTGCGAAGCGCGCCATTGGCATCTTGTCCACGGCCGTACCAGACCGGCTCGCCAGTGAGACTCAGCACTACGCATTGATGCACGTAAAAAGACCAACCGTCATAGCCGGTCAACCAGTTCATGTTCGAAGGGTCCGTCACGATCAGAAGGTCAAGCCCACGTTCGGCCATGGCGGCGCGGTTTTTTGCAATGCGCTGGCTGAACTCATCGCGTGAGAAGTGGAGTTTTGGTTCTGGCATAGAATTAATCCGTTGTTAGCTTGAAAACGTGGTGCCTTTGCCTGAGTTTTCCGCGCGCTGGCGAGCAAGCGTGGCAATGGCGGTATCCTGGACACCCGTACCTGTCAGGTCAGCAATAATGATGTCACTGTCGGATTGTCGCCCCGGCGCCTTGTCGGAGGTGATATCACCCAGTTCAGCAAACCTGCCATCAGCCGGGAAAATGCCCACCGCAATGGCGCTGCGCAGCTCGCCTTTGAGGGCGCATTGGGCTTGGCTGTCGGGCACATAGAGCGTTGCCTTGGCAAGACAACCCGGGTCAAGCTCGACCTTGTGTTCCTGATCCGAACCCATCGCAATGACAAGCTGCCCCGGTTGCAGCCAGTCCGCTTTGATCAGCGGAATGTCCGAAAGGGTTGTCGTGACGATGATATCTGCCGAGGACACGGCACCCGCCCTATCAGTGCTGGCCGTGACGTCGACCCCAAGTTCTTCGCGAAGGCTGGAAGCCAAGGTTTCGGCCTTGGCCGCATCCCGCGCCCAGATCACAGCGCTTTCGATTCCGCGCACAAGGGTCAGCGCCTTTAGTTGTAGCTTCGCCTGCACACCAGCACCGATGATACACGCGCGTGTCGCATCCGCGCGTGCAAGGTGGCGCGCAGATACCGCTCCCGCAGCGGCGGTGCGCACATCCGTGAGATAACCATTATCCAGAAGCAAAGCTTCCAGAACGCCAGTGGTGCTTGAGAATAGCACCATCAAGCCTGATGTGCTGGGCAGGCCCAGCTTGGGATTATCGAAAAAGCCAGGACTCATCTTCATGGCAAAGCTGTCGATGCCCGGGACATAGGCGGACTTTACACATACCTCACCGTTATGATCTGGAACCATCAGTGTCATGATTGGCGGCATGACCACTTTGCCCCCGGCCAGTGTCGAAAAACCCTGTTCGATGCAGTCCACTGCATCGATATCGAGCGGCACCAGATCGCGCAATTCGGCTTCTGTCAGAATTTTAATCTGCGCCATTTTAGCCCTCCGCCGTCACATCTACATCTTCGCCGGAAATGATCCGGTGATGCAGCTGCATGTCGATGTTTCGCCCCGAGATCAGCGCGACGCACCGACCTGGGTCTTTGATTTTTCCCGCCAGAAGCGCGGCAATGCCGACACTGCCGGACCCTTCAATGATCTGACGTTCCTGCCAATAGGCGTGGCGGATGGCAGCAGCGATCTCGGTCTCGGTCACCAAAATCAGATCATCGACAAAGGCACGAGTCATGGCAAAAGTGTGCTGGTTGTCCAATCCAACCCCACCGCCCAGCGAGTCGGCCAGTGTCGACAGTTCTTCGACCAGAACCGGTTTCCCCGCCTTCTGGCTTTCATACATAGCCGCCCCGCGCTCCATCGAAATTCCGATAACGCGGACCTGCGGATTAACCGCCTTCATCACCATCCCGACGCCGGAAATCAGCCCGCCGCCCGACAGCGGCACTAGAACCGTTTCAAGATCCGGGGATTGTTCCAGCATTTCCAGTGCAACGGTGCTTTGCCCGGCAATGATATCGCGATGATCAAACGGGGGAAGCATGACCATCCCATCGGCGACCAGCCTGTCAACTTCTACCTGTGCGTCATCCTGAGAACGCCCGACAATGCGCACCTCTGCGCCCTGCGCCTTGATCCCATCCACTTTGTTTTGTGGAACCAGCTCGGACATGCAGATGATACACCGCACCCCGGCCTGCTTTGCCGCATAGGCCAAACCGCGCCCGTGATTGCCCGTCGATACACCTACCACACCTTTGGCGCGCTGCGCATCGCTAAGTGACAACACAGCATTGGATGCCCCGCGCAGCTTGAAACTACCGGTGATCTGGCCTTGCTCCAGCTTGAGGCGAATATCACTGCCCGTGGTTTTGCTCAGCACGTCTGAAGACATCGTCGGTGTAACCCGGATCGACTGTGCGATCCGCGCGCGCGCAGCAAAACTATCCTGAAGTGTGATTTCAGAGCTCATCTCTTGTCCTGACTTTCTTCCTATTTACTGAACAACATACCGCCCGCGGGATAATTCGAAGTAATCCCAAGATGCCTCATGCAGCGCCAAACCATCGCCTGATTGGAGGTAACAACCGGTTTGCCAAGCCGGGCCTCCAATTGTGCGACACATGGGGCGGCACGCACCGCCGTACAGGAAATAAAAAGCGCATCAGCATCGGGATCGCACGCAGCAACACCACCTTCGATAATGCTGTCCATTGAGACGCGCGCCATGTCGCGATCATCGGACAATCCAAAGCAAACAGCGTTCACCACGTCGAGGCCGTGTTGCGAGAAATAGGTGACCAGAGAATCCGTCACATCCTGCGTATAGGGCGTAAGAACGCTTACTTTTTTTACCCCCAAAGCCTCAAATGCATCAAAGGCTGCCGAGCTGGGTGTGACGCAAGGCGTGCCCGGCTTTGCGCTGTTCATGTGCTCGGCCACTCTGTCGTTCCCCAAAACTACCGAAGCTGCCGTGCATCCATAGACCAATACATCTAGCGCCTCGCCAGGCAGAATCTCTGCTGCGGCATCGGTCAGCAGCGGCCCTGTCTTCAAAAGGCTTTCATGTGTGGTTGGGTTTTCAAACCCGATCCGGTTTACATATACGCCCACATCATGCCCTTGCAGAATGCGTGCGAAGTCAGTTTCCGTCGTATGATCCGTGGCCAGCGTGACCAGCCCGATACGATGTGTGACAGGGCGAGCATCCAGGGCGAGAGCCACAGACGAAGTCGAAGATTGTATATCCAAAGCCATTGCCATCCTCACACCACCAGAACTGGGCATTGCGCAAGGCTGGTCACCTTGTGAGAGACGCTGCCCAGCAAATAGCCCTCAATCGATCCCAATCCCCGGCTGCCCATGACGATCAGGTCATTCTCATGTTCTTTGGAAAAGCTGACGATAGTCCGCGCCGTCGGCCCGCCTTTGACAAAGGCCCGGATGTTCTCGCACCCCGCCTCGCGCGCAATGGACGCGCCGCGTTCAGCAGTTATCTTTGCGTGATCGCGCATGATCCCGTCAATATCATCGGGCTTTTCTGCATCGATGACATACATCGATCCTTCCAGTATCGAATGATGACGGTAAAGCGTCAGTACCAACATTTCCGCATCACACAACTTAGCCAATTCAGCGGCTTTGCGAAGGGCGGCCTCTGATCCTTCAGACCCGTCAAAAGCAGCGAGTATTGATTTGAACATTTGTCGCTCCTTTTATTTGTTAAAGGCTATGTCGCGCAAAAACAGTGCCACCTGCGGGAAGAAGATCATCAAGACCGAGACACTCAAAAGCATGATCACGAAAGGCGGCGTTCCTCTGATTACTTCCAGATAGGGACGTTTGAACACCGCAACCGCCGTGAAGATATCGCATCCGAACGGCGGGGTGGCCGAGCCGATGGCGGCCTGCAATGTGATCAAAGTGCCGACCAGAATTGGGTCCAGCCCGGTTTTCTCGACCACGGGCGCAAAGATCGGAACAAAGATCAAGATGACCACGATGGGATCCACGAACATACAGCCGATGAAGAACGCAATCGCGATTGTGAACAGGACGCCGATCTGCCCCATTTCATCAATGCCAAGAGCGCCCAAAATCTGTTGCGGTATCTGCGCGAATGACAGAACCCAGGCAAAGGCAGCACCTGCCCCCACCAAAATAAAAACTACCGCCGTTACCATGCCCGTTGACAGGGCGACCTGGTATAGGCCGGTGATTTTCATTGTTTTGAAAATGAAGACTTCCAGCAACACCGCATAGGCCACGCTGATTGCTGCGGCTTCGGTCGGGCTGAAAACGCCGAAGAAGATGCCGCCGATGATCAGAACCGGGAAACCCAGCGGCCACAAGGCCCGTTTCACCGCTGCCGCGCGTTCGCACCATGTGGCGGCCGGTTCAGTGGGGACGTCATTTATTTTGGCGTAGATCATACTGTAGACCGAGAACATGAACAGGATTAACAATCCGGGCCCGATGCCCGCGATGAACAGTTCAGGGATGGAGGCCTTGGCAACTACACCGTAGATGATCATCCCAATACTGGGTGGGATCAGGAACGCGATGTCACTTGAGTTGACGATCAGGGCCAAAATGAAAGAATCCTTGTAGCCACCTTTCAGCATTCGGGGCCTGAGTGGCGTTCCCACCGCAACGACCGTGGCTTGGGTGGACCCGGACACGGCACCGAACAATGCGCAAGCCGCAGCTGTACTGACGGCCAACCCCCCTCGAACATGGCGAACAAAGGCCATGACCATATCAATCAGCCGCCCTGCGGACTGGCCACGTGTCATGATATCCGCTGCCAGAATGAACATAGGCACGGCGATCAATGAAGAGGGCCGGATACCACCCAACATTTGCTGAATCATAAACTCGGTTTTGTCGATTGTGCCAAACAGCTCGATCACGCCGATGAACGCGCCGGCAATGAGGGGAACCATCATCGGGAAACCCATAAGCAGCAGGACAACCATTGCGGAAAACATTAAGAGTGCCATGGTTAAAGCTCCACTTCCAGTTCCCGCGCATCTGCTTCTCGCAGGTCAGTTGACAGGTAGATTTCAGGTTCCTGAAGGTTTTTGATGAAAGTGAGCGCGTATTGAACCCCGGTCACAAACAGCCCAATCGGCACCCAGATGTAGCTGAGATAAACAGGGTATCCGAGGGCCGGATAGACCCGCCCCTTGGCGTACATGCTGATAATGTATTGCACAGCGTACCACGCCAAGAGCAGCAACAGCACAGCGGTGACTCCCGTGACTACAACCATCAAGATTTTTCTGACCCGTTCGGGTAACGCGTCTGAGATGGCGGACATGCGGATATGCCGACCATGGCGCGCGGCGTAGCCGATACCAGCAAATGTCACCAACAATATGAATATACTGTTCAACTCTTCGGCGAAAATAATAGAGTGGTTGAAAACAAACCGGCTGATGACATTTGCGATGGTGTTGACTGCCATCAGAATGACGCCTGTGGCCATGATCACCCGCTCAAGCGCAGCGATCCCCTTGTCAATGCCATCAACAATTCCGGCAAGGCCCGACTTTTTCTTCGTCGTTTCGCTCATATTCCCCCCGAACATTCGCAATATGGGCTGATCGCCGGTTTACTATTTCCAAATTGCAGGCCCGAACTATGGTTCTGGGCCTGCACCGATTTTTCAGGCGAACACATCGCAAACGTGATGGATGCCTGTGGCAAAGCGCTACTGCTGCGCAGCGGCTAGATCCTTCTTCATTTGCTCGAGGATAGCAGCGCCACGTTCGCCCGCTCTTTCGACAAAGGCTGCTTCGACCGCTTTTGCACGTTCTTTAAAGGGTGCACGCTCTTCCTCGGTTAGCCGGTTTATTGTGTAACCCGGATTGCTCTTCTGAATTTTTGCCAGACCGGTTGCATCCAGTTCGACGGCAACATCAAGAATATAATCGAGTGCGACTTGCGACGCATTCTGAACAAGTTCTTTGTCCGCATCGCTTAGCGCGTCGTAAAACTCGGCATTGGCCATCACAGCAGTCGTGTACTGACCATGTCCGGTATAGGTCATCACATTAGTCAGGTTATCCAGATCATAGGCCTCGATCCAAATTGCCGGGTTTTCTTGCCCGTCAACCATTTTAGTTTTCAGTCCGCCGATCAGCTCGCCCCAAGGCATAGCAATCGGGGAAGCGCCAAAGGCCGTGTAAGTCTCCAAAAGCAATGGTGAGGTCATGGTCCGAATTTTCATACCTTCCAAATCGGCAGGTGTCCGAAATTCCTCCATTGTAGTGACCACCATTTCACCTTCCGGGAACACCGACAACAATTCCAGTCCCTGTTCGCGATAGATGTCGTGGAACATCTCGTTTACAGCGACGCCTTCTTTGAAAAACTTGCGCACGACTTGAGGGTCCGTCGGCTGGATATATGGCACCAGAAAGGCTTCGGCTTCTGGGATCAACGCACCGGTGAAACCTGGAGATTGATCAATGAACTGCAGCAATCCAGCCTGGGCCTGCTCCATGGCGTCGGCCGATTCACCAAGCGTACCCACAGGATAAATCTGGACTGTGTGATCCGAGTTGGCTTCGATTTCCTCTTTGAACTTGGTGGCATACAGGCCTTGCGGATCTGTCAGCCCCTCTTCCATAGCATAGCGCCAATTGTCCGCATAAGCAGCAGTTGAGGTTAGCAATGCAGCAGCAAGGGGTGCGCAGACGCGCAGGGTAAAACGTGCAGTCTTGGTCATCATATCCTCCCAGATATCACCTTCTTTGTTAGTGATGTTCCACCACATCCCGAAGATTGTACTGCGAGTCAATTATTATATTGTTGCGCTACATTCTAATAAGCGAATTGCGGCAAAGGCTCGCGTGGGCGCAAAAGTAAACCGGCCAGAAGCTTCAGAGCTTGGCGAAAACGTTCGATTTCGCGAATGCTTCCCACCGAAATGCGCACTGCATTTGTTGGGGTAGCCTTGGGAGAAAGGAATGGGCTTTCAGGGGACACCGCAACATTTAGTTCGCGGGCATGGGCGACAAAACTGTTGGAATCCCAATCTGGAGGGAGCTGCAACCAAAGATGCAAACTGGCCGGATGGCCCGTCCATTTAAAACCAGCAAGCTCTTGCGTTGCTATGTGATACCGCTTGACTATTTCTGCGCGCTGCCAATCCGCCAGCGCTTGTGCTGTGCCATCTTCCACCCAGCGTGAGGCAAGTTCGCAGATCAGCGGCGTTGCCATCCAACCAAATACGATCAGTCTCGCTGTCAATGCAGGAAGCAAATGGTCCGGAGCAACGGCATAACCCGCACGCAACCCGCTGACCGTGCATTTGGTGAACGTTGTCAGGTAGACCGACAGTTCTGGTGCGAACATCGAAACAGGCGGCTGGCGATCCGCTGCGACCGGACCAAACGCATCGTTTTCAATAATATGCAGCTTATGTTTGCGGGCGATTGCAGCAATTTGGCGCCGACGTTCCTCTGGCATCATATGTACATTAGGGTTGGCAAGAGATGGCAATAAATACAATGCTTTAGGGGACTTATCAACGCACGCCTTTTCCAATGCATCGGGCAGGATTCCGTGCTCATCAGTTTCAAGGCCAACATGTCGGTATCCGAAATATGCGACACTCGAAACCAAGAGGTGATGCGTGACCATATCTGACAGAATGACGTCGCCAGGACGCAATATCGCAGACATTGCTGCCGACATTCCATGCGTTACCCCGTTCGTCATGAGGACTGAATCTGCATTTGTCTCAAGGCCGCAATGTGAAAGCCATTTGACTCCCGTTTTTCGGTGAGTCTCGTGGCCTACATTCGGACGTGTAGAAAGATATATGGCCGGGTCGAGCCCGGCATGCAAAGTCCTCAGCGTTGATTGCATCGCCTCAACATGCAGGCCATTAAACAAGGGGCGCGAAATCGACATGTCGAACAAGTTTCGAGGTTCTGACTCCAACTTGAATGGCTGTCCGTCGGTTTTGTCAGTGTCGACAACATAGCTGCCACGCCCAATCTGACCATCGATCAGGTTTTGGCGACGCAGAATGTCGTAAGCTTTGCTGACGGTATTAACGCTCAACCTCAGGTCATCGGCCAGTTTCCGGTGTGTTGGTAATTTCTGTCCCGGTGACAAACTGCCGTCTTCAATCGCGCCTGCAATCATCGTGGCAAGGCTCGTATGCAGCGGGGAACTCAGCGTATCTCGGGTTGGCTTCCAATTTGTCATGCGACAATAGTAACCAATTCGAATTCGCGAACAAGCAGATCAATCACAAAGAGCTTCACAGGGGTCGGAATTACAGCTTTTTGTATGTGTCTCCATTGGGAAGAAAGTAGTTGCTGTGACCGCGGATCTATCACTTGGTTTTCCTGCACATCTCAACACGCCAGTTTGCGCGGATTGTCCGGGACTGGATGAAGCCCATTGGCTTTGGGGCCAGCGCCTACGGAACTCCCTCAATGCGCCGAACCAAAGTCACGCAGTTCGACAAGAAAAGACAGGAAATCTTCGGGCGGTTCAGTTGCTCTTGGGTCATGCAAAGATGGTAAGCACGGTTCGGCATCTAAGCGTCGAGCTTGAAGACGCCTTTGCCATCGCAGCCGCAATCGAGATCAAGAGCTTGTAGACCAATTTTGAACCGGCCATCTGCTGCTGCGCATCTCATCGAACCTGCTGTTCGTTGCTAGCGCAAATTCTAACCCACCCCCAACTCGCAAGTTGAGGGATTTTTGCTCCGCGTCGCATAGAGAACAGACACGCGTTTAGCGACGTTTCTACAAGATGAGATGTCCTCGGCTGATTCCATACCTCAATCTACGGATCGCATCCTTGCAGGAGTTGCACTGATGCTTGGATTTTGCCTCACCGCTCCTTTGCTGGACGTAGCTGCAAAACTCGCATCGGCTAGCGTACCAGTTGGGCAGATTACGGCTGCTCGGTTTGTAGTGCAGTGCGTGTTGATGGCCCCGTTCGTCTGGATAATGGGGCTGTCGTTGCATGTAGCGCGAGGCAAATTGATCGTACTCGCATTCCGCTCATTACTTTTGCTGTTCGCAACTTTTTGCTTCATTGCTGCCATCCGTGTGATGCCACTCGCCGATGCGTTGGCGATCGTGTTTGTGGCCCCGTTCATTGTCTTGTTGGTTGGTAAGTTTTACTTTGGTGAAGACGTAGGTCCGCGTCGTGTCGGGGCAGCTCTTGTCGGGTTTGTTGGGGTAATGTTCGTCATCCAGCCCAGTTTCGCGGCCTTCGGCGCGGTTGCAATAATTCCGCTTGGTACGGCAGTTGCTTTCGCTTTCTACATTCTTGTGACGCGAGGATTGTCGCGTCGGATGCATCCCGTGGCTCTGCAATTCCACACTGGCCTGATTGCCAGCCTGTTTTCCATTCCAATCTTAATATTTGCGCAAGGCTCTGGTTCGGAGCTGTTCGATCCTGTTTGGCCGACAGACATCGCTTTGTTGTGGCTTTTGGGAGCTGGTTTTTTTGCAACGGTGAGCCACATGATGATGACCTATGCGCTTTCGTTCGCGCCTTCGGCCACATTGGCGCCTTTGCAGTACTTTGAGCTGCCAGTTGCGACCCTGTTCGGCTATCTTGTCTTCAATGACTTCCCGAACACGCTTAGCCTACTTGGTATTGCAATCATCATCAGTGCAGGGCTTTACATGATTCATCGCGAAAGAGTCGTAGCCAGACATTTGGTCACAGAACGTGCAGCACCCCCAATCTAAAACTACTCTCTCTCGCGGCCCATTTCAGACATTTGAGCAAAGCAGAATTTGGGATGACCGCTTCCGCCGAGTTAGCCCCGTACATTGAACAACATCGGGCGGCTACGGCCCTTCGCAAACCAGCGGGAAGGCACCGATTTCCGGAATTGTGAGCGTGCCTACAGTGACGGATTCGTCTCCTTCGACAGCGGTTATCAATCGAACAGAGGCAACGATCCGACTGTATTCGGGATCGGCGAAGTCGATTACAGTACGCATATCGACATCGGCCCCCTGTGCCACGATGATTGGTATCGCACCATCGACTTCAGTAAGGCTCCAGTGTTTGCCGTCTGCGTGAATGGTCGCGCTTACGACTGCGAGACCAGGGACAGTTCCCAATCCGACATCAAATACAGCGCCTGATCCATCAGGGGCCTCGCAATACAGCCCGACAGTTGCGAATGCCGAGGTTGCCGAGTGGAGCGCTAAGAGCGCCAGAGCAGTAGTTCTGATCATGAACTTTCCTTTTCGTTCGCAATCCGGTCAAAATATATCTTTGGTTCAAAGTTCTCAATAAGCGCGCCTGAACGCGGGTCAAAGAAGCAGAAACACCAGCACCCTCAGACCACAACGTTGCCCCAAATTAATGGCACCGCACGGCTGGAACTTGGCTGGTTCCAGTGAGATTCTGCGCGTTGACAATGTTGCGACCTGTGTTGCCGTTTGGCCGCTAATCAGTTGCTAGGCCCGACTGATAGAAATCAAAATAGACCCGGACTCTCTGCATTTGATGAGAATCGCGCGCCGGACAAGAGCGGGGAATGCCCCATCACGAAAATCAGCGTCGTAATTTCCTTTAGAACGGCGTGGGGCATAATGAAGCTGCAGGCGTTGTCTTGTGTGTTCCGCTGCATTAGCGTCCGGAATCATGGTCATCCGACGAAACACATTTGCGCTATTGACGAGTCTTCTGGTCATTCTGGCCGGATTTGGTGGCGAGTCTCATGCCTGCCTCGGGCTTCACTGCGGGGACCATATGCAATCGGCGGGACACTCCGCCGCGGTGAAAAGCATCCCTGACATCTCGGCCCAAAGCAGCCATCACGACACGGATAATGCCGGAACCGGAGAGTGTAACCCTTCGCTTTGCCAAGCCGTCGTACTGATCTCGCCGAACAGCCAAGTCGTGTGGAATCAATATCAGCTTGACCGAGAGTTCCAGATTGTATCCCAATCCAAGTTGACTGAACCAGATAGCCCCTACAGACCCCCTGACCTTTGAAGCTGCCAAAATCCGCGCGCGCCTAAGTGACCGGCCCTTGCGGCTGTTTGCGATGTGCCGCAGCACTTCCAGCTTCTACAAAGTCAGGTTCAACCCATGAAGAAAAGTCACGTGTTAATCGGCGCTTGCGTCGTCTCGGCTGTTGCCGCTTTCATAGTTTTTCGTTCAGACCCAATCGAAGAAGCCAGCCCCCAGGCGACAGTTTCAAGAGACGGCCTAGTCGCAATTCAGATGCCGCCTATTGAGGGCAATGCAGCAATCGGCCAGCGGGTCTTTGATGCCTCCTGTGCCACTTGCCACGGTGTCAATGCGGTCGGAATTGACGGCGCAGGACCGCCACTGATCCACAAGATTTACGAACCTAGTCACCACGCTGATGAAGCGTTTCAGAGGGCGGTTTCACAGGGTGTAAGAAGTCACCATTGGCAGTTTGGAGACATGCCACCCGTCGACGGCTTGACGCGAGGTGACGTCGCTATGGTGATCGCCTACATTCGCGATATCCAGCGCGCCAACGGAATAAATTGAGGATAGCCCCATGAAGAAGATTGTAACGCTTATACTCTTGGCCGCGCTCCCCAATTTTGCGCTGGCGCATTCCAAGGCCACAGAAACAACACCTGCAGATGGAACCACAGTAACGATTGTGCCCGCTGAAATTGGCCTCAATTTCTCGAAAGACATCCGGTTGACCCGGATAGAGATGGCACATGAAGAACACGGGGCAGTACGACTGGATCTAGGCGACCAGGCAAGATTTGCTCAGAAGTTCAAAATTCCACTGCCAGGCAATGGCGCGGGCACCTATGTCATCGAGTGGCGCGGTTTAGGTGAGGATGGTCATGCTATGCAGGGCGCGTTTACCTTTACTGTGGAATGAGCATGCCAGACATCTGGGAAATTGCTGCAATCCTCGCAAAGCTAGCACTCTATATCGGCTTTGCGGGGGCCACTGGCCTTGTGGTCGTTAAGTGTCTCTATTCCAGCTTGGTCACACCGATAAGCCTGGCGATGAAACGCCAATCCATGGCCTTGGCGTGGCTTGCTCTCATCGCGACGGCACTGGGATTCATGCTTAGTGGTGCCCTCTTGACGGGCGGAGCGGATGGGCTGGTCGACCCCGAAATGCTTGGATTACTCTGGCAGACTTCCGTAGGCGATGTATTTGTTCTTCGAGTGATAGGCGCAGCAATGATCCTTGTCGGATTGTCTGTTCCGCGCTTTGGTTTAGGGATCGCACTTGTGGGTGGCACGATGGCTCTGTGGTCCTTTGCACAGATCGGGCACCTATCGGATCTAGAGAATTTTGGTACCCAACTCTTGTTACTAGCACACCTGCTCTGTGTAGCCTTCTGGGTAGGCATATTCAGCCCGCTGCGGAGTATGGCTCTTCAACCTGAGCAAATTGCAGACGCTGCTGCACTTGGGCATAGGTTTGGCCAAGCTGCGGCACTGATGGTACCCGCATTGATCGTCGCAGGTTTCTGGATGGCTTGGTTGCTTGTTGGTGATCTCCGAGCGCTCATCTCCACTGGTTATGGGCAGGCCCTGTTGCTCAAAGTACTATTTGTAGGGCTGCTATTGATCCTAGCCGCCGCGAACAAGCTTCGATTTGTTCCGGCAATGCTAGACGGAGATACCAAGGCGGCGCAGCACCTCGCCCGTTCCATCGAAGTTGAGGCGCTGATCGTTCTGGCGGTGCTGACAACTACGGCGACACTAACAACCGTTCTGACGCTTCCGAATTGAGGTGGGTGGAGATGACCAGGCACTTATTAATATTGGTCCTATGCAGCGTTTATTCCAGCGTTGCCGCGGATCATACGTTTACAGACAGAGACGTGGCGAATGGACAGAGGCTCTACGTAGATCAATGCGCCGCGTGCCACGGCGTTAACCTGGAAGGCCAACCCAACTGGCAAACACCGGGTGAAGACGGTGTGATGCCTGCGCCACCACATGACGTGACCGGGCACACATGGCACCATGATAGCCTGCTTTTGTTTGACTACACCAAATTCGGCGGTGCAAAGACACTGGCCGCACGCGGCGTCAAGAATTTCAACAGTGGCATGCCGGGTTTCGAAGGCACTTTGACTGATGACGGCATATGGGATGTTCTGGCTTATATCCGTTCCACATGGCCGAAAGATATTCAGCAGGCACAAGCCAGTCGCAACCTCGCACACGACTAGAGGCAGGCCAACACGAATGTCAGAGACATCATCTGTGTGGGATGCCTGAACGTTGGCAAATCGCAATGTTCAGGAGGAACTATTTTCCGGAGCTCGAAATCCCAAAAGCCTTTCGATATTTGGGAATGAAAATATCTTTCCCCTTTATCTTGCGTGTGATCCAGTCACCCACTGTCACAAAAAGCCAGCTGCTGCCGATGACCGGCCCAAGGGGCACCAGAATGGGTGCTTTTTTCCAGGGCGCGTAGGGTTTCTGACTTTCAACGGGTGCGCCCTCGATTACTTTCTTAAGCGTTTTGATCAGCCACGGATTCTGCCGTGCCGTTGCTACGATTGTCATTCCGTCGCCAATGTCGGCAATGTCACCGCCGACGAAGACATTCGGATAGCTTGACGGTCGCAACCATTTGTCGGTTTTGACCCTACCCAATGCATCAGCCGACACGCCCGGAAGGCTTTGAACCAAAGACGATTGGGGTTTCGATCCAACCACCGGAAATATAAGATCTGCCGCAATCACTCTACCGTCGGTCAAGCTCACGGATCCTTCGTAGGGCCGATCCAAATGGCGTAAATCCTGCGCCCTCTGGCCGAGAATGACAGTGACGCCCAGCCGTTCCAACTTACCTTTGAGCTGCGCGCCTAGCTTGGCCGGGTACTTGGGAAACAAGATATCATCCGACGAAACCAGGGTGATGGATTTACCCGGATGTGCCGAGGCGGTTTCGCCCGCAAGCTCTGTCCCGACAGCGCCTGCCCCTACGATCACAACTGAATTCGCTTTGGCCAATAGCGCGCTGACGTCTTTGCTCGCTTGCTGAAAATCCGCAATGCTGTCACCCGACGGCTTGAACGGCGCTGCATAGGATGATCCGGTGGCGATCAGGATATAGTCCGCCGGAAAGACAGCTCCAGATTCCAAAGTGACCTCGGTTTCAGAGACCGAAACGGCGCGCCCGCGCACGACCTTACCCGATTGAAGCAGATTGTCGTATGGCAGGATGAGCTGGTCCAGCAAGGCGGGTTCAACCAGCGCGCGGATCGCTGCAGGCGGATGCACGAACGCTTCGCGTTGCTCAATCAGGGTGACGTCCGCGCAAGCGTCCAGTTCCCGGGCAACTTCAAACCCGACATAGCCCCCGCCAATGATCACAATTTTCTTCTTCGCCATAGGGTCCCCCCGTTGCGGCATAACGTTCTGACCACTATCTAAAATTGCACGTTCACACGAACAAGTACGGTCATATAGGATACTGCCTTGAAACATGATGAGTTAGAGGATCATTGTCAGATCGAAGCATTGATCTCAGCGATCTCAGGTCGATGGAAGCTGTTGATCATCTACTGGCTTTCGCAGGGGGACTGCCGGTTCAACCAGCTTCAGCGAAACCTCGGACGCATCACGCATCGAACGTTGACGCGCCAGCTGACCGAGTTGCAGACGACGGGCTTTGTCTCTCGCAAAGACTTCAAGACCATACCGCCGCATGTCGAATACAGCCTCACACCTCTGGGTCAAAGCCTGCTTCCACTGCTGTATGAGATGCATCAATGGGCGGCGCAGAATGCGGACAAGTTACCGGAACCGAAAGATCTTTCGAAACAACTAGGGCGATGACCTAGCCCATTGAACAGGGGCCAGGCATCTGAAGGGGCAAGACCAAGATCTATGTCAAAGCCCGACCAATATCTCTGGCAACCATGTCGCCACTTCGGGGATCAGGATGATAACCAAAAGAACCAGCATTTGCGCCCCTACAAAGGGCAACACGCCGCGATACATCTGCCCATAGCTCATGTCACGCGGAGCGATTGAGCGAAGATAGAAAATCGACGGTGCCATTGGCGGTGTCAGATACGAAGTCTGAATCACCACTAGAACCATCATGGCAAACCAGATCGGATCGATTCCGGCGGATTTCACGATCGGGGCAAAGATCGGAATGAAAATCAGAACGATCGACACCCAGTCCAGTACAAAGCCCGCGAAAAAGACCACCAACAAAAAGAATGCGATGATACCGGCATTGCCATACCCGATCCCGGCAACGGTATCGCGCACCAGCTGTCCGCCTCCGGTGACCGCAAAGATGCTGGTGAACATCGTGCCTCCGGCCACGATCAACATGATCATAGCGGTGATGCGCAGGGTCACATTCAGTGCCTCGGACATCAGTTTCAGGTTTAGTTCCCGAAACATCAAAGCCAGCAGGATCGTACCGGCGGCCCCGACTGCGGCAGCTTCGGTAGCCGAGGCGACACCGGCCAGAAGCGAGCCCAGCACCAGGACAATCAATGCCAGCGGGGGCAACAATGCCGTCAACGTCACCTTCATCTTACGGCCGGTTGGCATCGCGCGCTCTGCCTGTGGCAACGGAGGAGCGTCAGCAGGTCGGACCATGCTGCGCACCAAGATATAGAGCACGAAGAACACCACCATCAGCAGGCCGGGCAGGATAGATGCGGCAAACAGCTTGCCAATCGACAGCTGCGCAATCGACGCATAGACGACCACAATGACCGAGGGTGGAATTATTGTCCCCAGTGAGCCCCCTGCACAGATTGTTCCCGCGATGAGGTCATTACGATAACCCGCTTTGGTCATGGCTGGGATGGCCATCAACCCCACAACTATCTCGACCGCACCTACAACGCCGGATGCGGCGGCGAAAACCGCGCACATTGCAATCGTCGACAGCGCCAATCCACCGGGCAAGCCGCCCAGCCACAACTGCAGTGCAAAGAACAGACGTTTCGCGATCCCCGAACGCTCAAGTATCGCCCCCATGAAAATGAACAGAGGGATTGCTGCCAGTACGAAATTCGAAGCCGTATGAAGCAGCGGACCATAAAGCTGCAAAAAGATCAGCTCGCCGAACACCATGTAGCCAAAGGCGACGGAGATGATGATGAGCGAAAAGGCCACCGGCACTCCGGCAAAGACCAGCACAAAAAGGGCTGCAAACATCAGTAATGGTGTCATTGGTTTTCTTCCATGCCGTCCAGTTCGCCCGGTGCCTCACCAGGGTTCTTGCGCCCCGAAAGCAACTTGATCGCCTCAGCCAGGAATTGCAGCGCCAAGGCCGCCAGACCAACGGCGATGACCGTGTAAAACGGCCAGACAACCGGCGCCCAGGGGCTGACACTTTCGACCTCTCCGGTGATCAGTGCTTTCCCGGCTTTTTTGCTTGCAACCCAGGCAAAAATGGTCGTGATCGGTGTCATGACCAACAGAAAGACAGCACCGTTCAACAGCTGCTGCGCCCGCATTGGCATACGCTGCGACAGAAAGTCGATCCTGACATGCACGTCACAGCGCAGGGCATAAGCCGCCCCAAGCAGAAAAACCGAACCGTTCAGCATGTACGAGATATCAAACGCCCAAAGCGTCGGCGCACCAAACGCATAGCGAGCAACAACCTCGTACAGCATTGCCACGATCAGGGCAAAAATTACGCATCGACCCAGCAGGGCCAGCGCCCCGGCAATCGCGTCGATGACTCTGAGAATAATGGTCATGTATGTCCCCGGAAACGGATGACCGGCACGAATATCCGGTCATCCAACCAATGTCAGGGCAGAGCCTATTCGGCGCTGTCGCGAACCAAATAACCCGAATTCTCGGCCCAGTTCGCTTGATAGGTGAGGTAGCTGTCCAGAACCTCTTGCATCCGGGCGCTTCCGTCTTCGGCTTTTTTGGCAGCCTGGCTACGGGCCCAATCGCGCCCGGCGGCGCGGATCTTTTCGGATTCCGCTGGTACCATGTTGATGATTTCAACTTTGGTGTCGCGGAAGGCAGCCATGGCTTGAATGTCCGCGTGACCGAAATGTGTGAAGCTTTCGTATGTTGTCAGCTTGGCCGCTGCGGTAACCTGAAGCTTGATATCCTCGGGCAGAGCATCCCAGGTTTCCTGTTTGACGAAGACTTCCCACAGAAAGGACGGCTGATGCACGCCGGGCATGATCATATAGGGCGCAACCTCGTGGAAACCTTCTGAGATATTGCCTCCTGGTGTCGACCATTCGACCGCGTCCACACCCTTACGCTGCAGCAAAGTGTAGATTTCATTTCCCGGGACAACCGTCGGAACGCCGCCAAAGCTGTCCTGTAGAACAGCGGCCCATGCGCCCGAGGTCCGGTATTTGACGCCCTTCAGATCGTTGGTTGTTTCGATCTTGACGTTCGAATGCGCCATAACTTCGGACGTACCGACCCCGACGACCAGCGTGTGCAGACCCATTTCTTCGCGGCGGAAATCCTGCAGCATCTGCTCACCGCCGCCTTCATAGATCCAGTGCAGGGTCGCCTCGCCGGACATTCCACCGGGGAAGCTGGCGAAAACGGCATTGGTCGGGTCCTGGTTTACCAGATAAGACGGCGTGGAATGTCCGGCTTCGACGATGCCGTCCTGAACTACTTCATACGCCTTGAAGGCCGGGGCCAGAACGCCCGCGCCAAAAGGTTGGACATGCATGCGCCCCGCGGTCAGTGTGTCCACATTAGCCGCAAATCGTTCCATGAAGTTCTGGTAAAAGAATGAACCTTCACCAATCGCAGCGGTCATCTTCCATTCAATTTCTGCGGCGCTTGCGGGCATTGCAAGCGTGGCTGTTACCGCCAGGGCGGCAAAGTTCGAGAAGAGTTTCATCTTGTCCTCCTGTTATGGGCCAAAGCCCGATTTTGCACGTCGAATGACGCGGAATTTCCGGTGATCTGCTTCTATGGCAGAGTGTTGCGGATGATACGGAACAGCCGATCTGGGTGTCCTTGCCCGGCCCCGTTCACCGGGGCCAAAGCCTTTGATATGGCCGAAGGAATTTCTTGCCTCAGCCCTGTGGTTCACCGCTTATTGCGTCGAGCCTTCCAGATCTTCGGGGCTGAGTGCGGCGGGCATGTTCTGATATGCTACGGGTCGCAGCCAACGGCGGATGGCCATTGTGCCGACGCTTGTCGCGCCGAAATTCGTGCTGGCAGGATAAGGCCCCCCGTGGACCATGGACCCTACCACCTCGACGCCGGTTGGGAAGCCGTTGAACAGCAATCGCCCGGCCTTGCGCTCCAGAATCGGGAAGAGTTGCTGCGCCAGCGCAGTGTCGCTGTCATCCATCTGGATCGTGGCCGTAAGTTGCCCGTCCAGCTGGGCTGACAAGGCAACCATCTCTTTTTCCGAGCCCACGCGCACAATCAGCGATGCGGGCCCAAACACTTCTTCGCTGAGGCTGGGATCAGCCAGAAACGCTTCGGCATCGGTTTCGAATAGCGCCGGTTCAGCTGAACGGCCTGAAGTGGAACCTTGATGGATCGTGTGCACGGCGGGATGTTCGGCCAAATGCGATTGGCCGGATCGAAATGCCTCGGCAATCCCATCGGTCAGCATGGTCTGTGACGGCACTGTACTCAGGGCACTCGCAGCAGCATCGATAAATTGGTCAGCATCATCGCCTGTGATCATCACGGCAACACCCGGATTGGTGCAAAACTGCCCTGCCCCCATGGTCATTGACCCCGCCCAGGCTTTGCCGATCTCTTCACCTCTGGCGGCCATAGCGTTTGGAAGAACAAACATCGGATTGACCGAGCCCAATTCACCAAAGAACGGGATCGGGTCTGGGCGCGTTGTGCAGAGGTCAAACAGCGCCCTGCCTCCGGCCAGCCCACCGGTAAAGCCCACGGCACGGATTGCTGGATGCATTACCAATGCTTCTCCGATGCTGCGGTCCCCACCTTGCACCAATGAGAATACGCCGTCGGGCATACCGGTCGCCTTGGCCGCCGCT
Source organism: Ruegeria sp. CDSC021 (assembly GCF_059610845.1). NCBI lineage: Bacteria > Pseudomonadati > Pseudomonadota > Alphaproteobacteria > Rhodobacterales > Roseobacteraceae > Ruegeria > Ruegeria sp. CDSC021. The sequence continues at coordinate 73,913 of NZ_JBXWOK010000008.1, forward strand.
TGAATGGCATCAGCGACGATTTCGCCGGTGCCTGGATGGGCGGGGTGGCCTTTGACCACGACCGGGCAACCTGCGGCCAGTGCCGATGCGGTGTCACCTCCGGCAACCGAAAATGCCAAGGGGAAGTTCGAAGCGCCAAAAACAGCCACCGGGCCAACCGGGCGCTGCATCATCTTGATGTCAGGACGTGGGGCGGGTTGGCGATCCGGCATCGCCAGATCATGGCGGCGCTCTAGATACGCACCATCCTGGACGAATTCGGCAAACATGCGCAACTGACCAACCGTGCGTCCCCGCTCGCCTTGAAGACGCATCTCAGGCAGACCGGTTTCTGCACTGCCAATGCTGGTGATGGCCTCGGCACGGGCCTCGATCTCATCCGCGATAGCATTCAGGAACTTGGCCCGATCCGCTCGGCTGCGATTGGCGTAATCTCCAAAGGCGGCCTCGGCCAGGGTACAGGCCTGATCAACCAACTCAGGCGTACCCGCAGCAAAGTTGCTCCCCTCACCCGAGACGGGGCTGGAGGCAAAGCTTTCATCAGCTCCAACCCACTGACCGCCAATCAAGTGCTGACCGCGAAAAACATATCCATTATTCAACGACATACCCAATCCTCACGCTGCATTTTGCGCCGAAGAATCGGCCTGACTAGTCCAGTTCTCGTACCAGGTACGGAACAGTCTGAACTGTTGTTCAACATAGCCGCGCTGGCTGTCAGTAAGGGCATCTGTTTCGTTGAAATGATGCGTGTATTCGGGATGACCCGTCATAACCATCAAGTGTTTGTAGTAGAGCACAAGATCGGTGCCTTCGTCGAAGGACGACAAAACGCCCAAAGCCGCCTCAAGCTCCAACGCCCGGGCACGCGCGTTGGCATCGCCCTTGGCCGCCGCCTGACACAAATCCACCAGATGCAGAATCTCATCGGGCAGCACATTCCCGATCCCAGTGATGGCGCCGGTAGCGCCACAATTCACGATCCCGTGGAACACCGCGGTATCCACGCCGACCATCAGGGAAACATTGTCATCACCGCTGGTGATGTTTTCGGAGGCATAGCGCAGATCTTCGGCGCCGCCGAATTCCTTGTAACCGATCAGGTTCGGGTGGTCCTTGCGCAGATCAAAGAACAGATCCGCACGGGTGGTAAATCCGTAATAAGGGCTGTTGTAGATCACTGCGGGAAGATCCGGTGCCGCGGCCAGAATGCCTTTGAAGTGGTGCCGCTGCGCAGTCATGGACGCGCCGCGTGACAGTACACGGGGAATGACCATCAAGCCGCTGGCGCCCACTTTCTGTGCGTGTGCCGCATGCTGGATTGCCAGGGCCGAATTGATCGCGCCTGTTCCCACGATCACAGGGATACCAGCCCCGACCAACGCCTCGACGCCCTGCATACGTTGCGCATCGGTCAAAAGGGGCCAATCACCCATCGAGCCACAATAGACAACCGCGGACATGCCCGTCTCGATCAGCTCAAGACCTTTACGCACAAGCGCCTCAAAGTCAGGACTGCGATCCGCGCGACAGGGCGTCATCAGGGCCGGGATGCATCCGGAAAAGACATTCGGGTTCACGATTTGGGTCTCCGTATTTTTTTGCCGGGCCGGTGGATTGCCCCACCGGGTTAGGGATTCGTGTAATCTTGCCGTCAGTCTACTTTAAATATTTTATTTGTCGACAAATTTTCGACAAGAGGGAATAAGGCCCTAAAATACGTGAAAAACAACTGGTTTTTGGCTGGGATTAACACTCGACTTAGCACCGGTACGTGTGGCAAAATTGATGTGCGAACGCAGATGGACCGCGATCCAGCGGCTAGGGAATGCTCTGACATGGAAAAACGAAAGCCGGTCGAAGCCGGCCGCAAACGTGGATCAGGCGTTCAGTTCGTCTATGAAACCCTGCGGGACGAAATCATCGACCTCGCCCTTGCGCCCGGCAGCGCCATAGACGAGGCCAAGCTGAGCGAGCGGTTCTCGATGTCGCGCACCCCGATCCGCGAAGCCCTTGTCAGGCTGACATCGGAAGGGTTGGTGGCGACACTGCCGAACCGCGCGAGCATCGTGGCGCCCATAGACTTTTTGAATCTTCACACATTCTTTGATGCGATGACCCTGATGTATCGCGTTACAACCCGGCTGGCCGCCGAATACCGAACGGACCAGGATCTGTGCGACATTCGCATGCGGCAGCAGGAATTTTCAGATGCAGCTGCCAAAAATGACGTTCTGACCATGATCGCAAAAAACGCAGAGCTTCATAATGCAATCGCCAAAGCAGGGCGCAACCCATATTACGAAAGCCTGACGCGCAGACTGCTGAACGAAGGGCAACGGATCATGCGGCCCTATTATTCGTCCTTTGGGGATCGGTTACCGGATCGGTATTCCCTGGAACATGACGACATAATCGCAGCTATAGCGGCCCAGGACATCACCGAGGCCGACCGGTTGGCGAGCGCCCATGCGGAACAAATCGTCCAGAACATCCGCGACATGATCTCGGCGGATCGGCGTCACTCAATCAAACTCTGATTCTGTTTTGCTAGATACTAAGCCGTTGGAAAAATTGAGGGGTTTGAAGGTTTACACCCGGATCTTCCCAAAAAAATTTACCTCTGCTAAAAAAATTTTGATATTTCCTCTGCGATCCGGTTGAATGCGCGGCAACCCACGATTCCGGGAGACAGGGAATGAACGCAGCAAACGCGAGCGACAAATCAAAGCCGAAGGGCACGCCGACCGAACTGGGGCAGGCAATTCGCAGGCGGCGCAAGGCGATGGGCCTGACTTTGGACAAGGTCGCACAGACCTCTGATCTGACAACGGGCTTTCTGTCTCAGGTCGAGCGCGGCCTGAGCTCACCCTCGCTGACCTCGCTGATGGCGATTGCCGCGGCACTTCAAACCAGCATCGAAAAGCTGCTCAGCGTACCCGAGGTGTTTAGCGAATATGTGGCAAAGGACAACCGCCAGACATATTCCCTGGGTATGCGGGGCAGGTTTTATGAGAAGCTGGGCCCTGGTTTTGCCGGTGCATTGTTCAACCCACAGATCGTTCATCGCCCCCCGGGGCACGTTTCCGAAAAGATGCGGCATGAGGGCGAGGCGTTTTGCTATCTGATCTCGGGACGGCTTGAATATCACCTTGGTGACAAGGTTTTCATTATGTCGCCAGGTGACGTCGTTCACCACGACACATCTACCCGTCATTTCTCGGTCGTATTGGGGGACGTAGAAGCCGTAGAGCTTTGGGTAACAACCTCTCCGATCAATGATTCCGGCTTTGTGACAAGTTAAATTAACCAACCGAACAGAGGTCAGCCTAAATACATTTGGCCATTTTTCACCCACCACTAAAAAAAGCTTTAGTATTGTTAAGAATCGGATATGGTCACCTCGAGCATGAATTCATTCTGCGGGAGGACTGATTATGAAATTGAAGACGGTTTTGGGACTAACCGTTGCCGCCACCCTGGCCATGCCTGCTTTGGCACAGGAAAGGGGCGGCACACTCAACTTTGCACGCTATGACGGGTCGCGCCTGATTGATCCGATCTATGCGGATCGCAACCCCGATATCTGGATGGTCGGCAGCCTGTTCGACACCCTGCTGCGCAGCAGTGCCGACGGTAATTCCGTCGAGCCCGGCCTTGCTGAGACCTATACGGTCTCTGACGATGGTAAAACGGTTTCACTGACCCTGCGCGAGGGGATCAAATTCGCAAACGGTACGCCCATGTCAGGTGACGATGTAGTCTTTTCCCTCGACCGAGCGCGCAATCCCGACCTGAGCCCCTGGGCTGGCTTGCTGGGTTCGATCGACGCGGTTACCGCAGATGGAAACGCGATCACGGTTGCCCTTGGCAGCCCGGATCCAACCATCCTGTCCATGCTGGCCACATTCAACACGGCAATCGTGTCCAAAGCGGCCTTTGAGGCCGCAGAAGGTGCAACAGATCAGGAAAAATCCGCTGCGATATTTGCCGCCACAGCCGCCGGAGTAGGCTCTGGCCCCTTCTATCTGTGTGGCTTTGAACAAGGTGCATCGATGGATTTCTGCGCCAATGAAAACTATTGGCGCATGGGCGCAGACGGCAAAGCTCTGCCGTATCTGGATGCCGTACATTTTGAGATCATCCCGGATGACGCAACCCGCATCCTGAGTTTGCAGGCCGGAGAAGTTGATGCCGCAGAATTCATCCCGTTCAGCCGCGTGGCCGAGCTGGAGCAGGATTCCAACATCAACATGAACCTCTATCCGTCGACGCGGATCATCTATTCGCCAATCAATACGCGCGATAACCGAGCCGATGGTTCTGCAAACCCACTGGCCGACGCCCGCGTCCGGCAGGCGCTGAACTATGGCACCAACAAAGAAGCGTTGATCGGGCTGGTACTGCATGGCGCGGGTCAACCGATGAGCTCGCCGTTGATGGCCAAGGCTACCCAATATGCCGCCGACATGACCCCGCTCTATGGCTATGACGTGGACAAGGCCAAGGCATTGTTGGCCGAGGCCGGGTTTGCCGATGGAACCGAAATCACCTTTACCACGCTGGCAGGTTCTGCGGACGATGCAACCATCTTTGCGGCGCTTCAGCAGATGTGGGCTCCTCTGGGCGTCGATCTTGTGGTCGAGCAAGTGGACGGCGCAACACGCGGCGCTAAGAACCGATCAGGTGAGTTTGACATTCACACCTATGGCTGGGTCAACGATGTAAATGATCCCAGTCAGGTGGTGGGCTGGCTGGGCCACACACCCACGGCCAAGGCAGTAGGAACCGGCTGGGAAAACGCCGAGTTTAACACCCTGTTCGACGAAGCCGCCGGTGAAATGGACGCCGAGGCGCGCAAAGCGAAATTCGCCCGAATGCAAGAGCTCTATGCCGAAGCAGCCCCCCTGCTGTTCATGTATGAGACCCCCTTTGCCGTTGCAGTTGGCTCGGCTGTCGAAGGCTATGTCCAGACCCCTCTGGGCAACAATATCTTCGATCAAGCAACCGTCAGCCGCTAAGGTAAGACCCCTGGTCCCGCCGCTTTCAGGCGGCGGGACAAATTTGCGGAGCTCGCTTTGTCCAGCCTGTCCTATATCTTCAAACGACTCCTGATGATGATCCCGACCTTTTTTCTGGTCATGATCATTATTTTTCTTCTTGTTCGATTGCTACCGGGAGACCCTGCCATTGCGATGGCCGGTGATCGTGCCTCGGACGCCGACATCCAGGCCATCCGTGAACGGCTTGGGTTGACCGAACCTATGCTGGTGCAATTCTGGCTGTTCCTTACCAATACCGTGCAGGGCGATCTGGGTCGGTCTATCCTGATGCGCTCGGATGTGATCAATGTGATTTCTGACCGTCTTCCTATCACTGTCTTCCTGACCGTGTATTCGGTGGTTTTGTCGCTGCTGATTGCCGGTCCGCTGGCCTTTGTTGCTGCGCTCAATCGGGGCCGCTGGCCTGATGCGGTGATCCGCACCGTTTTTCAGATCGGGCTGTCGATGCCGGTGTTCTATATTGGCCTCGTTCTGTTGACCTTTCTGGCAGCACAGCTGCGCCTGTTTCCGGTCGGAGGATATGGCGACACCTTTACCGAGCGGCTCTATCACCTGTTCCTGCCTTCAGTGACCGTAGCGCTTTACACCTCGGCCATCATCATGCGGAACCTGCGCAGCGCGATTATCGAGGTTCTGGACGCCGAATATGTTCAGTTCGCGCGTGCCAAAGGCCTGCCGCCTCGTTTGGTTCTGGGTCGCCACGTCCTGCGCAATGCGCTGATTTCCACGGTAACCCTGCTGGGCCTGTCCATCGGCAATCTGATGAGCGGGACATTGGTCACCGAAACCGTATTCGCCGTGCCCGGAATGGGGCGCCTGATGCTCGAGGCTATCTTTGCCCGCGACTACCCCCTGATTCAGGGGCTGACCCTGACATTTGCTGTTCTGGTTTCCGTGGTTTTCCTGATGACCGACCTGTTTCAGAGTCGCCTTGACCCAAGGATGCGCCTGCAATGAGTGACGCGACCTTCAACAGCACCTCGCAGCGCCCCACCTTCATGCAGCGGGCCTTGCGCAAGCCTGGGTTTGTGGCCGGGTGCATCATCATCGGGTTTTCGGTGCTGCTTGCCCTGTTTCCCGGCGTATTCGCGCCCTATGACCCAAGCGCAATCGACTATCAGGCCCTGCGCCAACCACCATCATGGGCACATCCGTTCGGCACAGATCTGTTAGGGCGCGACAGCCTATCCCGCGTCATCTGGGCCTATCAGGTCAACATGCAGATGGCAATTTTCGGGACTGTATTCGCGTTGGTCACCGGTATAACGGTTGGCGCGCTGGTCGGGTATTATCGCGGCATCGCGGACATGATCTTTGGCCGCATCGTTGACGCTGTAATAACCTTTCCTTTCCTGGTTCTTGTCATTGCCGTGGTTGCGGTTCTAGGGCCGGGCCTGATCAACATGTATATCGCGATTTCAGTTGTTTACTGGGTCTATTATGCGCGCCTGATGCGGGCCGAGGTGATCGCTCAAATGGGGAATGACTATGCCTCGGCCGGGGTGGTCATGGGCTATTCTGACCGGCGCATCATCTTTCGCCACCTGCTGCCAAACGCGATAACGCCGGTTATCGTCTATTGGATGACCGACATGGCGCTGGTGATCCTGCTGGGGTCATCCCTGGGCTATCTTGGTTTGGGGGCGCAACCACCGCAGGCCGAATGGGGCGTGCTGATCGCCGAAGGGCGCAACTTTATCTCGACCGCCTGGTGGCTGAGCCTGATGCCTGGCATCGCCATCGTTCTGACCGGCCTTGGCTTTTCGCTTTTGGGCGATGGGCTTGCCGATCTGCTGAGACCGCGGGGATAGCGATGCAGGATCAAACGAAACTTCTAGAAGTTACCGGGCTAAGCACAACCTTTCACAAGAACGGTCGCGCGCTGCCTGCGCTGCGCGATGTCAGTTTCGGCGTGAACCGGGGTGAAGTTTTGGGGCTGGTCGGCGAAAGCGGGTCGGGCAAGAGCGTCACGTTGCGCTCGATCATGGGGCTGGCGCGCCGCTATGGCGACGTGACCGGCCAGGTGCGCTGGAATGGAAGTGATCTGATATCCATGTCAGACAGGGCTCTTCGTCGGTTTCAGGGTCGCGAAATCGCGATGATTTTTCAGGAACCGATGACCTCGCTGAATCCACTGCTGACAGTCGGACTGCAACTGGAAGAGACCCTGCGCGCCCATACCGACCTGCCCCGCGCCGCGCGCTTGGATCGGGCAATCGAAATGCTGGACCTTGTCGGCATCCCCTCGGCAGCGCAACGCTTGAAGGATTATCCTCACCAATTTTCCGGCGGAATGCGCCAGCGGGTCATGATCGCAATAGCGCTTGCCGCAGAACCCAAACTGTTGCTGGCGGATGAACCCACCACAGCACTGGACGTGACCATACAGGCGCAGATCCTCGATCTGATCCTGCGACTGGCGCAGGATATGGATATGGGGGTTGTGCTGGTCACCCATGATCTTGGCGTGGTTGCCCAGACTTGCGACAACGTGGCCGTTATGTATGCGGGGCGGATCGTCGAACAAGGGCCGGTCCGCGATGTGCTGCGGGCACCGCATCACCCCTACACTGTGGGTCTGATGCGGTCTGTGCCCGAAAACATCGCTCCTCGCACGCCGCTATATTCTATTCCCGGAGTGCCGCCAGCACTGGATGCCCTGCCTGCTGGATGCGCGTTTGCACTGCGCTGTGCCGCCTGCATAGACGCCTGCACGCAAGAGCGCCCAGCGATGACCCTGATCACCGATCATAGACAGGTCGCCTGTTTCAACCCGATAACCAAAACCCAAGGGAACGCCGCATGACCGCCCTGATGCAAATCCGTGACCTGCATCTGCGGTTCCCAATGGGCCGTAGCATCGGCGATGTCATTTCGCGGCGTCCTGGTCGCGAAGTACGGGCGCTGAATGGTGTCAGCCTAGATCTGACCCGGGGCGAAACTCTGGGCGTCGTCGGAGAGTCCGGGTGTGGAAAGTCCACACTAGCCCGGTGTATCGTGCGCCTTCATAAGCCCAGCGACGGTTCAATCCACTTTGAAGGTCAGGACATATTCGACGGCGAAATCAAAGCTGACCGCACCTATAACCGCCGGGTTCAGATGATGTTCCAGGACCCCTATTCATCGCTCAATCCCCGGATGACGACAGGGCAAATTCTGGCCGAAGCCCTGAGCGTTCACAACATGCGCCCAGAAGCAGAAATTCCCGACCGTGTGGCCGAGTTGCTTGATCTGGTCCGCCTTCCGAAGGACGCGCAAGACAAGCTGCCGCACGAATTCTCCGGAGGTCAGCGTCAGCGGATCGCCATTGCGCGCGCATTGGCGGTCGAACCCGAAGTTCTGATTGCGGACGAACTGGTCTCGGCACTAGATGTTTCGGTTCAGGCGCAGGTGGTAAACCTGTTGCTGGACCTGCAGCGGGAACTTGATCTGACAATCCTGTTTGTGGCCCATGACCTGCGGCTTGTCCGTCATGTTTCAAACCGGGTCGCGGTAATCTACCTTGGGCGGATCGTTGAAATCGGCGACAGCGAAACCTTGTTTTCCGCCCCCTCCCACCCTTACAGCCAAGCTCTGCTTTCAGCCGCCCCTTCGCTGGACCCCGACAACCGCGGTGCCGTCAAGCGGCTTGAGGGAGAGCTGCCTTCACCACTGAACATGCCCTCAGGGTGTCCGTTCCATGTCCGGTGCCCTCACGCCAGCAACATATGCGAAACCAAAGTGCCTGCCCTGATGCCTTTTGAAAATCGTGGCGAGGTCGCCTGTCACCATGTTGAAGAGATAAATGCCGATGCTTGATGCCCCCGGAACCGACCGATCCGCGATTGTTTCGGCCTTGCGCGCAGAGCTTAAAGCACAAGGTCTGGATGCCTTTATCGTGCCCCGCTACGACGCACATCAGGGCGAATATGTTGCCCCTCATGATGAACGCCTCGCCTTTGTAACTGGCTTCAGCGGCTCGGCAGGCATGGCCATCGTCACACCCGAAACTGTCGCTTTATTTGTCGATGGCCGCTATGTGGTGCAGGCTGCAAACCAGTGTGCCGAGGCTGTTTTCTCGCACCATCATCTGTTTAACGAGCCGCCCGAATACTGGCTGGCCGCAGTTGCACAGAAAGGATGGAAAATCGGCTTTGACTCGATGCACCTACCGCCGGTCTGGTTTGACCGATTTGAGCACGGGCTGGAAGGCAGCGGTGCCGCGATGGTAGCGACGGCTTCAAATCCGGTCGATGCAGTCTGGACCGACCAACCCGCTGCCCCCCAAGGACAGATCGAGCCATTTCCACTTCAGTTTTCGGGCCGGGCGGCGGGTGATAAGATCTCGGATCTGGCCACTGAGCTAACACGCCGAGAGGCCGGCTTGCTGGTGGAAACTCAGCCCGACAACATCGCCTGGCTGCTTAATGTGCGTGGCTCAGACGTGGCTTTCAACCCTGTTCCCAACTCTTTCCTTCTGTTGCAAAGCTCGGGCCAGGTTCACTGGTTCGTGTCTGACCAAAAACTGGATGCCGATGTCACTGACCACATGCCGGAAAATGTTTCGGTTCAGGCGCCGGATGGTTTTCTGTCTACACTCAGTGATCTCACAGCGCCCGGCCAGGCTGTGATTTTCGACCCCGATTTTTCGCCGACGGCGGTCAAACAAGTGCTGGAGCGTACCGGAGCAAAGGGCGTGCCGGTCAACGGATTGTTAAGCAAAACCAAAGCCCGCAAGAATACAACGGAACTGGAAGGGTTGCGCGCTTGCCATATCCGGGACGGGATCGCCTGGACCGAATTCTGCGCCTGGCTGGCGGCTCAGGTACAGAAACAGGCTGAACCGGTGACCGAGCGTGAAGCAGAACAGCGGGTATTGGCCTTCCGCCGCGCTCAGGATGGGTTCATCCACGAAAGCTTCAACACAATCTCGGCCGCCGATGGCAATGCCGCGATGTGCCATTACGCTACCGAGGCCGACAATACCGTTCCGATCCAACCGCGGGGCACATACCTGCTGGATTCCGGGGGGCAGTACGACACCGGCACAACGGATGCCACGCGCAGCTTTTCGTTCGGGCCTCAGCGGCCTGATGGATATGACCGGGCCTATACCGCAGTGTTCAAGGCCTTTCACGCTCTGGCCACGCTGCGCTTTCCTGCAGGCACACAGGGCCATCACATTGATGCAATCTGTCGCCGCCCGCTGTGGGATCTGGGATTGGATTATGACCACGGTACGGGTCATGGAATTGGCCACCGGTTGTCTGTCCATGAACATCCGCAGCGCATTGGCAAACCTTACAACCCGGTCGACCTGATGCCTGGCATGGTTATGTCGATCGAGCCGGGATATTACGAGGCCGGCAGGTTCGGCATTCGCATCGAAAACCTGTTCGAAATTGTCGAGGCAGATGACGGATTTCTGGAGTTCTCGAACATGACCTGGATCCCGATCCAGACGGATATGTTGATGCCAGATATGCTGAATCAGTTAGAAATTGACTGGATCAATGACTATCATGCCAAGGTTCTCAGACAGGTCGGGCCGCATCTTTCGCCTCTGGCCCTTAGATGGGCCCAGACGGCCTGTGCAACGCTGACCAAATAAACCAGAGTTTTGCCATCAGACCACCGTTCGAGGCGTCTTTCCTGCAAATACCGGCTGGACCCGGGCACCCTGATATTCGCAGGCGTTATCCAACCAGGCCAGAAACAGACGCGTGTTTCCAACAATGTGAGGGACAAAGCCGAAATCCGGTCGATTACCGGCCAGCTTTTGAACCAAAGAACCCGTTTGCAACACGAAGATCGCGCCCCCTACCACAACGGCGGCGCTGATTGTGGGCGAGGCTGCGATCTCATGGCTTTGGGTTCCGGCCACCCAAAGAGCAAATGCCAGACGCGTCATCGCCACCGTATCCGTGACGCGGCGCAAGCCAGGAAGGAAATAGGTGGATAAAGCCGTCGCGCATACAATGACAGCCATATAGATCAGGCCGATAACAACCGGGACGGGTAATCCGAAACGCGTTGCCTCTATATGTGAGTAAAGAGTGAAACCTGAGGCAAAAGCCAGAGCCGCAATCAGCGACAACCGCCGTCTTTCGAGACTTAGATGCCTTGTGACTCTTTTCACTGCGTCGACCCTCATGTTTTGTTGAGGATCTGTTTGAGATATGAATTTGTGATTGATCTGACGAAATAGCGGCGGAAGTTTGTTTTTGTCTCCCCTCACCATTCAATCGGTCGCCCAAATGACTTGGTTACGCCCTGCACGTTGGCCTTTTCACTCTGGTACGAGCGCAAAATCCAGCCCGGTTTAGGCCGCTGCAACCCGCTTCGGCGGCCCTGTGATTTCAGAAAAGAGGTTTGGCAGAATTCTCACCTCCTATGGTGAAAATCGCTCAAATTCATTCCGCTGGGCCCGTTTCAATGTCGCTTGCCTTCAGGATAAATGTGCTGTCGCTTCAATTTCCAACAAGGCCTCGTCTTCGACCAAACCCGCCACGATGATCATTGACATCGCAGGAAAATGCCTGCCGAAAACCTCACGATAGGCGGCCCCAACTTCGGCTTGCAGAGACAGATATTCGCGTTTGTCTGTTACGAACCAGGTCAGGCGGGTCACATCGCGGGCCGAGCCACCAGCGGCCTCGACAATATCAACGATATTCTGCAGCGCCTGTTTCATCTGTCCGATGAACCCGCCGCTGACAAATTTCTTGTTCGCGTCCCATCCTATTTGCCCGCCGATATGTAACGTTCCATCTTTGGTCAAAACGCCATTGGCATATCCTTTGGCAGGCAACCAGCCATCGGGGTGAATTGTCTTGTGGCTCATAGCGCGTCGTCCCTGAATGCCTCGAGTTTTTTACGGATGTCTGCGGGCCAGGCCGTTGGACCGCCCTTTGAATCTACATGAACAAGCGTTGCTACGCTTGTCAGTCGCTCCTCTTGCGCACAACTGGCCACGACCGAGTATTCGGCTGAACTGCGTCCGATCTTTGTGATCTTCATCCGGAATATCAAATGGTCACCGTGACGGCTGGGCGCTGAAAATCGGGTTTGTATCTGTGCGGTAGGCACTGCGCCAACAGGATGAATCTCTTCAAACGGTTTGCATAGCACCTGATCGAAATAGGTCTCAACGCAATCATTGATCATCTCGAAATAGCGCGGGAAAAAGACAATCCCCGCCGGGTCGCAATGTTTGAACAGAACCTTTTGGTGGAATTCAAAAGTCATCAGACCCCCACATATTTTTCTGTGATGTCATGACTGAGATCCACCATCGCGCCAGACCAGACTGTTTTACCGCGCTCAAGAATGACCGCGCGATCAGACACCAGCGCCAACTCTTTCAGAGACTTGTCGATCAACAGGATCGAAACATTGGTTTCCTGTTTCAGGCGATGCAAGACCGACCAGATTTCCTGTCGCACGATCGGAGCCAGCCCTTCGGTTGCTTCATCGAGGATCAAGAGCTGCGGATTTGTCATCAGGGCGCGCCCAATAGCCAGCATCTGTTGTTCGCCGCCGGATAGTGAGGCTGCCCTTTGGCCCTGACGTTCCTCTAGCCGTGGGAACAGTTCAGCCACCTTCTGCAATGTCCACTCGCCGGGTCTGGCAGCGGCGATCAGATTCTCGCGCACCGTCAGGTCGGCAAAGCACCGGCGCCCCTCGGGTACCAGCCCGACACCAAGACGCGCGACCTTATAGCTGGGCAAAGCGTGCAGATTCTGATTGTTCAGCGACAAGGTGCCCTCGGACCGGATCATCCGGCAAATGGCTTTGACAGTCGTGGTCTTGCCCATCCCATTGCGCCCCATAAGGGCTGTAACCTCGCCCTGCGCCAGAGAAAGATCGACACCAAATAAAGCCTGACTGACGCCGTATGTCGCGGTCAGGTTTTCTACCCGCAACAAAGTCATGCCTCATCCCCCAGATAGGCATCGCGCACCTCACGGCTTGCGCGGATTTCATCTGCCGTCCCGGTTGCAATCACCTTGCCATAGACCAATACGCTGATCCGATCAGCCAGCGCAAAAACGGCGTCCATATCATGTTCAACAAGCAAGATGGGCGCCTCTTCCCGCAGACCGTCAAGAAACCCGGTCAACCGTTTGGACCCTCCAGCGCCAAGCCCGGCCATCGGTTCATCCATAACAAAGACCCGAGGTGACAAAGTCAAAGCCACGGCGACTTCAAGCTGGCGGCGTTGACCATGGCTGAGATTTGCGCAACGCGTTTCGCGTTCATCGCCCAGGCCCACCCTTTCCAGCGCAGCCTCGGCCCTTTCGAGCAGCTCTGGCCGTTTCAAGGCAGGTTTCCAGAACCGCCATACGAGGTTTTCCGCCCCCATGGCGCTCAACACGACATTTTCCAGAACCGTATCTTCCATGCACAGTTCCGATATCTGGAACGTCCGCCCCATCCCTGCCCTTGCCCGCTTTTGCGTGCCAAGGTCCGACACATCCTGTCCGCCCAGCAAAACACGCCCCGAATCCGGTTGCAAACCTCCGCAGATCTGCTGGATCAACGTGGATTTTCCCGCTCCATTCGGACCAATGATGGCGTGGATCTCTCCTGGCCTAAGATCAATCGAGACGTTATCCGTAGCCTTTAACGCACCAAAGCTTTTGTTCAGACTCTCGGTGGCAAGGACGGGATCAGACATGTGCCCCCTCTTTCCCGGTTAGCAGCCCAATCAGGCCACCGCGACCAAACAGAACGATGCACAGCAGAACAATACCCAAATATACATGCCAGAAATCGGTTAGTTCACCCAGAAAATGCTCGAGCGCGACAAACACGCAAGCCCCAATTACCGGACCCATCAGGCGTCCGACACCTCCGATGATTATCAGCACAATCAATTCGCCCGAAAGCTGCCAACTGAACATAGACGGCGAAACGAACCGGTTGAGATCGGCAAACAGCGCCCCGGCCAGACCAGTGACAGCGCCGGACAGAACAAAGGCCAAAAGTTTCAGCCGCATGGGGTTCAATCCCACAGTCTCGACTCGCGCCGTAGATTGCCGTGTCGCATTAAGAGCCAGCCCGAATGGCGCGGCTTGCATCCGCGCAAACAGGAACAGGACGAGACATAGCAGCGCGAAACAGATGCCGTAAAACTGGATCGGATCCAATGTGTTGAGGCCGGGAAAACCGTTGCGAACATAGATGGATAATCCGTCTTCGCCCCCGTATTGCGCCCAAGAAATCGCGAAGTAGTAAAACATCTGTCCGAAGGCCAGCGTAATCATGATGAAATAAACGCCTGACGTTCTTAGGGACAGAAGACCGACGAAAAAGGCAGCAATGCCCGAAGTAAGCATCGCAACTATCCAGATCACGGGCATGGATTTACTGCCTTCGATAGAAATCAAGCCCAGATCCAGTGCCGTGTAGGTCTGCGCGTGATAGGTCAGAATGCCCATCGCATAGCCGCCGATCCCGAAGAAAACAGCATGGCCAAAGCTGACCAACCCCCCAATTCCCAGGATGACATTCAGACCAGCCGCTGCAAGCGCCAAGATCACCGCCCGCGTCACAAGCGTGATTGTGAAGGGCTGGTCCGCGGCCAGCGCCCAAAGGGGCAGCGCCAGCAGGCCGGCGATCATCAGGCCATTGATGTATCTTTCATTCATTCTCATGCGCGGGCTCCGAACAGACCTGTTGGGCGCCAGATCAGGACCAGTCCCATCAGGACATAGATTCCCATTGATGCCAGAGCCGAGCCGCTTTTCTGAGCGGCTCCCGGTTCCATGAACAGTTTGAACAGCTCGGGCAGGAAAACCCCGCCCAGCGTGTCGGTTAGCCCAACCAACAGCGCCCCGATGAACGCCCCCCGAACCGAGCCTATGCCACCGATTACGATAACCACGAAGGCCAGGATCAGAACAGGTTCACCCATGCCCACCTGTACCGACTGAATTGCCCCAACCAAAGCACCGGCAAGCCCCGCCAGCCCCGCCCCTAGTGCAAAGACCAAAGTGTAAAGTTTCGAGATGTCGACGCCCAGTGCGGCAATCATTTCCCGGTCGTTCTTACCGGCCCGTATCTGCACACCCAAACGCGTGCGTTCGATCAGGGCCCACAAACCTACTGCAACAGCAAGACCAATCCCGATCAGGGTTAGGCGATAGAGGGGATATTCGATCCCGCCCTGCAGCGTGATCGGACCCGAAAGTGCCGTTGGAATATCCAGGAACAATGGGAAAGACCCAAAGACCCATCTTGTCCCTTCGGAAAAGATCAGGATCAGTGCAAAGGTGGCCAGAACCTGATCCAAATGTGGTGCCTGATAAAGCCGCCGGATAACGAGCATTTCTACGATCACCCCGGCCAGTGCGGCCGCAGCCAGAGCAGCAATCAGAGCAAGCAGAAATGACCCGGTCGCCCCTGCAACTGCTGCAGCGGCAAATGCACCCACCATGTACAAAGAGCCATGGGCCAGGTTGATCAGGCCCATCACCCCGAAGATCAGCGTCAGGCCAGCAGCCATCAAGAACAACATGACGCCGAACTGCAGCCCGTTCAGGATCTGCTCGATAATCAGGATCGAGGACATGGAAACTCCGGTGATCTGCCCGCCCCACTTTTAGGGGCAGGCAGAAATTCAGTTACATTTTGCACTCGGCCGCGTAGGCATCAGAGTGGTTTTCAAGAGCTACGCCAAGGATCTTATTGGTAAATACATCACCTTCTTTGATCACTTCGCGCGCATAGATGGTCTGAACCGGATGATGGTTCGGGCCAAAGCTGAAATCCCCTCGTGTGCTGTTGAAATCCGCCGCCCTCAGCGCTTCGCGGAAGGCATCCGCATCTGACGGGTCAGCCTTGTTAAGCGCGGCAAGCAACAGGTTGGCGGTATCGAATCCCTGACTGGCGTAAAGCGAGGGCAGACGTCCGTATTTTGCCTGAAAGCTTTCAACAAAGGCAGCGTTGGTCGGGTTGTCGATATCCTTGTTCCACTGCGAAGTGTTCACCACGCCCAGCGCCGCATCGCCTACCGCCTGCAGAATGCCCTGATCAAAGCTGAAGGCTGGGCCAACAACTGGAAGATCGATCCCGCTGTCGGCATATTGCTTCAGAAACGAAATCCCCATCCCGCCGGGCAGGAAGAAAAAGACGCTATCCGCATCGCTTGCGCGGATTTGCGCGATTTCAGCTGCATAGTCAGTCTGGCCAAGCTCGGTATAGATCTCACCGGCCAGATCACCTTCGAAAAAGCGTTTATAGCCAGTCAGCGCGTCGACACCCGCCGGGTAATTCGGAGCAAGTATGAAGCTGCTCTTGTAACCCGCACCATTGGCGTATGCACCCGCGGCCTCGTGCAGGTTGTCGTTCTGCCAGGCGACGTTGAAATAGTTCTGGTGACAGCCCTTCCCCGCCAAAGGTGACGGGCCCGCATTGGGTGACAGATAGAAAACGTCCTGGTTCACGGCGGCTGGCACAACCGCCATCGCCAGGTTTGACCAGATGATACCGGTCATCACATCTACACGTTCGGATTGGATCATCTTGTCTGACAGCTGTACCGCGATATCCGGTTTGCGCTGGTCGTCTTCGATCACCACCTCGATATCATCCCGCCCCGATTGAGCAATCGCAAGCATGAACCCATCCCGTACGTCGATGCCCAAACCGGCCCCGCCGCCTGAAAGCGTTGTGATCATCCCCACCTTAACTTCCGCTGTAACACCCGTCGCGCACAGCGCGGTGATCGCTGCAGCCGCCAATAGTCTCTTCATCGTCTTCTCCCTTCGTTGGCCCTATGAACGCGATTTATGTCATTATTCTCAACGTTCGGTCTATGCCTTTGGCAATTCGGTCTTTTTCTTACATTCTTTCTGTCCGCTATATTCTAGATACATTGATCATGATTTCAGTCGGAAACGCTGGATTTTTCCGGTCGCGGTTTTGGGCAAACCATCGCAGAACCGGATCGAGCGCGGGTATTTATACGGGGCAATCATAGATTTCACATGAGCCTGAAGGGCTTCGCGCATAGCGTCATCAGCCGTACCTGAAGCCAGAACAACATGTGCTTGGACAATATGACCCCTTTCAGCATCTGGGACGCCGATCACCGCGCATTCCGCAACTGCCTCATGCGCCAGAAGTGCGGCTTCGACTTCGGGTCCGGCGATGTTGTATCCGGCCGAGATAATCATGTCGTCATTGCGCGCAGAAAAATGAAAATACCCCTCCGCGTCCCGATGAAAGCTGTCACCAGTGATATTCCATCCATCTGTTACATATCCCGCCTGCCGCTTATCATTCAGATACCGGCACCCTGTCGGACCACGAACAGCCAGGCGTCCGATGTCTCCAACTGCAGCTTCAGTTCCGTCTGGGTTTAACACTTTGGCCTCATATCCGGTTACCGGCCTGCCGGTACTGGCCGGGCGGTGATCGTCAAACCGGTTTGAAATAAAGATGTGCAACATCTCGGTCGCGCCGATCCCGTCGAGCATTGGTTTGCCTGTCTTGGAAATCCACTCGTCATAGATTGGCTGCGGTAAGGTCTCGCCCGCCGACACGGCCGCACGCAGACTAGACAGATCAACACCGTCATCCATCGCCTGCAGCATGACCCGATAGGCGGTCGGCGCAGTGAAACAGACAGTCGCTTTGTATTTTTTGATTATCTCGATCATGCCCGCAGGCGAGGCTTGTTCTAACAGGGTTGCAGTCGCGCCGAACCGCAACGGAAACACCGCCAAACCACCCAACCCGAATGTGAAGGCCAAAGGTGGAGAACCAACAAAAACGTCCTCCGGAACGACCTGCAACACCTCACGCGCATAGCTGTCGGCAATGATCAGAATATCTCTGTGAAAATGCATGGTGGCCTTGGGTTCACCTGTCGAGCCGGAGGTGAAACCCAACAAGGCCACGTCGTCGCGCCCGGTTTTAACGCAATCGAACTGTACCGGCTTTTCAAGTGCAAGACGATCAAGCTCGGCATCGTGGTTTGAAGTTCCGTCGAACCCGACGACCCGCTGCAGGAACCGGCTATCACTGGCGCAGGACTGCATTTCGTCGATCAGCCGGGTATCACATAATGCAAACTGGATTTCCGCCTTATCGACAGTTTTCGTCAGTTCTGCAGCGCGCAACATCGGCATAGTATTGACGACAACCGCTCCCACCTTGGTTGCGGCAAGCCAGCACGCAACCATTGCCGGATTGTTAGCCGATCGGATCAGCACCCGGTTTCCCGGCTCGACCCCCAAGTCATCGACCAATACATGTGCCAGCCTGTTGGTCCAGTCGCTGAGCTCTTTATATGTTCGTTGCCGACCATTGCCGATCAAAGCGGTATGATCACCAAAGCCCTTGGCAACCATGGCATCGGTCAGCTCATATGCTGCATTCACATGATCGGAATATGCAAAACCCGCCAACAGGAAGTCGGGCCACTGATCCTGGGGGGGCAGGTTATCGCGGCTGAACGTGTCGGTATGTGCAGACGGTCCAAGCATCACCTTCCCTCCATGTGCGCGGCCATCGTCTGACGTGCAATGATTACTTTTTGAACGTCCGAGGCGCCCTCGTAGATGCGCAAGGCACGGATTTCTCGGTACAGAGATTCAACCGCCATCCCAGAACGCACCCCATCGCCACCAAACAACTGAACCGCCTTGTCGATAATCAACTGCGCCTGATCGGTAGCAAACAGCTTGGCCATCGCCGCCTCACGTGTAATGCGCGCCGCTCCGCTGTCCTTGGCCCACGCTGCCCGATAGATCAAAAGCGCCGAAGCATCGACATCTAATGCCATCTCGGCGATGTGCCCCTGCACCATCTGCAATTCAAACAACGGGGCGCCTTGCACCTGCCGTTCCGATACCCGTGTCAGCGCCTCATCCAGCGCGCGTCGTGCAAATCCCAGCGCAGCGGCGGCCACCGTCGGGCGGAACAGGTCCAGCACAGACATTGCAATACGAAATCCTGCGCCAGCTTGACCGATCATCGCGCTAGCCGGCACACGCACATCATTGAAACGCAATGTCGCCAATGGGTGTGGCGCGATTGTGTCCAGGCGCCCGACAACTTCGAAACCCTTCAGATCAGGAGTGATGATAAAAGCTGACAACCCTTTGGCCCCGGGTGCCTCGCCAGTACGGGCGAACAGGGTGTAGACATCTGCGATACCCCCGTTCGATATCCATGTCTTTTCACCGTTCAGGACAAAGTCGTTGCCATCACGGATAGCCGTCATTGTCGAATTTGCCACATCCGACCCCGATTGAGGTTCAGTCAATGCAAAGGCCGCGATAGCCTGACCAGAGCGCGTTTTCGGCAGCCAATGCGCCTTTTGGCCTTTTGAGCCGAACAACGAGATCGCACCGGTTCCAAGCCCCTGCATTGCAAAGGCGAAATCGGCCAACCCATCATGGCGAGCAAGTGTTTCACGGCTGAGGCACAGCGTCCTGACATCCAAATGGCCGCTTTCGTCCGAAGTAGGCTGCAGCAGCCCAGCGTCGCCCAGCTGGCGGACCAGATCGCGACAAGCCTGGTCCGGGTCGCCATGGTCAATAGTCAGTCCCCGAGCAACCTCTTGCACCCGATCCGCCCAGCCCCGGTGATGAGGGTCAAAGAATGGCCACGAAAGAAAGCTCTGATCTGCCATCAATCGCCCTCGAATACTGGTTTGTCTTTTGCAACAAAGGCCTTGTAGGCGCGTTCAAAATCTCCGGTTTGCATACAGATCGCCTGGGCCTGCGCCTCTGCTTCGATTGCCTGTTCGATCGACATAGACCACTCCTGCGCCAGCATGGTCTTGGTCATCATATGCGCAAAATTGGGGCCAGCCACGATACGGTCAGCCAGAGATTGCGTGGTAGCGTCAAGCTCGGATGGATCAACCACCGCATTGTAGAACCCCCAGGAAAGCCCCTCATCAGCGGTCATGCTGCGTCCGGTATAGAGCAGTTCGGCCGTACGCCCCTGCCCGATGATACGAGGCAGGATGGCGCAGGCCCCCATATCGCACCCTGCCAGCCCCACCCGCGTGAACAGGAATGCACATTTGGCCTGCGGGGTGGCGATACGCAAATCCGCAGCCATAGCGATGATGGCCCCGGCCCCCACGCAAATACCGTCCACCGCAGCAATCACCGGCTTGCCACAATTCACAATCGCCTTGACGAGATCTCCGGTCATTCGCGTGAAGAGCAACAGGTCCTTCATCTTCATGCGCGTTAGCGGACCGATGATATCGTGCACATCGCCGCCCGAGCTGAAATTTCCACCATTTGAGGCGAACACCACTGCATCTACCTCTTCTGAATAGACCAGATCCCTGAACCAATCACGTAGTTCGGCATAGCTGTCGAAGGTCAAAGGGTTCTTACGCTCTGGTCGGTTCAGTGCAATCGTTGCAACTCGGTTCCGGATTTCGCAGCGAAAATGTTTGACGTCACTGGCCATCGATTTCCTCCGAAATAGTGAGTTCGGTTGTCAGAGTGCGGGCGTCCTCGGCGGAAAACTGGCCAAGCATATCGGATATCCACGCCTCATGCGCCGCGGCCTGACGTGCGAATTCCTCGCATCCTTTTTGTGTCATGCGTACGCGATGGGCACGACGATCCCCAGGCACAGGTACGCGCACTAGCAGGCCGTCATCAGCCAGCCGATCCACGATTCCGGTCACATTCCCGTTCGAAACGCGCAGCGCACCCGAGATTTCGCTCATCTTCAGCCCATCTTCGAACCGCGACAGGGCTGCCATCACGTCAAAACGCGGCAGTGTCGTGTCAAACTCTACCCTGAGGTTCTCTCTTAGTGCTGCCTCGATGCCACGCGTGGTCTTGAGCAGCCGCAGCCATAACCGCAACCTCTCTTTGGATGGATCTTCCAATGGTGCTTGAAGCGGGTTTGGGTTCATATCTCGCCTCCGGACAGGCTAAGCGCGTGGCCGTTGACTGAATTTGCCGCATCCGAGCACAACCACCTCACGGCACCTGCTACGTCTTCGACCTGGATGAAACGACCCTGTGGGTTTATCTTTTTCAGGCTTTTCACCGCATTTTCCGCGCTCATTCCCGTCTTCTCGACGATGTTCGCAATCGAGCGATCCAGCATCGGCGTTTCCACAAACCCCGGGCAAACCGCATTGACGGTGATGCCTGTCGCCGCAAGTTCGCCCGCCAGAGACCGCGTCAGCCCGACCACCGCATGTTTTGTCGCACAATAGCCGGAAACATAAGGATAGCCCTTCAATCCGGCGGTGGACGCGATGGCAATCAGACGGCCCGTTCCAGCGGCTTGCATGTCAGGCAAAACCGCCTGCCATAAATTGAAAACACCCACCAGATTCACATCCGTCAGGGTCCGCAGATCATCGGCTGTCATCCGATGAAACGGAAGCGAATGGGCCGCGCCGGCGTTCGCAATCGCTATTGAAATCGGGCCGCGTTCTGCCCGTGCTGTTTCAATAGCAGCTCGGACCTGCTTGTCATCGGTCACATCACAAAGGACATACGGCAAGGCTTGCTGCTGCAGCTTGGCCTCTGTACGGCCCAAAATGGTAACGGCTGCTCCGCCATTCGCGAAATCTTGGGCTATAGCCGCACCAACGCCGGTGCCGCCGCCGGTTATGACGACATGTTTCATACTTCACCCGCCGTTTCCGCCTTGCGATCTGCCAGGCGCCAAGCCTGATCCCGCCCGGCTTCATAGGGGCGGGGCCAAGTTTCCTGCCGATCCCCCAACGCCGTAGCCGCGTGCAAGGTCCAGTACGGATCGTCCAGATGAGGCCGGGCAAGGCACACCAGATCTGCACGACCGGCCATGAGAATCGAATTTACGTGATCGGCTTCATAGATGTTCCCCACCGCCATAGTACTGATGCCGCATTCGTTTCTAATGCGGTCCGCGAAAGGGGTCTGGAACATACGGCCGTAAACCGGGTTAGCATCGGTCGAAGTCTGCCCGGCGGAAACGTCCACGATATCTGCACCCGCCGCATCGAACATCGCCGCTATATCCACAGCTTGTTGCGGCGTCACGCCAGTAGGTCCGACCCAGTCATTGGCAGAAATGCGCACCGCCATCGGCTTATCTTTGGGCCAGGTCGTCCGCATAGCTGAAAAAACTTCAAGCGGATAACGCATACGGTTTTCAAGACTGCCCCCATACATGTCGTCGCGCGTGTTCGACAAAGGAGAGATAAAGGACGAGATGAGGTAGCCATGCGCCGCATGCAGCTCGATCATGTCAAACCCAGCACGATCTGCCATCCGGGCTGCTGTCACAAATTGGGACGTGACCCTATCCATATCTGCACGATCCATCGCGCTGGGCACAGCGTTACCGTCGGACCAAGGGATGGCCGAAGCTGATATCAAAGGCCAGTTTCCTTCCTTCAGCGGCTGGTCCATTCCTTCCCACCCGATGCAGGTTGAACCTTTGCGGCCCGAATGGCCGATTTGACAGCATATTTTGGCGTCGGTTTCCGCATGGACAAATTCGGTGAGTCGAGCCCATGCGGCCTCGTGTTCGGGCTCATAAAGCCCCGGGCATCCTGGGGTGATCCGGCCTTCGGCGCTGACACAGGTCATTTCGGTGTATACCAGCCCGGCGCCACCTTTGGCCCTTTCACCGTAATGGATCAGGTGCCAGTCAACCGGGCACCCATGAACCGCCTTGTACTGTGCCATGGGTGACACTACGATCCGGTTCTTCAACTGCATCCCCCGCAGGCGAAATGGCGCAAACATCGGGGGCCGGGCCATACCATCAACAGCGCCCCCAGACTGCTGCATGAACCAGGCCTCGGCATGCCCCAGCCAGTTGGCATCGCGTTGGCGCAGGTTCTCGTGGCTGATCCGCTGAGACCGTGTCAGCATCGCGTAATTCAACTGAACCGAATCCTGATCGAGGTAACGTTCGACATTCTCGAACCATTCGACCGAGTTCCGCGCTGCCGATTGCAGGCGCAACACTTCAAGACGACGCTCGTCCTCATACCGCGCGAAAGCCGCTTCAGGCGTATCTTCTTTATGGACGAAGTCAGCCAGCGCTATAGCGCTTTCCAGTGCCAGCTTTGTTCCCGAGCCAATGGAAAAATGTGCGGTCGCTGCGGCATCTCCCAGCAATACCAGGTTTTTGTAACTCCATTTTTCGCACAAGACCCTAGGAAACCGCAGCCAGGCCGAGCCGCGGATATGACTGGCATTGCTCATCAAGGGATGGCCGCCCAAATGATCTTTGAAAATGTCTTCGCACAAAGCGATGGACTCTTGCTTGGTCATCTCACCAAACCCAAAAGCATCGAAGGTCTGTTGCGAGCATTCCACGATGAAAGTCGCCGTATCCCGGTCGAACTGATAGGCATGTGCCCAGACCCAGCCCTTTGGCGTTTCCTCAAAAATAAAGGTGAAGGCGTCGTCAAACTTCTGATGCGTACCCAGCCAGACGAACTGACACCGTCGTTGGTCTATATCGGGTCGAAAAACATCTGCGAACTCGGCCCGTGACTTGGAGTTCAGCCCGTCCGAAGCCACAACGACGTCGTAGTTCATCATATAGTCCGAGGCTGATGCCGCCTCGGTCTCAAAGCGCATCTCGACACCAAGCTCGCGCGCTCGGTCTTGCAAAATGAGCAGCAGTTGCTTGCGTCCGATCCCGCAAAATCCGTGGCCGCTGGACACGGTGCGCTGACCTTTATGCACAAGTGCTACGTCATCCCAATAGGCAAAGTGTTTACGTATCACCGTCGCGCTGGCTGCGTCATTGGCGGCAAGATTATCCAGCGTCTCATCAGACAACACGACGCCCCAGCCAAAGGTGTCATCCGGGCGGTTTCGCTCGATAACAACCACTTCGGCATCCGGATCGCGGAGCTTCATTGAAATCCCGAAATAGAGGCCAGCCGGCCCGCCGCCGAGACATGCAACACGCATCGTTACCTTCCCCCATTCGCAGCTTTACCTGAAACGCTAGACCAGGTGGCGCATCCCTTCAAGTAAAAATATTTTATACTTGAAGTTTATATATTCTGAATAACCAACCACAAATTCGCGACGGGTTGGTATTTTCCTGAGCCAAGCCAGCACCGGTTTGCCTGCGACAAAGCAATCAATCTCTGTAAGCGGTTACATTTCGCTTTCACCTGAACGGCGCAGAGCTTACACATATTTGCAAAATCAAATTTCAGGTTTGACAATGCCAAAGGCAAAAACTGCACCGACCCTGGAGGATGTTGCGAAACTCGCGGGCGTATCGACCGCCACGGTTTCACGTTGCCTCAATTCTCCGAACCTGGTGGTGCAGGCTACGCGTGATCGGGTTCAGTCTGCCGTTGACGCTTTGGGATACACGCCGAATTTTGCCGCGCGTGTTATGGCTGCCAGACGGTCGCACACCATCGGCGCCATCATTCCCACCATGGAAAACGCGATCTTTGCGCGTGGACTTCAGGCCTTTCAGGAAGAGCTGCGCCAGCATGGCTATACCCTGCTTGTCTCTAGTTCGGCCTATCAGCCTGAGATCGAAGAAGAGCAGATACGCAACCTGGTCGCACGGGGGGCGGATGGGTTGCTGCTGATCGGGCATGATCGAGACTCGCGGATCTATGACTATCTCGCAAAACGCAGGATTCCGGTTCTGATAGCGTGGTCGTTTCAGGCAGACGCACCAGTCCCTTCGGTCGGATTTGACAACCGTGCGGCCATGGCCGAACTGGCAAATCAAGTGATCAAGCTGGGTCACCGGACCCTGGGTATGATTTCTGGTGTCAGCACCGGAAACGACCGTGCCCGCCTGAGGATCGAAGGGGTGCAAGAAGCAATGCGCCGCAACAATATCCCAAATGACCGGCTGACGATCGTAGAAACGCCATATGAAATCGAAAACGGGGCAGAGGCGTTTTCCCGTCTGATGTCTCGGCAAGATCGACCAACAGCGGTGCTGTGCGGGAACGATGTTCTGGCTATCGGTGCGTCGCGCCGGGCCAAGGAGATGGGGCTTAGAGTTCCTCAAGACGTATCCGTCACAGGGTTTGACGATATCGAACTGGCGCAGATCACCGATCCAGGTTTGACGACCGTGCATGTCCCACATCGCGAGATGGGTCGACGGGCTGCGCTGGAACTGGTTGGGTTGATCGAAAAGCCCACCGAAAGTTGCAATGTACAGTTGCGAACCAATTTGGTCGAACGCCAATCGCTGGGGCGCCCCGGCTGACTTCAGGCGGCCTCGTTTTCCATGGTGCGAAACTCACCTTTCAACCAGGCGTGACTTGCGCACATCGGGTCGGTAAAATGTTGACGGATGAGCTTTCCCATCGCTCTTTGGATTAGCTTCGAAGTGGTCTCGGGGTATACGTCGGTCGTGAATAAAGACACTGTTCTTACAAAGTTTCGGCCGGGAAATGGCACCACCCGAACTTGGTCGTGAAATCTGTGGGCCCTATGAAAACTTGCGGCCGTGGTAATGGTCCAACCGGTGCCTTCAGCGACCAATCCTATGATCGACTGATTGCATTCCAGTTCGAACCTGTTGGGCAGATCAAATTTACCTCGCCTGAGCTGTATCTCAATTTGCTTGCCGATCACGTAATCACGCGAATAGCGCAGCAACGGCAATTCTGCGTTTGATGAAAACATCTCCTCGGGCATGCCACTGAACCCGCCGGGCAAAACAACGATAAAAGGGTCGCGCATCAACGGGTATTCGATCAGGCCCTCGGTCCGTTCGAACGGTCGGGTCGCCACCCCTGCATCCAGCTTGTGTTCCTGTAACTTGGCAATGATCTCATGGCTGGGGCGTGTGAAATGCCGAAAACTGCAGCGCGGCAAAGCATGCGCAAGAAACCGAAACAAGTCTGGCGAGATTTGATTGTCGAAATCATCAATCAGTGCCAGCCTCAAATCCGTCGCATGGCGCCAGTTACCCGACCGGATCTCCGCCTCGGCCTTTTTCAAAACGATCAGCCCATCGCGGACATGGCGCGCATAGACTTCACCGGCAGGTGTCAGACCCATTGGACGACGCCCGTGATCCACCAAATCAATGCCCAACGCGGTCTCAAGGCTTCGTAGGTGATTGGAAACTGTGCTGATAGACAAACCGGTTTCCGATGCGACCTGTTGGATCGATCCTGACTTTGCGACCAACTGAAAAACTTCCAGCCAGCGGAGGCTTAGCGACTTTGGCACATTTACAGTCCGTTGTTTCGATTACATCAAAACTAGCGAAACAAAGAACGCCCCTCATTGCAATGATGAACTTGCAACCCGTTCTGCGTCAAGCCCGGAGCCTGCTATGGTCCGGGTCATAGGGCGAAGGTGCGATCACGGTTGCGTTGACCCGTTTTCCACAGTGATCCAACTCTATCTTGCACCCGATTTCTGCAAGTGACGGATCGACAAATCCATGGGCAAGATTGAGGCCGGTGCGGTGCCCCCACTCGCCCGAGGTGATTGTTCCGACAACCGTGTCACCCAGCATCAGCGAAGCTCCGGCATGGGCAGATCCCTGTTCGGTTTCCAACCGGAGCGGCACGAGTTTTCTCCGCGGCCCATAAGCATCACGGTTCAGCAGGGCATCGCGCCCGATGAAGTCGCCCTTTTCCAACCTCACAAACCGATTCAGACCTGTTTCAAAAGGATCAAACTCGGTGATCAAATCAGCCTTCCAGTGCAGGAACGTCTTTTCCATCCGCATGGAGTCGATCGCCCGAGCGCCAAACAGCTTGAGGCCGAAGTGCTCTCCAGCCCGCCGCAGCGCCAGATATGCGCTATAAAGCGAAGGGTTGGGAACGTGGATTTCATATGCCAGTTCGCCAGAAAAACTTACCGCCATCACCGTTGCCTGAGCGAACCCAACAAAGCACTCCCTGACGCTCAGCCATGGAAAAGCCAGCGGGGACCAATCACCGCGCGCGCAGGACGCCAGCACATCACGTGATTTCGGGCCGGCAAGGATCAGAATGGTGTAGTCGTTGGTCAGACTGCGTAAATGCACGTCTTCATCGAGGTGGCGGTTCTGCTTTAGCCAATCCATATCGTGGAATTCACTTGCCGCCGCGGAGCCATACCAGACCCGGGCAGGGCCGCGATCGCTGGCGGGCAGGTTCGCCACAGTCGCTTCGGCTTTGACCATCCCGTGATGGTTCAAAAGATAGCCCAGCCCAATCCTGCCGTCGCGGCGCGTGACAGCACCGCAAAACAGACGATCCAGAAAGGCATGCCGATCCGCGCCGGTAATCTCGATACGGTTGAAACCATTCACCTCGGACAACCCGACATTGGACTGAACATTTGCCACCTCGGCCCCGACCAGATCATAGGTTTCGTCAAAATCGAAACTGAGGGTCGGTTCAAAGCTGGGGTCAGGCTTGATGTAATCCACCCTTTCCCATCCATTGACGACAGTGAATTCGGCGCCCTCGGCCGCTAGAACCGGGGTCAAAGCAGTGGTCTTGGCGGGCCTTCCTGCAGGGCGGTGTTCATGCGGGAGGTGAAAGCGAAATTCGTTTTGATAATCCTCAACCGCCTTCAATGCCGTCAGTTCGACATTCGCATGGTCGGTGAACCTGCGCGGGTCCAGGCACCAGGTGTCATAACAGGCCTCTCCATGCACAATCTGCTGGGCCAACAGCCAACCATGGCCACCGCCCTCACCCAATCCAGCCCGCAGGCCGATAATACAGAAGGCGTTGCGCTTGCCCGGGATCGGCCCGACAAGTGGTGCACCATCAATCGTATAGGTTATCGGCCCGTTGACGACCGTGTGAATCCCGGCCTCTAACAGCGCAGGCATCCGAGCAAAAGCGCCTTCCAGTACGTCCGACACGCGGTCCAGATCGTCCGGGCAAAGCGCATTTACAAAATTTGGATCGATCCCGTCCATGCCCCAGGTCTTGCAGTCCTGTTCATAGAACCCCAGCAAGAGGCCGTTCTTTTCTTGTCGACAGTAGAAATCGCTGATCGGACATCGCAGCAAAGGCATTCGGTTGCCGGCATCGCGGATTGCAGGAATTTCTTCCGTCAGAAAATACTGATGCTCCATCGAGGCCACGGGGTGGTGCACTCCCATCAAGGCGCCCACTTCGTTCACACGATATCCGCAGGCATTCACCACGATGTCACAGTCGATATCACCGTGTTCGGTCTGTACCGTCCAGGTGTCATCCTTGTGCTGGATCAACCCGACAACCGGGGTATTCCGGTACACTTCAGCCCCGGCCAAACGTGCAGCCCGGGCCAACGCCTGACACAGCTGAGCCGGATCAATATCCCCGTCCAAAGGATCCCACAGCCCGCCAATTAGGTTTTCGGTCGAGATCAGAGGGTGCCGCCGAGCGCATTCTTCGGCATCAATAACCTCGAAATGGACATCCATCCCCCGGGCCATCGAAGCGAAATGACGGTATCCCTGCATTTGTGCTTGGGTGTTCGCCAACCTGATTCCGCCGTCACCATGGTGGTAATTGATGGGATAGTCGGGATTCGCAGACAGGTCTTGGTACAGTTTGATCGAATGGGATTTCAGTCCAACCATGGTCTGGTTTGTTCCAAAATTCGTCACCTGCGCGGCTGAATGCCAGGTGGTACCAGAGGTCAACTCGTTTCGTTCGACCAGGACGACATCTGCCCATCCTTCTTGCGTCAGGTGATACAGAGTTGAGCACCCTGCGATCCCGCCACCAATTACCACTACTTTTGTCCGCGACTTCATTGGCTTTGCTCCTCTGAACCCCAATAGGTTTTGCTGAAAACGGGTCTTCGCAACAGCTTACGAATGGCTTGTGCTGAAAAATCGAAACTACGATTGAGGATTCTGAAAGGCGCATTTCCCTTTTGCAGAGACCCCGCATCGCCTTTTACGGTTCCGGGAATTCTGACATGAAAAGGATTGGGCGTTGTCAAAGGGCAGTAAAAGAAGCGGTCGAAATGCGCGTCTTGCGCAACGCGCAGCAGAGCCCGCCATAGATCCGTGCCCCCCCGGGCAAGCCGGTGGTCGCTTTCAACCTTTGACACAGTCCGAAGTCAAACAAATATACAATACCGCCTTAAGGCTTCTGGAAACTCTGGGCATGGGCGAGGTCCCGGACAGGCTGGCCAACGACCTGCGGTCAGCCGGTGCACAAACCGGACAGCAAGGGCGGCTGCTATTTCCTCGAAACTTGGTTGAAGACGCTATTGGGTCCGCTGCCAAGACTTTCTCCTTTCATGGCCGGGACGAAGCGCGCTCGATCGAAGTGGGCGGAAATCGTGTGTTCTTTGGCACCGGCGGTGCGGCGGTGCAGACGCTGGATCTGGAGAGCGGCCACTATCGCCCATCCACGCTGGCCGATCTGCATGATTTCACGCGGCTTCAGGATACGCTGGCCAATGTCAGCTGGTTTACGCGCTGCTGTGTCGCGACTGATCTGCCAGATGTTTTCGATCTGGACGTGAACACGGTTTACGCTCTGGTTCGCAATACCACCAAACCGATTGCCACGTCGTTTACCCTTGCCGAACATGTGGCCCCGATCGTCGAAATGCTCGACATCGTTGCAGGCGGGCCGGGTGAGTTCGCTAAGCGGCCGTTTCTGAAGGCCCATATCAGCCCGGTGATTTCACCGCTGCGCTATGGCGAGGATGCGGTGGATGTTGTCTATGAATGTATCGCACATAATATCCCGATGTCCTGCATTACAGCCGCACAGGCGGGCGCCACAGCACCCGCGACACTCGCCGGGTTTCTGGCGCAGTCTTTGGCCGAGACACTGGCCAGCCTTGTTATGGTCAACGCGATCAAGCCTGGGTTTCCGATGGTGTTTTCGAACTGGCCTTTCATTGTTGATTTACGCACAGGATCCTTCGCAGGTGGCAGCGGTGAGACCGCCATCCTGAACGCGGCGTCGGCACAGATCACTAACGCACTGGGGCTGCCTTCGGGAGTGGCCGCCTCGATGACTGATGCCAAAGCTATCGACGCACAGTACGGGGCCGAGAAAGGAATGACCTCGCTCGCTGCGGCGCTGGCTGGCGGCAATCTGATCTACGAAAGCTCGGGCATGACCGCTTCGTTGCTGGGCGTCAGTTTCGAAGGGTTCGTCCTTGACGACGAAATGCACTCTCACACCTATCGCGCTTTGCGCGGCATCGAAGTGACCGACGAAAACCTGGGATTCGACGCCATTTGTCATGCGGTACTGGGCGACGGTCATTTTCTGGGAAGCGCCCACACCTATGCTGCGATGGAACGGGACTACTTCTATCCAGCGCTGGCTGACCGGAACGAACCCCGGACATGGCAGACCGAAGGGGCCGCAGATGCGTGGACGGTTGCCCGCCGGCACGCAAAGGACATCCTGGCACGACATCATCCGCAATACCTGACCGAAGAACAGGACGCTGAAATCCGCAGACGGTTTCGCATTCTCTATTAGACTTACGTCGACCGACTCTAGCCAGTAGGCTTGCAGCACATACACTCAGATGAGGCCCTCATGACAAACCCCTTCTTTCAGCCGGTCTCGGCAATGGAGCTTGCGCGTTTCGCCGGCGTCCCCACGTTCATGCGCCTTCCCGGACTGACCCCCAAAGACGACCGGATCAACGAAGTTGATATTGGGATCATCGGGATCCCGTGGGATGGCGGCACCACAAACCGCCCAGGCGCGCGGCATGGGCCTCGGCAGTTGCGCGACTATTCGACCATGATCCGCGCAATGAACCCGGTCACCGGTGTAGCTCCTTTTGCCATGGTGAATTGCGCCGATCTGGGTGATGTCGCGCCGAACCCGGTGGACATCGAAGACACCATGAACCGAGTCACGTCTTTCTATGACGATCTGACCGAACGGGGCATAACGCCGCTAACCGCAGGCGGCGACCACCTGACCACCCTGCCCGTCTTGCGCGCTCTGGCCAAGTCGGAGCCATTGGGCCTTATTCAATTCGACAGCCACACCGACCTGTTCGACAGCTATTTCGGTGGCTACAAATACACCCATGGCACACCGTTTCGTCGTGCCGTTGAAGAGGGCCTTGTGGACCCCAAGCGCTTTGTCCAAGTCGGCATACGCGGTACGGCCTATAACACAGAAGATATCGATTGGGCCGAGGCACAGGGCATCCGCATCATCCGCATCGAAGAACTGTTCGACCGCGGCATTGACGATGTCATGGCGGAGGTGCGGGAGATCGTCGGAACAGGTCAGACCTATTGCACCTATGACATCGACTTTGTGGACCCCACCTATGCCCCCGGCACCGGCACGCCAGAGATCGGCGGGCCGAACAGTTTTCAGGCGCAGCAGGTGATCCGCCAGTTAAGCGGTGTCAATCTGGTTGGTGCTGATCTGGTCGAGGTCGCACCCCCCTTCGATGCCGCTGGGGGCACGGCCTGGCTGGGCATCTCACTGATGTTCGAGCTGTTATGTGTTCTGGCAGAGGCTGTGGACGCCCGCCGCTAACCGGTGTTTTCGGCGATCATCGAGATCATCTCGAACATCACCGCCGCTGCGGTCAGGGCGGTGATATCGTTGGGGCTGTCCTTGGTGGGCATCATGCAAACAACGTCACCGCCGACAATGTTCAAGCCGCGCGCGGCGCGCAGAATGCCCACGGCCTCATCAATGTCGAACCCCTTCTCGCCCGGCTCCAGATTGGACACCGCCGGGGCAATAGTCGGGTCAAGGCAATCCAGATCGAAGGTGATATAGACCGGCCGGTCACCCAGAACCTCTTTGGTCTGCGCCACCACATCGGCCAGCCCGCGCTGACGAAATTCGCGCATGGTGACGATGTTGTACCCGTAGTCGTAGGACGGCTGCAACCAGTCCAGGCTGCGCGGATGGCCTCGCAGGCCGATCTGCATCGAACAGGTAGGATCAACCTGCCCCTGATCGGCCAGATAAGCCCCCCAATGAGCGGCCGACTTCTTTGCCCCCAAAAAGTGATCGACCTTTGTAAACACATCCGTATGGGCATCCAGGTGCAGAAAACTGATCGGCTCTCCTCCGGCCAGCTTCCCACATCCTAGCGCCTGTACGATCCCGCCGGTAATGGAGTGGTCACCGCCAACGGATACCGGGCGCGCACCTGCCGCATCTATGTCCTTGTAAAAGGCGGTAATGCGTTCGATGCAGTCTTCGTTATCGTTGGCGCGCGGGAAGGGTACATCGCCGACATCGGCAATCTTCGCGCGGCTCCAGGGGTCGATCTCAAAAACCGAATGGACCCTGCGCTGTACCGCCGAGACATTCCGCAAGGCGCGCGGGCCCAGATGCTGATCCCTTTCGGTTGTCCCGTTTCCGGTCGAATGCGGCACACCGACAAGTGCAATATCCTGCCCCTCGGGTCCGATATTGGGGCAGCGAAACATCGTCGGTATGCCCCACCAGTACAAATTGTCCATCATGGACTGCTCATAGCGGTCGACCATTTCATCCTCCGGTAAAAAAATGCCCCCGGCCTGAGCAGAGGGCATAGAAGTTCAGATTCTTTCGTCTTCTCGCCGAAATGCGCCCTGAACAATACGGTCCATGACCATAGCAAGGAACAAAATGGCAAAGCCGCCCAACAGGCCGGGCCCCTTGGCTGCATATTGCAACGCCTCAAGGATTTCCTTGCCCAGCCCTCCGCCACCGATCAGCGAAATGATCACCACCATCGATAGGCACATCAGGATAGTCTGGTTCACCCCGGTCATGATCGACGGCAAGGCCAGAGGTATCTCGACATCCTTCAGCAATTGCCATTTCGAGGCCCCAAAAGCCACAGCAGCCTCTTTGATACTGTCGGGCACTCCGCGCATGCCCAGCGCGGTCAGTCGGATGACCGGCGGCATGCCAAAGATGATCGTGGCCAGAATGCCGGGCGGGTTGCCGGTGCCAAAGAAGGCGATAATCGGGATCAGATAGACGAAGGCCGGCAAAGTCTGCATCAAGTCCAGCACGGGCTCTGCCGCGCGGTAGGCACGCCTGGACTTGCCAAACCAAATGCCCAGTGGAATGCCAAAAACAACGCATAACAGCACCGCCGCACCGACCAGCGCCACGGTTTCCATCGCCACATCCCAATATCCCAGCAAGGCGATATAGGCCAATGAAGACGCCGTGAAGATCGCCACTCGGGGGCCTGCAGCCCGCCAAGCCGTCACACATATCACCAGCATCACAACCGGCCAAGGCGACCCGATCAGCGCAATGGTCAGGGCATCCAGAACCGACCGAACCCCAGCGACAATCCCATCGAATACGTCCCCGCCAGCAAGAGCGGCCGCATCTATCTGCGCCTCCATCCAGCTTGCAAGGTTTGAAAACAGGGTCCCGCCGCCCTCACCCAATATCAGTGCGGACACTTCTTTTTCGGGGAATGCATCCAACATGGCCAGCGAAGCATTGACCGTGAATTTGTAGACGATCAACGGCCCAATCGCCGCAACAAGCACAGCCCCCAGCACCATATTTCGCCTGGACTGGCCACTTTCGGTACTGTCCGGATCGGTCCGCCATTTTGAATACTGTTTTTCATAGACGCGGTCGGCATAGAAGCCCTGTGCCAGTTTGAAGACCAGCAGCATCAGCAATCCGGTGATCATGATGCTCAGCGCTTCAGACTGCGCGGCCGCGGCTTTTCCAAAGCTGGCATCGGCGGCTTTCTGTATATTCGCTGCCAGCTTGGTGAAACGGTCAATATCGGCCTTCTCTGTCGCATCGGCCGCCCGCGCCAGCAGCTCGTCGGCGCGTGCCTGCTGACGTTCGGCACGTTCCACCATGTCAGCGCCCGGATTGCCCCAGGCACCACGCCCGATCTGAACCCAAGCGATGATTTCCAGGATCAGAAAGGTCCAGAACATCCCCCAGATGGCTCGTGATGCTGACCACAAAGGCCCCAGAACCCCGGCCCAGAGATTGAACGTATTCGGAACCGCGCTGGTTGCATCATGGATCTTGTGAAACGCCTTGACGTAATAGTCCCCATTCGGACCAGCAAACTCGTGAATGGACCGATCCAGTGCCTCATGGTCGACCTCGATATCCGAGGCGGCGGTGACTTTCACTTCGGTGGTTACATCAGTCATTCTTGCCCCCCTGAATTCCGCGCAGCAGGCGCGGTTTGGTCACGACGCCCACGTCCTGTCCTGCATCGGTGATGATCACCGGCAGGTCCGTGTCGACAGCCAGGTCGATCAACTGATCCAGATCGGCCCCCTCATCCGCGCGCGGCGCGCCGTCGGTCGGGCCGGAATAGCTGTCCAGTGGCTCCATGATTGAATGCGCCTTGACCAGTTTCAGTTTGGATATGCCCTGAACAAACTCGCGCACATAGTCATCGGCCGGATTCATCACGATGTCTTCCGGTGTGCCAATCTGAACGATGACACCATCTTTCATGATCGCAATTCGGTGGCCAATGCGGATAGCTTCGTCCAGATCATGGGTGATGAACAATGTGGTCTTCTGCAACTGGGCGACCAGCGCTTTGAACTGGTCCTGCAGCTGCAGCCTGATCAGCGGATCGAGCGCAGAAAAGGGCTCGTCCATTAACAGGATTTCCGGATCAGAGGCCAGCGCGCGGGCAATTCCAACACGCTGCTGCATCCCGCCCGACAATTCTTTGGGCAGGCGATCTTCGTACCCGGTCAGGTCCACCAAACCCAGCGCATGGTCCGAGACGGCCCAGCGCTTGGATTTGGACACTTTTCGAATTTCCAAAGGATAGGCCACATTGTCTCTGACAGATCGGTGCGGCATCAGCGCCATATGCTGGAAAACCATCCCGATCTGCTGCGCGCGGATACGGCGCAGCTCAGCCTCGGATATTTTGGATACGTCCTGGCCCAGAATCTCGATCTTGCCTGAGGTCGGCTCGATCAAGCGGTTCACGTGGCGCACCAGCGTGGATTTCCCGGATCCCGAAAGACCCATAATGCAGAAGATTTCGCCGCGCGGGACTTCGAAAGACGCACCCTGTACGCCGACCACACAATTATACCTTTCAAGAACTTCAGGCTTTCCAATCCCTTCATCCCGTACTGCGGTCATGGCCTCTTCTGCCCGCGCACCGAAAATCTTCCAGACATCTGTCAGCTTAACGACTGTTTCGGTCATACTTGCCCCTTCAATGCAAAACAGGCCGCCAGGCATTCCCGGCGGCCTATCTGTAATTCAGTTCCGAGCGTTACCGATCACTCTGACATCCAGTTCAGAACTGCATCTTCGTTCGCACCGACCCATTCTTCGGCATATGCGAGCGGCTCTTTGCCATCTATGACAAGCGCATAAGTCATGGCCGAGACAGCGGCAGTATCCAGTTTCATGTTGGACAACAGCCGAGCAACTTCGGGGTACTCATCCTCAAGAGATTTGGCATAGTGAAGGTGCAGATAGGCCAAATCCCAGGCGACACCTGCTTCGGATTTCTCCAGCCAATCCGGATCATCCGTGGGCTGCAGGACATTCCATTTTGCCGCGTCATAGGCCGGCTCTTCCAGGATCTGAAGATCATGCAGTTCAAACACGTAATGCGGCGTATAACAGAAACCCACCCAAGGCTCACCCGCTTTGATCGCGTTATCAAGGTTCGCATAGGCGACGGTTTCGTCTATCTCGGTCAGTTCCATGACCTGGTCATAGCCATATGATTTGGCCCGGATTTTCTCGACGTTGGTCGACGCCCAGCCGGGGGCACCGATCCATACTTCGCCCTGCCCGTCGCCATTGCTGTCGAACAGTGCCGCGATGTCGGGATTGGTCAGGTCGTCAATGGACCGAATATCATTGGCATCAGCGGTCGCTTTGTCGACACACATTCCTTGAAACGCCTCAACGCCATTGGAATTGAAGGTAACTGTACCCTTTTCGGTTACATAGGTGTCATGCAGGTTCTGCTGGTTCGGCATCCACACTTCGGGGTGTACGTGCATGGCGCCGGAATCCATCGCCTCGAACACGATCGGGTTGGTGCCATTCTGAAGCTCGACCTCTAGCCCCAGATTTTGTTCGATCGCAACCTTTAGAATGTGCGCTGTTGCATTTACCGATGGCCAGTTCGGCACACCGATCACAATGTCAGCAGCAAAAGCAGGCACAGCGACCATCATCGACGCGCCTCCCAGTAACATAGTGAGTTTGTTCATATTATTTCTCCGTGTTGGGCGTTCGTGGCGCTGTTCTTCTTACCCTATGGGCAGCGGTACGCCTACCAAACGACATCGGGATGACGTTCCATCCCCCTTTCTTAGCCAGTTACCGGGCGCGCCGGTTTGACAGGAAAATTCAAACATGCCGACACATGACCCATCAAGAACAACATGCCACAAATCAATATATGCGTCTTTCTCGAATATTAGTTTCGGTTTATTCTGATCTTGGTCGATATGAGGCCTGAAATAGGTGCAGCCGATTCTTGAGTGGGCTTGTCTGCCATCAATATCCCCTAAGCGGCGCCATCTCAGACAGGGGCACAGATTTTATCCAGTCAGTCCTCAGATCCCAGTACAAGATCCTGCTTCAGGATGAAGTCCCCAAACGCGTCCGTCAGCGTTTGAAAGCGCGAGCGTTGCGAGACATAAAGATACACCTGCCTTTGATCTTCGAGATCAGCGATAGGACGGAAGACGATAGCCTCAGGAAGAGACCGTGCAACGGTTTGCGGCAAAACCGTCACCCATTCCTCGGTGCGCACCAATGCGATCAGTGAATGGGTGTTCTGAATGGTCACACCGGCCTTCGAAATCGCCGCGTGAAACCGCGGGGACTGAACCAAATCGCACAGAGCATTGCGTATGAAGGGGACCGAAGCCACCTGTTCGATGGTTGGCATCTCTGATTGCTGTGCCAGCGGGTGTGCAGCCGTGCAAACCACCCCAAACCTGTCTTCGAACAAGGGCGTGGCTGTGACCCCGTTTAGCGCAAGATACCCGGATGCAATACCGATATCCGCTTTTCCTTGCACAACTGCGTCCAGTACCTGCTGTGTATCGGTATCGCGGAGCTCGATCCTGATATCGGGGAAATGGCTATTCATGTGACTCAGCACCTTGGGAAAGGCAAGAGCCGCCACCGACGGCACAGACACGATCCGCAACAGCCCGTACTCTGCGCTGGCTATTGCCTCGATATCCTGAACTGTTTGATCGAACTGTCTGACCTGCTTCAAAGCCAAATCATGAACCTGCCGACCCACTTCTGACAGTCGGTTTTTGCGCTCTCCCTCGAACAGCTTCTTACCCAGGTGCTCCTCAAGCTGCTTCAGCGTCATCGACACCGCCGATTGCGTTCGCCCAAGACGGTCGGCGGCCTCGGTCAGATTACCAGTCTGCACAACCGTGCAAAAACTGCGCAGTGTTTCAATCTTGATCGCCATACTTCAGTTTTTCTGCAATTTGTTTCATTTAATTGAGTTTGACTGATGTTCGCCAAAAAATCCATCCTAGGTCAAATGAAATCGCACTGGGGCGTAACGTGACACAACTGAATCTGATTGCTGGCGAATGGCTGGCAGGTGAGTCTGAAATCGAAAACCGCAATCCTTCGGACCTGAGCGATCTGGTCGGCATGTTTGCACAGGCCAGCGCTGACCAGCTTGAGGCGACGCTGGATCAAGCCCGTGTTGCACAGGCTGAATGGGCCGCCTATGGCATCGAACGGAAGCAAGCTGTTCTGAACGCTATCGGTAATGAAATGATGGTCCGGGCCGAAGAACTGGGTACGCTCTTGGCGCGCGAAGAAGGCAAGCCGCTGGCCGAAGGCAAAGGCGAAGTGTTCCGCGCCGGGCAGTTCTTTACCTATTACGCAGCTGAATGCCTGCGTCAAATCGGTGAGAACGCGGATTCTGTGCGCCCCGATATCGAAGTAGACGTTCGCCGCGAAGCTGTCGGTGTTGTCGCCATCATCAGCCCATGGAACTTCCCTACCGCGACTGCCTCTTGGAAGATTGCTCCAGCACTGTGCTATGGCAACGCGGTTGTGTGGAAACCCGCCAACATCACCCCGGCATCCGCTGTCGCACTGACCGAAATCATCGAACGTCAGGACATCCCCAAAGGTCTGTTCAGTCTGGTCATGGGTTCGGGGCGCAGCATCGGGCAACGCCTGGTCGAAAGCCCCAAGGTCAATGCAATTTCCTTTACCGGGTCAGTCCCGGTCGGCAAGGGTATCGCAGCAGCCGCCATCCAGAACCTGACCAAAGTTCAGATGGAAATGGGATCAAAAAACGCGCTGGCAGTGATGGACGATGCCGATCTGGATCTGGCCGTTACTCTGGCATTGGGAGGAGCGTTTGGCGGCACCGGACAGAAGTGCACGGCGTCTTCGCGCCTTGTCGTGCATGCGGGTATCCATGACGCGTTTGTCGAAAAGCTGGTGGCCGGTGCGCAAGCGATGAAGGTCGGCCACGCGCTGGAGGAAGGCGTGCAGATGGGTCCCGTCGTCAGCCAACAGCAGCTGAGCGAAAACCTGGCCTATGTTGATCTGGGCAAATCCGAAGGGGCCGAGCTGGCCTGTGGCGGAACCCGGCTGGAGATGCCTCATGACGGGTTCTACATGTCGCCGGGCGTGTTTCTGAACACCAACAACGACATGCGCATCAACCGCGAAGAAATGTTCGCGCCCCTGACCAGTGTCATCAAGGTTGGCAGCTATGACGAAGCGCTGAGCGTCGTCAACGACACCAACTTTGGCCTGACCTCGGGCATCGTGACCAAATCGCTGGCCCGCGCCACGCATTTCCGTCGCAATGCGCGCACTGGTGTTGTGACTGTGAACCTGCCCACTGCAGGCACCGACTACCACGTGCCTTTTGGCGGCCGCGGCGACAGCTCTTACGGGCCGCGCGAACAGGGTAAGGCTGCGGCCGAGTTCTATACCACGGTCAAAACCGCCTATATCAGCGCGGGCCCCGTGTGATGCGGATCGACGGGCTACAATATGCCAACTGGTCGGAAAAGATTTTCCGCCAACTGCGTGACGGGGGCGTGGACGCGATCCACGTCACCATCTCGTACCACGAGAACTTTCGCGAAACGGTTCTGAATTTCGAGAAATGGAACCGCTGGTTCGAACAATACCCGGACCTGATCATGAAAGGGCGCTGGGCCAGCGATATCGATACGGCTCGTAAAACGGGACGGACGGCTGTGTTCTTTGGCTTTCAGAACCCCTCGCCCATCGAAGACGATATCGGGCTAGTCGAAATCCTGCACGATCTTGGCGCCCGTTTCATGCAGCTGACCTATAACAACCAGTCCTTGCTGGCGACCGGCTGTTATGAGGCCGATGACACAGGCATCACCCGTATGGGCAAGCAGGTGATCAAAGAGATGAACCGCGTAGGTCTTGTAGTGGACATGAGCCATTCGGCGGACCGTTCCACCATCGAGGCCGCAGAATGGTCCGAGCGTCCCATAGCCATCACTCACGCGAACCCGTATGATTGGTCGCCCGCGCTGCGTAACAAGCGTGACGATGTCATTCGTGCAGTGACGGAAAATGGCGGGATGCTTGGCTTTTCGGTTTATCCCCACCATCTGAAAGATAAATCCGACTGCACGCTGGACAGTTTTTGCGAGATGATCGCACGCGCCGCCGACAAATACGGCGCGCAGCATCTGGGGATCGGCACAGACCTGTGTCAGGATCAACCCGACAGCATTGTGGAATGGATGCGGGTTGGCCGCTGGACCAAGGAAATCGACTATGGCGAGGGATCCGCTTCGGCACCAGGCTTTCCGCCCATGCCGGGCTGGTTTCAGGACAACCGAGATTTTGGGAACATCGAACAAGGGTTACGCGCGACCGGCCTGAACGATGACGAAGTGGCCGGGATCATGGGCAGGAACTGGTATCAGTTCTTTGCCGAGAACTTCGTCCCACAAGGGTAACACTATGAATACACGCGTGCAGACTGAAAATGTCAGACGTGATCCCGCGATGGTCATGCGGCTGTCGCGGCTGGGCTCGCTGCATCAATGCCGTCTCAGCTTTATGCGGCAACTGACCCGCCGTATGGCGCAGGAAAACTGGAGTTTTTCCCGCCCTGCGTTCGAGATTGACGAACACGGCGTTGGCCATGCGGTCTATACCGCGCAAGGCCCTGATCACGCATATTCTCTGGTGGCGTTTGCCCATGATCTGCCGCCCGAAAAACGCTCGGACCGGGTCATCGCCGAGGCCTGGGATGCCACCTTCGCGCTATTTGACGGCATTCCGACGGCGGATGATATTCACCGCCTGTCGCAAAACGTACCAGTGCAAGAGGCCGGGCGCGTCAGCGAGACAGAACTGTCATTGTCGCGCGCCAACCGGTCAGTCCGCCTGTGGGCACATGTGGTCGACCGTCTGGCCGCTGGTCAACAACCCGATCTGGAACAGATTTATCAGGTTGGCTACCTGATGCGGACAACCGCCGTGTATGGTTCCGGCAAGTTTGGGGCTGCAGATCGCGAGAAAACAGCCAGTCGCCCCGAGGTCAACGGCCCGTTCCAGACCGAGATGTTGTCGGTCTACCTGACCCGGACCTTTGTGCGCGATCTGGTGCAGCATATGGCCCAAGTGAAGGGCGGCGGTCAAACCGCGCAGTTAGATCCGCAGATCGCCAGTTGGCTCGGCATTGGCAATTCCACAGGTCTGGGCATGGCCCCGTTCATCGTCAACCATCCGATCTTGTTCAATAACTGGATCATGGCGCGAGAGGAGGCCATCGCCCGGGTACGGTCGCTCTTGACCGCCTCGGAAGATGAGGCCCGTCAATTCCGTGGCATCTATGATCGTAGCAAACTCTCGATGTCCTGGTGGCAGTCTGAGCATCCGGTCCAGCGCGATAAGCTGGCGGCGCTCAACAACGATCTGCAGGCAATCTCTGGGTATCTGGACAGGGATGATCTGACGCAGAACCAACCCTGGGATCGGTTGATCCTGTGGTCGCAATCCGCGCTGAGCGAGGAGGGCCAGGAACTGCTCGCCTCGCTTATCCTTGAGCCCTATGGCGAATTGGTCGATGGGCTGAGCTGTTGTATGGCCGACAGTAATTCAAGTGCCCATGTGATTGATGGATCAATGTCGGTAGGCGCTGCGCGCGATCTGATCAGTAACAGTTTTGGCTGGGCCTTGGATCTGGATTGGAACGCAGCGGAAAACTGTGCGCGGGCCTGGTATGTCTCCGAGGAGAAGCTGGAGCCGCGACTGGGTGAGCGCTTTGAGGAACCGATATCCGGTTACGAACAGCCCCTTGCCCCGGCCCGTGACGCCGCGATGGCGTATAAGGCGCTTGCCGAATGGGATACTCGCTCCTCCGTTGCAGAGTTTCTGCTGCGCCATCCTGAACATCGCCACACCCTGCGCCGCGCTCAAATGAGCCGAGTAGCCCCCTATGGTGAAATCCACGACAACACGATTAGCGCCACTGTCCTGCCTATCGACATGCTGCGGGCCAAGCTGTCGTTTTTTGGGGCAACCCATTTTGACCCCCGGTCGGACCGCTGGGTGCGGATCTGCATGTATTCCGGCGCACCATATCCTGATGAGCTAACGTCGGAAAATGCCGATCTGTGGGTTTATCCGGAGTTGCCGCAATGACCTATTCACTGAACGAGATCGAAGCCACCTCTAAACGCGCTGCCCGAGGGGCAGGGTATGCCTGGGGTCTGGCAGAAGAGGCCGCCAAAGCCACACGCTGGTTGTGCGGGCATGGGCTGAACGGGACTGCAGAGCTGGCCCACCTGCTGGACTTGGGTTTGGCTGCGGCGCCGGCAGATCACAGACCAGATGCGATGCAGGGCCCATGGCAGGGCAAGGGCGCTTTGTGCCCTCTGGCCACTGGCACCTTGCTGTCGGATTGTGCCGAACAGCTGCGCGCCGGACCGGTTGAGATGGCCAACATTGCAATCCCTGCCCTGTTACTGCCCTTTGCTGCCTATGCGGCACGTGAACTCAAGGGCTGTGTGGTGCTTGATTGTGATGGGCATCTGGCGGCATGTGATGGGTATTCCGTGTCGACCCCAGATACCTTACCCGCCCAGGCGCGCAGGGTGGTGGTTTCGCTGGGGGAACAGCGTACAGGCCCCAGCCCACATCAGACCCGCGCCGCCCCGACTGATCAGGCTTGGGCAACGCTGAATCGCTTTGCCCACCGCACCTATGCCCCCGCAACCGAGGAATCCCGCCTGCTGGGTGCAGGGGCCGGGCTTTCTGATAATGACTGATGAGGTACTGATTTGACCGAGACCCGGACCCTTACTCTGAACGAAATCGAAGACCTGTCGTTTCGCGCGCTTGTTGCTGCGGGGACTTCACCGGAAAACGCCCGCCCGCTGGCGGTTGCGACCGCGGCAACCGAGGCGGACGGCGTGGCAAGCCATGGACTGGCCTATATCCCGATCTATTGTGAGCATGTCCAATGTGGCAAGGTCGACGGGCTTGCCAAACCGGTCATGACACGGCCCAAGCCAGGTGTAGTTACCGTAGATGCCGCAACCGGATTTGCCCATTCAGCCATCGATCTCGGGTATGAGACGCTGATCACCGCTGCGCGCGAACAGGGCGTTGCCGTGCTGAGCATCTGCAACAGCTATAACTGCGGCGTGCTGGGCTATCACACCTATCGTCTGGCACAGGCCGGGCTTGTCGGGCTTGGTTTTACCAACGCGCCAGCCTCGATCGCGCCATCGGGTGGCGCAAAGCCGGTTGTAGGGACCAACCCCTTTTCCGTTGCCGTACCCGGTACAGATGGGCAACCCGCCCTGCTGATCGATCAAAGCGCCAGCACAATCGCCAAGAG
This sequence comes from Ruegeria sp. CDSC021, assembly GCF_059610845.1. Taxonomy (NCBI): domain Bacteria; kingdom Pseudomonadati; phylum Pseudomonadota; class Alphaproteobacteria; order Rhodobacterales; family Roseobacteraceae; genus Ruegeria; species Ruegeria sp. CDSC021. Next base: position 116,697 of record NZ_JBXWOK010000008.1, read on the forward strand.
CGAGGTCATGAAACATGCCAGAGAAGGAAGGCCGATCCCCGTTGGGTGGGCATTGGACGCCGAGGGCAACCCGACCACTGATCCCAATGTGGGCCTCAAGGGCTCCATGGCACCTTCTGGTGGGTACAAGGGCGTCGGTGTGGCCCTTCTGACCGAAGTTATGGCGGCCGCTCTTACAGGGGCCACTCTGGGCATCAACGCCTCGCCCTTTTCAGGAACCGCTGGCGGCCCGCCCAAGACCGGACAGTTTTTCATTGCGATCGACCCTGTGGCGACATCGTCGTCGGGTGGCTTTGCTCAGGGCATCGAGGAACTCGTCGACGCCATTCGATCGCAAGACGATGCACATTTGCCTGGCGATGGCCGACGCGCAAAACGCGTCGCATCGGCCACACAAGGCGTGGCTGTAAATATTGCGACCCTTGAAAAGATCGAGGCCATCTTAGGATAAGCCGGTTTTCTTAGCCCGCAATCAGATTCTTTCTGGTTCGGGCACCCTTACCCAAACCTTCTGACCCAGCACCAATTTTCAGAACGGCTTCCAAGCCTTTAGCCAAAATTCGACCCGGACGCAGCAGGCTCATTTTTCGTATTTCATGCTTTAGCGCAGAAAAACCGGGTTGACTCAAATCGCACTCCATATTTAGTTCGGTAACAGAACGAATAAATGGAATCGACGTGGCAACGCAGACGAAAATCTCTCGACGAATGTCTCAAAGTGCGGTCGTTCAGGCGATTGCGACCTATGGGCCCATTTCGCGCGCCAGCGTGTCGAAGCTGACCGGTCTTTCGAAACAGACAATCTCGGAAATTGTCGGAAACCTAGAAAGCGATGGCTGGGTGCGGACAGTCGGTCAGACCGAGGGGCATGTCGGACGCCGCGCTGTGGTATATGAGATCGCTCCGGATGCGGCAACGGTCGCCAGCGTCGATCTGGGTGGAACAAAGATCAGGGTCGCACTATGCGATCTGACCGGTCGCGTTCTGGCCGAGCGCGTAGAGCCGACAGAACAAAGCGGCGGCAGACAAGTGGTCGATCAGGTTGCCCGTATGGTTCGCGCAACCGCAGACGACCCCCAATGCCCGTCAGGCGAATTGAAAATAGCTGTCGTCGGTGTCCCAGGCGTGCCGGACAGCAGGACCGGCGCGGTCCTGATGGCGCCTAACATAACCGGGCTGGATCAGATTGATCTTGCTGGCACTTTGAACGAACGGCTTGGGATAGAAATCCTTGTCGAAAATGACGTCAACCTTGCCGCTCTGGGCGAGCATTGGATGGATCATCGAAGCGACCAGGATGATCTGGTCTTCGTTTCCGTCGGAACCGGATTTGGTGCAGGAATCGTCGTCGGAGGTATTTTGCTGCGTGGCGCATCTGGTGCAGCTGGCGAAATAGGTTTTCTTCCCTTTGGTGCCGATCCCATTGCAAAGGAAAGCCATAAAATAGGCGCGCTGGAACGCGTAACCGCCACCGATGCAATCATCGGCGAATACAGGATGCTTACGGGCAAAACTTGCTCAGTTCCTGCGATCTTTGAGGCTGCCAATAACGGCGACAAAGCAGCCGAGCAAACGCTGGACAATGTCGCTTATCAGATCGCGCGGGCTTCGGCGTCGATTGTAGCGGTCCTTGATCCGTCCCTTATCGTGATGGGGGGCTCTATCGGCGCGCGTGACGAGTTGATGCACCGGATCAGACGCTTTGCCGCCCAGTGCTACCCCCGTGAAATAGAGATCCAGCCCTCAAAGCTGGGTCCGCATGCTGCCCTTGCCGGAGGTGTGTCTATTGCCCTGTCGCACCTACATATTTCTCTTTTCGCCGAGGGTCAGAAAGGTGCCGAGATCAACGTACCACCTCCAGCGCTCGATACCTTCAAGGCAAGTATGTCATGACCGCTATGGCTCTTTCAGAACGCTTGCGTCAAGAACAGGATGCTGATGCAGACCTGACTCTGTTGCGCAATGCCCTGTCCATCGAAAGCGTGACGGGCAATGAAACACGTTTTGCGCGTTTTCTGGACCAGCAACTTATGGCCCTGGGGCTGAATACCGGACGGAGCTGTTTCGCGGGTGAACGCGAAAATGTCTGGGGAATTGCTTCTGTGGAGGGACCCAACCTCATGATTTTGGGCCATACGGATACGGTGCATATCCGGGGCTGGGAGGAATATTGGGAAGACGATGCACGCAAAAATCCATTCGGCGCGACCGAAAAGGACGGGCACATCTGGTCACGTGGGGCAAGCGACCTCAAGGGTGGGATTTGCGCTGCGATTGCCGGGTATCGCCTGCTGCAAAAACTTGGCGTTATGCCTTCAGCCAGTCTGACCTTTGCCTTCATCGGTGACGAAGAAAGCGGTGAACCTGGCAGCGGCGTCAGCGCCGGGGCGAAAGATCTGGTTGGACGCATCAAATCCGCCGAGATCCCCCGTCCTGATTTCGCGATCTATGTCGAGCCAACGAGTTTGGACATTTATTCCGCCCAGATCGGGTTCTTTATCGCCGAGATCACGATAACTGGAAAAACAGCTTATTTCGGCCGACCCGAATTGGGGGTCGATGCATTGAAAGCAACGCATACGCTTCTGTCGAAAATCTGGGATCATGAAAAAGAACTGAACGCGGGCCCGCGTCATGACCTTGTCGGTGCCTCTTCTGTTCTGGTGACGCATATCGATGGCGGCGGGTTTATCGCAGTGCCCGGAGAATGCAGGCTCTCACTGATCCGGAAACTTAGACCTGGCGAAATGCTTGATGATGCAGTGGCAGCATTGGAAACAGCGCTTGGCCTGGATCGCCTACCTACAGGTATAGAGGTGTGCATCGACTACCCAGCCGGTCGTGATCATCCAAAGGGCGGCTCACCAGTTGAAAACGACCCCGATACTGAGGCGGTTCGCCTGTTGCAAAACTGTGTACAGCAAACTCTATCCCGAAAAGTAGAAATCGGCGGCGCGCCCTACTGGTCTGAGATGCCATTTTTAACAGAACAGATCGGCTGTCCAACCGTTTACTGCGCACCGGGGGATATCGCCGTGGCGCATACTTTTGAAGAACGAATTGAGGTCGAAGAATACCTCGCCGCCGTCCGGGCCTTTGCGCTTTTCATAGCGCAGTTCGGTGCGTCGGACACGCTCGCAATGCATCCAACCTGAGGAGGACAAACATGTCACTTGTTAGAAGCACATTTGCCGCTACCGCGATGTTCGCGCTGGCGGGCAGCTTATACGCTGAAACCATCGGTCCAGCGGGGGAAAGTGCCACCCCTTCATCAATGGTTGTTGTCGCTGATGATGATGTCGAAAAGGTGAAAGAGGCTGGATATTCCGCTGCTTTGCTGTGGCATGACCAATCCGACTTTGTGAATGCGGTAACAGCAGGTGCCAGCGATGAATTTGCGCGTCTGGGGATCGAGGTCGTTGCCGTGACAAGCGCAGGATTTGATGCTGCTAAACAACGTAGCGATATCGAGACGGTCATGGCCAAATCGCCCAATATCATTCTGTCGCTTCCTCTGGACCCGGTGACCTCTGCCGCAGCATTTGCAGAGGCAAAAGAGGCCGGAGTTGCCCTAAGTTTCCTCTCGAACCTGCCGGCCGGCTACAAGCACCCGGACGACTATGCGGCAATCGTGACGGATGACCTGTTTCAGATGGGCAAACAAGCGGCGGATGCGCTTGCGGCTGCCATGGGCAATGAAGGAACAGTTGGGTGGATTTATCACGACGCAGATTATTACGTGACCAATCAGCGCGACAACGCTTTCAAGACCACGATTGAGAACGACTACCCGAACATCACAATCGTTGCAGAACAAGGCATATCTGATCCTGCGCGCGCCGAAGAGATTGCCAATGCGATGCTGCTGAAAAACCCAGACCTGGGTGGAATTTACGTAACCTGGGCTGGTCCGGCAGAGGGTATTCTTGCAGCGCTGCGGACGAACGGAAACACCTCGACCAAGATCGTGACATTGGATCTGTCAGAGCCGATTGCCCTTGATATGGTTCAGGGTGGTAATGTCGCGGCGATTGTTGCCGATGAAGCCTATGAACTAGGGCGTGCAATGGCCGCCAGTGCCGTGCTCGACCTGCTGGGCGAGGAGGTACCATCCTTTGTTGTAGCCCCTGCATTGACAGTCACAGCGGACAACGTTGCCGATGGATGGCAAAACTCGCTGAATATTGATGCACCAGCCAGTCTGACATCGAAGTAGAGACCTGATGGGCAGGTCGCCTCTGGCGACCTGCCGCAACCGGATATTCCCAGAGGCATCCATGGAACAGGCTTTTCAACGTATGCGCGACTTGGATCTACAGCGCTGCGTCATTTATTTCGGCTTTCTTGCGATCTTTCTGTTTTTTGGGATCACTCTCTACGATGACGGGTTTCTGACCAGTCGGAATCTGACAAATATCGTCCTTCAGACAGCCCCGGCCACGATCATGGCCATCGGATTGGTCTTTGCCCTGTCAGCCGGAGAGATCGACCTGAGTTTTGGCTCTGTCGTAGCTGTTGCAGCCCTCTCGGCAGCTGTTGCGATGCAGAACGGCCCAATGATCCTGGGTGTCGCAGCGGGGCTTGGCGCAGGCATTCTGATCGGCGCGTTCAATGGTGCATTGGTGGCCTATCTGCGGTTGCCATCATTTCTGGTGACCTTGGCCACCATGGGATTATTTGCCGGAATTGCGCGTTCGATGACCGATCTGCGATCCATTCCTGTCGTTAACGGGACTTTCACCGGGGTCTTCGGCTCGGGCAAGCTGTTTGGTGTACCTTCACTTGTTATCTGGACCGTGATTGCAGTGCTGATTGGCCATGTCATCTACCGACACACACGTTTTGGCGCACACGTTCTGGCCGTTGGAGACAATGCCCGCGCAGCCCAAGTCTCTGGCATCAGGGTTCCCCGTATCCGGCTGATGGTTCTAACCTTGTGCGGTGCAACCGCTGGGCTGGCTGGTTTGCTCTATGCCGGGCGTATTCAAGCCGCCAAATATACAATGGGCGAAAGCGACCTGATGACGGTCATTGCCGCTGTCATCGTAGGTGGCACTGCGCTTAATGGCGGCAAGGGATCCATAATAGGTGCGCTTTTGGGCTCGCTCATGATGGGAATGCTGAATAACGGGCTGATCCTGATGGGGCTTCAGGTCTCGGACCAGATGATCGTACGCGGGCTGATCATACTGATCGCCGTAGCAATTTCACTCCGCGAAATCCGCCGATAGACACCGGAGCAACCCAATGTTTCTTGATCTTCTCATACGTCGCAACCCCAAGTTCATCGAGGCCGCCATGGCCTTGCATCAACAAGGGAAGATCCCCGCAAACGCCTATGTGCTTGACCTGGATGTCGTCGAACGCAACGCGCGCCTTTTCTCTGATGTGGCCCGTGGGCATGGCCTTACAACTTTTGCCATGACCAAACAGGTGGGCCGCCATTCCGGCTTTTGTCAGGCGGTCATGCGCGGTGGCATCAGCCGGTCCGTCGCCGTGGATATGGCCTGCGCCTTGGCATGTGACCGCGCTGGCTTAAGGACAGGTCATTTGGGTCACCTTGTACAGGTACCCCGCCAAGAAGCTTTCTTCGCCGCAGCCAAACTACGCCCGGACTATTGGACGGTATTCTCGGACAACAAGGCAAAAGAGGCGGCAGACGCCTCGGCTCGGGCCGAGAGAGAACAGGCACTGATGGCGCGCATCCAGACCGAAGGGGATACGTTCTATCGTGGCCACGAGGGAGGATTTGACGCGAATGATATCCTGGCGGTGGCCGACCGTTTGGATGCGCTGCAGGGCGGGCGCTTTGCAGGCATTACAACCTTTCCCGCCCTGCTTTTTGACCAGGATGCCCGCAAGGTTGTGCCGACCCCAAACCTCCACACGCTCAACATGGCTGCAGAAGCTCTGGCGCGTGCTGGGCGTACGGAGATCGAAATCAATGCCCCCGGAACGACATCTTCAGCTGTTCTTCCAGCATTAGCCGAAGCCGGGGCCACGCAGGTTGAACCGGGCAATGGCCTACATGGCACGACGCCTCTCCATGCGGTAGAAGACCTTCCTGAGGATCCCGCCGTACTTTACCTTTCCGAGGTCTCGCACCATCACGGCGGGAAAGCCTATTGCTTTGGCGGCGGGCTCTATATCGATCCGGTTTTCCCGAAATACCAGGTTCGGGCGCTGGTCAGCAGCAGCCCGACAATCAGCCGGTCAGCCCTGCGAAATGTCGAAATTCCTGATTATTCCGCAATAGATTACTACGCCATGATCGACAGCGACAGCGATCAAAACCCCGCACCAGGCGACACGGTTGTCTTCGGTTTCCGTGGGCAGGCCTTTGTGACCCGCGCTTTGGTTGCCGGGATAAAAGGCATAGACAGCGGAATGCCAGAGCTTACCTCAATCGAAAACGGCTTTGGCGACCACGTCAGCTGGCCGGGAGCCTTTGCGCAATGACTCCGGTTCTTTCCCTCAAGCAAATCCACAAATCTTTTGGCGGAGTGGTCGCGATCCAGAATTTTTCACTGGACCTCTACCCCGGTGAAATCGTGGCTCTGGTCGGTGATAATGGCGCGGGTAAATCCACGCTCGTCAAGATCATCTCTGGCGTGCATCGACCAACCAGCGGTGAGATCGCGCTTGACGGCGAAGAAGTCGGTTTTTCGGATGCAAGCGCGGCTCGATCACATGGTATTGAGGTGGTCTATCAGGACCTCGCATTGGCTGACGAACAGCCGGTTTATATGAACATGTTTCTGGGCCGCGAACTGACGCGCAAACCCTTTGGACTGCTGGATAAAGCACGCATGCGTGCCGAAACCCAAAGCCTTGTTGATCAGCTTGACGTGCGCATCCCCTCTGAGCGCGCAGCCATACGTGATTTGAGCGGAGGCCAAAGACAGGGCATTGCTATCGCGCGAGCAACCCATTGGGCCAGCAAATTGATCCTTCTGGATGAACCAACTGCAGCACTTGGCGTTGCAGAGACTGCGAAGGTTGAGGACCTCGTCGCGTCACTTAAGGATCGCAATCTGGCAATTTTGATAATCAGCCATTCCCTGGATCAGGTTTTTCGTCTTGCCGACCGCATCTGCGTTTTACGCCGGGGTGAACAGATAGGCGTCAGAACAACTGCCGAGACCGACAAGAACGAAATTGTCGCCATGATCACCGGTGTACATAGTTGATGGCGCAAAGCGCAGCCCTGTCCCCATCTTTACACAGGGGCCCTATGGCTCGATGGGATATGGCACTTATTGCTGCCCGATGATTTCGAAAGTATAATCTCGTCTCACCCCTGCCGGAGGTGGCGGGAAGGGTGCAGCCGCTTTTACCTGGGCAAGGGCGATCTGATCCAACCGCTTTGACCCTGAACTGCGTACTATTCCAACCGCCTGTAATGTCCCGTTCTCAGCTATTCGAAAGGCCACCAACGCGGCACCTCGAATATTGGCGCTCTTTCTCCGGGCGCGGATAATCTTGCGTTTAATCTGTCCGGCGTAGTTGCTGGCGTCGGCATTGCCGGATGCGGTCAGCGCTGACGTGGATGTAACAACCTTTGCCGCGCCTTTCGTGGTTTTCCCGGTGGCGTCGCCTTTTTTCCCCGATTGTTTCGCGTTGCCATGCGCGGTGGCAGTTTGATTGCTTGCCTGTTTCTTCGGTTCCGGCGGCTTGGCATCCTCGGTCGGCGACACCGAAGCAGCATCACCCTGTCTGTTCGGTGTTTCAGCGTCCTGAGGCCTGAGAGGGCTTGGCGCAACAGCGGTCGCGGCCGTAGCGCTGCTCACAACCGGGCTGAGAGTTTGCGGCGACGTTGTGCGCTGCTGCTTGACAGGGCGGGCCTTGGGTTGCAACCGATGAGGTGCTGCCGGTTTCTTGCGCGTGCTGGCCGGTGCTGGTGCATTTGTTCCGGCGACGAAGTCCTTGAATACAGATCCCAGCGCGGCGGCGCTCTCCTCTCCGCCACCTTCGACCTGCACCTGTTCGGCGGTCAAATAATCCAAAAGCGCAAGGCCATGTGTCGCTACGGCCAATGCGACAGAAATCACAACCACCGCGCGGGATTTGGTTATCACCGTAATCCCCTTTCGGTCACGACATAAACCTGACTTGCACCCAACCCGCGCAAGTCATCGCTGATCTGTTTGAGCGCAACCGCAGGCAAGGATCGATCCGGCACGATCCGAACCGCATCAAGGGGCAGATCAACAGCCGCCCGCTCTACATAGGCCGCAGCATTGGTCAGCTCTGCCCCGCGATATTCAAGTGTGCCATCCGCACGGATAACCAATGCATCAGGTGGCTCGCGCCCCTCCAGATCCATCGTTTCGACAAGCTGAACTGATCCGTTGAGCGGCGGCGTAAGGGTGCCCGCGATCATGAAGAATATAAGCATCAGGAACACGACATTGATCAGCGCGATGGTTGGCTCTCGGCTTTGTCTGGGCTTCGATTTCAACTGCATCAGCCCAATACCTGAGTGCGCAGGTTTTCGACAGGTGCCAGCACGATGAACAGATCAATCAGCTGCTGAGAGGTTGCCCTCGGACCCAGGCTGATGAGCGCAACTTGGGATTTGGCGTCGAGCAGCATTGGAGCCACCTGCGCCAATGGTACAGGCGCACCATCGACCAGAATTCGGTCTGCATTCAGTTTAATAAACCGGATGGCTTGGTCTGGCTCTGCGCCGCCGACTGAGGCCGTCGAAAACTCAATCTCGGCGAATTTCGAGAATGTGGATGTCAGCATGAAAAACAGCAGCAGCAAAAAGATGACATCTATGAGCGATGTCATCGACAGGCGTTTGCGCCGCTTTCTTTGAACCTCAAGCGCCATGTGCCAGTGCCGTAATCGCGGCCCCTGCCGTTTGCTCGGCCTCCTCGGCATGGCCGGGGGCAAATATTGTTCTGAGCGCACGGTTGGTAAAGACGCGTTCTCGGTTCACGCGGGCCTCAAACCAGGTCAGGATCAGTGACGTCGGCATGGCTACGGCCAGCCCCGCTGCTGTTGTCATCAGCGCCACCCAGATGCCCCCAGCCAGCAGCGACGGGTCAACGGCGTTGCCCGCCCCCTGCAGAGTCTGGAAAGCTTCGATCATGCCCAGCACCGTGCCAAACAATCCGAGCAGGGGCGCAAGTTGCGAGACGATGTCCAGTACATTGAGGCCCTGTTCCAGCTGAGCAAATTGCGTCTCAGCCTCGGCATCGACCCGCTCGGACAAGGTGCGATCATTCCCGGACAATGCCATTGCGATCACCGGCGCCAGGTAACTACGGCTTTTGTTCAGGTATGTTCTGGCGGCCGTGGGGTCTTCTCGGTCCCATGCGTCGATCGCCCTGGACAATTCGACGTGACGGCCGACCCCCGCCGCTTTGTATTGCCAGATTTTGTAAAAGACCAAGGCGAGGGTCGCGATTGAGGCTGCAATCAGGATCGCCACCACCGGGCCCCCTAATTGCAGGATTTCCATCAGTTTTTGCAGCATTTTGGACATGGCTTTATCCTATCATCTCAGTTTCAAGGCGGCTTTTTAGACTGAGGCCATTCATGCAGGCATCTTTGTTACCGCTCTGGGTCATGCATTCCTGCACGCCGTTGAACAGAATCCGGCTGATCTGGTCACAGGCCATGTCGGTGAATTGAAACTGCCTGACCCGTGGGCGGCCTGCGGGCAGTTCTTCGAAATCCAGCAGGGTAATTAACGCGACCGCACCGTTTTTGCCAAACAGGACGGTTTCATAGACCGCACCGTTGATGTCGACCTCATGCATATTTTCGGCGACAAAGCTGAGCAGACAGTTTTGCCCCCTTGCTTCGGCAGAGCTGAGTTCGATTGATACGCCGCCAGTCTTGGGCACGTCTTCGGCGCTGGCGATCCCTGCCCCCAAGACTGAGAGCAGGGTCGACAGGACAGCGCTGGCTTTGTTTGCTGCCGCACTTCGCATAACGGGTCCTTTCCTTGGGATCAGAAGGTTTTGGCCAGGCCGAGCTTGAAGGTCCGGCCCGTCGAATTGCGGGTCGACAGGTTCGGGCGGTAGTCCTTATCAAGGATGTTCTCGATACCGGCGCGCAGCTCAAAGCCTTCAAACACACCCTCTTGCGGCATGTAGGTCGCACGCAGAGAGTTTACTCCGTATCCCGCGGTCGCGTCCCCGCTCGAGTCCGTTCCGGCCCGGGCACCGAAGATTTCCCAGCTGACGTCCAACGTCTGACCGAACCGCTTGCCCAATGTCAGGCGCGCGGAATCCGACGGCTCATTCCGCCAACGCGAGTCATCGCCGGTGACGCTGGTTTCCGTACCCGTCACGATGTTCGAGTTGAAATCGACGTAGAACCCACCCGCATTGGCATAAGAGGCTTCGATCTCGGCGCCTTTTGTTTCCACTTCGGACAGGGGTTGAGACGGGGTGCCAGAGACGTAGGAGGTGATATCCCACAGGGTCGTTTGATAGAAATTGACCTTGGCGCGGATCACGTCGCCCTCGGCAAACACGTCACCGCGATCATAGGAAAAACCAGCTTCCCACGTGCGGGATCTCTCGGGTTGCGTCATGTAAAGCGGCGTGCCCAGATCATCGATGATCGGCAGGCTTTCCGTGTAGGCGGCACCACCAAAGATCGCGAAACCGCTGTTGAACGCGTACCGCGCCGACAACCCGCCCATAAGCGCGTTGTTGTCATAGCTTTCGTTGAACGGGGCCGCGGCGTCATCATCACCGTCGATGTCCTGCGTCTCATATCGCACCGCGGGGGTAATCGTCAGATTGTCACCGATCTGCACATCGTCCACAGCAAACAGGGCAAATCGACGGTCGGTTCCACCCGGGGCCGAGGCCGCGTCCAACCGTTCGCGGTTGATAAACTCGATCCCGGCCCGCAGGTCATGCGAGGCGATGCCGGTCTGGAAATACGACGTGTTCTTGATCGTCAGCTTTGTCGTTTCATAGTTATGTGTGGCATCTGCCAGGGCCTGAATGCCGGGGAAGAATGGCGTGCCTTCAAGGCTGGAAGACCCGGAAACATAGCTGCTTTCGATCGCCTGCTCAGAATAGCTGAGGTTCACATCCAGATCGACCAGATCATTTCCAGTGGGTTGATATTGATACCGCAGGATACCGATCTTTGTTTCGATATCACGGTCTACATTACCAAAGGCATCCGACGTGGTGCCAAACGAGTCATAAGGGACGTCGCGCTCTTCAGATGTGGACTGGTTGTAGGATGCGGTGAACGAATGTTCGAGATCGTTGCCGAAACTGTATTTGCCCTTAGCCAGAAGCGACGGCAGCGTGAACGCGCTGTTGCCGATCGTATTGCCGTTTCCATCCTCCTGATCGTCCTGATCGCGATAGGTGTAGTTGAACAGGAATTCCGTTTGGGTATTCGGCTGCCAAGCCAGGATAGAGGACGAGGCAAAACCGTTGCCGTTCGAATACCCCTCAAAGGTTTGACGGAACCGAAAACCCGGCTCGCCACCGGTGAAATCTGACGCGTCCTTGGTTTCCAGCTGAACGACACCGCCAACAACCCCGGACCCATATTCGAATGACCCGACAGTGCCCCGAATGACCGAGACGCTTTTGTAAAGCTGGGGGTCAGTAAAAAGCTGGTTGCCGATCCGATACAGCTCTTCCGCGCCCGTTGTGGCACCATCGACCAGGATCAGAACCTTCTGGTCGGTTCCGAACGTGCCGTTTGCACCATAGCCGCGAATATTGATGCCCGATCCCTGAGGGGTCGAGCCGTTCACCAGGCTTACCCCCGGAACCGAGTCGATCAGCTCTGCAACCGTATTGGCCTGCCGGTCGTTGATCTCTTCCTGATCAATATTTGTGACCGGCACGGCAGTGTCTGTCTGAATCTCTCGTTTGCTTTCCCCAAGTATCAGGGTGCCCAGGAAACCATCGTCTTGGTCTTGCGCCATAGCGCCAGCCGCAATCATGCTGAGGCACGAAGCCGTTCCCAGCAAAGCTATCTTCCGTATTTGCACACGCATCTCTGTCCCTTCGAAACAGTAGGAGGACCTGAAATGCTTGCGCCATGCTGGCTTTGGTCAGTCTGTTTTATTGTTTTTTGGAGCCGCCTTTTTTTGGCGACTTGTGCTCGTTAATAAAGGTTACTAAAACAGTCAACAATAAATCGTTGTCGCATCGCCGACTCTCGCCAGCGGGCACCCGAACAATTCGGCTGCCGGGCCAGCACCTCTGAAAATCAACTCGAAGATGGGAAAACCCATGACGGAAAAGGTGCCTAACACCCCGGCTCAAATTCGTGCAGCCTATGCGCAAAACAGCGGCAAACGTGACCGCGATCTGGCAGAATCGATTGGACTTACCGAAGGCCAGTTGGTCGCTGCCTTCGCCGGGAACGACGTTACACGGCTGACGGCAAAACTTGATGACCTTTTCCCAATGCTCAACGGGTTGGGAGAGGTTATGGGGTTGACGCGCAATATCTCCTGCGTGATCGAAAAGGTCGGTCAATACGACAACTACCATTCGGGTGCTCATGCCTCGATGGTTCTGACAGATGAGATTGATTTGCGCATGTTTCCCGGCCATTGGGTCCATGCCTTTGCGATCGAACGCAAAACCGACAGCGGTGTGAAACGCTCGCTTCAGGTCTTTGATGCCGCAGGCGATGCGGTGCACAAGATATTCCTGCGCGAAGGATCGGATCTGGACCATTGGGATAAGCTTGTCAGCGCCCTTGCGTCTGAGGACCAATCGCAAACTCTTGATTTAGAACCGCGCCGACCGACCGAAGCGCCCAAGTCCAACCCCGAAAAGACGGAAATCCTACGTGCGGAATGGGCCAAGATGACGGACACCCACCAGTTCATGCGCTTGACCTCAAAGCTCAAGATGAACCGATTGGGGGCCTATCGCATCGCCGGCCAACCGCTCGTCAGGGAACTGACGCCGTCGGTAATATCACCAATGTTCGAACAGGTGTGCGACAAGGAGATTGAGGTGATGATCTTTGTTGGCAATCGTGGATGTATCGAAATTCACGGTGGCCGTATCGGAACGATCAAGCAGATGGGACCCTGGTTCAATGTGCTAGACCCGCGTTTCAATTTGCATCTGAGGACGGACCATATTGCAGAGGTCTGGGCTGTCACCAAACCGACGCAGCGCGGCCCCGCCGTCTCTGTCGAGGCGTTCGATGCCGAAGGTGGGCTGATCTTCCAGATATTCGGTCTGCGCACTGGCGAAACCGACCATCGCCCGGTCTGGGACGCGCTGGTTGCCGAACTTGAACCACAACCCGAGGCCGCGCTGACATGAACAGGATGCGAGTGATCTGGCCTGCCTTGGCTATGCTGCTAAGTACACAGGTCGCGCAGGCTGCGGACGACGAACCAAAGCGGATCATCGCGATCGGCAGTTCCATCACTGAAATCGTCTACGCTCTGGGTCAGCAAGACAGGCTAGTTGGTCGCGACCGAACATCAACCTACCCGACAGAAGCGATGAACCTGCCCGATATCGGATACCGACGCGCGCTGTCGCCCGAAGGCGTTTTGTCGGTAGAACCAGACTTGGTCCTGGCGCTTGAAGGTTCAGGACCACCAGAGGCGATTGCGGTTCTGCAGGAAGCGGGCGTGCAATACGTCACGATCAAGGATGAGTTCTCTCTGGAAGGCGTGGTCGAAAAAATCCAAACCGTTGGGGCCGTGCTGGGCACTGACGTTGCTGCCGAGGGATTGGCAGCGCAAACCATACGCCAGATCAATCAGGCGGAATTGGCGGCTAGTAGTGCCGCAGGATCCAACCCGAAACGGGTTCTGTTTGTTCTGTCGGTGCAGGATAACCGGATCACAGTGGGAGGTGTGGATACCCAAGCAGACAGCATCATTCGATTGGCTGGCGGTGTAAATGCCGCCGCCAAAGTGTCAGGTTACAAGCCAATGACGCCCGAAGCGCTGGTGTCGGCTGCGCCTGATGTCATCCTTATGATGGATCGGCGGGGTGATAATAATACCGAGGATGCCGCGCTCTTTTCACTGCCCGCAGTCAAGCTGACCCCGGCGGGCCAGAACAAGATGCTGATCCGCATGCAGGGTGCATATCTTCTTGGGTTTGGCCCTCGAACCGCCAGTGCCATTTCTGATCTGTCAGCAGCCCTGCAGGATGAAGGTGGCTCATGACGCTGACGTTGGATCATATGAGCGCCGAGGCACCCGGGTACAATCGGCGAGCAACCGCACGGCGGGTTACCTTGGCCTTACTGGTATTGCTTGGCCTGACCAGCGCCGCAAGCATTTCAGTCGGTGCTTCGGATGCGTCGTTAAACATGGCGGTGATCGACCTAATCAATGGGCGGTCCCTGTCTGACCTGAATCGGATTGTCCTTTGGGACATACGCTTGCCCCGGCTTGCCATGGGGATTCTGGTCGGTGCCGCGCTGGCTGTTTCAGGGGTGGTCATGCAAGGGCTTTTCCGAAACCCGTTGGCGGACCCCGGAATTGTCGGCGTCAGCGCGGGCGCAGGTCTGGGCGCAATTTCAGCCATCATCCTTGGCAGCCACTTGCCAGTGTCGGTTTTGGTCTGGACAGGAAACGGGTTAGTGGCCATTGCTGCTTTTCTTGGTGGCTGGGCGTCTGTTCTGATCCTATACCGTGTCTCGACCAGCGGGGGGCAGACTTCGGTCGCAACCATGCTACTGGCCGGCATTGCATTAGGTGCCTTATCCGGCGCCGCATCGGGTGTTCTGGTATACATGGCCGATGATCAGCAATTACGCGACCTGACGTTCTGGGGAATGGGATCGTTAGCTGGGGCAACCTGGACCAAAATCGCCTCGGCTGCGCCAATCATTTTGGTTGCCCTTGCAAGCACACAATTTCTGGCTCGCGCGCTTAACGGTCTGGCGATGGGAGAGGCTGTCGCCCATCACATGGGCATCCCGGTTCAGCGCAGCAAGAACATCGCCATTCTTGCAGTTTCCGGTGCAACAGGGGCCGCTGTTGCCGTGTCCGGCGGCATCGGATTCATCGGAATTGTGGTCCCCCATTTGCTACGTCTGGCAACCGGGCCGGACCACCACAGGCTTTTGATGAATTCCGCCCTGCTGGGTGCCAGTCTGCTGCTATGCGCCGACATGATCAGCCGGGTCGTGGTGGCCCCGGCGGAACTGCCAATCGGGATCGTCACGGCAATTCTCGGCGCACCGGTCTTTCTTTGGATCCTCCTGCGCCGCCACGGCATTATGGGAATGTAAATCATGCAAGGTAAGAATATCTGCGTCAGTCTGGGCCGAAAGGACATCTTGCACGACGTGAATTTCAAGGCCGATCCCGGTCAGGTCACCGCAATCATCGGGCCCAACGGATCGGGCAAGTCGACCTTACTAAAGGCATTGGCCGGAGAGATTGCCTCGACCGGAACCATCACCCTGAATGGCCACGACATCTCAGAGTTAAAGCCCTGGCAACTGGCCGCAAAACGGGGCGTGCTGCCACAATCGACCAGCGTGGCCTTTCCTTTCAAAGTGCACGAGATTGTCAGACTGGGGCTGGCAAACGGGTTGGCCGCACAAGATGACAGTTCGGTCACTACCGCCCTGGCACATGTCGACTTAGCCGGGTTCGAGCAGAGGTCTTACCAGACCCTGTCCGGGGGTGAGCAGCAGCGTATACAGTTAGCCCGTGTTTTGACGCAGGTCTGGCAGGCACAACGGGCCGATCATCCCAGTTGGCTTTTACTGGACGAACCGGTTGCCAGCCTGGATATCGCGCATCAATTTACGGTCCTTGGTATCGCAAGCGATTTTGCCGCCCAAGGTGGAGGTGTGGTGGTGGTGATGCACGATCTGAACCTCACCGCGTTATTTGCAGACTGTGTTTACGTGATGTCACAGGGCACTGTCTGGGGCTCTGGTACACCTTCAAATATCCTCACCGACGACCTGATGCAGCAAGTTTACGGCATCAACCTACCGATCGGCATTGTGCCGACCGGCCCGCTTCCTTTTGTACTGCCTCAGGCAATGCACAAATGCATTGAGGCTTGATGTTGTGCAAACAGATACGTTGCCTCAGACAGCTCGGGTCAATCCCCCATCAACGCGCAAGTTTTGACCCGTCATATAGCCACCGCCTTCAGACGCCAGCCATGAGACAAGCGAAGAGACCTCCGCAGCATGACCGTAACGTCCCATCGGAATCCGGGCTTTGCGGTCTTCTGTTTCGGGCAGGCTGTCGATGAAACCCGGCAGGATGTTATTCATGCGAATATTCTCTGCGGCATATTTATCAGAATAGAGTTTGGCAAAGGCGGCCAATCCTGCCCGGAAGACGCCTGATGTTGGAAACAGCGGATCGGGCTCAAACGCCGCGAAAGTAGAGATGTTGATAATCACCCCCCTGCCCTGTTGCTGCATCAAGGGTGTCACCAGCCGTGTTGGGCGGATCACATTCATCAAATAGACCTCCATCCCTTGATGCCAATCATCGTCACCGATCTCTAATACGGGCCCTTTCGGGCCATGACCGGCGGAATTGACCAAGACATCGACGTGGCCCCAACGCTCCGTCGCGCCCGTGACCAAAGCAGTCAGATCGTCACCACTGAGGTTAGAACCAGTGACGCCAAAACCACCCAGCTCGGCGCCGAGTGCTTCGCCTTTACCCGAAGAAGAGAGGATGCCGACTTTGAAGCCATCTTTGGCAAGCCGGCGCGCCGCGTCAGCCCCCATGCCACTCCCGCCCGCGGTAATCAAAGCTACTTTTTCTACTGCCATCTGACGATTCCCCTTTTGTATTCTGTGAAAATATCCTGTTTCGATGGATCGTTCGATTGAGATTTGATGTTTCATTACAGTAGAAATACTATTGTCTCATGGCTGATCTTCCTCCCCTCAACGGTTTACGGGCATTCGAAGTCGCTGGGCGCCGCCTCAGTTTCCGCGCCGCTGCCGATGAGTTGGGCGTAACACAAGGGGCGGTGGCGCAGCAGGTGCGACTGCTGGAAGCTCACCTAGAAGTCACATTGTTCGAAAGGGTGCCCAAAGGATTGGAGTTCACCTCGGTTGGCCGTAGCTATCACGCACGTATATCGGTTGCCTTTGCGAGCCTTAGATCTGCAACCGCCGAGCTAAAGCCGGAACCGGACAAGGTTATAATAAGCGTTACCCCGACTTTTGCTGCGAGATGGTTGATCCCGAATCTGCCGGACTTTGCAGAGAGCCATCCGGAAATCGACTTGCGGATCATGGCCACTGAAAAAGTCTCCAGCTTTCACAGCGACGGGATCGACCTTGCCGTCCGGCAGGGATCGCCGCCGTTTGGCGCCGCGCTTCGGGCGGCGCTTATTTTCAGACAAGAGGTGATTGCCGTAGCCGCACCCGAGTTTATCAGCGACGCATTCGATTCGTTAACACCAGATGACCTTGCACACCTGCCCAAAATTCATGACACGCATGACCTTTGGCCGCGATACCTTGCAAACCTAGGGGTTCGTGACAAATCGCAACGCGGCCTTCGATTAAGCCAGACAGCGCTTGCGGTCGACGCTGCCATCGCGCGGCAGGGTGTGGCCCTTGTCAGCCGTTTCATGGTTTCCCGAGATCTTGAGGCAGGACGCCTGGTAGAGGTTGGTGCGGCAAGAGACATCGGTGGTAGCGATTTTTACCTCCTCATAGAGCGTTCGGCCGCAAACCAACACGCGGTGATGCAAGTCGTAAACTGGCTAAAATCGCGGTCGGCGAGAGAAACGTGATCGGCTTTCGCTTCCTGCAAAGCGCACGCATGCGCGTCTGAAATGAATGGTTGCTTAGGTTTCCCAACGCTTCCCAATTCAGGGTATTTGCACTCTCGAACCTGCCGGCAAACACCTCGGGCCGCTGGCGTAGTCGAACACAGCGTCCGGGGCAAAATAATTCGTAACGGCATCCGGATCGTGTGCGTTAGAGGCGTTACCGACGGCATTCACATTTGTTCCGTTGCTTCAGGTCAGTTTCGTCCGACCAACCTGAGCAAGTGCACTGGACAACTCTTCGCTGAGAATATTCCACAGTCTATGCAAACCCTCTTCGCCGGCCGCGGCGATGGCAAATTGCAATACGCGGCCAAAGAACACATAATTTGCGCTCTGATCGAGGGCTTTCAGAACGTCTTCGCCAGATCGTAAGCCACTGTCGTAAAATAGCGGAAAATCCGCACCAACGCTATCTCGTATCCGGCCCAGCGCGTGAACGGCTGCGGGTGCGCTTTCAAGTTGCCGTGCGCCATGATTTGACACTTGAATGGCGTCAACGCCTTCGGATTTCAACTGCAGCGCATCCTCGGCGTTGGTCACGCCTTTTACTACCAGGTTGCCCTGCCACAAATCGCGCAGAGCCTTCAATGTTGTCCAAGTCGCCCTCGCGCGGCTTTCGGTGCGGTCGAATTCAAAGCCCGGCATCTCGAAATTTGCCATCTGCGGACGACCTGCGGCAAGTGACATAAGCGACCATTGCGGGTGCAGGGCAAAGTCCAGAAATTGGCGGGGTCCGATACGGAATGGCATGGTAAAACCATGGCGCAACTCACGCGGTCGGCGACCAACCTCGGGCACGTCGACGGTTACGATCAGGGTTTCGTATCCGGCATCTTGCGCCCGCTTTGCCAGCTTGAATGACCCCGTTCCGTCCCCGCTGAAATAAAGCTGGAACCACGCGTGCCCTTCGGCGACCTCGATCATTTTTTCCAGCGGGGTTGAGGCCACGGTCGAGACCCCCAAAGGCACGGATGCGCGCGCGGCCAACCGCGCCAGCATCAGATCTGCACCAGGTCTGGACAAATTACACATGCCCATCGGCGCAATGCCAAAGGGCCGCTTGGCAATCTTGCCAAACAGCGGCATGTCCAAAGACCGATGGCTGACATCTTTCAGTATCCGGGGTTCAAGGCAAATGTCATCCAGAGCAGCGCGGTTACGCGCAGCCCCCGTTTCTGACCCTGCGGCCCCATCGATATAGTCAAACACCATCCAAGGCAGACGTGCCTTGGCCAAACGCCGCGCATCCTCACTGGAATGAATTCGCGCGGCGCGGTTCATCAACCAGCCACCGCTTTCATAAAGCGATCCTTGATGATCACCGGGTCCATTGTAATGACTGGCATCTTGGCATTTCCGCTGTCGCATTTCACGATCATGACCGTGCCGACCTGCGCGTCCATCGCCTCTTGCAATGCTTTCCCGGTATCAACATCCTGCACTTCAACGACATTGTCACATCCGGCCGCACGCGCCATGCCCGCCAAGTCGGTCTTGCGCCCGGTATAGGTCGGCTGATCACCGGTTGATCCATATGATCCATTGTCGATGATCATCAGGATAAAGTTTGGAGGCATATTGTTCCCAATGGTTGGCAAGGTGCCCAGATTGGTTAACACCGACCCGTCGCCATCAATGGAGATCACGGTTTTAGGCTGCGCCAGCGCCAGACCCAAGCCGATAGACGAAGCGAGGCCCATCGTGCCGAGCATGTAGAAATTCGTTGGTTGATCGTCGATGGCATGCAGTTCTTGGCTGGGGATGCCAATGTTGCAGACCACTAGTTGATCACGGAGTTGAGGTGCAATTTCCTTGAGGATTTCAGAACGGATCATTGGTCGCCATAGCCTCCCCAGAAACTGGCATCGGTCAGGATTGCCACGGGTTTGTTGCACATAAAGGTATACTTCAGGATCATATCCAGCTCTTCCACATCCTTCTGGTGATGGAAGTGGTAGGTGGGGATATTCATCTGTGCCAGCAGCGCCTTGGTATGCACCGCCATTTCCACCTGGCAAGCCACGGGCTCACGCAGCTCTCCGCGGTAGCTGATCAACATCGGCAGCGGCATCCGGTAATACTGGATCAACGTCGCAAGAGTGTTGATCGTCACCCCAATGGCTGTGTTCTGCATGATGATCGCAGGGCGTTTTCCACCCATCCACGCACCGGCACACAGGCCCATGCCCTCGTCTTCCTTGTTCGACGGAATATGGAAGATATCGGGGTGTTGGTCTATTTCCTCGATAACGCCCGCAAGCTGTTTGCAGGGCACCGTCGTCACGAACGAGATGTCATTCGCGACAAGATCATCGGTGATCTTCTTGTCTATGTTCATGTTGCAGAAGGGCCTTTCTTGAAAGGAGAGGAGAGCGTCATCAAGAGGACGCGCGATGCACATGGACGGCACAGCCTGCGTGCCGCACGACGCGAGCAGCTGTGGAGCCCAGGAAATAATCTCTCAGACCAGGTTTGTGGGATCCAAGCACGATGCAGTCGATGCCATGCGCCTCGGAATAGTCGATGATAGTGCGGGCCGAATGTCCTTTTACAATCACAGGCGTGACACCGGGATGTCCAGACAATTTGCCCTCAAGATCAGCACGCGCTTTTTCAAACCCGGCGGCAACCATCTCTTCGTCCAGATACGCACTAACAGAGCCTTGGGGCGCCTCATGAACGTGAAGGGCGAAGATCTGGGCATCCTTTGCACTCAGCGCGTTGGCTATCTCAAGTGTATGAGTCGACACGCCATGGTCCAGCGCCATCGGGACGAGGATTTTATAGTACATGAAGTGTCTCCATTTGGTTGGTGATCATAAGTGTCAGGCCCACGGATCGAGGATGATCTTGGGGGCTGCAACCGCTCCCGATCGTAGATCGGCAAATGCCTGCGGTCCATCATTCAGGCTGCGATGTTCTGCCCAGTCTAGCGGGCCAAGCGCGCCATCGAAAAGCGCGCTGCAGGTATCCCGGAAGTCCTCCGGTGTGTAGGTATAGGTTCCAATGAACGTCACCTCTTGCAAGGTCATCCGCCGGATATCGAGGCCACCCGTGTCTTCTCCCAGGCCGATGTGGACAATGACACCCCCCGGTTCAGCCATGGCAGAAGCTGCCGCGCGTGTTGCCGCGTATCCGACGGCGTCGACCACGATGCCGTACTGCCCTGCCCCTGTGGGTACAGATTTCACAAGGCATTGATCTTCCAGGAATGTGCGTCGCTTGTCGCTTGGTTCAGCAACAGTTACGTCATCGACCCCCTGCGCCTTGAGGGCAAGGGCCGCGGCAAGACCAATAGCCCCGCCCCCCAGTACAAGCGCCGTGCGGCTGGCACCCGGATCAAGCGCCGTCAGCCCCAACCGTATGGAATGCCAACTGACGGCCAGAGGTTCGGCCAGTGCAGCCTTTTGCAACGGAACATGATCCGGCACCACGATAAGATTGCTGCCTTGCATTGCCACATATTGAGCAAAGGCCCCTTCGCGCGGCGGCATGGAGATGATCATACGGTCCGGGCACAGGTTATCTCGGCCCGTCTGACACGCGGGACAAGTGCCACAGCTGACCAGCGGATTGATCGTGACCCGTTCGCCGTCACGCGCGCCGCCCTCAATCACACCAGCAGCCTCATGGCCCAGAATCAAGGGCGCAGGACGCCTGTCGTCATGGCCGAGGTAGGCGTGCATGTCCGACCCGCAGATGCCCGAGGCCTCGATACGAACCAGCGACTGGCCCTGGCCGACCGTCGGGTTGGGGACTTCGCGCACACCAAGCGTTTCGACACCTTCGTAGACCAACGCTTTCATTTTGCTGTGAACCCTCCGTCGACCATCAAGGTTTGTCCGGTCACGTAACCGGACGCGTCCGAGCAGAGAAACAGCATGGGGCCGTCCATGTCTTCCAAACGGCCATTGCGTCCGATGCAGGTCTGGACGGCATTGCGCGTGGCTCGGTTCGGATCGGCAAAGACGGCCTCGGTCAGTTCTGTCGGAAAAAATCCGGGTCCGATCGCATTGGCTGTGATGCCATAGGTCGACCAGGCCTCAGCCATTGCGCGGGTCAGTTGGGCTATGCCCGCCTTGGTCGTCCCATAGGCGATGCCACCGGGAAAAGCGCGCGTGGTTTGGAGCGATGCAAAATTCACGATCCGCCCCCACCCCTTGGCCTTCATGGCGGGCACCAGTGCCTGGCTCAGGAAAAACGGAGCCGAGATGTTCAGCGCCACGGTCTGATCCCAACCTTCTGGTGTCACGTCATCCGCCGTCTGACGGATGTTGATGCCAGCGGCGTGCACAATGATGTCTGGCGCTCCGAACGGTGCGCTGACCGCTTCTACCAAGTGTGGGAGTGCATCACGGTCGGCGACATCCGCTGCAACGTAGTCCACATCTTCGCCGACCTCGTTTTGCAAGCGCTGCAGGGCGTCCTCGCGCCGGGCTACGCCCACCACGCGGGCCCCGGCACTTGCCAGTGCGATGACCGCACGCCGCCCGAGGCCGGAGCTGGCGCCGGTTACACAGGCCACGCGGCCAGTCAGGTCAAACAGTGATCTTGGATCAGCCATTTGCGGTCAGGTCGAATGCTTCATCCGGGAAATACTTGGCCAGACGAACATCCGCAGCACGGGCGTGCCCCTCCATCCCTTCAAGGCGGGAAATGCGCGCTGTGGCTTCGGCAACCTGCTTGGCACCCTCGCGTGTTGCACGCTGCCATGTGACAATCTTCATGTATTTGTGGACTGACAAACCGCCAGTATAGTTGGCGGCCCCTGACGTTGGCAGCACATGATTGGTACCCGTCGCTTTGTCACCATAGGAAACGGTCGTCTCTTCCCCAAGGAACAACGAGCCGTAACATGTGAGCCGCTCAAGCCACCAATCCAGATCTTCGGCCTGCACTGTCAGGTGTTCGGGCGCGTAATCATCGGAGCAAACAGCCATTTCTTCGCGATCTGAGCATACGATCACTTCCGCATAGTCACGCCAAGCGGCAAAGGCGTTGTCGCGGTTCACCTCGGGCAGATCATCAATCAGGGCAGGCACAAGCTCCATCACCTTTTCGGCCAACACCCGGTCATCTGTGACCAGCCAAACAGGCGAGTTGTAGCCATGTTCGGCCTGACTTACCAAATCCGTTGCCACGATATGCGGATCAGCTGTTGCATCTGCAAGGATCAAACTGTCCGTTGGGCCCGCGATCATGTCGATCCCGACACGGCCAAAAAGAATGCGCTTGGCTTCTGCAACAAACTGATTGCCGGGGCCCACGAGGATGTTGGCCTTGGGCAGGCCAAACAGTCCGAACGTCATTGCAGCCACACCCTGAACGCCACCAAGTGCCATAATCTTGTCCGCACCACACAGGTTCGCGGCATAAATGATGGCCGGGGCAACTCCTACACCGGGACGGGGTGGCGAACAGGCGGTAATGTGGCGACAACCTGCAACTTTGGCCGTTGTCACAGTCATGATGGCCGAAGCAATGTGGCTATAGCGACCGCCGGGCACATAACAGCCCGCCGCATCAACAGGGATAGCCTTTTGCCCCGCAATCATGCCCGGTACGATTTCAACCTCGACATCGGATACTGTGGCCTTTTGCGCCTCGGCAAACCGTTTGACGTTGTCATGCGCAAACCGGATGTCCGCTTTCAGCCTCTCCGGCACAAGCGCTCCTGCCGCCTCGATTTCTTCGGCAGTCAAAAGGACATTGCCCTCGTACTGATCGAACTTGGCGGCGTATTCCATAGCCTTTGCATCTCCGCCTGCCTCAATATCAGCCAGAATTGTCCTGACCGTCTCGTGGACTTCGGAAGCATCCGATTTAGCGGTTAGGGTCGCTTTTTTCAGGTATTCACGTTTCATCTTAGCGAGGTCCTACTTGTAGATTTCGGGCAAGAACGTAGTCGAAATCGCTGGCATATAAGCAATCAGCAACACAACCAAGAACATGCAAAGAACAAAGGGAACGGCACGGGCGGCAATCTTGAGGATGGATTCCCCGGTTATGCCAGACACCACGAACAGGTTGAGCCCCAATGGCGGCGTGATGAAGCCTACGCCAAGAGCTGTGATCATCATGATGCAGAACTGTATCTCGTTCATGCCGATGTTGTCCGCGAGTGGTTTCAGGATAGGCGCAAGGATCACGATATTCGGCGTGGTTTCCATAACGCAACCGGCGGCGATCAGGATTCCGATCATCAGCAGGATCAGTAACCATGGTTCATCCGTCAGCCCGGTCACCGATGTCACAAAACCTTGCGGCACGCCCATGATGGCCAGCGCTTCGGCCAGCGGAGCCGAGAAAGCGATTATGGGAAGGATGACGCCGTTCACCTTTGCCGAACTGACCAGCATGGCGGGAAAATCCGCAAGGGACAGCGTCCGCAGAATAAAGCCCATGATGATTGTCACGACGACGGCCGTTGCACCCGCTTCTGTTGGTGTCAGGCGGCCCGAGAATATGCCGTAAAAGATGATGCCCGGCACGATAAACGCATACCAACCGGATTTTAGAGCACGGCCCAGATTACCCAACCATTCGGCCATCGTCATCTGTCCACCACCTTCATAGGCGTAGATGCGGTTAACGATCAGGTTCGTGATCAGGATCGACAACAGGATCGCGATCCCCGGGATCAAGGCCGCAAGGAACAAGGTCGATGCGGATATCCCCAGAACAAGGCCGATGATGATATAGGCGATCGACGGTGGGATCAAAATGCCGGTACAGGCGCCTGCCGCCACCAGAGCGCAGGCATAGGGGCGCGGATAGCCGCTTTCGACCAAGCGTGCGATAGTCATACGTCCAACCGCGGCCGCACCAGCTGCGTCCGATCCCGAAATGGCCGCAAACATGCCACAGACAAGAACCGTGGCAGACCCGAAACCACCCTTGGTGAAACACGTCAATGCCTCGGCAACATCAAGGAATTTTCGACTGAGCCCGGTTCGGACCAGCACGTCCCCTGTCAGGATAAACAGCGGCACCGCCGTCAGCGCGAAGGCGTCAATGCCGGTGAACAGCTTTTCACCAACAAGGCTCAGGGGAAGGTCGCCGGACATGACCAGCATCAGGATCGCCGAAGTCCCGATGGCGGCCCAAACCGGAACCGCCAGTGCAATCAGCGAGACGAATATGATAACGGGGAGATAGAAATCCCAACCCAGCTCGACGGTTTGATCAAAGGTTTGCCAAAGCATTCAATTCATCCCTCAATCAAAGAGTGTGTCGCCCTCAAAAACGGGTTTGCCCGTTCTGAGAGAATGGATGTCGCGCAGTAGGGATTGAATCAGCCGCAATATGATCAGGCCGAACCCCAATGGAACCGCCATCAGGAACCATACTTTGGAAATGCGCAGCCCGTCCGTGACCGACCCGAATTTGGCAGACACATGCACGGCTTCGTAGGACCAATAGAGGGCAATCACAGCAACACCGAACATCACCAGGTCGCCAAAGATATACAGCAAAGCCTTCGGACGCGGCCCAAGGTAGTGCATCAGCACGTCAATGCGGATATGCGCGCGCTCTTTCACTGCAGCCGCAGCACCAATCCATGCGAGATAGATGAAGGAGTACCGCACAATTTCTTCGCCCCAGATCGAGGAAAAAGAGAATATTTCCCGGCGCAGCACCTCGATCGCCATGGTGATGACAAGCATCACGTAGAAGACCAGAAGCAACCAGCGCTCGGCGTCTCTATCAATTCGGCGCAAAAAGCTCATGTGAGAACCTGCTGATTTGCCTAGCAAAACGAACCGCGCTGAAGCGTTTGGATTTTACTGAGGCGGGAGAATATTGGTGATCGGGCGCGCGTGGAGGCACGCCCGACCCGACTGTTAAGCGTCATGCACGTAGTACTTGCCTTGGGTACCTGCGGCTTCTTCCATCTTGGCGAAGTTGTCCATGGACCCGGCCAGATCGATCTTGAACTCGTCCCATTCGGACCGTTGGTAGCCACCAGCGGCTTTCCATTCGGCCAGTTGCTCTTCGCTGAGCGAGTGGAATTCGACACCTGCTTTGATCAGTTCGGCCATAGCGTAGGCGCGGGCCGATGGCACTTTGGCAAGGTTCTGGTGCGAGGTCATCTCGGACCCCCACATGATCCCTTCCTGCACGTCGGCGGGCATTGAGTTAAACCATTCCAGGTTGCACGAATAAACTTGGCTGTCTGGCACGGCCTGGGTGAAAGTCACATGGCTCAGGATATCTTTGAAACCAAAGACTTCGAGCGCACCCACGGACGGGTCAAGCGCGTCAGCGACGCCCTGTTTGATCGCAGACGGGGTTTCTCCCCAGGCCACAGGCGTCGGATTTGCACCAACCATGCGATAGTATTGCTGCAGCATCTTCGAGCCGGGAACGCGGAACTTGACGCCGGACAGATCGCCGGGTGTCAGGACCGGTCCGGGGCCGCCCTTGCGGATGGCGACGACACGCGGGTCGATATTGATGTAAAACAGCGCCTTAAAGCCGTTTTCTTCGACCTTCGGCTCGACCGAGTCTTTCCAGAACTGCGAGTTGACGAGGTTTGTGAAACGCTGGTTCGATCCGCACAGATACGGCATGTTGATCAGGTCAACGGTCGACGCAAACGGCGCGAAATTCGAAAGCGAATGCTGTGCTGCCTGAATTGTGCCACCCTGCACCGCCTGCACCAGCGCGCCGCCTGCACCCAGCTGCCCGCCAGGCGCGAGTTTGACATAGATCTTGCCGTTGGTCGCGTTCTGGATGTTTTCCTTCAGGTCCAGCTGCATGATTGGATAACCACGCGACGCACCGACTGGATAGGCAGTTGCCAGAACCATGATATGGTCCGCGGCAGCCTCACGGTCGCGCTCTTCGCTGGCACTTTGCGCTGCAGCTTCAGTTGACCACAACGTCCCCGCAGCACCAGCTACCATGGCCGCCGTGAAGCCGCCTGTTGCCGTCAATTTCAGAAAATTTCGGCGTGCTGCCGACGCAAGGTCCTTGCGATCTTTGTCCATTATGTTTCCTCCCAGAAATCCTTAGCTGCCGTTCTTTTTGTTTCGGTCAGCCTCTTTTTGAAGAATGGCGACGACAAACAATATCGACGCGGCAAACAGAACCAGCATTTCGCCCACGTCCCCAAGGAATGCGCTTGCTGCAAAGGCCCCCAGAGCGACGTTGGCGAAGTAGATGACAAAGACGATCAGCGAGGCGGTAAGGAACATAAAACAGGATCCGAAAAGGTTGCAGTTCTGAGCGACACTGTAAGCGCTTACATTTGATTCGTGCAAGCGCTTACATTCGAGGCACATTTTTTGGCGCTCTCGGCGATTGCGGAAAGGAAGACCCCAAGCAGCGACCAAAGTAATACTACTATGGTCGGATACATTCTGAAAATTCATCGTGTTAGCCAAGTCGCCGTACAACAAGAACGGTGGGCCGGATTCCACACCGCTGCATCAGCCGTTGCGCGGGATGTCAAAAACCCCGACCGTGAACTTATGGAGAAATTCAATGAATGAGATGACCAATCTGCACGCGCCAACGAGTATCTCGCCCTTTCTATCCCATTATGACAATTTCATCGGAGGCGACTTTTGCAAGCCAAAGGCAGGCCGGTATTTTGACAATCTAAGTCCGATCACCGGCCAGCCCATTGGCCAAATCGCACGGTCTGATGCTTCAGACGTTGAGGCCGCACTGGACCCAGCGCATTCGACTGCCGATACCTGAGGTTCGACCAGCGTGACCGAGCGCGCGAATGTTCTCATGCGGATAGAGCAAAAGCTGGACGACAATCTGGAGCTGCTGGCTATTGCGTGGTCCTGAATCCGGCCAAGCAACACCAGCGACGATCATGGTGTTCTGTGAACTGATCGCGGATATCCTGCCTGCTGGCGTGTTGAATATGGTTAACGGATTTGGCCTTGAGGCGGGTATAGGGCCCTGCGGCGTTCATTTCGCATATAATACGTTTTCTTCAATTCTGATTGAATTCTCTCAAGACACGGAAGCCGGACAGTTTTGACCGCGAATCAATGCCTAACCTCGTTACGAACCATGACGAACTCAAAGCCAAACTATATGGCAGAGCGGTGGGAGAAGGCTCATGCCATCGCCGAATTCACTGACCTGTAAATGACAGAAATTGCATTGGCCTGTGGATTTGTTTCCTGTACGACGCTTTCGCAGCGATACAAGCGAAGATTTGGTAGAACACCAGTCGATCAGCTCATGAAGCAGAGCGCATAGAGGTGCAAAATCATATGTGTCTACAAGGCGTTTTCGCTGATTGCGACGAGCAATGACAGTACATGCGATCCTCATCGTACTGTTTGCGGCTTTCCTTCATGCGCTGTGGAATGCGGT
This sequence comes from Ruegeria sp. CDSC021, assembly GCF_059610845.1. Lineage (NCBI taxonomy): Bacteria > Pseudomonadati > Pseudomonadota > Alphaproteobacteria > Rhodobacterales > Roseobacteraceae > Ruegeria > Ruegeria sp. CDSC021. The sequence goes on from NZ_JBXWOK010000008.1 coordinate 144,806, forward strand.
CGTAAAGGGCGCGCCTGACAAGGCCATTATGTTGGGATTAATCTCGATCGGGCATGCCATACCTGCGCTTGCCGTGCTTCCTTTTACGGGCTTTCCAGTAATGGCTGCAATTCCATACATTATTGGTTCCACCTTGATTCATTGGGGATACTACTGGTTTCTCAACACCGCCTACCGTTACGGCGATTTATCGGTGGTGTACCCCATCTCGCGCGGGATAACGCCCATATTAGTGGCGTTGGGAGCGGTCTTTCTTGCCGGTGAATTCCTTCCTCCGGGCGCGTGGATCGGTATTGTCTGCATTTCGGCCGGCATCGGTTGCCTGTCTTTTGGCGGACTTGGAAAGGGCACGAACTGGGTAGGCATCGCGGCGGCATTCGGAACTGGTTTGATGATTGCTTCCTACTCTTTGGTTGACGGTATTGGCGTGAGATTGTCAGGGAATACGCTTGGATATATCACGGTATTGTTCGTGGCCGAGATCCTCGTGGCGGGGTTCATCTTCTCGACCCGATGGGAACGCCTCATCGCACTTCCAAAGAGATATGTCTGGTCAGGTTTAGCAGGAGGAATCATTTCCGGCTTAGCCTATGGTCTGGTGCTCTATGTTAAGAGTTTCGCACCGTTGGGTGTCGTATCGGCGCTCCGAGAAAGTTCGGTCATCTTCGCTTCAATAATTGGTGTGATGTGGTTTGGAGAGGGTCCAAAATCCAACAGGCTCCTGGCGGCGATAATCGTGGCAGTTGGAATTGTGGTTCTGGCCCTAACAAGATGACGTACAAGTTGGACTAAGGAGAAGGAAGTTGCGGGATAACGAGTCCAAGGCGCAGGTCTTTAACTTCGGATAAGGTCGCCGCACGTATCTTATAGCCCGCGAGGCGCTTCTTGCCAGCTTCAAGGAGTTCTTTGGACCAGCTATAGTACAGACTCTGAGCGATGCCTGCCCGGCAGCACAGCTCCGCAATGCTGTCTTTACCCTAGAGCCTGTCCAGAACGATCCTGATCTTCTCTTCCGCTGAATAGTGCTTGCGGGTAGCAGTATGTAGCCTCGGATTTCGTAGCCCACCGCCCGTTCGATGGGCCAATGCCGAAGCGTACTGATTTGAACGGAACTCTTGGGTGACTGGTGCAGGGAGAGTTCCTATCTCATATCAATGGGGTATGACACTCAATTCCGAGCGCTAGGGCGGATTGCCTTACATAGGTTTTGCTTATGATGTGGAAGGTATAATCGATTTTTCTTGATCTATTTATCTGTCACACTGCCGGGGCATGGAACTGCAAATAAGCGCTGCTCAAGAATGGCGTTCCCGAGAATAATCAACCGACAGAGGATCACGATGAAACATAAGACCAAATTTCTTGCAGCCCTGGCCGTAAGCTCCTTGACTGCTACAGTTGCGTTATCTGAAACCGAATTGACAGTTTACACAGCCGTCGAAGCTGAAGACCTGGCGCGCTACGCTGAGACGTTCAATGCGAGCAATCCGGACATCAAAATCAACTGGGTGCGGGATTCGACCGGGATCATCACCGCCAAACTGTTGGCCGAGAGGGACAACCCTCAGGCAGACGTCGTGTGGGGTCTCGCAGCCACTTCGCTGTTGTTGCTCAAGTCCGAAGGTATGCTGGAGCCTTACGCGCCTGCGGGTGTTGGCGACCTAGACGCGAAATTTGTCGATGGCGACAATCCTCCGGCGTGGGTTGGCATGGACGCTTGGGTTGCGGCAGTTTGCTACAATACCGTCGAGGCCGAGAAGGCGGGACTGAAGCCACCAACTTCGTGGAAGGATCTTACAGACCCCATGTATAAGGATCAGGTGATCATGCCAAATCCGAACTCGTCGGGCACTGGTTTCCTTGATGTTTCAAGTTGGCTGCAGATGTTCGGCGAAGAAGGCGGCTGGGAGTACATGGACGGATTGCACGAGAACATCGCGCGATATACCCACTCTGGTTCAAAGCCGTGCAAACTGGCTGCTGCAGGTGAGATCCCGATTGGCATCTCTTTTGCTTTCCGTGGTGCTAAGTCGAAAGCTGATGGTGCGCCGCTTGAGATCATTGTCCCGTCAGAAGGTGTCGGCTGGGACATGGAAGCGACCGCTATTGTTGCCGGTACTGCAAATCTCGAAGCCGCGCAGAAACTGGTTGATTTCACCGTCACCAAGGAAGCCAACGAGATGTACAATACAGGGTACGCCGTTGTCGCCTATCCTGGCGTCGCAAAACCGGTCGAGCACTTCCCTGAAGGTCTTCTGGATGCGATGATCGACAACGACTTTGAATTTGCCGCCAACAACCGCGCGGCGATACTGAAAGAATGGCAGTCTCGCTATGACGGGAAGTCTGAAGCGAAGTAAACCAACCTGCAGAAGAGGTGTAAGCACCTCTTCTGCACACCACTCTATTTTTCCAAACAACGCGACCAGCGCGCCCGGCTTCAACCGGCCCAGATCGGCCGTTCCCGAGGTGCAGATATGAGGACCGCTCCCGTGCTTCAGAAAACCCCACCCGGTGAACTGTATCTAAGCATCCAGAATTTGTGGAAGGCGTTCGGCAGCTTTCTTGCACTCAAGGACATATCCCTGGAAATCAACGAAGGCGAATTTGTCTGCTTTCTGGGGCCTTCGGGTTGCGGCAAAACAACCTTGCTCCGGGCGATTGCGGGTCTCGATCTGCAAACCAAGGGCACTGTCATGCAAGACGGCAAGGATGTGTCAAATCTGCCGCCGTCAGAGCGTGATTTCGGGATTGTGTTTCAGTCTTACGCCTTGTTCCCGAACCTGACGATCGAAAAGAACATTGCTTTCGGCTTGGAAAACACTGGTCGCAGCAAATCGGATATTGCCGTTCGTGTCAGCGAACTGCTTCTTTTGGTTGGGTTGCCTGAACAAGGCAAAAAGTATCCTGCGCAATTGTCCGGTGGCCAGCAGCAGCGGATTGCGTTGGCCCGCGCCATTGCGACCAACCCCGGTCTCTTGTTGCTGGATGAGCCGCTTTCGGCATTGGACGCAAAGGTGCGCGTCCATCTACGTCACGAAATCAAAGAGCTGCAGCGCAAACTGGGTGTGACTACTGTGATGGTTACGCATGATCAGGAAGAAGCGCTGGCGATGGCGGACCGGATCGTGGTCATGAATCATGGGGTTATCGAGCAGGTGGGGTCACCTACAGAAATTTACCGAGAACCCGCAAACTTGTTCGTGGCAGACTTCATCGGGGAAATGAACCAGATCCAGTCTCAGGTCACCAAGGGTGGTCGACTGAGTGTCGGCGAAAAGACCTTTGCGTGCCTCAGCCACACGTTCAACGACGGAATGCCAGCGATTGCGGCGATCCGACCGGAGGATATCATCCCGCATGAGGCTGGTTATCTCGATACCGGCGGCAACAGGAATTGCATCGACGTCACTCTCGATGAAATGGAATTCCTCGGTTCATTCTGGCGATGCCGCTTAAGCAACGAGCGATTTGGATCTTCGGAACTGATCGCAGATTTTTCGATCAATGCCGTGCGCCGCCTAGAACTGGAAGAGGGTAGGACCATGGTGATTGAGCTGCCCGAAAACCGGCTAATGGCCTTCGATGTTCCGGAGACGGCAGCATGAGCGAGATTTCAACCAACCCGGGGACTCTTCCAGCCGGACCTGACATCAAACCCAAGCTCAGCAGGGATGACGTCCTGATGCGCGGCAGCATGATCGTGATCGCACTCTATCTGGTCGCGACGTTGGTCCTGCCGCTTTACACGATGCTTTCCAAGTCATTCTCGACCTATCGGATGGAGTTGTCACAATACGAGTTTCAGGTCAGTGATGAAGCGGGGCAATTTGACGGAACCATCCTGTCAGCCGACACACTGAACGAACAAATCGGGGCTTTTTCAGGCACCGAACTGTCTACCGGCTCAGACGGGCGGCTATCGGTAACCGAGCTTTTTCCCGATTTCAGCTTTCGCAGTCCGGTCATGTACCAAATCCGTAACACAAGCGACACCGGGCGGTTTCTTGTCGGTTCTACGCTGCAAGACAATACGGATTGGGTCACGCTCGATTCCAATCAGTTCCGGCGGGTTCAGCTGAGGCCAGTTCAATCGCGAGGCTTGGAAAATTTCGTCAACTACTTCTCAACCCCGGCACTGTTCAATTCTATCAAGAACTCCCTTTGGATTTCTGTAATTAGCACCATTGTCACAGTAACTTTGGCGTTCTGGTTCGCTTATGCGCTCAACCGGAGTTGCATGCGGTTCAAGGGTGTGTTTCGTCTGATTGCGATGGCTCCGATCCTGGTGCCTTCGCTCTTGCCCGGGATCGCGCTGGTCTATCTGTTCGGCAATCAGGGCATGATAAAAGAGTTGCTGTTCGGCGCCAGTATCTATGGTCCGATTGGCATCGTGATAGGCTCGGTGTTCTTCACCTTCCCGCACGCCTTCCTGATCATTTCAACGGCGCTGGCGATCTCTGATGCACGACTATACGAAGCTGCAGTCAGCCTGCGTTCAACGCCGTGGCGTACTTTTTGGACGGTCACCGTTCCCGGCGCGCGATATGGTCTGATCTCGGCCGCTTTCGTTGTATTTAATCTGGTCATAACTGATTTTGGTCTGCCAAAAGTGATTGGAGGTCAGTTCAACGTTCTGGCGGTTGATATCTACAAGCAGGTGATCGGCCAGCAGAACTTTGAAATGGGTGCCGTAGTCTCGGTCGTTCTGGTGATCCCGGCAATCCTGGCGTTCGCGATCGACCGCATGGTGCAATCAAAGCAGGTTGCCTTATTGTCGGCCCGGTCGGTCCCGTACCAGCCAACCCCAAATCGAAAGGCAGATCGGTTCTTTCTAGTCTATTGCTGTCTGATCGGTTTGTTCATCGTTGGGCTGCTGGCTGTGTGCCAATTCGCGGCGCTAATCAAGTTTTGGCCCTACGACCTGAGCCTGAGCCTGAAGAACTACGATTTCAACAAGATGGATGGTGGCGGTTGGGGCTCTTACATTAACTCGATCAAGCTGGCGCTTTTGACGGCGGTGATCGGTACTTCAGTCGTCTTCTTTGGTGCTTATCTGGTTGAAAAGTCGAACGGGTTTAGAACAGGTCGATCGATCTTTCAGATGTTCGCGATGCTGCCAATGGCGATCCCGGGCATGGTACTGGGCCTGTCATACATCTTCTTCTTCAATAGCCCGTCTAATCCGCTGAACGGTATCTACGGAACAATGGCAATTTTGGTGATCTGTACGGTGACACACTTCTATACTGTGTCGCACCTGACGGCAGTGACAGCGCTCAAGCAGATGGACAGAGAATTCGAGTCGGTATCAGCCTCGCTCAAGCAACCGACGATGAAGTTGTTTGCCCGTGTCACGGTCCCTGTTTGCCTGCCAGCCGTGCTGGACATATCAATCTATCTGTTCGTAAACGCAATGACGACGGTATCTGCGGTTGTGTTCCTATACTCGCCCAAAACCACGTTGGCATCTATTGCAGTGCTAAACATGGACGATGCGGGCGATATTGCGCCAGCTGCCGCAATGGGGATGATGATCTTCTACACAAACGCCGCAGCGCGGATCATCCACCTGATTGCTTCCAAAGGCGTCCTCGGCCGCACGCAAGCCTGGCGAACCCGCTGACAAGAAAACCCATTTAGGCATCTCCCCACCGATCACTGATTGGTGGGGTTTTGTTTTTCTTCTAGAACAGAATTGGCGAATTTCATGAAGGCGCGAATGGTCTTCACCTCACGCCGTTGGGAGAGATAGATCATACTTTCTCCCATTTGCAGGTCGACGTCTTGCAGCTTGATTTGTCTGAGACGGTCGTCGTGACCGTATTCTGCCTGGGACACGAACCCGATACCTGCACCTGATGCCACCAACTCTCTGACGGCCTCTCTTCCTTCGGCCACAATCGCCGGTTTCAGCGGCACCCCCCGTTTACTGGCTTCATCTTCGAGCTTTTGGCGTGTTTTTGATCCCTGTTCCCTGAAGATGAGAGGCAACTCCGCCAGCTCTGCGAGGGACAATGTAGGTTTTGAGGCGAGAAGCAAACTGCGGGCCGTGAATGCCACGATCTCGGTCGAACCGAGGCTAAGAACACTCATGTCCTTGCCGGGAGACACGCTGCCAACAACACCAATTTCTGCATTGTAAGATCTGAGCTCCTCCAAAATGTCCTCGGTGTTGCCAGCGCGGACGGTAATCGTAATGTTCGAATATTTTTCTCGGAACGGTCCCAGAAAGTCGGTCAAGTGGTGCGCGGAATCGGCAAGGATCCGCAGCTCGCCGTCGATCGCAGCCCTCGTTTCTGACAGATAGTCCTCGATCTGATCCTCGATCTCAAAATACTGTTTGGTGTACCGGTAAAGCTGAGTCCCCTCCGGGGTTAGGTTCACTCTTTTTCGCTCACGCTTGAACAACAACAAATCATGATCCTGCTCAAGTTTGCGAACCTGCTCTGAGATTGCTGGCTGCGTCAAAAAAAGCGCCTCTGCAGCACGCGAAAACCCACCATATTTGGCCACGAAATGAAAGGCTTTGAGCTGGCTATGTCGCATTTCAAACTCCTGAAGGTTCGAGCATAGGCTGAGCTTATAATTAGATTGATATTTGCAATTTCACATATAGCTGCGGTTGCTGCAACTGTGTCTTTGAAACGTTGATCTGGAGCTTGGTTATGACGTCTTCTTTTCCTCAAATTGAACAACCGCGTCTCGGCGAGCCCTATCTACTAACTCCTGGCCCCTTGACCACGTCATACGCCGTGAAAGAAGCCATGTTGAGGGATTGGGGAAGCTGGGATGATGACTTTCGGGGTATGACCCAGGAGTTACGCTCCAGTCTTTTGGCATTGCTTGGCGAGGGCGCCGATGAGTTTGACTGCGTACCGATGCAGGGGAGCGGATCGTTTTCAGTAGAGGCGATGCTGGCTTCGTTCATTCCGCGCGATGGCAAGGCATTGGTGCTGGCCAATGGCGCTTACGGTCAACGCTCGGCGCAAACGCTCGAGTATCTGGAACGCGATCATGTTGTCTTGGACAAGGGCGACTATCTGCCGCCGCGTGGTTCAGAAGTTGCCGAGATTCTGGCGAATGATTCCACGATCACCCATGTCGTTGCTATCCACTGCGAAACAAGCTCGGGCATTCTGAATCCGATAGAGGAAATATCGGAGGCGGTTTACGCCGCTGGTCGCAAGCTTCTTGTCGACTCAATGTCAGCCTTTGGTGCGATCGAGTTGAAGCCTACGGAAGTCCGCTATGAGGCAATGGTTTCGTCCGCCAACAAGTGTATTGAGGGTGTTCCGGGGTTTGGGTTCATAATCGCGCGCAAGAACGAGCTTGAGGATGCCAAGGGCAACAGTCATTCGCTGTCTCTGGACGTTCACGCGCAGTGGGCGCATATGAACAAAACCGGTCAATGGCGATTTACGCCGCCCACCCATGTGGTTGCCGCTTTCATCGAAGCCCTCAGGGCACATGCGGCTGAGGGCGGCGTTTCCGGTCGCGGAGCCCGATACACCAGCAACAGGGATGTTGTGGTCGCCGGCATGCGTGAGCTGGGTTTCGAAACTCTGCTCGACAATCGCTGGCTGAGCCCAATCATCGTAACATTCTTCTGCCCGGCCGATGATAACTTTGTCTTTGATCAGTTCTACAATCTGATGAAAGAAAAAGGGTTCATCATTTACCCGGGCAAGTTGACCGTCGTCGACAGCTTCCGCGTTGGGTGCATCGGTCAGATGGACGACAAGGTTATGCGGAAAGTTGTAATTGCCGCCAAGGAAACTTTGGAAAAAATGGGGGTGTCGAGTGCCACACCTCCTCTCCAAGCTTTAGAAGAACGCGCCAAACTGGCCGCTTAAGGATCAAGGAACAAACCAAATGACCATCCACACCCCTGTTGAAGCCAACGAGCGTGTCTACCCGATGCCCAAAGTGCCCGCCATTGCCATCTGCCTTGACGGCTGTGAGCCAGAATACCTGGACAAAGCTATTGCTGACGGTCTGATGCCGACTCTCAAGCGAATGCGCGAAACCGGCACTGACCGGCTGGCCCATTCGGTGATCCCGTCGTTTACCAACCCTAACAACCTCAGCATTGCGACTGGCCGTCCGCCTATCGTGCACGGCATCTGTGGAAACTATCTGATTGATCCGGACAGTGGTGAAGAAGTGATGATGAACGATGTGCGCTTTTTGCGTGCACCGACCGTGTTCAAGCAGTTCTATGACGCTGGCGCCAAGGTGGCCATAGTCACTGCGAAGGACAAGCTGCGCGCGTTGTTGGGGGCGGGTCTAAAGTTCGACGACGACCGGGCCAAATGCTTCTCTGCGGAAAAGTCCGACACGTCGACCCAGGCTGAGCATGGTCAGGAGAAAGCAAGCGCATGGTTGGGCATGGCCCAACCCGAGGTCTATTCGGCAGAGTTGTCCGAGTTTGTCTTTGCTGCGGGTGTCAAATTGCTGAAAGAGTGGAAACCAGATGTGATGTATCTGACCACCACCGACTACGTGCAGCACAAATACGCACCCGATCAAGCCGAGGCCAAGGCATTCTATGAGATGTTTGACAAATATCTGACCGAACTGGACGCCATGGGCGCTGCCATCGTGGTCACCGCCGACCACGGCATGAAGCCCAAGCACCACGCCGATGGCTCGCCCAGCGTGGTATATGTGCAGGATCTGGTGGATGAATGGCTGGGCAAGGACGCGGCCCGTGTCATCTTGCCGATCACGGACCCCTATGTGGTGCACCACGGCGCACTCGGGTCGTTTGCCACCTGCTATCTGCCCGAAGACGCGGATCGCAACGACATCATCGGCAAACTGAAAGCTACACCCGGCATCACCCACGTGTTGACCAAGGAAGAAGCGATCAAGCGTTTTGAACTGCCCGGTGACCGCATTGGTGATATCGTGATGGTCTCGGGTGAAAACATCTGTATCGGTACCTCTGAAGACCGCCACGATCTGGCCGCTCTCAACGAGCCGCTGCGCAGCCACGGTGGACTGACCGAGCAGGAAGTTCCATTCATCGTAAACCGGGTTATCGACTTGGGGACTGCGCCCGAGTTGCGCAATTTTGATGCGTTTTTCTATGCAACTACAGCGGCGGCGCAGTAATCCATGAAAGATCAAACCATGTCTAAAATCGAAATCCGCAATGAAGGAATGCGCATCGGGGGCGAGATCGTCTTTACCGACGAAACGGTGCCGGTTCTGTACCCATACACAAACGAGATTGTCGGGCATGTACCCGCCGGCAAGGCAGAACATGCGCGCAAAGCGTTCGAAGTCGCGGCGAATTACACTCCAAAGCTCACACGGTATGAGCGCAGCCAGATCCTGCAGCGTGCGGGCGAGTTGATTGGTGAACGTCGTGAATACCTTGCCAAATGGCTGACGTTGGAACTGGGTATCTGTCACCAGCATGCGATTTATGAGACCAAGCGTGCGCAAGATGTCTATCAGTTCGCCGCCGCTGAGGCGATGAAGGATGATGGCGAGATCTTTTCATGCGACCTGACCCATAATGGCAAAGATCGAAAAATATTCACCATGCGCGAGCCGGTGAATGCGATTTCGGCAATCACACCATTCAATCATCCACTTAACATGGTCAGCCACAAGATCGCGCCATCAATCGCGACCAACAACTGCATGGTGTGTAAGCCGACGGAACTGACGCCGCTGACGGCGCTGACATTAGCTGACATCCTCTACGACGCGGGTCTACCACCCGAGATGTTCCAAGTGGTTACCGGCTGGCCAGGTGACATTGGCGACGAGATGATCACCAATGAAAACATCGACATCATCACATTCACCGGCGGCGTGCCGGTGGGTAAGATGATCGCCGAAAAAGGTGTTTACAAGCGGCAAGCTCTGGAACTGGGGGGCAATGACCCTCTGATCGTTTTGAACGATCTTTCTGACGCGGACCTTGAGAAGGCCGCGACCATTGCTGTGGCAGGCGCCACCGGCAATTCGGGTCAGCGCTGCACTGCGATCAAACGTATTCTGGTGCAAGAAAGCGTGGCCGACAAGTTTGTGCCATTGGTTCTGGAAAAGGCGAAGAAGATCAAGTTCGGCGACCCACAAGACCCCGAGACCGAACTGGGCTGTGTCATCCATGACAAGGCAGCTGAACTGTTCGAAAAACGCGTTTACATGGCCGAGGCCGACGGCGCAGAAATCCTCTATCATCCGGGCCGTCAGGGTGCACTACTGCCGCCCATCGTGGTCGATAAGGTCCCCCATGACAGCGAGCTGGTGATGGAAGAAACCTTTGGCCCCATTGTGCCCATCGTTCGGGTTCCGGACAATGACGACGAGGTGATGCGTATTTCGAACGGTACCGAATTCGGCCTCAGCTCAGGCGTCTGTACGAACGACTTGAACCGTGCGATTGCCTTTATCAACGGTCTGAACGTGGGCACCTGCAACATTTGGGAACAACCCGGATACCGTATCGAAATGTCCCCCTTCGGAGGCATCAAGGACAGCGGTAATGGGGTTAAAGAAGGTGTCATCGAGGCAATGAAGTTTTTTACTAACGTAAAAACTTACTCGCTGCCCTGGCCACGCTAGTTTTTGTGCCCCGTCCCGACCCGGGTCGGGGCACCACAAGTTCCTCCCTGGTACTGGCGGACTTTGCGAGGTCCGCATTTTTTCACAAGCGGCGTTGAGGAAAAAGCATGTCACAAATCGTCCACACGGAAGGCGAATCCAATACTTCCAGCGCGCGAAAAGCATGGATGAAGGAATCTATAGGGCCTAAATCTTCACCCTTGCTGAAACGCGACGCTAACGCGTTTCTCCACCAGTCACTGTCCTCGCCATGCGTTAGCACCATTGCCAAAGCTGAGGGGATTTGGGTCGAAGACCTAGACGGCCGCCGTTACATGGATTTCCATGGCAATTCAGTGCATCATATCGGTTACGGACATCCCCGTTTGATCACCGCGATCAAGGCGCAACTGGATGACCTGTCTTTCGCACCCCGTCGCTTCACTAATGATCCCGCGGTTGAATTGGCCGAAAAGCTCGCCGAAATCGCGCCAGACGACCTTGGGAAAATGCTGTTTACGACCGGCGGCTCTGATGCAAACGAGGTCGCTCTCAAGATAGCGCGCGCTGCCACCGGTCGGTTCAAAACAATTAGCTTCTGGGATGCCTTCCACGGTGCCGGTTTTGGCGCCGCAAGCGTCGGCGGCGAGGCGACATTTCGCAGCCATATAGCCGGCCCGCTTCTCCCGGGTGCAGAGCACGTGGCACCTTTTGCCTGTTACCGATGCCCGTACAATCACGCCGGCCCAGATACCTGTGGGTTGGCTTGTGCAAAAATGGTCGAGTTCGTTCTAGAACGCGAGGGAGACGTAGCTGCGGTCATCGCTGAGCCTATGCGCGCGGTGCCTTATGTGCCGCCACCGGGCTTCTGGAAAGCTGTGCGGGAGGCGTGTAATCGTCACGGGGCTCTCTTGATCATGGACGAGATTCCCACGGGGCTTGGAAAGACCGGCAAGATGTTTGCCTTTGAGCATGACGAGATTATCCCTGACATCGTCACCTTGGGTAAGGCACTTGGCGGAGGCATCCTGCCGATTGCAGCTTGTATCGCGCGAACCAAACTGGACGTCTGCGGAGACTTTGCCATTGGACATTATACACACGAAAAAAACCCGGTGACTGCACGCGCCGCGCTTACCACAATACAAATCATCGAAGATGAGGGGTTGGTTGACCGGGCGGCTGAGTTGGGCGAGCACGCTATGGATCGTCTGATGGGTGAGCTTCAGAATATCCCGATCGTCGGTGACATTCGCGGCCGTGGTCTGATGTTTGGTGTCGAAATTGTCGATGACCGTGCCGACAAGACACCTGGAAATGCACGAGCCGAGCGGATCTATTATGCTTGTTTGGAAGCTGGCCTAAGCTACAAAATCAGTCAGGGGTGCGTGCTTACATTGTCACCGCCGCTAACGATCACGCGCAAGGATCTCGACTGTGCAATCGACATTGTTGTCAACGCGATTAAGGACGAATGTTAATCTTTGTGGCCATACCTTTAGAGCAAAACACGCCGTTGCTCTCTCTGCTTCCAGGAAAACAGTGGTCAATGGACGTGGAGATCAATTCTCAATTATGGCGCCAAGGGCCACTGCCTACCACCAAGAAAGTGAATGCGTTTTCCCGGTGGAACAGGCGCGTCCGATTTTTTTCAGCAAACTCGGGCGCTGAGCGTTTTATCGAAATTACTCGTCCGCAAAATCACCGGGTCGGTCTCCGGTCGTTGGTTGGCAGGATTGCAGCGCACCCTGTTATTCCAAGCAAACCGTGGGAGTGAGGTAGAGCATGGCGATAGTCAGCTTTTTAATCAGCCTTGCTGGCGCGACGATGTTGCTGCTTTTTGCAGTTCGAATGGTACGCACTGGAATTGAGCGCAGCTATGGAGCGTCGTTCCAGCGCGTTTTGACGCGACAGCACAGTTACCTGCAGGCCTCACTTGTGGGTCTGATGATGGCGGTTGTACTGCAAAGTTCGGCGGCAGTGGCGCTGTTGACCTCTGGGTTTGCTGCCAGTGGAATGTTGAGTTTTCCTGCCGGTCTGGCGATTGTGCTCGGAGGCGATCTAGGTTCAGCACTGATCATCCAGATTCTTACGTTCCGGTTGGACTGGCTTATTCCAATGCTGCTGGCGATTGGAGGCTATCTATTCGTCAAGACCGAAGCCAAAAAAGCCCGACAACTAGGGCGCATTCTGATGGGCGTTGCCTTTATCCTGATCTCACTTCGGTTCCTTCGTGAGGCGATGGACCCAATTCGGGACAGTGCATTTTTACCCGCAGTCGCGGATTACTTGTCGCGCGACTATATCACTGCATTTCTTGTCGGGAGTGCCTTAGCCTTCGTCATGCATTCCTCGGTTGCGGCCATCCTTATGTGTGTGACACTTGTGCAAATTGGAGCGATCCCATTTGCCGCCGGAATGTCTTTGGTTTTTGGTGCGAACTTTGGCTCGGCCTTCATTCCGGTATGGCTAACCCGAGGAATGCCAGTGACTGCCCGACGAATACCCTATGCAAATTTGGCGCTGCGAGGCAGTTGGGCGTTGGCTAGTTTGTTTGCAGCAAATTTTGCCCTACGAACCGGGCTTTTGGGCGACCCGCAAGGGGGGCAAATGCTAGTCAACGTGCATCTTGCTTTCAACCTGTCGCTTTTGGTTTTAGCCCTTCCGTTTTGTGGACACTGGCAGAACTTGCTCGAAAGGCTCTTGCCAGACCAGCAGAAAGTACAGAAGTCGCAACCCGCACAACCGGTCAGCGCATTGGACATGGAAGACGTGGCAAATCCCAATCAGGCCTTGCCGAGCCTCAAGCGTGAGCTGCTGCGGATGAGCGATCTTCTCGAAACCATGTTCCGTCCTGCTCTTGAACTTTACCGCAGCGGAGACAAAGAACAGATCCGGTCAGTTCAGGCCATTGACGAGGACGTAAACCGGTGCCTCTCGGGTATTCGAGCCTTCGTCGCCGCGATACCCCCTGAGCTATATGAAAAACACGATGCTAAAACCGCGCGCGACCTTATGGAGTTTGCGATCAGGCTTGAAACGGCGGGTGACGTTGTTGCCAAACGCCTGACTGTATTGGCCGGTGAAATGCGGGCCAAAGGCTCAAGCTTTTCGCAAGATGGCTGGTCCGAACTTGTTCAGATGCATGAAGGTATTCTTGCAAACATGAAACTGGCATCAAATGTACTTGTTTCAGACGATCTGGAAAGCGCCCGGCTTCTCAGCCTTGAGAAAACCGAAATCAAACGCGTGGAACGTGAAAGCCGCAAGCGTCACCTGCGCCGGTTGCAGCATGGAACAACGGAAAGCTTCGAAACCAGTGATATTCATCTAGAGACATTGCGGGCTTTCCGGGAGTTCAACAGTCATATTGCATCGATTGCTTACCCGGTCCTATACCAGAACGGTCAACTTCTCGAGACACGATTGATCAACGAAATTGCTGAATAGGCCCGAGCCGGTCTCAATGCGAAGACAAGAAAAGAGCGAGAACAAAGGCAACTGGAAACACCGAAGTGAGTTCGTTCTCGAAATCAAATTTTGAAATTGTTCAGTGTCTTCCAAAACCTGAGCCCAGCACTGCGCAGTGCACAAGGGTCTAAGTAACCGGATTGAAGGATCCCACCAATCAACCCGAAAACGTGAAAAGATCATCGGTCCCGACAAGTCACTCTGGCAGACTCAGAGATTTCTGGTTGCCCATGACCAGTTCACCATCAGCTCCCGTCTCCCCGCTATCAACTTACTTCAGCTTTATACCACCATGCCCGATCAGATGCCTTCCAGTTTTGGATCAGCTATGCCCGCGAAATGTCCTCCTGACGACATAGGCGCCGACGTTCTTCAATCTTGCTCAAGCAAGTTGGCAATCCCGGCAGAGTTCTTAGGTATTGGGTATTCCGTTCTAGTACCATTCATCCGGCATTCGCGCTTTGCGTTCTGACACGAAGTCTTCAAGCGCAGCTTGTATGCCGGGTTTCATTTCAGGACGCTGGTAATCGTTCAACATCTGATGCCACCGCGCGGTGGCGCGTTGATCTGACGTGAGAGCACCATTTTCAGACCAGGTCTCGAATGGCCCTGCGTCAGAAATTTGTGGCTCATAATTTGCTGCCGCATAGTGGCGCAGCGTGTGTTTGGTCGACAGGAAATTTTCGCCCGGGCCCGTTTCAAAATAGGCATCACGGCCAAATGCCTCCTCATTCGTTTGGAAGCCCTGCAGCAGTTTCAGCATCGCGCCACAGTGGTCGAGATCCATGATGAATTTCTCGTAGGACATCACAAGCCCACCTTCGAGCCAGCCTGCCGCATGCCAGACCTGATGGGCTCCGGACAAAAGCGTGGACCACATGGCACCGGTGCTGTCCTGCATCGCTTGCCCATCTGGCGCATTTGAGGCGGTGATCTGTCCGCCACCGGACCGCACAGGCACGCCAAGCCTTCGTCCCAATTGTGTAAGTGCCATCGTGGTCATGTTCGCCTCGGGCGATCCAAAGGTTAGAGCGCCCGTGCGCAAGTTCATTGTGGAGTGGAACGAGCCGAAGACCACCGGACAACCGGGGCGCACCAGTTGCGCAAGCGCAATGCCAACCATCGCTTCTGCCAGAGTTTGCGCCGCTACCGCCGCCGGCGAAAGCGGCCCCATGGCACCCGCGAAAATCGCTGGGGAGACGCAGACACATTGGCCTGCCTCCGCATAGATACGCAGAGCCGACGACATGGTATCATCATAAACCAGCGGCGAATTGACGTTGATATTTGCCTGCATCACCGCGTGACACTTCATGAAGCCGCGCCCAAAGACTAAGCGTGCCATCTCGATACTATCCCGCGCACGCTCGGGTGCTGTGACAGATCCCATAAATGGTTTGGTCGACAGCGTCAGATGCGCCCGCATCATGTCCAGATGTCGTTTGTTCACCGGTATATCTGTCGGCTCGACAACCGTGCCGCCGGAATGGTGCAGGGCAGCCGCACTGTAGGCCAGTTTGACGAAATTGCGGAAATCCTTCAGCGTCGAATATCGTCGGCCCGTCACCAGATCGCTGACAAAGGGAGAGCCGTATCCCGGCATCAGCACAACGTTGTCACCGCCAAGTGTCACCGTTCTGACCGGGTCTCGGCCATGCAACTGAAATTCACTTGGGGCCGTAGCGCAAAGCGCACGGACATGACCCGATTCAAACCGCACGCGATCGCCATCGATGCGGGCACCCGTTTGGGCGAAGTGATCCAGTGCCGTTCGATCCCCCCGAAACTCGACGCCAATATTGCTTAGAATCCAATCGGCTTGATCTTCGATCCGGGTCAGGGCCGTTTCACTTAGTAGATTGTATGCAGGTATCCTGCGACCTGTGAACGGTGTGTTCTCAGGAGGGGCAATACTACGGGCCAAGCGGCGCCTGCGCGCGCGGCCGCGGTGCCCCGCCGGTGTCGGTGTTTTTGCTTTTGCGTTCAACAAGTCCAACTTCATTTCATCGCTCCACGAGCTTGAATGCGGTTGTCGACCTTAAAAACATGTTTGAAAATCGAAAAAAACTACTCTTAGCGTTTAGAAAATTTGTACACTAAGAATATGAGTACCCGATTTCATCACCATGACTTACTCAGGCTATTTGCCGAGATTGCTCGTTATTCCAGCTTCTCGACGGCAGCATCGGCGCTCAACATGACAAAGGGCGCCATCAGCTATCAGATCAAAACGCTTGAAGCCGATCTTGGGGTGATCCTGTTCCAGCGCACATCGCGTGGTGTCACACTCACTGGTGAAGGATTAAAACTGCTCGCGATCTGCCAGACCCGATATGAAGAAATCGAAGCTGAAATTTATGCATTAAAGGGGATTTCAACGCGTTCTCTAACCGTTGGGGTCTCGACCTATTTCGCTGCGCGCTGGCTGTCGCCACGCCTGATGTCATTCATGCAAAGCCACCCGGACGTACAGATTCGCATTCAACCGATGATCGAGTTTTCAGAAGCTGAGATGCAGGATGTGGATCTTGCAATCAGGTGGGGTAACGGGAATTGGATCGGCGGCACCGTTACTCCATTCATGCCCATGCCGCCCTATCCTGTGGGTGACCGGGCGGCAGCTGACCTAGTGATAGAGTTAGGAATGAAAGAGGCAATATCGCATCTTACGCTGCTGAGAGATCGTGATGACAGCAACGCCTGGTCTGATTGGCTGAACGTCGCAAAGCTTCCCCGACAATCAAGGAGAGATGCGCTAATCGTTCCTGACCCAAATGTCCGGGCGCAAGCAGTCATCGACGGACAGGGAATAGCTTTGATGGATGATCTGGTTCGGGACGATCTAAATGCTGAAAGACTGTTTCGGTTGTCGGAAACCGATCTGCCCGACTATGGGTATTTTTTGGTTCAACCGCATAGCTCCGCTCCAACCGGCGCAGTACAGTCCTTCTCGGACTGGATTCTGGGTCAATCGTAGCAGTCATTCCCCTTGAGTATCCTCAGAGCCGTTATTATACAGCATATAAATAAATCACAGGGACCCAGAAGATGCCGACAGGACATATCATGATGGCAATGAGCCTAGACGGTTTTGTCGCAAGGCCAGATCACAGGCTGGATTGGTTGGAAAAGCAACCCACTGCCGACGAAGATCACGGGTTCGCCGCGTTTCAGAGTAGCGTCGACGTGATCGTGATGGGGTCCGGATCGTACCGGACAGTTCTGGGATTTGGGGAGTGGCCTTACACGAAACCGGTGGTGGTTCTCAGTCGCTCAATGAAACCCTCAGGCATTCCAGATGAACTGCGCGATAGAGTTGAAGTTTCAGACAAAACACCCACTGATTTGATGGAGGATTTTGGCGCGCGTGGTTACAATCGAGTTTATGTGGATGGCGGTGCAATCATCCAATCCTTCCTCAAAGCCGGGCTGATTGAGGACATGCAGATTACCTTGGTTCCCATTCTGATCGGTGAAGGCATTCGGATCTTTGGTAAAACAGAAGGTGACGTTGATCTGGAATTGGTTTCGTTTAGCAGCTTTTCCTCCGGTCTGGTAGATCTCGATTACAGACTGAAAACCAGGTGACGAAAGCTTCTCCACCAGGGCGACCGTCAAAGGCTGCACAGCGCCTTTCGAAGCAAGTGATCCTGCAGGCCGCATTGCCGATTGCCCAAAGCAAAGGTGTTGATGCGCTATCGTTTCGCATACTTGCCGATCAGCTTGACGTCACTCCGATGGCCGTGACCTATCACGCAGGTAGCAAGAAGCAACTATTGTCCGATCTGGTGGAACTTGCCTTTGCAGGCGTCTTGGATGGAGTGAATGGTGGCAACCCGGTCAAACGCGCACGCTGCATTATGGCGACTTACTATGGTTGCGCTTTGAAGAACGCCAATCTACTCCGTGCAATCCTAGACGATGTAACGCTCATGAGCGCGGACCTCATGAACGTGGCCGAGGAATTAAAAGTCAGCACGGACCAACTCGAAAACAGCGATGGCGGTGATGTTCTTGTTCACGTGCTGATCGACTATGCACATGGGTTTGTGCTCTCAGCCTCGAGCGGAGAAGACAGCCCCCTGACAATAGACGATTTTCTGCGTGGGGTTGACTGGATTCTTGCTCAAGCGGCGGGTGACCTCGCCGCGACGTGATATGAGAAACATGCCCATCAGAGGGTGTCCTCAAGCAATGAGCAGTTTGCGTCATTCAATTCTGACCCTAACGTCAAGTAGTTCTGCCCCAAGGCTACTAACTTTCATCGAAGCTAAGGCTTATGTCTCAATTGAGTTCGGTTTGCCAAAGGATTGATATTTGGCGGCTGGCTGCTTTCGTATTCTCGATTGTTTTCGGTTCGAGGAAGGTGCGTTATCGCCAACCACGGCTTAAATGCTTCATAGAATGCCTCAGGCACCTAGTCTCGCCGATGTATCCTCTATGGCGTTGCCTTCCGCCATTCGGCAGAACGCTTGTCGCCAACTTTGAGCCAGTTCTTTCATCTGAGACAACACCTCGGCATCTTCTGGCAGAATGCGACGAGTCAACCTTGCACGTGTGACGGCCAATACAGACCAATTGGGATTTAACCTTTCAACCAAGGTAATCCGATCACCGGAACCAACTTCGCCAGGTTCGAGCACACGATAGTACCATCCGGTTCGGCCCGTCTTCTGAAACTGGTAAGGCATTTCCTTGTGCCCCGTATGTAGCCCGAGTTTCCAGCACGGTTGCCGCCCCTGACTGATTTGAACAACCGCCGTACCCAGTGACAGGATGTCGCCAATGCAGAGGTTTTCCTCGGTCAGCCCCGTTGTTGAAATGTTCTCACCGAACGCCACTGGCAGTGTGCCGGGTGCTATTAGGCCCTCTGCTTGCCAAGCCGAGTAGTGATCAAAAGCATAATGATGGATGGCTTTGTCTTCGCCTCCATGCACGGTCAAATCTGCCTGTGCATCCTCGGAAAATCCGAGCGAGGTAATCAACTGCCGCCCGTCCACCCTGTCTTTTTGAATGGCCGATGGAGGTTTGCCTTCCCAACAATCTTTGACCGCTCCGACAAATATGCCGTCGATGTTCGCCGATAAATCAAAATGGTTCATCTGGCTTCCTCGTGCTCGATACAGATCTTGTCTTTTTCACCGACGTCCAATGATACACCCAACAGTTTGCAGAAACCGTTTTCCGTCGTGGTATCATGGTATGTGCAGGATTTGCATTGGCCGAATGATCGGCCTCCATTTGCGGCCAGAGCCAGACTGAGGCTTTGCATCAGACCCTGTTCAAGCATGACTTGGTTTTCTACGGGCATATCTCCAATTGCCTGTGCAACAGGGTTCGGCTGACGTACAATTTTGACCCCTTCCTTGGTCAGGTCATAAGAGATCGACCGTTGATCAAGCTCTTTGCGATGCTCTTCTACATAGCCCTTGCGCGTCAAAGCCTTGAGCGTTTGTGACATCGTTCCACGGGTTGTTCCGATATACTCTGCAACTTGCGACGGCGAGCGCGAAAACATGTTCGCCTCTGCGAGGTACTCGAGCGCCATCCTCTGAGTCGGGTTCAAATCTCCCGCCCATCCTTCGGAAGCATCAATACGGGCCAAACGGTTGATTAGCGTGCGTATGCGGTGGTCTGTGTTCATAACACTTTTAGTAGCGAGTCGAAATTATAGTTGCAATGCATTTCTCGCTATAGTAGCGACTCGATATTATTTGATTGGAGACACTCATGAAACTCTCAATGCTCACTTCCACTTTGGCGCTGGTCATCGGAGGCACGGCTCTTGCAGATGGGAAGAGCGCGGACCATCATCAGCTGTCACTCCGCCCAAGACGCAGCACAAAGCGCAGAACAAAGAGCAACGTTCCCAACACAACAAGCACGCTGAACAAAGTGCCAATGCGGTCATGGGTCAGCCATTCTTCGTAGTGCACCGCCCAACGGCGGGGAATCGAAGCCGCGCCAGAGAACAGAAACACTGTCACAAACCCTGCGGCACCCGCGAGGTAGGTCACAAAGGCGACACGGTCCAACCCGCTCATCTGGGCGATCGTTTTGCCACGTACCAGCCAGGCCATGAAACCAAAGGCCATCGCCACCTCGCCCAGCAGCAGGTAGGTATGGAAATGCCCCGGGACCCACATAGTGTTGTGCATCACCTTGTTCACGCTGATCATTCCATCGATCGACGCGGGGATTGAGCCAACCGCCCAGCCTGCCACGGACAGAACCAGCAGCGAGGACGTCAGATCCCAGGTCATTTTTGAGCCGCGCACGTAGAGGAATGTGGAAAACGCCGTGACCGCGATAAGGGGAATGCCGCTGAAGTACGAAACCAGTTGCCCGATCACCAGCATCCAAGGTGGCATGACAACATCTTGCAGCAGATGGTGCCAGTAAACAGCCATCACGAATATCAGTACGGCATTCCAGGCTATCGCAAACAGTCGGTTCGATTTCCAAGGCTTGCCGGTGTATTCCGGCAGGATTTCATAAACCGCAGTCACCGCCATATAGATCGAGGCATTGATGAAAACGTGGCCAAAGAAATAGATCAGGTTCTTGGCCAGCAGCGCATATACTTCAAATCCCGGTACCAGCAGATGGACAAGGCTTGCCACCAAAACCGCTGCGCCCAGGATGATCCCGATCGAATTGAATATGGTCACCGCCGCCGCTGCAACGATGGTTGGTGGTGGAGGATTGTCGTCCTCACGTCCGAGGATCAGATTCCAACCTAGCGCCCGGACAAGATTGCCATAGCGGGCATGGATCTGTCGGCCAAGCTCGAGGTAGTAAAGCAGAAAACCAATGCCAATTGAAACATAACCCAGCATAAAAGTTGCAGCTGCACCCGCTTCCCACGCTCCGCCGGACATCGCGGGCAACGGAAACAGGAATGTCCATGCGCCTCCATATCCGCCAATAAAGATCGAGCCTAGGATCAGGACAACACCCAACAGGAACAGGGCAAGGAAAGCCCAGAAAATTGCAGCTGTCAGGACAATGTGACGTCCGCAAAAATACCACATGATCGCGGCGCCAGACAGCGCCGCTGTACCGACCATTCCGGCACCATGGGCCGTCAGGAGCTGATAGAACAATGCCGGATCCACTTCGATCCATTGACCCTGCGCGGCGCGCATGATCAAGCCAAAGACCATCATCAAGGCAAAGACCGCGCCAGAAAGGATCATGGTCAGCTTAACTGCCCCGACCTGGGGTTCAGTGGCGTTTGATTTTTCCACGACAAGTTCAGATACAGCGCTCATTTATTCCTCCACCGTGACGACTTCGAATTCGTTGACCATGTCCTGATGTGCCACTCCGCAGAACTCCATGCACAGGATTTGGTAGGAGCCTGGATCATCGAACGTATACGTGACTTCGGTTGTGTAGCCCGGGATCACCTGGACCTGCGTCAGAAGGCGAAGGTCTGAGGTGTAAATGCCCAATCCGTGGGTAACGTCTTCGGTCGTGGCGCTAAAATTTATGGGTATTCCAGCGGGGATCTCGACGGTGTCGATATCCCACCACCACTGTCCGCTGGTGATAGAGACGGTCAAGGCGTCGTCTGTGCTGGCTACGGCATGCGGCCACGGTCGCAATGTGCCAACCGCAACAATTACGCCGACAATCGTCATTGCCCAGATCAAGCCCGAACGTTTCGAGTTGGCCTTGGGTCCGGGTTCCGGCCCATCAAAAGCCCGCACGGCCAACCAGAAGACAAGTGACAGCACTGCCATCAGGATCAGCGAGATCAATAACACAACGGGCTGCATGAGCTATTCCCTATATTAGGTATTCTAAATGCCTATTATAAAGGTAAGAAAAAGATGTCAATAAAATAGGCATTTTCAAAGCCTATTTTTTATGGGAAGAATAACTATGCAAATTACCAAGTTCTCCGACTATGCCCTGCGCATCCTGATCCATCTTGCCACCCACGAAGAAGGGTTGATGTCGACGCGTGAAATCGCGGCTATGCAAAACTTGCCCTTTAATCACCTAGCCAAGATCTCGCAGTGGCTTACACACGAGGGCTATGTAGAATCCATGCGTGGGCGCAACGGTGGCATGCGTATGGCCCTACCTCCCAATGCGATATCGATTGGCGGCCTACTACGAAAATCCGAACGCGGCACACCTTTGGTGGAATGCATGAAGGAAGACGGCGGCTGTTGCGTAATGACGCCCGCTTGTGGATTGTTGCCAATTCTGAACGAAGCTCAGGAGGCGTTTTTTGCTGCCTTGGACACCAAGACTTTACAGGACGTATTGGAAGGAAACCGTGGCATGAAAAACCTGATCCGAGCGTTGGAAGTCAGTCATGCGCTGGCATCAAGCGATTAATGCGCAAACTGTAGTCCTATAATAATTTGATTGTTACTTGGCCGCGCCAGGCACAGCCTTTACAATCGCCTGTCCTTCCCATGCCTCGAAAGCCACGGAAAGGTGCCATGCCTTGAACCCGATGTAGCCGACCAGAAGGGCCAGTATCATCAGATACATTGCCCTTCGGAATCGTGGATTTTCTTCAACTTGGTGCATCTTCTGCATTCCACAGTAGATACAACGTGAGCATTCGAATCTGGGCGTCGCTCAGACGTCCTTCCCACGCAGGCATCACACCTTGCCGACCGTGATAAATGCTATGGTAAATCTCATCCCGGTCGCCTCCATAGATCCAGCGTTCATCACCCAGATCGGGCGCGCCGATTTCATAGCCCCCGCGCCCGTCATCGCCATGACAGGCCGCACAGTTTTCTTCGAAGATCAATCTACCGGCGCCAGCCGCCGTCGCATCATGCTGCTTTCCAGAGAGGGCCAAGACAAATTCTGTAACCTCTTCAACCTGCTGCTTTTCGATCATACCGTCTGCGCCAAACGCCATCATCTGTGCAATCCGTGTATCGTCATGCTGCGCATTGATCCCATAGCGTATGGTCGCCTCAACCTCTTCCGGTGCGCCTGACCACAGCCAATGTCCGTCTACCAGATTGGGAAAACCAGGCTGCCCTTTCAGATCATTCCGGTGACAAGCGGCACAATTGTCAGCGTAAAGCTTGGAAATCGACGCGCTATACCTTGCCTCCAGTGTTGGGTCTGCGGCCAGTTCTTCGAGATCCTGTGACGCAAAAGGCGCAAATGTCATTTCACGATCAGCATTCGCTTGCTGAAGTTCTGCAACAACCTCTGATCGGGATGAATACCCCAACAGCCCTTTTGCATAGTCGCGCGCACCTGGGAAGGATGGGTAGAACACCCAAAACAGTGCTGCGATGATGATACTGATCCACAAAGCCCATCGGGCTGCCCAGGGAACAGGTGTGTCCAACTCTTTGATACCGTCCCACTCGTGGCCGGTCAGATCAGTACCGGAAACCGGATCCTTTTCCTTTAGCGCCACGGCTGATCCTCCTGATGGTCCAGCGGAGATTGCGCAGCGTCATCGTAGACTTTTCGCCGTGAGGGCCAGTAGGTCCAGACAACTGCGGCAAGGAAGACGACCAGCAGGTAGATTGCACCCCAGGTCTTGGAGAAGACAAGAACGGTATCATGTGTCATCGATTAATCTCCTCGTGATCTACCGAATCCAGATCGGCCAATGTGCCAAGAACCTGCAGATAGGCCACAAGGGCATCCATTTCCGTCAACTCACTCGGGTGCCCGTCGTAATCCCTGACCTGAACGTTTTCACCGTAACTTTCTTGCAGTTCACCTTCATAATATTGCTCGGCATCTGCTTGCCATGCAGCATCCTTTTCCGCATTTTCGATCTGAGCATCTGTGTAAGGCACCCCGGCGCGGCTAAGGGCTCTTAAAGAGGCAGGCAGGTGGCCTGTTTCCAGCCGCGCGTTAGACAAAAACGCATAACCAGGCATGATCGAGCTTTCCACCAGCTCTCGCGGCGCTTCCAGATGCGCCACATGCCATGCGTCAGAGTATTTACCGCCAACTCGCGCCAAGTCCGGCCCTGTACGTTTCGAGCCCCATTGGAACGGATGGTCATATATGCTTTCGGCGGCCAGGCTGTAGTGCCCATAGCGTTCGATATCCGACCGTAGGGTGCGGATCATTTGACTGTGGCAGGCATAGCAGCCCTCGCGCACATAGATATCGCGCCCGGCCAGTTCCAGCGGAGTGTAGGGCCGCATGCCGTCGACTTCTTCCACCGTGTTTTCGATGGTGAACAAAGGGGCGATTTCAACAATGCCACCGATTGATGCAACCAGCAGGATGGCCATGGCAAAGCCAAGTGAGTGGCGTTCGAGCTTTTGGTGTTGTGTACTCATGGGCTGCTACTCCGCCGGCTGGACCAAAGGTCCGGATTGCCTGGTCTCGGTTTGCCGCGGCCCACTGACCGTCATGTAGATGTTGTATGCACCGATGCACGCTCCGATCAGATACAGCAGCCCCCCGATCGCACGGGCGACATAGTAAGGATGCATTGCGATCACACTGTCGAGGAAGGAATAAAGAAACGCACCATCCGCATCATAGGTCTGCCACATCAGCGATTGTGTGATGCCACTGTTCCACATAGCGCCGACGTAAATCAGCGTCCCGCTCAGGGCGAGCCAGAAGTGCCATGCCTCCAGCCGCAATGAATACACGCCATCTCGTTTCCAAATCCAGGGCACCATTTTATACATGGCACCAAAGGTGATGAAGGCGACCCAGCCCAACGCCCCCGCATGTACATGGCCGACGGTCCAATCCGTGTAGTGGCTCAGCGAATTGACCGGACGGATTGCCATGAACGACCCTTCGAATGTCGACAGTCCGTAGAACAGAATCGCGACCATCATAAACCGGACCGCCGGATCCGTCCGGACCTTATCCCAAGCCCCGTTGATCGTAAGGATGCCGTTGAACACAGAGGCCCAGCTGGGGACCAGCAGGATGATCGACATGGTCATGCCAAGGTACTGAACCCAGTCCGGTAGTGCCGTGTAGTGAAGGTGATGTGAACCAGCCCAGAGATACAGGAAGGTGATCCCCCAGAAGCCAACAATTGACATTCGGTAAGAGTAGATCGGCCGGTTCACAGCTTTGGGCAAGAAGTAATACAGCATCCCTAGGAACCCGGCGGTCAGCAGGAAGCCAACAGCATTGTGCCCATACCACCATTGCGTCATTGCATCCTGTGTGCCGGAAAACAGCGAGTAGCTTTTGGGATAGGCGATGGAAACCGGAACCGAGAGGTTGTTCACCGTATGCAGCATCGCGATGACGACGATGAAGGCCAGGTAGTACCAGTTAGCCACATAGATATGCGGTTCGGCTCGGCGAGAGAGCGTCTTTAGGTACAGACCAAGATAACCAACCCAGACGATCAGCAAAACCAGATCCATATACCATTCCGGTTCGGCATATTCCTTGGATTGGGTGATCCCCAAGGGGTAGCCGGTCGCCGCAAGGACCATGAACAGATTGTACCCCCAGAACACCATCCAGGGCAGCGATTCACTGGCCAATCTGGCGCGCGAGGTACGTTGGACCACATAAAACGATGTCGCGATTAACGCGTTGCCGCCAAAACCAAAAATCACGGCAGATGTATGAACCGGGCGCAACCGGCCGAAGTTCGACCAGAACATATCACCGTTCAGTGCTGGAAACGCCAACTGCCAGGCGAGGATATCGCCAACCGTGAACCCTATGATTGCCCAAATCAGCGCGGCGATGACACCAAACCGAATGACCTTGTCATTGTATTCTAAAGGGATATCCTTTGGAGCCTCGCTCAAACGGTTGATCATCCACATCAACCCCCAACCAGCGGCTATTGCGATCAACCAACCGTGCAGCACGTAGGCGGTAGGAACCCCCCAACCAAGTATGGCTATGCCACCGACAAAGATCAAAGCAAGGGCACACAGGACGGCAGCATCCTCAAGAAAACTCTCACGCAGCATCGGGCGCCTCCTGCCGGTGGAAGCGTACTTCAAACTCGACTTCGCCAATCGGATTCACCGAATGAGTTTCCTGTGGTGCGAACACAGCAGTATCCCCAACGCCCAGAACTAGGTCATCCTTGTCATCCCGGCACAGTAGAAGCTGCCCATGTTGCACAGCCAATTGACCCCAGACACCCGCTTTGGTGCTGTGATCTTTGCGCAGCTTTTCTGGCAATGTCTCATTCGTGAACCGCGAGGTCGCATAGTGCACCACGCCTTTTGGAAGCGCTTCGGTCATTTATGCATCTCCATGAAAAAGCTCGGCATAAGCATGCCAGGTCGCGTACCCGAGCAATGGGAACACCACGACCAAACCCAGTAGCCCGGATAGT
The DNA here is from genome assembly GCF_059610845.1 of Ruegeria sp. CDSC021. Classification (NCBI taxonomy): domain Bacteria; kingdom Pseudomonadati; phylum Pseudomonadota; class Alphaproteobacteria; order Rhodobacterales; family Roseobacteraceae; genus Ruegeria; species Ruegeria sp. CDSC021. The sequence goes on from NZ_JBXWOK010000008.1 coordinate 171,141, forward strand.
ATTCCAACCAAAGTCAAAAGAGTGATGATGGCTCCCCAGCACAAGCAAAGCTTGAAGTTGTGAGTGGTGGCGTTGAAGCTGAGCCCCATGGCCGAGTAGCCATCGATCTTGCGGTCGATCAGCATTGGCAATGAAAACGCTGACACCGCAAACCCTAATGCCGCAAACAGCCCGCCAACGAATGATCCTGCGATCAACAGCGCCCATCCTGATGGCGTAGTAATCAGCAAAAGCAGCGTATCTGCGAAGCTTGAGAATGGGCGCAGCCCGTAGACTATGGCGAACATAACTGTGGCCGCGCGAATCCAGATTAGGGCAAAAACCATCAGTATGACGCCCACCAAAGTAATCTGACCCGTGGCCGCTCTGAGCCCTGTTTTACCGCTTGCTACGGAATAAAGACCAATCGTTGCAAGTGGTCCGACCAAAACGCCGCCAGCTAGCAAAGGCAACAAAACCCAACCAAGATCGTTGAGCATCAGGGCCGCAACGCAAATCCACCCCAGAACTACGAGTGAACCACCGTAAAGCAAGGAATATCCCAGGTTGCGTTTCACGTCGCCCCAGCCCGCCTGCAGCCAACGTTTGACAACGCGTGCGGGAGGATCAGAGATGACCTGAGCTTTGGTATAGACAGAGACCGTCATGACAACACCGGCGGAGCGTCAGCCTCTCGACGAAAGTTCTCAATTCCGAATGACAAGCCCTTACCGATCCTCCTGGCCAAATGTGAGAACGCTTCGGCGGTTGCAGGTTTAAGGGCTTTTTTTGCGGTGTCTTCGAACAGGTCGAGCCACAGGCGAAAATGTTCTGGCAGGATTTCAGAGTTCGCCAGGTGAACCTGCATAGGGTTACCCGAATAGCCTGTCTCTCGTAGAATGGCGCCGCGCCAAAAGGCTGCGATCTTTTCTTCGTGTTCCGGCCAATCTTCGATTGCCCTGTCAAATACCGGCCCCAGATCAGGATGCACTCTGATGCGCGCATAGAACCGGTTGACCAAAGTCGCGATTTCATCCGCTGTGATGTCAAACATATGTGGCCGAATTGGCATGGTACGAGTCATCGGATCTACCTTAACGATACGCCTCACTATCTGTGTGCTATAATAGGCATTGTCAATACCTATTATAACGTGAATGGTGTGATCAACATCAAGGGGAAAGGCGCGTGGGTCTATCTTTACCCAGCCGTCGACAACCACGGCAAAACGCTCGACGGAATAGAAGTGGTGCACATAATCCGCAAAGGGCAAATCACGCCCGGTGTCTGTCCGTTTCGGCAATTTACGGAGCTGGCGGCTTAGTCCGCCGGTACAAAGATATCACTGTGGCAAGTTAAAACTTCGCAACAGATCCCGTCCGGTTTATTGCGCCGATGATAATGTGATCTGCCGACGGAAGCCGGCAGGTGAGAGGCCAATTTCCCTCTTGAAAACGCGTGCAAAAGCAGAATCCGATGCGTATCCAGCGCGTTCTGCCGCATCCGAAACAGAACTTGATGGGTCAGTAAGACAGCGTTTCGCGATCTCCAGCCGCCAAGCTGTTACGTATTGCATTGGCGACATCGCCATCTTTTTCTGAAACTGAACCGCAAAGTTTGTTCGTGACATGCCTGCAATGCGCGCCATTGTTTCTATCGTCCAGGATGCGCTTGGATCCTTGTGAAACGCGTCAAGAGCCCGAGCCAGATGGTGATCAGAGAATCCGTTCAAGCCCCACCTCGAGGATTCGTCACTTTCCACAAACGAACGTATTGCCTGCGCAAGAATGGCTTCTGACATCTTCAAAGCAATGAGATCGCCACCGAGGCGAAGACCCCCGGCCTCATCTCCGATCATGCGCAGTGTCGCCTCCATCCATTTTCCAGCGGATTCCCCGTAATTCCTTAGGTGAATGATCGGTGGAAGGCGTTCCAACAGTATGTGTTTTGCATGAGGGTCGAATGAAAAATGGCCGCAGATAAGTTGCGTGTCACGTTCATCGCCGTCGCCGCCGTAAACCAGAACCCCAGTTCCAGTGTATCCCGACCGCTCGATTACCGTGTCCAGCGGCAAAACTGCATCTCTTGTTTCAGCCGCGCAGTACAACTTGTGTGACGCGCCATGCGGAACAATCAACAGATCGCCCTGCTCCAGCGCCACCACTTTTTCATATCCTTCAACTTCGATCAGGCAATTGCCCCTATGAGCAAAATGAAATCGGGCGACGTTATTGAACTTGGGAACTTCAATCCCCCAAGGGGTGGTCAACGAAGTTCGAAAATAGAGCGCGCCTTGAACAGACAGTTTCGTAAGGATATCGCTAAGCAAATCAAGCATGCATTTTCATGGCAGTATTTGGCGTTTTTGTACAGTATCTTGAACGATCTGCACAGAAAATCGAACGTTCCCGCATGTATCTCACTTCCCGGGTCGGATTACTCCTATTGCCATCGTAACACTCAGTGGAGTCTCCAAAATGAAGAAACTGATTTCCCCATTTGCTGTGGCACTTGCCATGACTGGCGCTCAAGCCTCTGCGCAAGACGTCGCCGAGATGAGCGATCTCGAATACGCTCACATTGCCTATACGGCCGACAACATCGACATTCGGTATGCCTATCTGGCGCTGGCTTTGTCGTCGAACCCCGGCATCCATGAATTCGCAAACACAATGATCCGCGACCATACTGCCGTGAACGAAGCGGCCTTGGGCTTGCTCGACAAACTGGGCGCGTCAGCGCAGGACAACGCGTTCAGCCAGACGCTGAATGCCAATGCCGAAGAGATCATCGATGGCTTCGTCAAGCTGCGTGGCGCAGAGTTTGATGCCGCTTATGCAGCCAATGAATTGGCCTATCATCAGGCGGTGAATGATCTGGTGGAGAACACAATGATCCCCAATATCGACAATGCCGAGGTGAAGGCCCTGTTCGAGCAGGGTCTTGAAATCTTTAAAGCCCATGAAGGTCACGCCGAAATGATGGTCGAGGCGCTTCAGTGATGGGAAAAACTCAGTCACGCCGTTGCGTGATGGTTGGAGCGGTCGCATCGGCGGCCGCTCTCGCTTTAACCCGAACGCGGGCCCGAGCCGCAGAACCCGTAATCCATGAAGTCAGGATCAAGGCATTCGCATTCACGCCAAAGCTTCTGAACGTGTCTGTTGGTGACACCATTCTATGGACGAATGAGGATCTGGCGCCACATACCGCGACAGCCGATGACTTCGGGTGGGACACTGGGGAGATGGTAAACGGTGTCAGCGCCAAAGTTGAGGTTACCAAAGGTATGGAAACAAAATATTTCTGTGCGTTTCATCCACATATGAAGGGAACAATTGTGATTATGTGATTTGGCTCATTGGATCGACTGAACGAAAGCGGACTATGATGCAGGTCGCAGGATATGGAATTTGGGCTTCGCGCCTTCCAGCTTCTGTTGGGGCACACAAAGATGGACAGCACGGTCACGTATCTTGGTGTTGAACTTGAAGATGCCTTGGCTATCTCCGAAGCCATTGAAATATAATATCTCTGGGCCGCTCTCGCAGGCAGCCCGAAGCGGACCGTCATCGCAACTTCAAGTGCTGCGATGCAGCGTTCTCAAAATCCGGCAATGGTCACGAGCAATAGGCGACTTCACTGCACGGAAGTGAATGAGTGCTTTGATTGGCATATTCTTTCGACAGAAACTCGGGCGACTCGAAGAAAGTGGATTTCTGTCTGGCAAACACTGTTTTGTGTTCTGACACCCCATCCACTAGGGATGGTTTTGCATTTAGCAGGAAGTGAGCCGACCTATGCATAACATCATTGCACGAAGAAACTTCGCCGTTGCGGTAGCAGAAGAGGCAGGCGCGCTTGCACTAGAGTATTTTGCTTCCAGAGATACCTTGGTCATTGATCAAAAAGGCGCGCAAGACTGGGTCAGCGAGGCGGATCGCAACGTCGAGACCTTCATTCGCCAAAAGATTGTGAACTCTTTTCCCGATGATGGGATTTATGGCGAAGAACACGCGGAAAAAGCTGGCTCCAGCGGTTTTGACTGGGTGATCGATCCGATTGATGGGACAACGAACTTCGTCAATGGCATTCCGGCCTGGACGATTGTCTTAGCGTGCGTTTCGGACAGTCAGACGCAGGTCGGTGTGATTTTCGAGCCAAACGTTGGTGAAACTTACGTGGCGGTCCGAGGCGAAGGTGCCACTTTGAATGGACACGCCATGCAGGTTGCCTCAAGCGTGGAGCTGGCAAGTGGAACCGTCTCAATAGGTTATTCGAACCGGGTCGAGGCATCAAAAGTCATACCGGTGATTGCGGCCCTTATCGAACGTGGCGCTCTCTATCATCGCAATGCAAGCGGTGCGCTTTCGCTGGCCTATGTCGCGGCGGGACGTCTATTGGGGTACACTGAAGAGCACATGAACGCCTGGGATTGCCTCGCCGGTCAGTTGATGATTGCCGAAGCAGGTGGCGAGATCGAGGATCAAGACGCCGACGGGATGATCCGGGACGGTGGTCGCGTAATCGCTGGCACACCGGCCGTGTTCGGGACCTTGAAAATGATCTGCGACGACGCTTGGAACGAATGACGTCCTTCAGGCAATCGGGCTCGACCCGAATTCAGGTTGAAGAGTTTTAATATCCGCACGCCAGAAGTGGCCCAGACCAGGTTGAACAATCCGACGATCGATTTTCTGCCCTGCAAGATGGCACCAAAGCAGTGTTCCGACCGCGCCTTGGGTTACAATGGCCAAGTCTTTTCCGTCTTGGTTTATGACGATTGACAGGACTGTTCGAACGATACGCAGTTGCGCGGCATGGGCTGTTTCCCAACTGCAGAAGCTGGACATAGGTGCCTTGAAAAAGGTGTCAGCGGCGGACCTTGAATATCGAGGGAGGAAGGAACCCGGTAGTGTTTCGGTCGTTCTCACTCAATCCAGGCTCGGAATTCGCGACCAGCCCCAAAGGCTTTGCAAGGATAGCGTCTGTATCGGACGCTTTTCGCTCGGTACTGGACCAGATATCTGTCACGCTAGACATGGTCTTACTTTGTGAAAATGTGTCGGCTCGGGCGCGGCCAATTTCACTCAAACCCTATTCGGTGACTGGTTTCTCTGGCTCAAGGACGACCTCCGGGTGAGAGACGACTAAAAGTTTACCCACGTCACCCTTCCGGCAACAGAACGGGGCCACGTTCGGCAAAAGACATTTTGACTTCCGAGCCGATTTCCAGTGGCTCGTCCACGTCGTCCTGCACAGCAAATACCTGCCCGAAGGCACCGGCCAGAGTGTACTCCATCCGCACGCCAACATAGGTCGCTTTGGCAACTTTGGCCGGGATGCCGATATCAGATCCAATCAATATCCGTGACGGGCGCACGGCCAGTGTTGCGGGACCAGGCGTTAGGCCACGAGAGGGGAGTGTGTGTTGATAGCCCTCGATTTCGATCGTGGCTAAATCGCCTTTGACGGAATAAATAGTGCAGCTGATCAGGTTAGCCTCACCAATGAAATCGGCCACAAACCGGTCAACCGGCGCATCATAGAGTTTACGCGGCGTGCCGATCTGTGCGATGGCAGCGTTGCGCATGACGACAATCTCATCTGAAACGGCAAGGGCTTCTTCCTGATCGTGAGTCACATAGACGACGGTCAAACCGAGATCTTGCTGAATGGCGCGGATATCTTCGCGCACCTGGCGGCGCAGTTTTGCATCGAGGTTTGAGAGAGGTTCGTCAAAGAGCAAAACCTGCGGTTCCAAAACCAACGCACGAGCGACGGCAACGCGCTGTTGCTGCCCTCCGGAGAGTTCACTTGGCAAACGGTTGTCGAAGCCCTTCAGGCCAACCAAGTCTAACCCATGCAGCGCGCGCGATCGGGACTCGCGCTTGTCGAAGCCGGAAAAGGTCAACCCATACATGACGTTTTCCAGCACGCTCATATGAGGAAAAAGCGCGTAGGATTGGAATACCATCGACACGTCACGGTCGGTAGCGGGTAATTTGGTCACGTCTCGGTCGCCGATCAGAATTCGGCCCGAGGTCGCCATTTCCAGACCTGCGATCATGCGCAACGTCGTCGTTTTGCCACAACCAGAAGGGCCCAAAAGCGTCACCAACTTGCCGGCCTGGACGTGTAGATCGATGCTGTCGACAGCCACCACATCCCTGCCGAACACTTTCGAAACCCCCTCGAAACGAACAGGCGCGGCTTTACTTGCTATAGTCGTTTCGGTCATGTCGTTTTCTCTGTCCCGAGTTGTGTACGTCGCCCGATCTGAACACGGCCCACGAGGATTTGTAACATCCCGACTGCCGCCAACATCACGAAGATCAGCGTTGTGGAATATGCGATTGCAAGACCGTAATCGTTGTTTTCGACCCGACCGATAATGTAGCTGGTAGCCATGTCATACTCTGCTGAAACAAGGAATATCACCGCCGAAATCGCCGTCATGGCCCGGACAAAACTGTAAACCAGCGCAGCTAGGATAGCGGGCCGTAAAAGAGGAAGAATTACCCGCCTGAAAGTCTGCCAGGAATTTGCACCGAGCGTCAGCGAAGACTCGTCAAGCGACTTGTCTAATTGTGACATAGACGCAATACCCGCGCGAACCCCAACCGGCATATTGCGGAAGATAAAGCTGACGACAAGGATAACGCCTGTGCCAGTGATCTCGATCGGGGGCACGTTGAATGCCAGGATATAGCTTACGCCAATAACCGTGCCGGGAATGGCGAAAGAGAGCATCGTACCAAACTCAAACGCATTCTTTCCCGCAAAACTTTGCCGTGTCAGCAGATAGGCAGTGACCAACCCTACGGCGGCCGTCAACGGTGCGGCAATGGCAGCAATGGTGATTGTGGTCCAGAAGCTATCCCAGGCGGCTCCGGTCCAGCGAATACCTTCTTCTTCGAAGCGAACCGAAAAGGCTGTGACGTAGTGCTTGAACGTCAGCGAGTTATCAACGCCCCACAGTTCGACGATACTTCCATAGATGATCATCCCGTAAACCACGGCAGTGAAAACCGCCCAGGCAATTGCAATGCCCAGAACCGGTATGGCAAGGCCGCGCGGCATCAAGGGGTGCACACCCGCGTCGCCCTTGCCGGAAACTGTGGTATAACTCTTTTTCCCCAGCCACGCGCGCTGCGCATAGAAGGCGGAAAGTGTGAAGAACAGCAGCACCATGGCCAGAACAGCAGCCCGGCCCTGATCGTATTGCGCACCGACGATGGCAAAAAATATCTCAGTCGAAAGCACATCGAAGTTTCCGCCCAAGACAAGTGGGTTGCCAAAATCGGCCATGGATTCGATGAACCCAAGCAGGAAGGCATTGGCCAGGCCGGGACGCATCAGAGGCAGGGACACGGTTTTGAATGTTTGCCAACGATTGGCTCGAAGGGTTTGGGCGGCCTCTTCCATCGAAGGTGACACCCCTTCGACCACCCCGATCAAAACCAGAAAGGCGATCGGCGTAAATGCCAGAGTCTGAGCGATCAGCACCCCGGGCATACCATAAAGCCAGCGCGTAGGCTGCACACCAAAGATCTCAGCAACAAATTTGGTGACCGAACCGGAAAGCCCAAACAGCAGGATCAGTGCAAGACCAATCACGAAGGGCGGTGTGATAATCGGCAAAACTGTCAGCGCGCGCACCCCGCGTTTAAAACGAAAACCTGACCGTGTGACGACAAGTGCAAAACATAGTCCAAGTGCCGTCGTGATGAAGCCCACAAGAACTGCAAGAAACAGAGAGTTCCACGCGGCGCCGCATTTGGCACCGGCAAAACAGCCCAAGCCCCAAAGTCGGTCATCAAAGAACTTCGAGGCAAAAACCGAAACTGAATAGACACCATCTTCGGTAACGAAGGCGGCAAACAACATCTTCGCAATTGGAAAGAAAACGAAAATTGTAACAATGGTGATTACGCCACCAATAGCGCTAACGACGAAAACGTCGCCGTTGATAGCGCCGCGCGCTGCAATACCCTGAGTTAAAAGGAACAGAAACGCTGTGGCGCAGATCATCGCGCCGTATCCCATGCCGAACTGGCGGATCTTCGGTTCTCCGAACAGCACCTTCATCCATTCGAAATTGAACCCGCGAAGGCCAATTGAGAACCCTTGCGCAATCAGCCAGCCAAAACCCAAGGCACCAGCCAAAATCAGGATACGTGCATATTGTGGATCGGACTTTGGCTTGCCGAGTATCAACAAAGGCAAGGTAAGCGGGACCAAAAGCGGCGTAAGCCACAGCTTTTCGCCCTGTCCGATCAGGAAAGCAGCGGGCGCATAATCTTCATCGAACGGATATCCATCGACCAGCCATACGAATGACCAAATGCCATCCTCCACCATGAACCATGGCAGCAGACAGAAACCAACCCACCCGGCAACAATCCAGAAGATCAGAACCGGGTGGTTCGTTTTTGGTGTGGTGTCAGTCACTTACTGTGGCAGTACTGAGACCTCTTCGTCCCATTTCTGCAAGAGACGCTTGCGTTCGTCAGACGAGCCGTACTTTTTGAAGTCATAGTCAATAAGCTTGATCTGGCTCATGTCAGGTGCGCTTTCAGAGGTTTCCGCATTTTTGTTGGACGGAACCTGGAAGGCGTTAACCTCAAGCGCAAGGTTCTGGGCCTCGGGGCTGAGCGCCCAGTCATAGAACTTTTTGGCTTCTTCTTCATTTCGAGCGCCGTCAATGATCGACATCGAACCGATCTCATAGCCTGTGCCTTCGCATGGGGCCACGACCTTGACCGGAAAACCTGATACGGCCTGCTTGACCGCATCATGCATAAAGACGATGCCGATGGTGTTCTCACCCCGGCCGGCGGCCTTGATTGGGGCCGAACCCGACTTGGTGTATTGGTTGATGTTCGAGTGCAGGCCCTTCATGAACTCAAAGCCGTCGTCTTCGCCAAATATCTGAACCATCGAGGCAAGCGTCGTATAAGCGGTGCCCGAGGAATTCGGGTTCGCCATTTGCACGTGCCCTTTATATTCGGGCTTCAGCAAGTCTTTCCAACATGCGGGCTCGGGCAAGCTGTTCGAGGCCAAGAGGTCGGAGTTATAGCCGTAGCCGAGTGCGCCTGAATAAATTCCGATGGTCTTGTTTCCTGCACTTTCAGCCTGCGAGATCGCCCAGTCGTGAAGCTGGTCACGCATCGGCGACACGTATTCCATCGTCAGGCCTTCTTCGGCCGCTTGCAAATGGGGATCACCGGTACCGCCCCACCATACATCGCCTTTAGGGTTAGAACTTTCCGCGCGAATTTGTGCAAACGTCTCGCCCGAGGACTTGCGGGTCATATTGACGTCTATACCGGTGGCATCCTCGAAACTGCGCGCCATGAGTTGACACCAATCTTCCTGTGCCGAGCAGTAAAACGTCAGCTTTTCAGCTTGGGCCGCAGTTAGCGAAGCCGCAAATGCTATCAGCGATCCCGCCAGCGTCGTCGTCAGATTTTTCAATTTCTTTCCTCCCCTATGTGTCGTGCCGAAATTTTCAGCGCGATACTCGTCAATTCGTCGTTAGTGGCCGTCGCTCTAAGTCGCTAGTTGATCTAATTGCGTTGGCCAGATCAACATCCGACCAGCCTCCCAATGACAAAAGCAATCTCAACACCGTACTGTTGGTTCTGCAAGAAAATTCAACGAGCATTGGTTTTCAGCACCGGTGGGTTTTGAACCGCCAAGCCTGTTTACAGCACCAAGTTTGAGTATCGGGAGCGTATTTTGATGCCGCATTGTTTAGGTAGCCCTTTGCTGGGGCGGCCGCTTCCTCCAGCGTAGAGCAAGCATCGTATTTCGAACTTAAGATCTGCTTTTCGCCTGCAAACTAGGTCTCTGTGCGAGTGCTGCGAACTTCTGCTTTCCTGAAGGTATTTCGATGCGGGCCGAGGTACAGCTTTGCCTTCGCCGCAACTGATGAAAAATGCTCGGAGCGCAGCTCAGGCTGAACAGCAAATACGCATAGCGTCGAGAATCGCGGCGTGCATATTGCGGCCTGCGATCGCGTCACCAATTCGGGCCAGATAGAACTGGCCATCCGGCTCTTCTTCCCTGAACGGGAACGCACCATTGACCAGCGCCTTGTGATCGACCTGTCCAAGGTTTCGCGAACCTGGCTTTAGGTCATGATAGAGCTCGTCTATCGGAATCAGACCTTGCTCGACGACCACGTGGTCTACAAGACGTTTGGTGATATCACCGGTCAAGGTATGACGCAGGCTGGCGCACACCCGGTTTCCCTCTTGGCTTAGAGCACGAAGTTCGTGGAGGCAGGTAAAGGTCACCCCGTTGGCTGCCAGATCGCGCAAAGCAACGGCAGAGGTCGTTGGGCCAAGGTCATGCAGAATCGCCCGGTCGGGGGTCACAAGTTCGACGCTGTGGCCAGCGCCTGCCAACATGTCGGCCGTGACTGCCGCGGGATGGTCTCCAATCTCGTCGAACAATAGAACTTCGCCCGAGACACGCGCTTCTCCGGACAGAACCTCCCAACTGGAGAGCGCCAGATCGCCGCCTGGAATGGATACTGGCTCGGGCCATCCTCCGGTAGCAACTATGACTAAATCCGGGGCTTCTCTAAACACGTCACTGGCCTCGACAAAGGTATTCATGCGGAGATCAACACCAAGGGTGTTAACCTCGGAAATCAACCAATCGGCGACACCCCATATCTGCCTGCGTGTCCCGCCCTTGGCTGCCAAAACAAGCTGCCCCCCCAGCCGATCTGACGCCTCGAACAAAACCACATCGTGACCGCGCAAGGCACTGACCCGCGCTGCCTCCAGACCGCCAGGTCCACCGCCGACGACAACCACCTTCCTTCGGGTGCGGCTGGCAGGAATGACATGGGGTAAAGTTTGCTCCCGCCCGGTGGCGGCATTGTGTCCGCACACGGCGGGCTTGCCCTGATTGACCCGGTCCACGCAATACCCGAGGCCGACACAGGTACGGATACGATTCTCTTCCCCACGCGCCAGTTTTGCCACCAAATAAGGATCAGCCATTTGGGCGCGCGTCATGCCGACCAGATCGACATGGCCGCCTGTAACCGCGTGGCGAGCCGTTGCAATGTCTGCGATGCCGCCTGCATGTAGGATCGGCAGGTTGACGGCTTCGCGGATGCGTCCGGCCACAGTAATATGCGGAGCGGCTGGCAGCCCCATAGGACGCACCCATTCAGCAAGGCCAAGATCATCGTAGGGTGCCCCGACCAGGATGTTGAGCAGGTCGACATGGCCACTATCTTCCAGCATCCGGGCGGCGGCAATGCAGTCCTCGGCGCTCAGCCCGCCCTCAATCAACTCATCGCCGGTGATGCGCATGGACAGTATGAACTTCGGACCGACCTCGGCGCGCACCGCATCCAATACCTGCAGGGTCAGGCGCATGCGGTTCTTCAACGTGCCACCAAAGGCATCGTCGCGTTGGTTGGTGAGCGGAGACAGAAACTGGCCCAGCAAATGCGAGTGGGACAGAAGCTCGATCCCATCGAACCCGCCCTGCTGACAACGTCGCGCCGCAGCGGCATAATCGCCGATCACTCGTTCAATGTCCTCTTGTTCCATTGCTTTGGGAAAGGCGCGGTGCGCGCGTTCGCGAACGCCGGACGGGGCAATAACCGGCAACCAATGCCCATCATCCCAAGCAGTACGGCGTCCCATATGAGTGATTTGACACATGATAGCGGCCCCATGCAGATGCACGCCATCCGTGAGCTTCCGAAACCAGGGAACGATACTGTCGTCGCCGGCATAAAGCTGGCCGAATACCGAGGGGCTGTCGGCAGCGATATTCGTCGATCCTCCGATCATTGTCAGGGCGACGCCACCCTTGGCCTTTTCTTCGTGATACAGCCTGTAACGGTCTCGCGGATGACCATCTTCGACGTAATTGGGCGCGTGAGAGGTGCTGACGATACGGTTGCGCAGCGTCAGGTGCTTGAGCTGAAACGGATCAAGTAGTTTCGCCATGGTCAACTCCCTTCGGTAACGACACCGGTTAAAAACAGCTCCGGGTCGGGCCCGTTTGACAGCTTCTGTGACTGACAACGTTCGCTGTCAAAGTTATGCTACTTGGGAAATACGGGGAGAGAGTTCACTTTTTCCGACACTGATCCACAAAATGACGACCAGACCAAGAAATGTGGAACGCCACTGACCTTTGACTCAATTGACAGCCAAAACCTCAATGAGTCGGAGGATCACGTCATTCAATTCTAACCTAAACGTCGGGCATTTCTGACCCAGAAAGTATACGGTTAGTGTCTCAAATGAGCCCTAGCCATGGGGTCCAATCCTACTGAGACATGGCGTTAAGGATGAAAAGGGTAATACTCAAGGAGTTTCATGAACGCGTTGCTTAGCCGCCGAACCCCGCCGCCTCGGGAAGCCACGTGGACAAAGGTGGGAATGCAAAGACGAGGATCAGGCCCAGCAGCATTAGCGCTGCATATGGCAAGGCGCCGCGAATGACCTCGTACAAAGGGGCTTTAGCAATGCCCTTGATGACGAAGAGATTCATCCCCACGGGAGGTGTGATCAGCGCAAGTTCGAGGTTGATCATTAGCAGGATGCCGTACCTAATTGGATCGACCCCCAATGCCAGCATGACAGGAAAAACGATTGGCGTCGTGATCAGGATGATCGAGATGGTCTCCAAAAACATGCCCAGCACCAGAATGAGCAGCATGACGGCTACGACAAAAATGGCGGGGCTGAGGCCGATAGCCGTCACTTGCTCGACGATCTCTATGGGCAGGCGAATAATGGTTACGGCGTGACCAAACAGCGCCGCAGCAGCCAGGATCATGAACAGCATCGCCGTTGTGCGTACAGTCTCAAACGCAGTCACCCAAAGGTCGTTCAGACCGAAATTGCGGTAAACAACTACGCTGATGAACAGCGCGTAAAGGCAGCCAATAGAAGCTGCTTCAGTGGCAGTAAATACTCCGAGGTAGATCCCGCCCAAAACCACCGGCGGCATCAACAAAGCCCAGATCGACTGTCTCATACGTGACCAAATAACGCCCATACCTGCAAATGGTTGAGAGACAACTGTGCCCCCAAACCCAGCGCTGACCATCGCCCAAACCGCGAATATGACAGCCATCATGATACCCGGCACCAACCCGGCTAGGAAAAGAGCTCCGATCGAGGCCTCGGTTACAATGGCATAGAGAATAAGAGGCCCAGAGGGAGGAATCAGAATCCCGAGCGTACCGCCCGCTGCAATCACACCGTAGGAATTGCTGGGGCTGTAGTTGAAGCGCTTCATCTGCGAGATAGCCGTCGAGCCAATAGTAAGTGCTGTGGCTACAGACGAACCGGAAATGGCTGCGAATATGGTGCAGGAGAGGATCGTGGCGACCCCAAGTCCACCACGCAAATGGCCGACCATTGCATTTGCTGCATCGTAAAGGTCCTTAACCACGCCGGCACGGATCATCACGTGAGCCAAGAAAGCAAACATCGGTATAGCCGTAAGAAGTCGGTTGTTCAGTTTGGCAAACACCGTATCAGCCGCGCTGTTCACGTTGCCCTCCGTCAGCATCATTTTGATTAGCGATGTAAGCCCGAGCCCGGCAAAGATTGGCATACCCGTGAGCAAGAGGACAATCAGACCGGCCAAAATAAGAAACGTCCTCATGGTCGGCGCACCGTCAGAAGCGTAAAGATGCGAGCCAGAGCCGCAAGGATTAGTATCATCATGCCGATGAGTAGGAAGCCTTGCGGAATCCACATTTGAACGCTCAGATACCCGTCTGAATAGATCCCGAAATCGTATGAGAACTGCACCATAATCACCGCGCTGTAGAGAACAGCCGCAGCGACCAGGATCACACCAATCATCCCCCAAACCTCAACCGGCCATTGAGTGCGAGGTCCGGCGCGTTCAGTCAGCAGGTCGACCCCACAGTGCACTGGGCTACCGCCCGCCAGCTCCCGAAACCATCATCTCAATGGATCACAGGCCAATGATGCACTAACAATCAACTTGGACCAGTCAGATGAGGCTGCTCAGAACGTGGCCTCGCGACCGAACGCTAGGAGGCAGTCTTGCTACAGTTACCGATGTTAGCGACCTGAAATTAGAACGCATTGATCCGACCCTCAAACCGGGTGGATTTAGCACTCTGGTCAGATTGACCGTGAAAGTCGAAGGCGGCCATTGGGGGCACGCCCACATACGCGCCGTTACGTTCAGGGCGCTGGTTGAAGTTATACCAGAAGCCGGGCAATGGGAGTTGGATGGACTAACTGTAATCGAGGCTCGCGATCCAAATGCATAAGTGTTTAAGACCAAAGGTTTTTGCTTTCGGTATTTTTTTGTCAGCTTGATTTTGTCACTGACGCTGTCAGCCTCGGCGCATTTTTTGCTGAATCTCAATGTCCGCGTAACGCATGTCGAGCATTCCGTGGATAATCTGCGCGTCTTTAGGCGTACACCCATGCCCTATCTGGTTGCGGACAAGGTCGGCGAGCAGGACGATGACGCTCTGCCAGATGCTGCACCATTCACGACCAATGCCATGAGTAACAGTCAGTTGGTCCATTTTGTCGACTTGCAAGCTGTAATGAGCGATCCCAACGGGCTGGGGCAAATCGCCGAAGGTGGGTTGCACCTGTTGATCGACGACCACCGCTTAAGAGGAACAGTTGAGGCCGTTCGCTTGCATCGCGTTGGAATTGAGCCCGGATTTGCAACTTTAGCCGAGGCTCAACAGGCAGTAGACACCGAAACGGCCTTAACGCCACCGCTTTTTGTTGGTGACACGATTTGTCGATCTCGTCCTGCATTATGACACTGACGGCCCGGTCCAATCGTACAGCATTGCCAACGTGCTGGACCCCGGTTTGCCGGATCAGGACCAAACGGCGAACCTCATTCTCGATTACGCGTCTGACACACCGCAGATTTTCCAGTCTCGGGGTCTGATGACCGACCCTGTGGAGGTTCAGCAAGAAGGGTACGGAGGATTCCTGAGTTTTGTCTGGGAAGGCACACGACATATCCTCGAAGGTTAGGATCATGTTCGGTTTGTTGTGTGTTTGGTCATTGGAGCGCAGACACTCAGGGCGCTATTGCTGCGTGCAACTGGTTTTACCGTTGGGCATAGCGTAACGCTGTCGCTGGGGTTTTTCGGGTTTGTACCATCGGGCGCGTGGTTTGTTCCTGCCGTCGAAACTGGAATCGCGCTTTCTATCATATTTGCAGCCGTCGCGGCGTTTGTGGGTTTTAAGGACAATGCGCGCTCTGAAGTCACGATGGTGCTTCTGACAACGCTGATTGGCCTCTTGCACGGGCTTGGGTTTAGCTTTGTGTTGCACAAGATCTTGCAGGTCACATCTCCAAACATCTGGCAAAGCCTACTTGCCTTCAATCTTGGCGTCGAGCTTGGCCAGGTCGCCATTATTCTTGCGCTCTGGCCTGCCTTGATAATGTGTCGGCGCGTGAACTCCAGCTTGTGGATGTCCTTACGAGTGGGCTTAGCCGGTGGATGTGCGGCTATCGCCTGCTTTTGGACCTTTCAACGAATTGCCGAGGTTTATTCCACGCTGGCTTAAGGTCATTGCGATGGCGCGTACCGTGATGATCGCCTGAGAGAATAGCGGACATTCGACTGTTCTGCAGCATAAGACAGATTGGGCTCAGCGCGGCCCGATGCTCGCGCGGCAATGCCGTTGTGATCGGCTGATCGAAACCGGCCACAGGAGGATCGGGTCAAGTCTTTGATCTTGTGTCTTATTGTTCAATGCGCGGACGTTGGGAAATCAGGAGCCATAGTTCGCGCTTCAGGCGGCGAAACCAGGGAGTGAGCCCTCAGTAACCAATGCTGCGATGAGTACGAACGGCGGCGTTGCAACTCTATCCATCCCGAATAGTGTAGGCACATGAGAGAATTTCGAAACGCCAAACCTGCCGACGCAACTCGCTGCTTTGAAATAGAGATTGATGCCTACGAAGGCGACGAAGCAGCAACGCTCGAAAAGATTTCTAAAAGGATTGAGGTCTATCCCAATGGCTTCCTAGTTCTTTTGATGGAAGGCGAGATAGTTGGCTTTGTAAATTGCGGATGTGCTCATGAAGTCGAAATGTCTGATGAAGAGTTCAAAGAGCTTGTTGGCCATGACCCCGACGCCCCAAATGTCGTAATAATGTCTGTTGTTGTTGATCCCGCGCATCAGGGCAAGGGTCTATCACGGGCATTGATGGTCGAATTCGTGGGGCGCATGAAAAGGATGGGTAAATCCACAATCCATCTCATGTGCAAAGAGCATCACGTCCCACTCTACGAGAATTTTGGATACAGCTATTTACAGCCATCGACTTCTGACCATGGAGGAATGACTTGGCATGAGATGGCTATGAAACTTTGAACTGCCCGATTATCTCAGCCGTGCAGAGCGGACATTCAAATTTTCAATGGGAAAGTCCAATTTGTCCGCTCCTCGATTGCCGGACCCAGCTGCAGCGAAAAGGCGGTTTGGAATTGGCTGAATTTTGCGCCGATGAATGACCGCAAACGAAGAATCCTCTGCGATGCAACAAATGGCGTGTCGCGCCTGCGAAGGGTTTCTGCGTCAGCAAAAGCGGCGTGAGCAAAAGTCGGCTCCGTCCCGCAGACCGTGAGTTACCGTTCTACAGGATTTCGCACGCTCGACGAAGGGCAGCTAGACACACACTATTCAGCACTTCGCCGTGGTGACGGCGGAGTGCTCTTTCCACTATCTCCCAAGATTCTGCTTTGGGCTCACAACAGGCTCCGGTGCCGTTGCAGAAAGATCCCCTGCCCCACCCAATAACTGATCATGCGGACGGCCCAAATCAGTCGACACGCCTTTACACGACTGAACAGATAATGACGCCAGCTATCTATGCGTTTGGTCGCCGTTGCTTATGCATGAATGGCACGCATCTTGCATCTTTGTCTAAGCCGTACCGGCAAACCGCGCTCAAAAATCATCCCATGTAATTCAAACCTGTCCAGGAAGCCACAGAACGATAGCAGGGAACGCAACGAGCATTGCGATCGTCGCTGCATCCGCCAGAAAGAAAGGCGTTACACCTTTAAAAACATCCTGAACGCTTAGGTCATCACGCACGCCAGCCACTACAAAGCAATTCAGCCCGATAGGTGGGGTGATCAGGCAAAACTCGGCCATTTTGACTACCAGAATGCCAAACCAGATGGCACACATCGGGCCGGACATTCCAAAGGTACTATCGGCCGCACTTACCGCTTCACCACCGTTCAACGCCATGACGGCTGGGTAAACTACGGGCAACGTCAGCAGCAGCATACCTATCGCATCCATGAACATGCCCAGTACAGCATAAGCCAGCAGGATACAGATCAGAATGAGCATTGGTGACATCTCAAGCGAGGTGATCCAGTCGGAGAACGCGCTGGGTAGTTCGGCAAAACCCAGAAAACGAACATAGACCAGCACGCCCCAGATGATGGTAAAGATCATGACGCTTAGCTTGGCCGTCTCCAGCAACGCGTCTTTAAGTTCGGACCAACGCATGCCCTGATAAAGCGCCATCAGAAAGACAACGAAGGCACCGATTGCGCCACCCTCGGTTGGCGTGCCCCAAGCATCGCCTCCGAATGGGTTGTAGACAAAGAAGATGATGGTAACGACGACAAACAAGATAGGCAGTGCGGGCGGAAGAGACATGAAACGCTCTTTCCATGTAAAGCCTGAGACTGCGGGACCAAAGTCTTTGATCACAACAGCCATGCCAATGATCAGCAAGCCATAGATCAAAGCTGAGAACATGCCCGGAATGAAACCGGCTAACAGCAGTTTGCCCACGTCCTGTTCCACGATAATCGCGTATATGACCAAAATGGCCGAAGGAGGGATGAGCGACGCCAATGTGCCGCCTGCAGCGACGACACCTGCAGCAAAGCGCTTGTCGTAGCCGATCTTCAGCATCTCGGGGATGGCGATGCGGGCGAAAACGGCGGATGTGGCAACCGAGGCTCCGGAAACCGCAGCGAACCCGGCGGTGGCAAAGACGGTCGACACCGCCAGCCCGCCAGGAACCCATGCCAGCCATCGCTTGGCGGCCTCAAACAGTGCTTTGGTCAGGCCCGCGTAGTAGGCGAGGTAGCCAATCAGGATGAAGGTCGGGATAAGGCTCAGCGCCTGGCTCGAAATCTTGGAATGCGGCACCTGCCCCGCTGTTTTGACGGCTACAGTCACAGCCTTGCCGAACCGCGCTGGGTCGTACCCAAACTTGGCCCAGAAGATCCAGATCAGGCCAACCATTCCGGCCGTTGCGGCAGCAAATGCCACGCGCATACCCAGCACCACAAGAACAAGCATTCCGCCCGAGACGATCAGACCAATTTCAATGGGTTCCATCAGAATTTACCTCAGTTGTCGTGGCCCGAGACATGCTCGGCTTCCATTGCAGCCTGGGTGGCGGCATCGGGAATCAACGGGACGGCGATAGGCGGCTGGTCAGGATGGCGAATCGCACGACCGTAGGCACAGAGCTGCAGAAAGAGCCTTATGCAAAGCACACTGAAGGCGACGGGGGCCAACAGCTTGGCGGGCCACAGCGGGATGCTGATGTCAATGGAACTGTCGCGGCTCCACAGTGGGGCACCATAGTCGAAACTGCGCGCGAAGTGCGCCCAGCTTCCCCAGATCAGCAAGACGATCAGCGCCAGAATGACGGCGGTTGTTACGAATTCGACGATATAGAGCGTCCGGCCTTTAAGTGCACCAACGAACATGTCCATTCGGATGTGGCCGCCATCGCGCTGCGCATAAGATATCCCCATGAAGGCAATCAACGGCATGGCCTGTTCAATCCAGTCGACATACCCGGGAAGCGGCGCATTGGCGATATTCCGACCACCGACGGAGACAACGGCCATTACCATCAGAGAGAAAACCGCAAGACCGCTGAGCAAGGCCAGAAAGCTCTCCAGTTTGTAGAGATGTTGATCGAGAATGCTGAGACGGCTGTCGTCGGACAGCACCAAGGATGACCCGGCCATCGTTGTGCTCCGCTATCAGAGGAAAAGGCACCCGACGCCAGCTTGGCCGACGCCGGGTGGTGAGTGGATTAGCTACCGTTGGCGATCTTGCCGGTCACGAGGTCATAGAGCTCTTGCGCCGGAAGACCGCGTTCGGTGTTTTCCGCAATCCAGGCTTCTGCTGCGGGTGCGGCGGCGGCCTCTTTGAATGCCGCGATTTCTTCATCGCTGAATGTGACCCGTTCGATGCCGCGTTGATCCAGCTCGGGGCCCCAAGCTTCCATCGTTTTGGTTTGGTATTGGGAAACGTAGTGATCCAGCGCTTCGTCTATCGACCCCAGCAGAGCTTTACGATGTTCATCGGACAGATCTTCCAGTGCCAGAGTATTCACGACGACCGGGCAGTTGACGGTTCCGGGGTTCAGGTTCGTCGTCCACCACGTACCGTTTTCAATAGTGCCAAAGGACATATGGGCGTGTGGTGCAAAGCTGACGGCTTTGACGATGCCGCTGTCCATTGCCTGACGTACTTCGGATGCGGACATCGAAGTCGGAACTGCGCCGACCGTCTCCATCGCTTTACCGATACCGCCGGTGGCGCGCACACTCAGACCTTCAAAATCGGCCAGAGATTTCGGCGCGTCACCTACCCCGACAAGGTTGTACTGCGGTAGCGGCGACGGCATCAGCAGAGTCGCGTCCCAGCGTGCCAAATCCTCGACGACTGCCGGGTGTTGATAAACAGCCATCGACAAGTCGACTTCCTGTTCAAGGGATGTCACGCCCAGAAACGGCAGTTCCAAGACAGTGATCGAGGGGTTCTTGTCGCGGTGATAGCCAGCGCAGAACTGGGCCATTTCAAACGCGCCAATCGAAATCCCATCGAGGTTTTCTTTGTTCTTCGACAGGCCACCATAACTGATGTTCAGGGTAAACTCACCGTTGGTCTTTTCGTTCACCAGTTCAGCCAGCTTTTCGACATGCTCTGTGAAAGCACGGCGCTTGCCCCACAGGGATACGTTCCATTCGACAGCCAGTGCTTCGGATGCAACGGTCAGCGACAAGGCGGCAATGGCCGCCCGGTTAAGGTGTTTGCGCATAGTGGCTCCTCCCAGATCATGCAATTCGTTTGGGCGGAGTATTCAGAATGCGCGGCGTCCTGACTATGAAGGAAAATGCGCGCGTTTTCCCAGGCGCCCTGCGGATTTCCGCAGAGCTGTTTTCGCCTACAACAGAGCCTCTTTATCGAGACCAAGTTTGACGATCTTTTCGTTGAGCGTCCGGCGGCCAATCCCAAGCGCTTCGGCGGCGGCATCCATGCGGCCTTTATGCGCCTTGATGGCTTTGCCTATGAGCTCGCGTTCAAATGCGGCAACGGCATCGCGCAGGGTATCCGGCACTTCGTCGAAGTGCTGATCGCTTTGGATAGCCTGCGCCACCGAACCGCCTCCGCGTCGGGCCGCCAAAATGCGCCGTTCGCAGACATGGCGCAATTCACGCACATTGCCGGGCCAGTCATGTGCAAGCAGAGCCGCCAAATCGTCCTGATCAAGTTCTGGTACGTCTATCTCATAAACCTGCGCGTATTCGTTTAAGAAATGCGTTGCCAACAGAACCAGATCATCCCGTCTTTGTCTAAGCGGGGGTAAGGACAGGACGACAGTATTCAATCGAAACAAAAGGTCCTGACGCAGGCGGCCTTCCTCGGCCGCCAGTACAACGTCTTCGTTGGTTGCTGACACGACCCTGAAGCTTACCGGCACCGGCGACACCGCCCCCACCGGCAGCACTTGTTGATCTTCGATGACCCTTAACAGCTTGGCCTGCGCCGCTGGTGGGCACGAGCAGATTTCATCCAGAAACAAGGTCCCACCCGATGCCGCCCCAAGCCTTCCGTCGGATTCATCCGCGACGCCGAACATTTCCGCTTCAAATGTATCGGCCGACAATGCGGCGCAATTCAGCGCCAGAAACGGTGCCTCCGGCGAGCGGCCCAAATCATGTAAAGCATGAGCAACCAGCTCTTTCCCGGTGCCCGTATCTCCCTGCAACAAAACCGCAACCGACGTATCAGCAAGATCAAGTACTTCTTGTCGCAAGTCTGTAATGGCGTCCGTTTGGCCCAGCAGGATGCGGTCAAGGCCTGACAGTTTGAACAGACGGTCTTTGAGGCGGGCATTACTTCTTCGCATTCGGTATTGTTCGGCCGCGTGCCTCAGCACCGTAAGCAATCGCCGTGGTTCATATGGCTTTTCGATGAACCCATATGCCCCGTCCTGTATGGCCTGAACCGCCATCGGGATATCACCATGTGCCGAAATCAATACCACCGGAGGCGCCACATGCCTGTCCAGGCTGGCCAGCAATTCAAGGCCCGACATGCCGGGCATACGCACATCGGATAAAATGACATCGGGCGAGGCGTTGGCCAGATGCTCCGTCACCTGGGTCGCGCGTGGCAAGGCGTTGACAGACCAGTCGGCGGCTTCAAGCAACTCGACAAGAGATTGTCGCATCGATTTGTCATCATCAACGACCAGAACTTTGAAGGGTTGCTGCAGGTTCATTCGTCCGTTTCTTCAGTATTTGAGGCTATCGGGAAGGTGACACGGAAAATTGTTCCGCCGCCATTTCGATTTCGGGCCGTCATTGTGCCATCGTGATCTTTGACAATGCTGGTGGAAATGGCCAGTCCCAAGCCCATGCCTCTCCCGCTCTCTCTTGTGGTTACAAATGGCTCTTGCAACTCTGCCAGCGTTGCCTCGCCCAACCCGTGACCGTTGTCCTGAATTTCCAACACGACCTCATCATCAGAAGCCATGACAGCGATATGGATTTCAGGCGCATCCGCTTCATCCGTAGCATCTATGGCATTGCGCAAAAGATTTGTGATGACCTGTTCGATCCGCAGGGCACTGCCCCGGATAAACGCCGGACCAGTCGACGCATCAATTGAGATTTTCACCTTGCCCTGTTCGATGTTTGGGGCAACCAGAGCCAACGCGGCATTAACCGAAGTGCGTAAGTCTACGTCGTCGAACGCCTCACTCTCCGACCGTGCAAAAAACCGTAATTGGCGTGTGATCCCTTCCATCCTGTCAACCAGGCTGCCGATTTTTTGTGGCAGCTTGGTTTCCCCGGAAGATGAAATCTCTGCAGCCACCAGATGATTGCGCATCGCCGCGATGGGCTGGCCCAGCTCATGCGTGACCGACGCGGATAGTTGCCCAAGAGCGGCCAGTCGGCTTGCGCGCTCCAACTCGCCCTGGGTGCGTCTGAGGCTCCGCTCGGCTGTCTTGCGGTCGTCGATTTCGATGGCAAGCCTTTCATTTGCTTCGCGCAGCATTGCTTCTTCCTCTTCGGACCGCGCCAAAGCAGCGCTGACGCGTCTCGCACGTTGTATCTGGAAGTAGATAAATGTGAGCCCCGCCAAGAGGACAAAAACTGCAGTTACAAGCCAACTGCGCGCTACAGCCTGATCGTCACTTGCAAAATAGTGAAGCGACCAGCCATGAGGCAAATCCGTTGCTGCAAGATGCAAGCGCTTCGTCCCCGCAATTCTGGCCTGATCTCCTGGCAACTCAACCCAATCCAACGCATCTAAGGCTTGCCCCGGAAACTGCCGGGCGTTTCGAATTCGCTCTCGCTGTGGTTCTGACAATGGCGTCAACGCGCGATATTGCCAATCCGAGTTCGAAGAAAGCAGAATGACACCGTCTTCATTGGCCAAAAGAACCTGTTCGCCCGAGTTTTTCCAACTATCCTGAAGATTAGAGAAATCGATCTTAATCGCTATGACACCAGTTGAATCTCCCTGGTCGTCAAGCACTGCGTTGGCGATGAAGTATCCTGGCAGACCAGTCGTCGCCCCGATGGCATAGAAGCGGCCCTGTTTACCAGAAATGGCACTTTGGAAATATGGGCGGAAAGCGTAGTTCTGGCCAACAAAGCTCCCTGTGTCGCGGTAGTTCGATGCGGAAATCGTGATCCCGTCTTCGTCCATCAGGTAGATAGCATCCAGCTCCGCCCGCTCCGCAAAATCCTCAAGGCGTCGGTTTAAAGCTCCGGTGCCGTCTCCTTCGGCTGTTCCAATTACAAAGGAATCCTGTGACAGCACATAGGTGAGGTGGGAAAATCGTTCGAGTTCGCTGTTTACCGAGCTTTGGTAGAGAGAGAGCCGGCCCTGAGCTTTCGAAAGCTCCTCCGAAACGAAGTACTGGTAAGAAACCAAATAAAGGCCAATGCTGGCGGCAATGGCTACCAAAATACCTACAATATACGAAGCTGATCGCATTGAATGCCCATGAACTGCGACAGCATAGGATCACAGTAGGTATTAGTCGTCCATCCCAAGAGTTCTAGGGTCAGGACCCATTGATTTCCGTTTTGCGGCGTGATTCACGGTTCAAAAACGAGCGGTGAACATGTCTGATC